>NZ_JAMXAY010000099.1 GCF_025460835.1 Parapedobacter soli | reverse complement strand
ACTTAGTTTATGAAAAATCTGTCCAACGATTGGGGGGAATTATAGAATATGTTTGTATTCTGTAATGACGTTTTTCCCAAACCATGAAAATCTGTTTTCAACTTCCTTTTTAATTTCCTGTTTGTGAAGTTTGAACTTTAAAATTTGTCCTAATTCTGATTGTTTCAAGACTTCAAAACGATTTTTGCCGATTGCAAACTCTATTGTTTTTCCGTCTGTAAAAGTTAGGCGGTCTTTTCCTTTATCATCTTTCCATTTATCAACCAAGACAAGTTCTGTCCAATCAAAATCAGCATAAGCGAAATTTTCAGCAAAAGGAATGTATTTTTTGTATAGTTCCCGATTGTCTTTTAAACTTTGTTTAACTAAACTTGCTTTTTTGTGTAATTCGTCAAAAAGCGATGACAATTTCCAACCTTTTATTTCTCTATGTTTCTTGTATGCTTCAAGTTCTACAAGTGCATTTTCTAAAAGATTTTCGTCAATTAACGCTTTTGCTAAATCTAAATGAATATCGCCTAAAAAATCTTCATTTTTTTCTAAACTCAATGCTTTTGACAACATTCCTATTTTTAAAGAATTATTGGAAATGATACAATCTGAAAACTCTTTCCAAACGTAATGTTTATTTGCAAGTTCTAAAACAAGCTGTTTGTATATTTTGATTGCTAATTCTAATTCGTTGTTTTTGAAATGTAGCAATGCTTTTTCTCTCAACAACCACTCATCATCGGGAAACAATTCGATTGCAGTTTCATACGGTTTGATTAGCCAAGACAAATCTTGTTCAGAAGTTTGAGTTTTCAGAACTGTAAAAGCCTTTTTAAGTGCTTTTATTGCTAATGGCTTATATGTATTTTCTCCGTTAGTTGTTTCTTCCCAATCTCCTTTTCTTAAATATTCAGGATTCCACAATAGGAAAAAGTTGTAAAACTTAAAATCACTGTGTGTTTTAGAATAGTTTAAAGCAAAATTTAAAATCATAGAATGAAGCATTGACGGTCTTTCATTTTTTAAGTTCATATAATCTCTAAAAAACGTCCTCACTTCAACCGATGAAAGATTGCATTCTTCTGCTTTTATGTATCTGTAAATTATCCAACCATAAGATTCGTGATGTAGTTCAGACAATTGATTAGTAGCAATCATTGACTGCATAATGTTTAATGCTTGTGAATGTTGTCCCGATTTACTCAAATCACTTGCCTCACGAACTTGTGGGAAAATTCTATATATCAATGAGATTATTTGCGTTTTTATTGATTCGACAAAATCGTCAATATATTCAAAGCTAAGTTGATATAGTTGTAAAAGAAAAGTATTAGCTTGCTGAATATTACCTGATTCAATGAACAGTTTTATTTTATCAATCAATGTCCAAGACAATGCTTTTTTTATATCATCATCACTTGAATCCTGTTGGTACAAATTCAAAGCATAATTATAGGCTTCTTCTTTTTTGCCTTCTCTTCTAAGTTCATATACTTTTTTTGTACTCATTTATTCATTGAATTAAAGAAGTCCATTAATTTCATCTGTTAAACCAGTTATTGGTGGAATAACTTCAACTTTTCCGAAAACTCCATTTTTTTTATACCAAAATTTATATGTTGCTGTAAATCCACCTTTTTGAAAAGTATAAATTTCGTGATAATCAGGGTGTTTAATTTCAGTTATCCGAATATCGGACGGTTCAAATTTCTTTTTTATATTTTCATAAAATTCTTGCAGAAAAGGTTTATCAAATTCAAATTCCGTTTCAGATAATTCAATTTCTTCATTAGCTATTACAATCGTTTTGTTTTCTATCTGTTTTAAAATAGAATAGACTTTTTCCGTAAAAAGGTTTTTTGTTATAGATTGAATACTTGATACTACATTCTTTTTTGTATAATGAATTATAAGCTTTGCTGATTCATTTCCTTGTGAAAGAGTATAATGTTCTTTGAAACTATCGTGTTTAATACTGCTGATTGAGATATTTTCGTCTTTCAAGTATTCATTTATTGCAAGAAAAATATGCTTTGTAAAAGACACTTCATTAGAAAAGTCAAATGGAATTTCTAAACAGGATATTTCCTCATTTAACACAAGGATATTATCTTTTAATTTTAGGTGTTCTATTTTTGGCGGTATAAGATGTCCTCCAATAGTAAAATGCGGTTCGTCAAGCGTAAACAGGTTTTCTTTTGCCCTTGTAATTCCTGTATAAAGCCAACGGAAATAACTTGAATTGAAATAACCCATTGAAGTTTTGCAATTCAAAAATGTATTTTCCCATTCTCCGCCTTGTGCTTTATGACAAGTAATTGCGTAACCAAATTTAATGCGTAACGCATTAAAATACTTGTCGCTTCGCAAAGCGTCTTTGAATGGTTGTGTTCCGATCTTTAAATTTTTGTTTCGGATTTTGAAATCAATGTAAAGTGCTTTCAATTCGTCTGAACTCAAATCTCGGTGATGTGAGTATAGTAAGTTCTCAATTATTTTACATTCTATATCGTGTTTCTTAAAATTTTCGTCTGTGAAAGTAATTGTAACATTCCGAAAAGTTAGCGGAATATTTATTTCCTCAACTATGTTTTTGCTGTTTTTTCGTTTTAGTGGAATTGTTCTGCTTTCGGTTGTTTGCGAAACTTCTATAACAAAACCAATGTCACCATTTAGCAATTCCATTTGCGGATAATTGTAGTTATTGCTCAATAAAATTACTTTGTCGCCAACTGTGATTGTTTTTTGATTTGGAAAAAAATGATTTCTCACAAAGTCGTTGTAGCCTTTTACGGCTGAATTTGAATAAGCAATAATTATCGTTTCTTCGTCTATTGTGTTGTTGCAGGCTTGCAAATATTTGGGCAACAATTCTTNTGATTTGGAAAAAAATGATTTCTCACAAAGTCGTTGTAGCCTTTTACGGCTGAATTTGAATAAGCAATAATTATCGTTTCTTCGTCTATTGTGTTGTTGCAGGCTTGCAAATATTTGGGCAACAATTCTTCATATTTTGTTTTGTTGATGTCCTTAAAATCTGTTTCAATGTCAAGTTTATTGAAAATGTTTTCTTTTAAAGATTGACGAATTTTTGTTGCGTTGTGAAGTATTCCGCTGTTTGCTTTTTGTCTTACAACTTCGGTCAATTCAAATTCGTTTGAAACAAGTCCGCAATTTTCTTGCAAGTATCTTCCGTCAAGTGCTGGCGAAAAATTCATATTTACAGGTGGCAACTGTGCGTTGTCGCCAATGAAAATTATTTTTTTGCTGTGGTCGTTGTTGTCAAAGTTGATGTAACGAATTAAGTCTTTAAGCAAAAAGCCCGAACCAAATCTAAAAAATTCGCTTTCCGAATAAACATTTGAAATCATTGAGGCTTCGTCAATGATGTAAACTGTATTTGTCGGGTCTTCACTTATTCTAACTTCAAAGTAAAATTTGAAAGTTTCTGTTCCGTCTTCGTCTTTGGTTTTAAACTCTTTGAGTTCTTTGCTTGAATAAATTGTCTTGTGGATAGTGCAAGCCTTGTGTTTTGTTTTTTGTGAAATAACTTTTGCTGCTCGTCCTGTCGGTGCAGCAATAACAAAGTTTCTTTTGCTTTGCAAAAGAAAGTCTGTAAGTCCTTTCATTAAAAACGTTTTTCCTGTCCCTGCGTAACCTTTCAACAAAAAGCAAGGTGTCTGGTCGGAAAGGAACTTTTCTAATTCGTCAATAAGAGAACTTTGTCCTGATGTCAGCGTGTATTTTGAAAACGTTTCTCTTAATGTCATTTCGGCCTTCTATTTTTCGGTGCGGTTGGGGCAAAAGCAAATGTGCTGTAAATGCGTTGGCTTGGTGCGGTTGGTTGCACCTCTTTTGATTTTGTCGAAGCGTTGGATTGTCCGTTCATTTGTCTATCTGTTTATTGTTTGCACGGTCGTTCATAGGGTGACCGCTAACTCTCAAATATACGCAATAATCTTCTATATGCAAGGGTGTCAAGTGCCATTCTATTAACCCCTAAATAGTTGTTTTTAAGTGACTTGATTTGGTGTTGTCAGATTTTATCTATTGCGTATTTTGTATAACCTTATTAGATTTACTTTGGTAGATAATACAAAATACGCAGTATGGAAGGTATTAGTTTTTCTGGTTTTGATTTTCAGGAAGGCAGGCACAAGGATGCCGCAGTCATTTGGATGGATTTCAAATACGACCGGGCAGAGATTGATTTGGTCAAATCGCTGAATGGTAGGTGGAGTAGGTCTGAGAAATGCTGGTATGTGCCGGATTGGGAAAGGTCAAGGGTATATAAATGTCCCCCCGCAGGCCTTTGCCCTCCGGCGCCCTTGACCCGATTCCCCCGCTTTGCGTTCCGGTGGCCTAAGCGGTGAAATTATTCATGCTGCCGCTGAAAACAGACCACATGAATAATCCACATGGCCATTGAAAAGCAAATCATGCAACATGTGAAATGCTTTGGTGCGTACAAGGGTTAGGGGGAAACAAAAAAAACCATCCGTTTCGGGGATGGCTTGCTCTATATAATGAGAGTTCTGCTAAAGCTTTTCGATTTCCTTTACGGATAGCTTGGTGAATTTGGCAATCTGTTCAACGGGAATGCCGTCCTTTTTCATTTCGCGGGCAACGGAGATTAAACTTTCGCGCTTGCCTTTCTTCTTTTCTCTATCCAATAGTAACTGTTCAATACCCATTGTGTCACTCCTTTCTGTCAATTTTTCGACTTCTTGTTCAAAGATAATGTTTACTTCCGAGTTATCAAAACGCACATAGTAGCGTAAGAAATTCATCAGTCCCCTGATTTTTTCCTTGCTCATATTCCTTTCCAGCAATTCACGCGCCAACTGTATTTTTGTCTGTAACAAGGCCTTGTCGCTTTCGTCTTTGTCATTCAGGTTTTTGCCGACAAATGCCGCCTTGGCCGTTAGGACGACCAGAGCAAAAGGATTGTCGGATGCCAAAAGACGATTGGTATCCTGTTCGGCAATTTTGTACATATTAAACCTATACGAGATGCCTGTACCCATAAACTCTTCCTCATAGGTATTC
The DNA here is from genome assembly GCF_025460835.1 of Parapedobacter soli. Classification (GTDB taxonomy): domain Bacteria; phylum Bacteroidota; class Bacteroidia; order Sphingobacteriales; family Sphingobacteriaceae; genus Parapedobacter; species Parapedobacter soli. The sequence continues at coordinate 1,062 of NZ_JAMXAY010000099.1, read as the reverse complement.
GGTCTCGGTTTTTTGCTCGCCTCCGTCAGGATGGCATATGCAGAAATGCGCTTATGGTATTTATCAAGTATCCGGTAATAATAGGTGAACATCCGCAAGGAAAAATCCCTGCGGTAAGTGCCCTGAACTTCCACATGGATTAAAATCCATTCCTCAATGCCGTCATGGGTATAGACCTGCGCCAGTTTGTCGACCACTTTGGGGGCAAACTCATCATCTTCCGGTGGGAACAACTGCTCCAACTCCTTATCAAGGAATGTGATGCCTCGGCTTAAATCGAAGACTTTGTCTGCATCAGGATGGAGGAAGCGAAGGAAATCGTCAAAAACGTCTTCCAAAATCCCTTTCCATAAGTAATCGTCTTTTTGCTTCATTGTTTTGCTTGGTTGTACACAGGTAAAAATATGAATAATTTTCGGTCGCATTCTGGCAAGCCGTTTCTGTAAGGCCTCCATGTCGCTGCCGATCCGCGTGTCCAGCAGCTTGGCATAGTGTTGGGTGGTCTTGATATCGGTATGCCCCAGCATTTTTGAGACAGTTTCTATCGGCACGTTGTTGGCCAGCGTCACCGTTGTGGCGAATGTGTGCCGTGCCATGTGGAATGTCAGCTTTTTGGTGATGCCGCACAGGTCGGCAATCTCTTTCAGGTAGCTGTTCATCTTTTGGTTGCTCAACACCGGAAGTACCAGCCCCTTTGCCACGCATGGGGGATAATCTGCATAGCGTCCGATGATTTCCAAATAGTTTTTTGGTTTCTCCAAGTAGAAGAGCAAGGAATAATTTGTACTCATGATAAACATCATTTAAGTGAAACAAAACCAAGTCCCGAGCTTCGGGACGAGCTCTGCACCGCCACTGAAAGGCAAAATTTAAGTGGTGCAAATTAGCCTTGCAGCCTATGGTAGTTAAGATGTTCAGTTACTTAATAGGTTGTCGTTCAGCAACTTAATGCTCTTTCAGTGAGTAGCGGTAGGTTTGGAATTGACTCACTGAATTACTCACTGTTTTTATGCCAATACTCCGTTAAAAAATGGGACAAATTTCTGATTTACAGCAAAATAA
>NZ_JAMXAY010000098.1 GCF_025460835.1 Parapedobacter soli | reverse complement strand
GATCACGCAGCCTGAGAAAGATGCGGGCGTGGTAGAGAACGCTGCCACGGTTACGGGCACACCACCGTTCGATCCTGCCGATCCGGATGAACCCGGCCAGCCGATCGCGCCTGTTCCGTCGACTCCTGATCCGGACAACCCGGGCACGCCTGGCGACCCGGGTATACCCACGGAGGTTGACGTTCCAGCGAATCCATCGCTATCCTTTGCCAAGACGGGTGTACTGTCTGCCGACGGCAACACGATCGAGTATACGTTCACGGTGACCAATACGGGCAATGTGACGCTGACGGATATCGAGGCAAGCGACGTTAAGCTTCCCGGCGGTACCGTCGATAACAGTACCGGTACCTGGCCTGTGGCCGAAGGCGTATTGGCTCCGGGCGAGTCTGTGGAGCTGCATGCCACGTACACGATCACGCAGCCTGAGAAAGATGCGGGCGTGGTAGAGAACGCTGCCACGGTGACGGGCACACCACCGTTTGACCCTGCCGATCCGGATGAGCCCGGCCAGCCGATCGCGCCTGTTCCGTCGACTCCTGATCCGGACAACCCGGGCACGCCTGGCGACCCGGGTATACCCACGGAGGTTGACGTTCCAGCGAATCCATCGCTATCCTTTGCCAAGACGGGTGTACTGTCTGCCGACGGCAACACCATCGAGTATACGTTCACGGTGACCAACACGGGCAACGTGACGCTGACGGATATCGAGGCAAGTGACGTTAAGCTTCCCGGCGGCACCGTTGATAACAGTACCGGTACCTGGCCTTCGAGTGAAGGCGTATTGGCTCCGGGCGAGTCTGTGGAGCTGCATGCCACGTACACGATCACGCAACCTGAGAAAGATGCGGGCGTGGTAGAGAACGCTGCGACGGTGACGGGCACGCCTCCGTTCGATCCTGCCGATCCGGATGAGCCCGGCCAGCCGATCGCGCCTGTTCCGTCGACTCCTGATCCGGACAACCCGGGCACGCCTGGCGACCCGGGTATACCCACGGAGGTTGACGTTCCAGCCAACCCATCGCTTTCGCTGGTAAAAACCGGCATACTGTCTGCTGATGGCCACACAGTTGAATACACGTTTACAATAACCAATACGGGTAATGTCACGATCGACAACGTCGAGGTGAACGACCCGAAGATAGCCGATGCGATAACCTTGGCTACAACTACGCTTACCCCTGGCATGAGCACAACGGGTACGGCGAGCTATACGGTAACGCAGATAGAGAAGAATCTGGGCATGGTTGAGAACATTGCGGAAGCCTCAGGTACGCCCCCTAGTAGCACCGAGTCGATTCCGCCCGTGGAATCCGTTCCGGGCGACCCAAACAACCCATCTGAGCCCCTTGACCCGGCCGATACGCCCGGCACGCCCACGGAAGTAGAGGTTCCGGCAAATCCGGCGCTCTCCTTGTTGAAGCGCATTACTAGCGAAGCACCTTATGCAGTCGGCGATTACATTGATTTTGAGATCATCGTCCGTAACGTGGGCAACGTGACGTTGACGGATGTAACGGTCACCGACGACAATGCGGAGATCGTATCCGGCTCGCCAATAGCGAGCCTAGTCCCGAATGGCGTGGCTACGGTCGTTGCCCGCCATCAAGTGACGCAGTCGGACATGGACGCGGGCACGGTGGTTAACCAAGCGAAGGTAACGGGCAATGACCCTGAGGGTAACCCGATACCGGAAGTGCCCTCGGACAACCCGGATACGCCGCAGCCGAACGACCCGACAGTAGTCGAGCTAGTGCAGAAGCCCGCTTTGTCGCTCACGAAACGGGCGACTGACGAGGGGCCTTATGCAGTCGGCGATTACATTGATTTTGAGATCATCGTCCGTAACGTGGGCAACGTGACGTTGACGGATGTAACGGTCACCGACGACAATGCGGAAATCGTATCCGGCTCGCCAATAGCGAGCCTAGTCCCGAATGGCGTGGCCACGGTCATCGCACGCCACCAGGTGACGCAGCAGGACATGGACGCGGGTGTTGTGGTGAATCAAGCCAAGGTAACGGGCAATGACCCTGAGGGTAACCCGATACCGGAAGTGCCCTCGAACAACCCGGATACGCCGCAGCCGAACGACCCGACGGTGGTGGAGTTGACGCAAAAGCCGGGTCTATCGCTGACCAAGCGCTTAACCGGAGAAGGCCCATACATAGTCGGCCAATACATCAATTTTGAAATCATCGTTACCAACACGGGCAACGTGACGTTGACGGAGGTAACGGTAACGGATGACAACGCGGAGATTACAGCAGGTACGCCGATTGCTAAGCTATTGCCAGGAGCAAGCGCCACGGTTACTGCACGCCATCAAGTGACGCAGTCTGACATCGACGCGGGCACGGTGGTGAACCAGGCCAAGGTAACAGGCGACGATCCTGATGGTAACCCGATACCGGAAGTGCCCTCGGACAACCCGGATACGCCGCAGCCGAACGACCCGACGGTGGTGGAGTTGACGCAGAAGCCGGGTTTATCGCTCAGTAAGCGCGCGATGGGCGAAGGGCCTTACACGTTAGGCCAGTATCTCCATTTTGAAATCATCGTTACCAACACGGGCAACGTGACGTTGACGGAGGTAACGGTAACGGATGACAACGCGGAGATTACAGCAGGTACGCCGATTGCTAAGCTATTGCCAGGAGCAAGCGCCACGGTTACTGCACGCCATCAAGTGACGCAGTCGGACATCGATGCGGGCACGGTGGTTAACCAAGCGAAGGTAACAGGCGACGATCCAGACGGTAACCCGATACCGGAAGTGCCCTCGGACAACCCGGATACGCCGCAGCCGAACGACCCGACGGTGGTGGAGTTGACGCAGAAGCCGGGTTTATCGCTCAGTAAGCGCGCGATGGGCGAAGGGCCTTACACGTTAGGCCAGTATCTCCATTTTGAAATCATCGTTACCAACACGGGCAACGTGACGTTGACGGAGGTAACGGTAACGGATGACAACGCGGAGATTACAGCAGGTACGCCGATTGCTAAGCTATTGCCAGGAGCAAGCGCCACGGTTACTGCACGCCATCAAGTGACGCAGTCGGACATCGATGCGGGCACGGTGGTTAACCAAGCGNGCGAAGGGCCTTACACGTTAGGCCAGTATCTCCATTTTGAAATCATCGTTACCAACACGGGCAACGTGACGTTGACGGAGGTAACGGTAACGGATGACAACGCGGAGATTACAGCAGGTACGCCGATTGCTAAGCTATTGCCAGGAGCAAGCGCCACGGTTACTGCACGCCATCAAGTGACGCAGTCTGACATCGACGCGGGCACGGTGGTGAACCAGGCCAAGGTAACAGGCGACGATCCTGATGGTAACCCGATACCGGAAGTGCCCTCGGACAACCCGGATACGCCGCAGCCGAACGACCCGACGGTGGTGGAGTTGACGCAAAAGCCGGGCTTATCGCTGACCAAGCGCTTAGCCGGAGAAGGCCCATACACAGTCGGCCAATACATCAACTTTGAAATCATCGTTACCAACACGGGCAACGTGACCTTGACTGATGTAACGGTCACCGACGACAATGCGGAGATCGTATCCGGCTCGCCGATTGCTAAGCTATTGCCAGGAGCAAGCGCCACGGTCATCGCCCGCCACCAGGTGACGCAGTCTGACATCGACGCGGGCACGGTGGTTAACCAAGCCAAGGTAACAGGCGACGATCCAGACGGTAACCCGATACCGGAAGTGCCTTCTGACAACCCCGATACACCGCAGCCGAACGATCCGACGGTGGTTGAGCTCGCACAGAAGCCAGCATTGTCGCTTACCAAACATGCAACAGGTGAAGGTCCGTATGGAGTCGGTGACTATATCAATTATGAAATCACGGTCCGCAACACGGGCAACGTGACACTGACGAACGTGGTAGTAATTGACGATAATGCAGAAATTGTTGGGGGCTCACCGATAGCGCGCCTGAGACCTAATGCTTCGACCACGGTAATCGCCCGCCATCAGGTGACACAAGCCGACGTTGATGCAGGTGTTGTGGTGAACCAAGCCAAGGTAACCGGTGAGGACCCGACGGGCAACACTATACCGGAAGTCCCATCGGACAACCCCGACACGCCGCAGCCAAACGATCCTACTGTAGTGGAGCTGGTGCAACGCCCGGCATTGTCGATGACCAAGCGTGCAACGGGCGAAGGTCCTTATGTGGTTGGCGCCTATATCAATTACGAGCTTGTAATCCACAACACGGGTAACGTGACATTGACGGATGTGGTGGTTACCGACGATAATGCGGAAATTATATCCGGTTCGCCGATGGCCCGCTTGGCGCCGAATGCCAAGGCAATAGTTATTGCCCGCCATCGGATTACCCAAGCCGATATTGATGCGGGTATGGTTGTAAACCAGGCAAGAGTAACGGGTAATGATCCCGACGGGAATACGATACCCGAGGTGCCATCTGATAATCCGGGTACGCCTGAATCCAACGATCCGACAGTGGTATACATGGATAGCAAACCGGCGCTGTCGCTGACGAAAGGGGTAACCAGTGAAGGGCCGTATGACGTGGGTGACGAAATTAAATACTTCGACATCGTCGTAACCAACACGGGTAACGTAACCCTGACCAATGTCGTGATTACCGATGATAACGCTGAGATTATTTCCGGCTCGCCTGTCGCCCAACTCAAACCGGGCGAATCGGTCACGGCAATGGCCCGCCACGTGGTTACTCAGGCTGATGTGGACGCCGGCGAGGTCATCAACCAAGCCCACGTATCGGGCGATGAACCGGGAGGAAACCGCACACCGGAGTTTTTGTCAGACGACCCGAATACGCCGGAGCCCGGCGATAAAACCATTACACCGATTGCGCAGACACCTGCTATACGCATCAACAAAGTTGCCAATAGGCAGCAGGTCGAAAGGGTGGGTGATCGTATTGTTTATCAGTTGCAGGTTACCAACGTGGGCAACGTGACGCTTTATAACGTGGAGATAACCGATCCGTTGACCGGCTTTGTGCAGAAAATTGCACGAGTGAGACCCGGCGCGGCCCAAGCACACACATTCCAGACAATTTATGTCACAACGGCTGCCGATTTGGTGGCTGGCGGGGTTGTTAATACGGCGACAGTGACAGCCCAAGGGCCCGGTGGCGAAGAAGTAACGCACACCGCAACCGCCGAAGTGGAGGCGTATTACAACGAAATCGAAATAGAAGACGATGATTTCGGCCCTGTGAACGGCAGGACCGGAGGCGCTACGGGTAATGTCTTCACCAATGATAAAGTAAACGGCGAGCCGATCGTACCCGAAGAGGTGACTCTCACAAGGATGCCATCAGATGGTCCTTCACCGTTGGTGTTGGAAGAGGATGGAACGGTGACCGTATTGCCGAATACGCCGGCTGGCACATATACGTTTGACTATCAAGTATGCGATATCGTTAATCCGAATAACTGTGAGGTGGCTACTGTAACCGTGGTGGTTGCACCGTCCGAAATATTGGCGGTTGAAGATCGGGTGACCGGTGTGAACGGATATGACGGAACATCGGATGTAATCAATGTGTTTGACAACGATCAACTCAGCGGGGCGCCGGTGGTGCCCGACGAAGTGACGCTTACATTGGTAAACGGCGATCCGGCTTTAAGGCTCGATCCGGGAGGCTCTGTCGATGTGGTACCCGGTACACGGGGCGGTACATACACGCTGGAGTATCAAATCTGCGAAAAGCTGAACCCCGATAATTGTTCGATAGCAACGGTAACGGTAGTTGTAGTGAACCCGCTTAAAATACCGAACGTGTTCACACCGAACGGTGACGGCAAAAACGATAACTTTGAGATCATCGGTATCGAAGGGTTTGATCGCGTGGAGATTACGGTGGTGAACCGTTGGGGTAACGAGGTGTACCGCAATGATAACTACCGGAACAATTGGAATGGACAAGGCCTCACGGAAGGCACTTACTACTACTTGATAACTACCCACGTGGGTAACTCAAGGGAAGTGCATAAAGGTTGGGTATTGATAAAACGTCTGTAAATGAAAAGCCAGATAAAATTAATGACAGTGCTGGCACTTCTTGCCATAGTAAAGGAAGGAGTAGCCCAGCAGAACATCCAGTTCACGCAATACATTTTCAACTCGATG
>NZ_JAMXAY010000097.1 GCF_025460835.1 Parapedobacter soli | reverse complement strand
CATTTATTTAATAATCAAAATGTTATAATTTATCAGCAGACCCTATATTAATCTTTAGCGTGCAATAACGGCAACTCGTTCAATAATTTCTTTTGAGTACGCCAAGATGGTAAGTGTTTGTCCATGAGTAGGATGAAGCGTTTGTTGTGGTGGCGTTCGAGTAAATGGACAAGTTCGTGCACAACAACATATTCAATACAGTCCAGTGGTTTTTTGGCTAGCTCGATATTGAACCAAACGCGGCTTTTATCTACAGCACAACTTCCCCATTTTGTTTTCATGCGGCGTATCCTAAACGGGGGGGCTGGTACGTCCATAGCTTTTGATTTCTCAGCGATCATGCTGATTAGGAGCTGCCGTAGCTCCTTGCGATAAAACCGGTATAGCAGCATTTCTGAAAGAACTTTATCGCTGGGATCGGTCGAGCGGATCAAAATTTTCCTCCCTTTCACTTCCACAGTGTTCTTCGTGGCTTTCTCCATGCGGAGCAGGTAGCGAGTGCCGAGGAAGAAATGGCTTTCTTGCGTAGTATAGTCACGGATGGGCTCCCGTTCCTGAGTGTGGAATTTGTGCTGTTCCTTTTTTATCCACCCCAGCTTAGTGGCGGCGTATATCCGTAGCTTTTCTAAGCTGTAACCGATGGGCGATGAAATAGTCACCTTGCCTAAGGGTGGGTGCACGCTCAAATGCAGGTTTTTGATGTCTTTAAACCGCACTTCAATTTCCACCCCGCCTATCTTAATCGTTTCGGTTTGCATCAATATTCGTCTTTATGCGCGTCGATGATTTTATAGACTTCCTCTACCTTATCCAAGTCGTTCACCACGTCGTAAATTGCTTTTTTCAATTCGCGCTGCTTGGTGATGTTTTCGCGAAAACCTTCTTTTTTAGCATATTGTACCGCATCTTCGCAGGCTAAAGTCAGCATCTCATCGCCCAAAGTGTGATACAAGGCGACCTTGCCTTTGGTATTCAAGCTGGCCGGCACATCATCCTTTTTTCCCTGGTTGACCTGACGAATCAGCTCAGCCATCTCCTTTAAATAATCCTGGTAAGCGATCGTTTCTTGCTTCCTGCGTTCGATCAACTCCTGTAGCAGCACCGACATGTGGTCGAAATATTTAGGGTCCAGCAGGTGCTCTTCCACAATCTTGCTGCGTACGTTGTTTTCAATCGTTTCGGCTACGGCTTCTTTGTTGCCTTTAATCCCTTTGGGCAAACTGTCGATGGCCTTTTCCATATCCGTTTCCATGAGGTCTAGTAGCGAAATATCGTCAAAGGGCGATACTTTTTCCGACTCCTCCGCACGGATATAGGTGTCGATCAGGAAACGCATATCAGCTTCATAGGCTTTCAGGTCGATGGTTTCGCCCGAGGCTTTGCGAATGACTTCGCGCAGGTTCAGGTAATCTTCCATCTTTTGGTGAAAACGCTGGATTTCTACTTCCGAGAAGGAAGTATTGGCGAAATCGGCTTTCAATCCTGCATAAGCACGAATATATTCCACAATGGATTTGTACAGCGCCATGCGCTTGTATTCATTGGCTTTCAGATCGTCCGGGTTTTCGGTATTGCCGCAGAAATAATGGATGAATTCCAGATCGCTGCGGGGTGCCTCCACCGGTTCACAAATCGCTTCCACGGTTTCCAGTGCAACCATCAGGCGGTCGGTCGCAATCTTGATGCGGTCTTTCAACTGCACTTCCACTTCTTCTTTGCTAAATCCTTCGCTGTCCAGTTCCGAAGTGTACACATTGATTGCATCGGCTACATTACCGAACAATTCCATATAGTCTACGATATAGCCATAGTCTTTGTCGTCGGTATCCAGGCGGTTTACCCGGCAAATCGCTTGGAACAAAGTGTGATCCTGCATCTTTTTGTCGATGTAGATGTACGAGCAGGGTGGCGCGTCAAATCCGGTAAGCAGTTTGGATACCACGACCAACAATTTCATCCTTGCCGGCTCTTTTCGGAAGCGCTCTTTGCTTTCCGTCTCATAGGTGTCGGTTTTGGATTTATTCCCGCTGGGGCTCACATTTTTCAACAAATCCGTGTAGGTCTTGTAAATATATTCCTTGTCGGTTTCACTGTCGGCACCTGTGTCTTCCAGCGAAATATCCCTAGCATTGGGATTGTAGGAAGTGATGATGGCGCATTTGTTCTTCAGCTCGGTTTGCAAAAACAAATTGTAGTATTTGCAGGCTTCGTATATGCTGGATGCAACCAGTATAGCGTTTCCACGTTCCGATTTCAGCCGTGGTTTGGTCGCGAAATCTAATAGAATATCGGATACGATTTTCTCCATCCGGCTCTTGGAGCTCAATACGTTTTGCATCGTGCCCCATTTCTTTTTCAGTTCATTTTTCTGGAAATCGTTCAGGCCTGCGGTTTTCGACTCAAACCATTGGTCTACCCGGGTTTGCGAGGTCAGGTTTTGCTCAATACTTCTTCCTTCGTACATCAGGTCTTTCACCACCTCGTCTTCTACGGCTTCGTTGAATTTGTAGGTGTGGATATAGCGTCCAAATACATCCATCGTCGTCTTGCGGTCGGCTTTCAGTAGGGGAGTGCCCGTAAATCCGATGAACACAGCATGGTGCAAGACGGCTTTCATGATTTGGTTGAGTTTGCCGCTTTTTGGGTACGGTGGCACTCGTCGATGAAGACAAAAATCTCCCCTTGCGTTTGTACGGGATTTTCCTGCAATTCTTTGATGAACGAATCGAAATCGGTTTCGCTTTTATTGCCGAATTTATGGATCAGCGAGCAGACCAATCTAGGCCGCGAGGAGGTCAAAAACTGCATCAATTCCCTCCCGGATCGGGTTTTGGCAATATCGCTTTCGCCCACATCGTTAAACACCCCTTCGATCTGATCGTCCAATTCCGTTCTATCAGTCAGAATAACAATCCGCGAATTGGCCACATTTTCCAAGATCCACTTGCCTAGCATCACCATCATCAGCGACTTGCCCGAACCCTGCGTGTGCCAGATGATCCCGCCTTCTTTACGTTTCACAAAACCTTGGGCGGCTTTCAAACCAAAGTATTGGTGTGGCCGGGGCAACTTCTTCACGCCGGCATCGAAAACCACGCCATTGTAGATGATGTCGAGAAAACGCTCTTTGTCGCAGAGCTTTCGAAGGTATTTATCCAGTTTGTAGCCTGTGTTATCCTGCTCGTCCTCTTTCCAGGAGAGATAATATTTAGCGGGTGTTTCGATGGTGCCGTATTTCAATCCTTGCGTATTGTTGCCCGCAAACAGGAATTGAACGGTCGAGTAAAACCATTCATTGAAGGTGGCACGCTGGTTGGAAATCGATTGGTTGACGCTCTCGGCGATATCGGTGGTTCCCCGTTTCAGTTCCAGCACACCCAGGGCGATACCGTTTACGTACAGCACGATATCCGGGCGACGTGTATGCTGGCTCTTGGCCAACGTGACTTCCTCAGCAATACCGAACTCGTTTTCCTCCCAATTTTGCCAATCAATCGGGAATATCGTTTCAAAATGCTCACCCAGTTCGGGACGCGCTTTCACACCATAACGCAGCAAAGAATACATTGCCTTATTGCGATCGTACAGACTACCGGCATTGGTATTCGCCAAATCGTACACTTCTTTTACTGCTTTATTTGCCAAGGTATCGGAATAGCCACGCTGCAAGAGATTCTTTTTTAAAAGCTCTTGTTCTACGTTGCTGTTATGCTCCCGTTTCTCCCAATTGCCATAATACACAAAGCCCAGCTCCTGTGTGAAGAGCTGCACAATGCGGTTTTGGGTGATGCGTTCGATGGGGTTGATCATGTTTCAGCTAATTTAGAGTTAAGTGAGTTAACAAACACCTCAATTTGATCTTCAATTAATTCGGGGATGGCAACCTGTATTCCTTCTATGAAAAAGGAATTTTTAGAAATATTTTTGCCAAATAATGTATGCCTGCTCGTTGAGCTGTTGTTTTCAAACTCTATGGGGTAAACCAGAGTAGAGAATACGGTTTTATTAGGCTCATCAAAATAATACGAATAGGTGTGAATTTGAAAAATGTCTTCTCTATCCACATCTTCTTTTCGGAATTTCATCCGTTTATATTTTGCGTCAACGACAAGAACTTTACCGTTATTTTCCAAGACAAGGTCTGGCTTTATTGTACGTTTAAAAAACGTGTTGCCATAAATTTCATACTCAGGGTCTAACATTATCCAACCATGTGGGCGCAGGTTTTTAGTGAGAACTCTATGTACAAATAACTCCCAAACCTCCGCCATGTCAAGGTAAAAACTATTTTTCTGGACATCGCTACTCGCTAGACCAATTTCCTTGGAGTTTACAATCTGCCACGACAAGTCAATCAAGGGTTTGTACGCAGCATACAAATGACTGTACTTTATGGATTGATAATCAGAATAAGGTATGCGATAATCTAATCCATCAATACAACCCAATTTCTTGAAATCGGATCTGATTATATTGGATAATAAACCATCGCTTAGAAAGTAGCTCTTTTTCAAAATCTTATACGCTTTGTACAGGATCCTATTTGGAATATTATCAATATCTTTCAATAGATATTCGTAACGTAAATTATTCTTTACCCGAATATCGATTAAACTTTCTTTTACTAAAAATTTCCCCCTGATGGTTGTTCCGCTTTCCCTAATCCTTTTGTTTTTTTTGAATAAGCCGTGTTTTAATGCTTTCTTCAAGTGAGACGTCCAAATTAAGGAAACCACCAGTTTATGAATATCGATTGTGCGCTTGTTAGCTAATGAATGATAAGAAGGAGGAAGTTTGGTGGAATAAATGTATTCAAATAGCTTGACTAATAATCCGTGACCAAAGCGGGGATCAATTTTCAGCACAAATATCCGTCCTTTGTAGATAAACTCACATTCACCGATATATCGATTGGCAAACCATTGCCTTTTTTGATAGTCAAAATAAACAATGGATTCTTCTTCTTTCCCATTGGTCGAAAAATGAAAAATTTCTGGTTCTACCTCCGCTATAAAATAGAATAACGCATTACTTATTTCTTCATCACACGTAATGGGCAAACAGTCCTGCGCATTTATATATATTTTAGAATAGCGATCCATGGCGGATTAATTTAGGAAAATAGATTTCAGGTCGTCTAAAAGCTGCTTTTTACTTATTTCGTCATGATTTCCCATAAATGCCTCCAATATTGGTCGGATGGAAATATTCCATAAAATATGGGCCGGCCCATTTTCCTCAAACAGAAAACTGTTTTTACTGCTGTACCCTTTTAGCGACTTATATTGATTATAGATGGGTACGATATCACCAAAAAAGGCGTGCCCTATTTGATACATTTTACCTAGTTCTTCATTTGCTTCGACTTGGGCATTCAGGGCATTGATGTTTTTATAAAAACGCGCTAAATCTTCCGATCCAATTTTACTGTTAGTTTCTGACGCTCTGTGCTCGATGATTGCTTTCAATCTTTCTTCCCGATAGCCATAAAAGAACCACATAAATCTTCGGCGTAATGCAAAATCAATTTGTTCAAGTGAAAAATCGATTTCGTTCATCGTACCAATGATGTGGAGGTTACGAGGGATATTCAATTTCAAATCTTCAACCCCTACAGAAATATCGTAATCCCGCTGCTCTAAGGCTGAAAAAACTTCTCCAAATAATTTGGAAAGATCAACCCTGTTCATCTCATCAAGAATAAGAACATGCGGGATATCTAAAGCACTATTCTCGTTTAAGTCCTTTCTGGCTTCGTCACAGATTTTCATCAAACTTCCTGGCGTTAGAACCGTATCACCATTTTTCAGCAAATACCCGCCTATAAAATTCTCATACGTGTAGTTGGCATGAAGCTGCAAATGGTGGACTCTGTTTTTAATAATTCCGTCAGGATTGGATAAATATTCTACTAACCGATTTTTATCATTAATGTACTGATTTAAAATAAAAGCATTAGCCAGTTCTTTGGATTTAAACGTTTTACTTGTGCCGGGAGGGCCGTAAAAGACTACTGCTTTTTTGAACAGCAATGCCTGCAGTTCGTCAAAATCCAAGTCGTCGTCGTCAGAATTCCAAACTCTTCGGATGGCTAAATGCTCATAGAAATCAAAGTGTTCATCTTTAATCAGACTCGTAATTTTATAATTCCCCCCGAAAACAGGACAGCAGTTTAAGTTAGATT
>NZ_JAMXAY010000096.1 GCF_025460835.1 Parapedobacter soli | reverse complement strand
TAGGCGGGCTGAACGGCTTCGTATCAACGGAAGTGCAAAATTCAATTTCTGTTCTTCGATTAAAGTTCAGTGCTAAAAATCCCGCCCATCGCCAATACGCGGCACGTCGTTAGTAAATCTTTTAAAATATTGTGAACCTATTCCAACAAAGTTATTCCATAAAATTTTGAGCCTTCAAAGCTCTAAAAATTTTACGGAAATAACTTTGATAAACACTTTTCAATTATTGCTTTTGACTCCACTCTTTGAAAGATTTAGCTGTCCTTGGATTTTTGTTAAAAAACTGATTTACATTTTCTAATTGATTTATTAATTGCCCCTTTTCTTTTTCTAAACGCTCATACTCCGATTTCTCAATAGTATTCTTAACAGCTAAATACATTGAAAAACCTGTTGTTAAAAGTAAAAAGATGTTCAATACAATCAAGTAGAATAACCTCTTTGAGCTAACAGCCTTGTGAACCTTCAAAAGCTCCTCATTATTTTTTGTTATCTCTCGATGAAATTGATCGAAGTCATTCTGTAAGCGTTGTCTTTGTTCTTTTTCTATCTGTCGAAGTTCAGCAACATTTACTGTTACTTTGATGTTACTTAATTCTTTGATGGTATCTAAATGAGTTTTTTTACTTTGTTTTATCGTGTGTTCTAATTGTATGACTTGCTGAAGTAATAGTTCTGTCATATCAGTGAGTTTAGGTTGGTTCTTTGCCATTGTTTATCTTTTTAGTGCTCTTCGTTTACGTTTTTTTTGTTCATCATCTTCATCGTTACCACTAAGTTGAAAAGCAGATAACAAACTAAATAAAACAGACACATCTGTTTTCCAATTCTGCATTTGTGGTTCGATTGCTTCTTGCTTAGTTAATAGTTTTTCTACTTCATTCTTTGACTCTGTGCTTGCTGTATTTTTAAATAAATCATTCAACTTCATATTTCGGTCAACTTCACTTGCTTTTAGGTTTGTATTAGTTGGTAAATGAATAAAGCGATATCCTTGAATATTCCCCTGTTTATTAATAGTTGGTTTAACCTCAATATCTTTTTCAAGCATTAATCGAATGTATTGTTGTAAATCTTTTGGTTCCTGTCTTAAAACTTCCCTATGAGCTGTTTTGATAGTGTTTTTAGCTATTAAGTTTGTGTTGTTAGCTCTTTGTTTCTTATTCTCGTTTTCTTGTCTTATAGACGTCCAACCGTATTTAAGTGCTATTTCGTGAGCAACTCTTTGAGCTTCAAAACCAATGTAATTATCTTTTAGAGCTTTGCCATTTTCATCTATGCGATTGGCGATGATATGAATATGTTTATGCTCTTTTTCTGTATGAACAAAAGCAATGAATTGAGCTTTGGTAGGATCGATTTGTAAACCAAGTAAAAACTCAACGGCTAATGCTCGTAAATCTCTATCGCTCATCTTTTGACTATCTACAATAGTTGGAGATATAACAGCCGATATTGTGTTGTTTTTACATCTGCTGTTTTGATTTTGTAGTATCTGCATCGTTTGAAACATATCTTTCGGAGTATCCCCCGAAAGATTGTTTCTTAATAGCTCATATCCCTTTTTATCATCAATTACGTAATTGAATAATGCTGTGCCACCAACACAAGATTTTGCTTTAGCTATCATAATTACAGTAGTTTTTGTAAGTGAGTCCGAATTAGATTAGCTGTTTCAATAGTGTGTTCTTTAACTCCTGTTGTATCACCAAGCTTAAAAAGGTTGCTTATTCGCCTAAAATTATCTGTGTATTTGTTCAGTAATTTGTAAACTTCAACTTCATCAGGAGTTAATTTATACGCTAAAGAATAGTCAAGTGCGGTGTTTCGGATGTACTCCGAAACGCTACAACCTACTTTTTCTGCTTTGTTTTTTATGATTAGAGCCTCTGTAAGAGTTACTCTAAATTCTATCTTCTTTGTTTTTTTCATCGTCTTACCCATTTTGCGACCTTCGGGAGAAAAACGAGTGGTCTTTGGTTGTCAAATTTCCAATTTGTAAGGACAAAGACACATCTCGATAATTCTCACGTCAAATCATTGCGGTTAATAGTTAGTAAATAATCATTCAAATCTTTGTGATTCTCGTACAGTTTTCGTCCATCAACAACGTTTGTATAGGTCTGAGCTACTTTTTGAAAGGCACTTTCTCCAGCTTTATCATTGTCGAAACAACAAATAATACTTTCATACTTTAATTCTTTGTACAAAGTATTATTGATACTTTTATCCATTTGTACATTGATACATTTATACAATTCCCCATTTGTACATTTGTACAAATAATTATTTGGTGTTTTAATTATTGTATTATTCAACATTGATACGGAATTAAGAATCAAATAATCATATTGCTTTTCTGCATTTGGATAAAGGGTTAAAAAGCTGATGTAATCACTCCAAGATTCAAACAAGACAATATGTTTACTTTTGTTATCAAAGTAGGTTACTGCCTTTTTTCCAAGACACATTTTTATATACACGTTTCTTAGTTCGAAACCATTTATGGTGGTATTGGGAAAACCAACAGCGTAATATGATTTGTTGTTTAGAGTATAGTGTACTTCCTTACAATAAGTTTGAGCCATTTTAAGGCTAAGATTACGCTCAGTGATATATTGTATCAAGTTTGGATGTGTTAATGGCTTAATCGCTTGAATTGTATATGTTGGTTCTTGAATAATGTTAGAACTCACAATAATTGGCTGATGAAAAGAAAAAGAATCGTTTTTGAGCAATTCTAAAGCTGATTTAATATCGCAATTATTGTACTTCATCACAAAATCAAGTGTTGTTCCACCAAAACCAGCAGAATGGTCATAAAACACGTTTTTATCAATATTCACTTTAAATGATGCTGTTTTTTCAGTTCTAAATGGACTGAGATACCACCAATCAACTCTCATTATTTTGGTTGGGGTATGACCTAACTTTTTAAGTAAGTCTGTTAGGCTAATTTGTTTAGCTGATTCACAATTCATACGTTTTGAAATAGTCGGGTTAAAAATCTGTTTTTTTTGATGCAATGATGCAGAAAGGTGTTAATCAATTGTATTTCAATAAAATACTCTGCATCACTCTTGCATCACTGCATCAAACTCATTTTGTTTCTTGCATCACTCTTGCATCAAACTTGATGTATTTTTAGTTTGATGCAGACTTTGATGCAGTGTAACTTATTAATAAACAATAGTTTAATCTATTCTTGCATCATTGCATCAAATATTTTATAGAATAAATCTTTTTTAATGATGTAGTAACGTCCTCTACGTTCTATTTTAACAAATTCTCCATGAGATAAAAGCTCTATTCCTTGATAAGATTTTGTGTTATTTTGTGGTTCGAAATCCCATTTCTTTAAAATCTTTCTTATTTCACTAGCAGATATAATTAGTTTTGGGTTTGTCTTGCGTAATAACAAGAGTAAATCATTGGGAGCTACGCAAATTTCATCCTCGGCAACCTTTTCAAAGCACAGGTTTAAAAGTTCTAAAAGTGAAATCTCTATTTTGTTTTTACTAATTAGTTTTAAAAGGGAAGCTGTAAGTATCTGTTTAGGTGTAAACCACATTCGGGTTTGTTGCGTGGTGTAATAAGGTCGTAGAAGTAAGTATTTGATGAAATAAGGAACTTCACTTGTTAGCTTCTTGATAAAGTGAACGTCTTCTGATTCAATAGGTTTAATCTTTCGAATCCAAAAACGTATTTCTTCTTCGTCTATTTGAATGAAATCATCCTCATTGTTAGAGCAAAGAATAAACTTGGCGAAAAACTCTATTTCCTGTCTGTCTTTTCCCTTTGCTTCAACTTTGTCTTTGTCAGTAGTAGAAAGGTACTTTAAACGCTCTGTAATCTCTTTCTTATCAAAGAATACTTCGTCTATGGCAACTAATAACATACTTGCCCAATCAGCGTTAAATTGAGAACCAAAAGAATCTCCTTTGATATAAGTCATATTGAGTCCAAAGATATTTTTAAGCCATTTAATAAAAGAGCTTTTTCCTGTTGCACGTTCTTTACTAACAAGGCACAATATTGGTAAGGTTTGCGTTGGCTTCTCATACAATAGCTTTAGATAGTCTAAACCATATTCGTATTGTTCACTTCCGAATATGTGCTTTACAAAGTGTAGTGAGTTTGGAATCAATTGTTCTAATTCATTTAAGTTAAAATCTTCTTCTATTGGTTTCATATTTAATTCATTATAGGTATTAAAAAAATTTTCTACGATTGGTTGATAGTTAAGATGGTCTGGAATACAGCAAAAGCCATCTAATTTTAAGACGTTCTCTAAGTAGGACTTTCCGTGATCTGATACAATCGTTTCACGAGTCCAACGCACCATTACTTTAACTTTATCACCTGATATCAAAGGTTTTTCGATGATTTTAAAGTAAGCAGTTCCTACTCGGATATAGGGTATATCTAAGCTCATATTTACTTGTGTTTTAATAATCCTTATCTTTATACGATAAGAGTTGAGTTATACTTTAATTGGATATTAAGGGACGATTTGCACAAGTTGTCCCTTTTATTTTTTAGCGAATAGTTCTAATGCCAAGTCAGCATCGACTATAATTTTTCTACCTCTTTGGATAATCGCTTTTTTGATATGACCTTCTTTCTTGATTTTATTAGCAGTGGTAATACTGCACCCAAGTAGGTCTGCTATACCACGTATTCCGTAAACATAACGCTTTGTAGATTGTTGCGTTTCTTGCGAAGTATTGAGTTCTTTAAAATCCTTTATAGATACTGTTTGTAATAACTGTAATAGTTCTTCTCCTGTCATTTGCCAAACTGGCTTTTCTTTTAATTCGCTTATATACATAGTTTTAGTTTTTAAATTATACGATTTTGTGATGTTCGAACAATTCAAAACTACGATGTGTGTAAGGTGGAGAGGGGGTGGAAAAACACACTTTATTGCACAAAAAAACCACTTTAGTAAAATTCTAAAGTGGTTCAAAGGTGGATTTATAAATTTTAAAGGCTTTTATAGTACTTTATTGTTTAAAAGCTGAATCAATGAGATTGCGATACTCTTTTAATGTATCATTGGCACTGCTACCTGTTATGTGTTTATACTTAGAGTCATAAGTTGCTTTCTTAATCTTAAATTCTTTTAATATTTGAGCAAACCACTTTTTCTTTAAACTTTTGTTTTCTATGTTATTATGTAAGCAATGAATTACATAAAAGAAAGTGTATAGAAAATCCTCTTTGATTTTTATTTTATTCACTGTATGTAAGATATTTATCTCTCTATAAAAATCATATTCTGATATATCTTCAATAAATTGATTGTTTACTATACTATGTAGTTTACTAATAAGTCCCATTGAAAATATAGGCTTGTCATTAATAAAAAGATAATCATTGTCATACATTTCATAGTCCTTAAAATTTGATTTCACATCTTTTAAAAGCCTTTTACTATGATTATATATCTCTTGGTGGTAGTCGTAGTTTAAAAAACCTATCTCTTTGTAAAAACTTGATTCAAAGTAGGTTTTACGTTCAGGCAATTCCGTTTCTCTATACAATTCCATTGTTAAATCATTATCTGACAAACTATTTTTATTTCTTTCTCGGTATTTCTTTAACCGAAGTCCATCTCTATCAAGATTAGTGAAGAAATCAGAATTTTTTTCATACAACTTAATTATTGTCTCCAAATTTTCTCTAACAATAGATAAAATTTCTTTTCTTTCTTGTGTGTCTTTTGCAGAATCAATTCGGTCTTTAAAATCAAACATTAAGATATTAATCATATATTGTCTATAAATATCTTGGGAATCGAAATTAAACGAATTTCCTGATGTGTTTAATTCTTTTTCCCACATCACTATTGTGTTATCAGTCATAAATCTTGTTAATTCTAATTGGGCATCTACTGTATTCATATCATATCAAATTTAGTCATTGCATTCGCTTTAATCGTATCAGCTACATCAATATAAGGCTTCATTGATTTGTAGTCTGAATGTCCTGTCCATTTCATTACAACCTGTACAGGTATCCCCAATGATAAAGCGGTACAGATAAATGTTCTTCGCCCTACGTGAGTGCTTAAATGTTCGTATTTGGGTTTTACTTCATCTATTCTTTCATTGCCTACATAGTAGGTTTCTCTAATCGGTTCGTTAATCTCTGCTAACTCTCCAAGTTCTTTTATGTAGTCATTCATCTTTTGATTAGAAATAACAGGTAGAGCCTTTCCTTTTTCAAAAGGTACATCTTTGTACTTCTCTAATATTGCTCTACTGTGTTTGTTTAATTCAACTCTCAGCATATCATTTGTCTTTTTGGTAACAAACTCAATAGCATCATTTTTAATGTCGTGTCTTGTTAGGCTAAAGGCATCTGAATAGCGAAGTCCTGTATAGCAACAGAAAAGCAATACATCACGTACACGTTCTAAGTACGACTTTGTGCCTAAATCCGTTGATTTAATCTGTTCGATTTCCTCTTGAGTTAAAAAGATTATCTTTTTAGATGTTTCCTTTAGTTTTGGTTTAAACTCTTCAAAATTATAGGTAATTGTATAATTGTTGTTTTTACACCACTTCAAAAACCACTTTACAAAACTAATTTGCTTTTCGATGGTGCTATTACGCATCTGTTTTTCAATGCGTAAAAATGAAACGTAGTCTAATAACGTCTTTTCGTTAATATCAGTAAACTGAAAATTGCTTTTGAAAGAAAAAAGATGTGAACGAACAGTATTAAACTTGGTGTAAGTAGCAGTTGTCCAATCATTGCGTTTACCACTACTTTTTACAAACTCGTCAAAAGCTGTAAAGAGATTCTGGCTCTATGACGGATAGTGTGGGTAATCGAATTTTAGCTTACCG
>NZ_JAMXAY010000095.1 GCF_025460835.1 Parapedobacter soli | reverse complement strand
GGATTGACTTCAAAAAAGAAATATTGGGCTTTTTAAGGGTTGACTTTTTAATAATAAATGGCCGTTATTTAAATTTCAGCCCGTTTATTTAAATAACTATATTTGCTATTTAAAAAACAAAGCAATATTTTAAATAAGGTGACATTTATATTAAGCGAACGATGAAAGATTTCCATTCTGGCACCTATGTCTCTCAGGGATATTACAAAAGTTTTCAACCTAGTATATTGAACCGGCCATGGTTTCTTAACGATATGGAAATACAACACCTATTGTCGAAAGCAGACCGACAATTAGGCCGTTTGGATATGTATTCTGAATATATACCAAATATCGATTTATTTATTAGCATGCATGTCGCAAAGGAGGCAACGCAAAGCAGCAAAATCGAGGGTACACAGACGAACATTGAAGAGGCATTTCTCGATAAGGAAGACGTGGCTATCGAGAAAAGGAACGATTGGGAAGAGGTTCACAATTATATCGACGCAATTAATGGGGCCATTGCTCAACTGGACAAGTCGCCATTCTCCTCGCGCCTCATAAAACAAGCCCATCACATTTTACTAAGAGGCGTTCGTGGGGAACACAAGCTGCCTGGAGAATTCCGGACTAGTCAAAACTGGATCGGTGGCGCCAGTATAGCCGATGCTACTTTCGTTCCTCCCGTACATCATAGTGTAAACGAGCTTATGAGCGATCTAGAGCAGTTCGCCCATAACGACGATTACTTTATGCCGGAACTGTTGAAGGTAGCCTTAATACACTACCAGTTTGAAACGATCCGTCCCTTTCTAGATGGAAATGGACGGGTTGGGCGGCTGTTGATTACGCTCTACCTTGTAGACAAAGGTATTTTGAAAAAACCAATATTATACTTATCAGACTTTTTTGAGCGCAATAGATTTTTATATTACGATAATTTGATGCGCGTTAGGACTCATCACGATTTAACGCAATGGTTCAAATTCTTTTTGGTTGGTATCATCGAAACAGCAAAAAAAGGAATAACGACGTTTGATGCTATTCTAAAGCTAAAGCGAGATATAGAAGCCGAAATCCAAACCAAGGGCACGCGGAGTCATCATCTATTGACAGTTATGAATTACCTCTACCAACGGCCTATAATAGAAGCTTCAAAAATCGTAGAAATTACCGGTGTGTCTGCACCAACCGCTTACCGTCTGGTCGATGAGCTGGTCGGCGCAGGAGTTTTAAAGGAAATAACAGGAGGGAAGAGAGGCAAAATCTATGGGTTCGATAAATACATTAGCCTGTTTTAAGTATTCCGATAAAGGTCCCCCCAATTCTACATATCTACGGCTTTCAGTTGCTCAACAATCGGTACATCGGCAGGTGCCCAGTCGTATTGGTCTAAGTCAACTACGGCTACCCATTTGGCGTCTGCATGCTCTTCGAGTAGCAACTTTCCGCCTACCACATTTGCGATAAAAGGCACCAACTGTATCCGGAAAGTCGGATAGTCGTGTTCTACCGGCTCAAGCCGTTTCACCACTTCAATATCCAAGTGTAGCTCTTCCCTTATCTCGCGCACAATGGTTGCTTCCTCATCCTCACCCGGTTCCACCTTACCTCCCGGAAACTCCCATTTCAATGGCAGGTCCATGGTGTTGCTGCGCTGGCAGATCAGTATCTTGCCGTGGCGGATGATGATGGCACAGGTAACGATGAGCATAGCGATAATGAAGTTTGGTTAAAAATATAAACTTTTCACTAACTTTACGAACGAGCTCAACAACCCATTGCTATATCATGCAACTCAAGAATATCGAACCGGCGATAAGCTATACATACGGTGATCAACCCACCACATGCCCCAAGTGTGGCAACCGCACAACGGTTTATGAAACTACAGACCTTCCTGTAGTGCAGCAGCACGCCTGCCTGTCGGCCAATTGCCGTTACACGTTTATTCAAGTTGCCGAAGAAGACAATCACTCGCTATGACCCGTGCGTACTATTCCGATACCATTGCCCATTTTTTGCACACGGCAGAAGAAGCTTTACTAGGCATACTCACCCAGCAGAGCAGCTTTAGTGTTGAGCTTACCCAGCGTGGCGCGTGGCAGCAGCAAATTCGTATCCTTAAGCAAGTGCTCGCGTCCTGTCCACAAGGCTATGTGTTTTTCGAGTACGACATTCCTCGTATGGGGCGGCGGATCGATGCCGTGGTCATTATCGCCAATGCCATCCTCGTCTTAGAGTTTAAAGTTGGCGATGTTAACTATCACCGCTATGCGATTGACCAAGTGTGGGATTATGCGCTCGACCTTAAAAACTTTCACGAGCCCAGCCACGCAGCAGTTATTGCACCCGTGCTTATTGCTACCGCCGCACCCGATGTACCCATTGTAGTAAGCACCACCATACATAACGACAATGTACTGTATCCTATATCCTGCAACGAAGCCCAACTACCCCTAGCTATTCAGCAAACCCTGCTGTTTGCAGATGGGCCAACTATCGATCCCTTAGCCTGGGCTAGCGGCCGGTATGCGCCCACACCCACCATCATCGAAGCTGCTACTGCGTTATACAACCAACATACCGTGGCCGATATTACCACCCATAGCGCAGAGAAGGTAAACCTCAGTCTTACCAGCACCGCCGTTAAGGAAGTAATCGGCTATGCCAAAGCAAACCATCGCAAAGCAATATGCTTCGTTACCGGCGTGCCTGGCGCCGGGAAAACATTGGTGGGGCTAGATATCGCTACCCAACAGTTGGATAGTGAGCAGCAAACCTCAGGCGTATTCCTATCGGGTAATGGCCCGTTGGTAGCCGTGTTGCGTGAGGCACTTACGCGCGATAAAGTGAGGCGAGAAAAAGAAGCCGGCCGTAAGTTAACAAAGACGGACGCCGGCCGGGGTGTGAAACTCTTCATTCAAAATGTACATCACTTTCGTGACGACTGTTTGGCCGATGAGCATCCGCCGCACGACCATGTAGCCATCTTCGATGAGGCGCAGCGCGCTTGGAATCATCAGCAAACCGCCAGTTTTATGGCGCGCAAAAAGAACCGTCCAGGCTTCGCTTACTCCGAATCCGAGTTTCTCATCTCGTGTTTAGATCGTCATCCCGATTGGGCCGTTGTGGTGTGTTTAGTAGGCGGAGGGCAAGAGATTAATACCGGCGAGGCTGGCATCAGCGAGTGGATCGTCTCGCTCAATCGGTCATTCCCGCATTGGGAAGTGTATGTGTCCAATCAGCTCACCGATAGCGAGTATGCTGCGGGCGAGGCGTTGTCCCTCCTCGCCCAACACCAAGCACCTGTGCATTACAAGCCCGAGCTGCATCTTTCGGTCTCCATGCGCTCGTTTCGAGCCGAGCATTTGTCGCTCATGGTGAAGCAGTTGTTAGACCTACAGCCTGATGAAGCCCACGCCACGCTGCAACGTATTAAAGATAATTATCCAATCGTGCTCACGCGCGATCTGCAAAAAGCCAAACAGTGGCTTAAACAACAGGCGAGGGCGAATCAGCGCTATGGCATCATGGTGTCCTCACAAGCTTACCGGCTTAAGCCACACGCTATCGATGTGCGTGTACCTACAGATCCGGTGCATTGGTTTCTAGATGGTAAGGACGACGTACGTTCATCCTATTACCTCGAAGATGTAGCTACCGAGTTTCAGGTGCAAGGCCTTGAGTTAGATTGGGCTTGCATTACCTGGGATGCTGATTTTCGATACCATGCGGACGGTTGGCAAACATTCACCTTTAAGGGCAGCCGCTGGGAGCGTATCCTCAAAGATGAGCGCAAGCAGTACCTCAAAAATGCGTATCGGGTATTACTTACCCGTGCACGGCAAGGTATGGTCATCGTGGTGCCCAAGGGCGATGCTGAAGACGCTACCCGCAGCGAAGCGTTTTATGATGATACGTATAACTACTTGAAACGGATTGGTTTTGACGTGTTATGAACCCACTATTGAAGACATACCTCCACGCTTTCACCCACCTCAAGCGAGGAGGCACCCGATATGGGATCGCCCCACATAAACCCGTATTGGTACTTACGCTTATGGAGTTGGTAGAAAAAGGTATCGTCATAGAAAACCGTTTCGAAGCAAACACCGATCTAGTAGGCCATTTCTTAGAAAATTGGCAGCTGCTCGTCTCCACGCCGCACCAAGCAGATTTCACGCAGCCGTTTTATTATCTGCAAAGCGACAAGGCCAGCGGTGAACCTTTTTGGCATCTAGTACCGAGACCAGGCTGTACTATCAATGCGCACATCAAAAGTGTGAACACGTTGGCCGAGGTGCTGGATCATGGGGAAGTACGTGCAGACCTTTTTGCGCTCATCCAAGATTCGGTAAGCCGTACCGTTTTGCAAACTGCCTTGCTTGACACCTACTTCCCTGACCGCAAAGCTTACTTCCTCGCGGCCAAGCATAGCGGCGAGGGTTACCTGCATGATGTGGAGTCTTACATTCTCCAAGAACCCGAAGCCAAATACAAAACCATCCGTATTGATACCGAAGAAGAAGTGTTTGTGCGCAATGGGCTGTTCAAACGCCACATTATCCAGCTTTACCAAAGTACCTGCGCATTTACCGGCATGCGTTTGCTATCGATGCATGGGCACAGTTTTGTCGATGCCTGTCATATCGTGCCATTCAGTGTAAGCCATGATGACCGCATCGGCAATGGTATCGCGTTATGCCCCAATATGCATCGTGCCTTTGACCGTGGATTGCTTAGCGTGGATGAAGATTATCGGATCATCGTGTCACCACATTTCACGGAGGATGATAAGCATGATTATAGCCTACGGAAATTACAAGGTAGTCGAATTAGCGGCCCGCAATCCACCAAATACCTACCCCAGCATGATAAGCTGAATTGGCACCGGAAACATGTATTTAAAAGTTAGCGTTACGCCACCAACGAGGAGTTACCAGCTCGTCACAAAACTCTCCATCTGCTTCAGATCATTATAAGAAGCTACTTGGTGAGTCTTCTTTACAGCCTTCCGTTTAGTCTGCGTTTTGGATACGGCATCCAGCATACGTATGATAGAAGCATCAGCATTTTTGATCACAATCTCAAAAGTGTCTTCATCATGGAGATACAATTCTTTGTGAAATTGATCCGCAAAAGAACGTGACATGAATTCTATGCCTGAAAAGTCCAATTCTATTTGCTTGTCACCACTATACTCTCTCACTATATCAGCGAGCCGGATAGCTGCCTCACGGGAGTCCAGTGTAACTGGCAACAGGTTGATAAGCTTCAATTCAGATGCAATCATAAGTTCATCCTCCTTTCGGATAAGGGGTGTAAAGATACGTAAAAGTATTCAAAAAAAAATTTAAAATCCAAATCAGCCTTCGTAGTAATCCGCAGGGTTAAAACCTTTTGGTACGCTATCGGGGATACGCATACAAGCATAAGCACCTTGCCAAAATATATTTTCTGGCAACTCTGTCACAACATTCTGCTCGTCTGTGTGAATATTGTATACATGCCCAGAATAAAGAAAATATTTTCCATGCAACCCCTCTGTAAGCATGCGTTTCGAAGTGCTAATCCCAAACCCTCTATCCACGTCGAGGCTCTTCGTAGACTTTCCTGCCATTGCCGCTTCCATAGCAAGCTTGTGCGTATTTACATGTAGATACTTATCCAATTTTTGGTAAGTCTGTAAAATTGTATTACCGATATCGACAATAGCCAAATCAAGATAACCTTTGTTCGGATAATACTGCGCTAGCAGATAACCACGCTCATCCTCCGAATGGTGCAGTACATTATTGACTGTTTCATCAATTAGGTACATCAATGCATGGCGTAATGCACCGGTGGCCCCTGTAATTGTGGTAAGTAGCTTATTTACTGCACTCAAAAAATGGTCCCGTATCCCCGAAACCTCAGGACCCTCTCCTACAGGAAAGCAAATTAATGGGATATATGTCTTCCCCTTATACTTTTCCAAATATTTAGCAGGATCCTCGGTGTCAAGCGGGTCAATTCCCTCTGGAAATTTAATATAACCCATGTATTCATTTACGGAGATCTTTCCAAAATTCTTCTTAAGAATGATTGATTGGTATCCTTTCCGTTTAAATTGCTGTATCACTAATGGTATTGCTACAGAATAAAATGGATGTGCGAATCTACAACCACTATAGTCTAGCTCGATATGTTCATATTGAGATCGTTGGGATATCCAGTCTATTAACCGGAACATATGGCCTATTGGCGCACCAAATGCATCATTGATCTGGCTAGGTAAATGTAATGTCGGCATAAGCTTTGGTCAATAACATGGCATTTGGCCTAAAATTATGCCAAAGATAAAAAAAGAAGTGGAGTTGAAATTGCCTTTCATCTCAATAACTTATAGATGAGACGGTATCATTATGATGCCTCAAATACTCTTTGCCAATCGAGTGCTTTAGCAATTTAAACGACTTGTCTCCAAATACTATCCCTCCTAAATCTAACAGCGCATGACAATTCGGACACACACACAAATCATGTTACCCCCTTTTCAGTTTGAAAGATTTCTCCAGTTCTATCTTTGTTCAGATTAGCAAATATAATCAGCGAGACAAGGATATCAGAAACTCATCCAATTTCTCCGACAAATAATCGTTGGGGGAATCCCCCTGGCCCTTTCTATTAATCATTTGTTCCAAGTCAGTCTCATCCATTGAAAGGATCAGCTTTCCACTCTCTCGTAGTGCGCCTTTGGAAGCAATAGCCGCTTGCGGACTCAACCCTTTTCTGGTAACAATAATAGCAGTTCCGCGCAACGCTTTCGGAAAAAGGTAACGTTCGGTAATATAAATTTGGCCTTGGGGCAGGAGGTCGCTATAATTCTTAAATTCAAACAGAACGAATCTTGAAGAAAATGATGAAACTATCGTTTTCCAGAAATCGTCAACGGAGTTTACCCGACAAATCAAGTCGAATCGAGATAATTCATCGTCGGTCTTATATTGTTTGGACCATACCGAAAGATCGGAAGCAAAAAGATATTGAAGTACCTCCGTTGCTTTACCCTCAAATTTTGACCATCCTGATTTTCCAACGGGAATCGCTTTTAAATCCGTAATTAGTCATCCCTTAAATTCTGTACAACACACTAACAGTCAGT
>NZ_JAMXAY010000094.1 GCF_025460835.1 Parapedobacter soli | reverse complement strand
TGACTTCAAAAAAGAAATATTGGGCTTTTTAAGGGTTGACTAATTTACAAAGCGATTGCTGTTCCAAAGATTTGGAAGTGACCTCGCCAAAGCCCTCGACTGGACCGTCGAAGAGTGTTACTCCCTCCGGATGACTGGGACGTGGGCGATGGCACCAAAGTGGGGAAAATTATATTGAGCCTAACCAATCCGGAGGATATGCGACAGGTGTTGGAGCGGGTATTGGGGGAATTGGTGAGGGAGGAAAAACTGATAAATACAGGCAGCTCTTATGTTACTTCTTCTTAAAATGCCTAGTGTTTGAAATCAACCGTTTACCGTGATGCAAAGTTAGTATATTCACCTGATCCCCCGCGGCCAATTGATATACGATCCGATAGTTATCGACCATAAGTTGCCTAATACTTTCATCCATGAATTGGGGCACGATAGATCCCCTTCTAGGGTAAGCCTCCAATATATCGGGTGCTGAAAATAATTTTGATACGGTCAGTTCGGCATAACGGGCAGATTCTTTTGCGATATATTCGCCGATATCGTCCAAATCAGCGATAGCATTGTCTGTCCAAACTATTTCAGCCATTTGGCTAACTTATGACGTGCCTCTTGCTTGGTGTTAACTTTACCTTGGTCCACGTCATCCAAACCCCGCTGCACCTTCTCGATAAATACAACATGGTCTACAAGTTCATCAATAGAAAATTGCTCAGGCAATTTATCAAGTGAATTAATTAATCTTGTTTTGGTAAGCATATATACCTCCTCTCACAAAGATAACGATATGTCACATAATATCCAAAATATGCTTATCTCTCCCTGCTAATGTCGGTTTGTGGTGATAGGCACCAAAGTGGGGAAAATTATATTGAGCCTGGCCAACCCGGAGGATACGCGACAGGTGTTGGAGCGGGTATCGGGGGAATTGGTGAGGGAAGGGAAGCTTCACGAAAAAGGAGGTTATTTTAAGAAGTATGATTAAGTTTCTTGCTGTCAATAGTTTGTAGCCCGGTCATTTGAAAATAAATAGGATTATAACTATCTTTGTATCTGTTATGGAAAAAGCTCAAAAAGATAAGGCTGCGATTATCAAGTCTTTGCATCAAACTGCAAAGAATAAGGAGATGGTGCGTTCTTATTTGAAAGGCAAAACAAGCTTGGATGTGTTAACGAAAAAGGGCATCAAGTTTGCAAAACCATTATGACTATTCTTTTGATGAAGAGACCTTAACCTACAGCTTCATCACTAAAAACGACATCACTTATCGTGTGGCTTTTGTCGCAGATGAATCGCTCTCGCTGATAGCGGACACAACGTTCGACAACACTTATCAAATAGTCATTGAAAAAGTGTCTGCTTCATTGGAACCTTTAGACAATCTGGTCTCCAAAACGGTAAATGCCATTATCGTCCGCTTTTTTGAAAATGTACAACATGCCCTTCTCTATGTGTGTTCAGACAGCGAGCACAGGGCCGCAATCCGATATAAAGTATTCCATCGCTGGTATAGAAATAGCGA
The DNA here is from genome assembly GCF_025460835.1 of Parapedobacter soli. Classification (GTDB taxonomy): domain Bacteria; phylum Bacteroidota; class Bacteroidia; order Sphingobacteriales; family Sphingobacteriaceae; genus Parapedobacter; species Parapedobacter soli. The sequence goes on along the minus strand of NZ_JAMXAY010000094.1, from coordinate 5,881 downwards.
TTACCGCGAGTACATTGTAAAGGTTGACAACCCCGTATCCTATATCATCGAAGGCCATTCTTATACTTTGTACACTTCGCTTCTTTACCATAAAGATCATCCTTCAATCCATTCGATATTAGATGTATATAGCCAACTGGAAGCAATACTGAATGCGGAAAAATGAGGTGAAGATGATTGGTGTTTCTGCTCGTTGTACCAATCAATACTTTCTTGGATATCCGTGCGAACGTCTTCATCGATTAATATGCGAAAAGCCATTAGTCAAATTAGAAGCCGTCCTGTACTTCATCCCAAGCCAATAGGCGCTCCGGGTTTTCATTAGCTTTTCGGATACGACTTCTAACCAGTTCTTTGTGTGCGTCGGTAATTTCTACATCCCCACAAAAGCCTCAAAGCCCAATTGTTTGGTCAATTCCATGAAAAACGCGAGCTTGTTGTCCGGTATTTTGAGCGTGACTTCTTTCATATCCTTTCGTTACAGCGTTTAACACGCTTAGATAAATTCGCTTTAATATGCAAAATGATCGCGTTGCATAATAAAAGCAATTTATCGGTCTATCCTCTGCCATTGAGAACTTTTTTATAGAGAAAAATGTGATTTTTATCGGCGAGGTCTTCATGAAAGGGAAGGTGCAAAGGGCGAAAAAATCCCGTTGCGATAATCCATACAGCGTTTCATCGCGGCCCGGTCTCCGGTAAAACCCCGAAAGCACTAAGCCCCCAAAAGGCCAATCGCTCTTGGGGGCATTGCATAGATAGAAGCCGTTTTTCGGCAATTACATACCGGTACGGTTGAGGTCGATGACCATGAAATTGTTGGCCTCCCTGCTCGCCAGGAGAAGCTGGTCGCCATCCACGGCGATGCCATACACCCGGCGTAGGGAAGGGTCTTGGAAATAGTTGGCCACCCGGGGGGCTTCGGGCGAAGAGAGGTCGATGATTCCGACGGAATGATTAATGGAATTCAACACCAAGGCCTTGTCTTTCCAGCGGGCTATCCGGCCCGGTCCACGCATATGCCTATCGCTGATGTGCGAACGCACTTTGGGGTGCAATGGGTCGGAAATGTCAAAAGACCAAAACGTATCCGCATTATAGGCGACTACAAAAAGATGGTCTCCGGCAATGGCCAGGGCGCACGTACCTTTCAGTAAGATGGGGTCATAGGTCCGATCGCTAATGATTGGGTTGCGCTTATCGCGGATATCGACTGTGATGAGCGACGACCCCGGCCCGTAACCGGCCAAATACAAGACATCCCCGTGGGTCATGGCGGCAAACGCGCCGTCGCCGGTATGGAAGGAGCTGATGATGGCGGGATTTTCGGGTCGACGGAGGTCGAGGATATAGACCTTGCTTTCCGAACTGTGCGTCACGTACGCGTAGTCGCCGTCAATCCATAGCTTCCGGAGCCGCGTATAGTCTGATTGGTAGTGGTCCAGGAAGCTCCCCGCTCCGCCCACGGTCAGTGCGCCGACCTTTCTCGGGTGGTAGGGGTCACCGATATCGTAGACGCTTATCCGGCAGTTGGTCATCGATAATACGTAGAGGTAATGGCCTTTGATGGCCACGCTGAACGCGTCGAGAATATCCGGGTCGCGCAGGCTGTGCGCCAATACCGGGGCTTCTGCATTACGGTAATCGATAATGGCCACGTTGTTGCCGTCCCGGCAGGGGATGTAGGCAAATTTTTGGTGGATGACGATGTCTTCGGGCTCGTTGATTTCCTTCACGCTGGTCACCAGGCCTACCCGGGCTTGCGCCACGGGTATTTTGAGGTGGGCGGGGATGGTATCCCGGCTGTTGTTTACCTGTTGCAGGGTGTGGTGCAGAAACGCTTTGGCAAATGCCGACCGGAGCACGAACCCTTTGTTCGTGGCAAACAGGGTGATGACCGAGTCGGCCGTTTCTACCCGTATGCCGTGGTCGAGCCAATCGCCGGCTACCGTGGGCAGGGCGCCGAGGTTCCACCACTTACGCCCGTAGTCTAGCGTGAGGTACACGTTCTTTGGACCGGTATACGTGCCATAGTAAGCCGCGCCATAGCCGATGTTGACGAAATCGTCTGCTGCCCCGGCTAAGGTGGCGGTTTGCTCCCACTTGTACCCGAGGTTGCTACTGCGGTACACGCGGCCATCCTGGTCGGCCTGGAGCACATTGGCCATCCCCATGTATTCGGTGGCGAACAGTGCCGCATCGGTCAGCTTGTCCATCCGGTTCCAGGTCAGGCCGTCGTTGATGCTTTTGTATACCGTGCCGTCCCATCCGTTAACGATGATGCCGTTCCCCACCCGTTCAAGCCGGTAGAGTGCATTCTTCGAGATGGCGCCAAGGTCTGTCCAGGTGTCGCCCTTATCGGTAGACCGATAGATATGGCCACCTTCGGAATTGGTATCCGTAACCAGCAGTGTGCCGTTGGTGGTATACATAATGGCGTAGGCGGCCGCATAGTTTTCGGTGTTCTTATTGGTAGTGAGCTGCTTCAGCAGCTTCCACGACTGGCCGCCGTCGAGGGTGCGGTATACTTCGGCATGGCCAGTGAGAAGGTAGAACTCGTCCTTGCGGCCCGTCTCGGCGATGCAGGTGATGTCATGCGGCGTGGGATTGGCCACTAGCTGCCAACTCGTACCTTGGTCATCACTGAGGTAAAGTTTACCCTTTTGCGCCCCGCGGGTGGCCAGGGCAATGGTGTGTTCGTCGAGCTGCCGGATGGCGTCGATTCGTCCACCTGGCACCACCTCCTGCACCGACCAGTCGGTAAACCGGGGCACGATGCGCTCGGCGATGGACAGGCTGTCCATGGGCTGCCCGTACGTGAGGGCAAGGGAAAAAAAGATGGCTAACGTGCTTGTTATTCTTTTCGTGTTCATCAGCTGTTGTATTTTTCGTTGCTAGTTTTGCCACCACATTTTGCTGTTCATATCGTCGCCGCCGATGCGTTGCGAAGCCTCGCGGTAGTTGTTTTGGTTGAGCGATTGCTCCGATAGCGGGTAAGGAAGCCGCGAGGGTATCCGGCCATCGTTGACGTTGGTCGGGCCCGGCACGAGGCGGGGGTAGCCCGTTCTCCGGTAGTCGCTCCACGCCTCAATACCTGTAAAAAACAAGCTGAAGTACTTTTGAAGATACACCTTTGGCAATCCGCCATCATACACCACACTGGCTTGGGTGAGGTAATCCGCGCTAAACGGCGCCCCCCAGTATTCGAACGAATGTTGGATGCCATCGTGGTAGGCTTGCTGGGCGTTACCCGGGTAGAAGTTGCGGATGGCAGCCTCGGCTTTCAGGAAAAACACCTCCGAGGCGGTCATCCAGATAGCGGGTTCGCGGTCCGACTGGAAGCGTGTGCCGAGGTACGACTGGTAATTATAACCGCCGTTGTAGTTGGCCGATTCGGTTACGGGCAGGGCATTGGGCAAACCGACATACACGGGGTTGTCGCTGCCGGCCGAGGCGTTGGTTGGACGGGCAAACTGGTGTAGCCGCGCGTCGCCGAACTTGGTCAACGAATCGACCACGAATGCGCTGACCGATTTGTACTTGAAATCAAAATCGCGCACGTAGCTCGGAGCGAGCGGGAATACATCGGGGAAGCTGCCTTGGTAGCGGTAAATGAAATTGTCGGCATTGCTTTCCATCACGGGGTACTGCGCCGGGTCGGCCAGCAGCTGCCCAATCAGCGTGGCGGCCTGTTGCGGTTGCTGTTCCGAGGTGCGCATGAGCAGCCGGAGGAGGAGGCTGTTGCCGAATTTTTTCCATCGGAGCATATTTCCCTGGTACACCAGGTCGCCCCCGAAATCCAGCGTGCCGTTTACGTCAATGTCCTGCGTATATTGCTGCAATTCTGTAATGAGACCCGCATAAATCGTTTCCTGGGCGTCGTATTTGGGGGTGAAGATGCTGCCCGCGCTCGCTGCTCCCGCCTCGGTGTAGGGCACGTCGCCAAAGGCATCGGTGATCACCGAGAGGATGAAGACCCGGAGGATGCCTGACACGGCCCGGTAGTTCGGGTGTCCAATGCCGTTTTCGACCATCCGGTTAATGTCGCTGAGGTCGCGTAGCCGGTTGTATAAATTCCACAGCTGGTTGGAATTGGAGGGCTGCAGTTTAAAACGCTGCACTTCCGTAAACGTATTGTTCATGCAGGTGTACTGCATCAATTCATTGTTGATTTCGAAGGCGCTAAGCGTTAGGGTATTCGAAACGTTGTAGAGTATCTGCGGCAATACGACGCCCGGATTGACCGTTGCCGGTACGTTGGGATTGATATTGTCTGTTTTCTGGCAACCTCCCATCGCGAGGAGGAGGGTTACGCATATAACGGCTATTCTAATATTCATGGCAATTTGTTTAAAGGGTGAATTTGATGTCGAATCCGAAGCTACGCGTGGAGGGGATTTGTGCGTTTTCGATACCGGGCACAATGGTACCGCCAGACACGAACGAGGTCTCCGGATCAATATGCGGCGCTTTTGCAAAGAGCAGCAGGTTGCGGCCCACGAGGTTCAATTGTATGGATTTGAACGGTGTTTTCTGTGTCAGCGCGCCGGGCAGCCGGTAGCCGAGGGTCAGTTCCCGCAGTTTGACGAACGAGGCATCAAACGAATTGGACTCTACGTTCGGCCGGCGGTAGTAGCCGCGGTAGTACGCATAGGCCGATACCCGTTCGGTATTGGGAGAGTAGCTGCCATCGTCGTTCAGCACCACCCCATCGCCGATGATGCCCTCTTCACGGCCGGGCAGCGTATTCGATAAGCTACCCGCTTCGGTGCCCGTTACGTGGGTGAACGAATAGATGGTGCCGCCCAGCCGGCCGTCGAACAGCAGGCCCAGCGACCACGTCTTATAGTTGAGGGTGTTTTTTATGCCGGCAATCAGGTCGGGGTTGTAGTTGCCGATTTTCATTGTATTGCTGGTGAATACCGGTACGCCGCCCCGGTAGACAACTTGGCCGGCTTCGTTCCGCTGGAGGCCGATGCCGTAGATGTCGCCCATCCGGCCACCTACGCGGGCTTCCACGGTGGCCCCCTGGCCCGAGGCCATCACGTAGCTATCCACCCCGTCGGCGAGTTCAACCACCTCGCTCCGGTTGGCCGCGGCGGTGAGGGTAATGTCCCAGGTCAGCTGGCTTTTGATCGGCGTTACGGTGACCAATGCTTCCCAGCCCCGGTTCTTTATTTTGCCGGCGTTCATGATTTTATCCGTGTAGCCCGTGCTGACCGACAAAGGGCTGCGCAAAATCTGGTTCTTACTTTGTGACGTGTACCAGGTGAAATCGACATGCAGCCGGTTGGCCAATAGCCGGAATTCGGTGCCCACTTCGAATGAAGAGGTGATTTCGGGCTTCAGGTTGACGTTGGGCATCGTAGCCGGTAAGCCCACCGCCCCGGGCAGGGTGCTGTATTCGTAGTAGGCCGCGGTTTGGTAGGGGTCGGTATCGTTGCCCACTTGGGCGAATGAACTCCGTAGCTTCCAGAAGTTCACCCACGAAGACCCGATGCCTAGCAAATCCGAAAGGATGGCACTCGCGGAGATAGAGGGGTAGAAATAGGAGTTGTTGCCCGTGGGCAGGGTGCTTGACCAGTCGTTGCGACCGGTGACCTGCACAAATACCTGATTTTTATAGTCGAAGTCGGCAAAGGCATATAAGCTGTTTACGGTCTTTACCGTATTGGCCTCGCTTACGGCGGGCCGGCTGCTGGCGTTGCCCAGGTTATACACCCCGGGGATAGTGAGGCCATTGGCCGTTACCGTATTCTGGGCCGTGTTGATTTGGAGGTTGTTGCCGCCCACGTTTGCCGCCCATTGGAAATTTCCGGTTTCCTTGCCCTGGTACGTAGGGCCTGCTGAAAAAGTCAGCCAGCCATTTTCCATTTAAAAA
>NZ_JAMXAY010000093.1 GCF_025460835.1 Parapedobacter soli | reverse complement strand
ATTTTTATCCGCTTGTGTGTAATCGAAGGATTTAATGTACATTTGACAGCATGAAAAGATACGATCATTTCGGCCAACGCCCGGTGGCGAATATTATTTATGTGGCGGATTGAAGGGTGGTTCCGGTTATACGTTTTGCGGTACCAATCGGGCAATCTGGTGGATCTGCTAAATTACAACGTCAAGCCAAATGTATCCTACACTGACCTTCAGCTACAGTAACCCCATGCGGAAAGACGTGGCTTTCTTCGCCGATCCGCCCGACGGACTCGTGGCGCCCTTGTTGCCTGCTGTTGGCTATCGCAACCGAACCACCTGCTTCATCCACGAATCGCAACCGAGCTTCGGGCTCTCATTCGGCTTTTTGCAACTCACCTGTAACCGCCCGACATGGGGGCGCTGGCGTGCCTCACACGATTGTATTGTTATCGGCTATTCCCGTGCAGGGAATCTCCAAATGGCTATACGGGGGTACGGCGACGCCATCGGTCCCCACCCACAGGATCTGGCCGGATGCCCCGTGCCGGGTGGCCTTCACCGGCTTTTTGCTAACGCCGGCGTGCACCAATGCTATTATGTGGCTTGCTCGCACGGCCTCCTGGATACCCTTGTCGAAGATTCTCCTGCCTTGGCTAAACTCAAAAATATACCGGACGACTGGAAAATCCACCCGTGGCAATACTACCGCGCGGCGGAAGAAGACTTCCGCATATTGGAGGGCATCCGCACCTGCGACCGCCAGGGGATGGGCCGGCACCGGTTTGTGCAGCAACAGTTTGTACGGCTTATGCGACGGTATGCCGAGCGCATTGAACAGTATGGCGATGACCCCGGCAAACAGGCCGAAACGCAGTTTCACCGGGCAGCTGACTACATCGACAAAAACTTCCGCAACCCGAACCTTAGCTACACCCTTATCGCCGACGCGGTGAACCTATCGGTGGATGGCTTAAAGAAGGTATTCCAGCGCCGTAGCTTCAAGGCCATACCCTACATCAATCTCCGCCGTTTGGACGAAGCTGCCCGCCTGCTCCGTACCACGGATACCCCTATCCGCGACATTGCCTACGGGGTGGGCTTTGCCGATGCGAGCCATTTTTCGACACTTTTCCGTGAAAAATTTTCACGAACACCAAGTGAATATCGCAAAGCGCTGAAAAACAAATAAGTATATTTATTTGTTCCTGATGCCACCTTACTGATACACGGTAAATGTACTGTGTATTTCTCTTTTTCCGGTGCATAATACCGGAAAAGGGTATAGACTGGGCGCGGGCAAATTTTATACCGTACCCCATCTTCCTAACGCCGCCTTCCTTTTCGTAGTAATTTGTTCTTATATAACGCAATGCAGTATGCAAAGAGAAGAAAATATAAACATGGAAAGGGTAAGAATTAGTAGCATGGATATTCGTCCGGAACGTGTTTGGTTTAGGCCAATCCATGTAGGGTTTAGGCAAATCCATGTAGGGGTTGCGCGTTCCGTACTCCGGTTTGTGCGAATCCATGTAGGGTTTAGGCCAATCCATGTAGGGGTTGCGCGTTCCTAACTCCTATGTGTGCGAATCCATGTAGGGTTTAGGCCAATCCATGTAGGGGTTGCGCGTTCCTAACTCCTATGTGTGCGAATCCATGTAGGGTTTAGGCCAATCCATGTAGGGGTTGCGCGTTCCGTACTCCGGTTTGTGCGAATCCATGTAGGGTTTAGGCCAATCCATGTAGGGGTTGCGCGTTCCGTACTCCGATTTGTGCGAATCCATGTAGGGTTTAGGTCAATCCATGTAGGGGTTGCGCGTTCCGTACTCCGGTTTGTGCGAATCCATGTAGGGTTTAGGTCAACCCATGTAGGGGTTGCGTGTTCCGTACTCCGGTTTGTGCGAATCCATGTAGGGTTTAGGTCAATCCATGTAGGGGTTGCGCGTTCCGTACTCCGATTTGTGCGAATCCATGTAGGGGTTGCGCGTTCCGTACTCCGATTTGTGCGAATCCATGTAGGGGTTGCGCGTTCCGTACTCCGATTTGTGCGAATCCATGTAGGGGTTGCGCGTTCCGTACTCCGATTTGTGCGAATCCATGTAGGGGTTGCGCGTTCCGTACTCCGATTTGTGCGAATCCATGTAGGGGTTGCGCGTTCCGTACTCCGATTTGTGCGAATCCATGTAGGGGTTGCGCGTTCCGTACTCCGATTTGTGCGAATCCATGTAGGGGTTGCGCGTACCGTACTCCGGTTTGTGCGACTCCATGTAGGGTTTAGGTCAATCCATGTAGGGGTTGTGCGTTCCGTACTCCGGTTTGTGCCAATCCACGTAGGGTTTAGGTCAATCCATGTAGGGGTTGCGCGTTCCGTACTCCGGTTTGGACCAATCCATGTAGGGTTTAGGCCAATCCATGTAGGGGTTGGACGAATCCGTATAGAGATTACGGAGGCCGTTGCGCCACGGGGCCCGCCGTGCGCACCTCACCACTTGCAGACCTGGGCCGACATAAACTCAATTTTTAACATTAAAATTTTAACGATCATGTCAAAGACAATATACAATTTCAAAAATTATTCAGACACGCAATTAGATACGGAGGCTGAAAATGTATTTACCAAGATGAGTGGGAACGCCAGTTTCCCAACGCCCACACCGGAACTTACGGTGCTGGAAACCCATTTGGAGGAGTACCGTACCGCGCTGGCTGATGCTGCGCTGGGCGACCGCCACAAGGTGGAGGTGAAAAACCAAAAGCGCGAGCAGTTGGAGCTCACGTTGCGGGGTTTGGCCCTCTATGTTGAGCAGGTTGCCGCCGGCGACAGGGCCATCATCCTGAGCGCGGGCTTCGGCATTCGGAAACCTGCAGGGGGCGCTGGCAACATGCCGGACGTTGCCGACTTCCGCGTGAAGTATGACACGCCGGGTTCGGGTATGGCCCATTTGAGCGTGAAGTACCAGCGCAATGCCCGCCTGTACCGGTTTGAGCACCGGTTGGTGGGTGCGGAAGAATGGACTACCACCATCGCCAGCCAATCGCGCGTAACGCTGGAAGGGCTCGAAAGCTACCGGCAGTACGAGTTCCGTGCGGCTTACGTGGGTAGCGGTGTCAATCCGGCGCCACGGTTCAGTGAGATACTAACCACCATTATCCTTTAGCGGGAGGGGGTACCCTGCGGAGTGCCCAGAATACGTGCCGGGCTGTTTCCTTGATAGGAGACAGCCCGTTTTTTTGTTGTATTGGCGGCGTGAAGGTTGGCCGGATAGCTGGTGGGCAACATTAATAAAGTTCGATGGCGAACTCCGTATCTCGCGCGTACCTCGCTATCCGGTAACGGAGATGTCTTAATTAAGCGATATCCCTTTTTTGAAATAGCTGTCGGCTGCGTTCCGCCAGGGCGGTAGCGAATGTCATTTACGTAGTTGATTGAACTCGTCCATGTTAATCTGACTGAATAACTTGTTAATTGAAGTTAATGAAGCGTGTAATACGCTTGTTACTTTTGTGTACCAGATGCGGATAGCCAATTATCGTACCGGCACGGAGCAAGGGTGTTGGTGCGACAAGCTGCACAACAATCGAAGGATAGGCAGTATGAAAGAAAACCAACGAATGCTGACACCGGAAGAACTCTTTACCCGCTACTATGCACGGTTGTGCGAGTTTGCTTGCCGCATCGTTTCCTGCGAAGAAACGGCGGAAGACTTGGTGCAGGATGTGTTTGTATCGCTGCTCGAAAAGAACCAGCTGGGCCGGGTGTCGCCCGGATCGGAACACCATTACCTCTATGGCATGGTTAAACATGCGGCGCTGAACAGTGTGCGGCGGCACAACTTGGGCACACGTATTTTCAAAACGTATACGCCGGCCGAAACCGAAGAGCGCGATATCACCCACCACATGATGCAAGCAGAGGTTTTGGGCGAGCTGCACGCCGCGCTCCACTCGCTACCGAAGGGCTGTGCCGAGATCTGCAAATTAGCGTACCTTGATGGGAAGAAGAACCATGAAATCGCCACTGCCCTCGGCGTAAGCATCAATACCATAAAAAGCCAAAAGCAGCGGGCTATAAACCTCCTGCGGCGCAAAATAAGCCCGCAGGCGCTTACACTGCTTCTTTTCCTCTTGTATTAAAAAATATTAAATTTTTTCCACCCCTTTTCCATTTTCGTGTTCCTTATGGATAGTTATAGACGAAAACAACAAAGGCAATGGACAACCAACAGCGTGAGCTGACAAAGCTGATCAAAGGCCATGTGGAAGGCACACTCACCGAAGCAGAGCAACAGCGCCTCGCGGAACTGGTACGGCAGGATACGCAAGCACGCAAACTGCTGGAAGCGTTCGAAGACAATGAGGTGCTTACCGCCAAGCTGGCGCGGTTGGATGGTTTCAGGCAACGTGCGGATTGGGAGACCATCCTGTCGCGCTACCGCCGCAAGCGGGTTGGGCGCTGGGCCACGGGCCTCGGAGTAGCTGCGACCCTGACCATATTCCTGCTGGCGGGGTGGTGGCTAGTGAATACGCCCACGGAATCCGGCGTGGTCGCAGATGCCAGATATGGCCATAAAAACGATGTGCTGCCGGGTGGGCAGAAAGCTGTGTTAACGCTGGCCGATGGGAGTACCATGGCACTCGGGGACGCACCCCTGCACCAACAGCTGACCGATGGTGTTGCACTGGATATTGGAGAAGGGGCCATTACCTACAAAAATACTGAAAAGCAAGCCGACGCACTCGTATACCACCAGTTGGACGTGCCCGTGGGCGGGGTTTATGAACTGACGCTGGCGGATGGCACGCGCGTGTGGGTCAACTCAAACGCCACGCTCCGCTTTCCGGTTACATTTGCGGCTCACGAGCGGCGGGTAAGCGTGGTGGGTGAGGCTTTTTTTGAGGTGGCGAAAGATAAGGAGCGACCTTTCATCGTGCAGTCGAAAGGCCTCGAAATCGTGGCGGTAGGCACGGCTTTCAACGTAAACAGTCATCGCAAAGATGGCTCGGTGAAAGCCATCCTTACGGAAGGGAAGATCCGTGTAAGCAACGGGCAGCAAACCCAAGAGCTACTGCCGGGTACGGGCGTGGTAGCTACTGCCGCCGGACGCATGGATGTGGCTCCGGTGGATATTGAAGAGGCCCTGGCGTGGAAAGAAGGATATTTCTATTTCAACCGGAAGACCATGGGTGATATTTTGGATGAATTGGTGCGATGGTATGGAATCGAAGTGACGGTAAAGAGAGCGCTGCCTGACAAACAGTTTGTGGGCGGTATCAAGCGCAGCGAAACCTTGGCACCCGTATGTGCGCTGCTAGCCGAAATGAGTGGAAGGAAATTTGCCATTGATGGAAAGAAGTTGATCGTTTACTAAGCATTAAAAGAAAGGAGGTTTATAGATAAGTAATTGTATGAAAACTTGCCAAGCAAAAAAAATCCGAAGGTATGCGACTACCTCCGGAAACGAATAAGGTATTGCTTGGTGCGCTATTCGAAACCAATAGAATAACCCTATCATTTCAAATTTATGAATAATTTATTTATTACCCTAGTTACCATGAAATTGGTGTTGTTTTTCACGGTATTTTTTTCGCTAGGCCTACAGGCCAAATCGTCTGGGCAAACGGTAACGTTGCACGTAAAAAGCCGACCGATCAAAACGGTATTGGACGACCTGACCAAACAAACGAAATACCGCTTTATCTATGAACACGGGCTTCTTAAAGAGGCATGGCGGGTAACCCTCGAAGCCAAAGACCTTTCGCTAGAAGAAGCGATGGAGCAAATCACGGAAGGGCTGCCGTTGGCATACAGCATGCATGACGGCGTAGTCCTGATAAAAAAAGCCGCGCCGGAAAAAGCGACAGGTGCCGCTCCGATGATAGCTGTACAGCAGTATGCGGAAGGTTGGGTCGTGGATGAACGGGGCGACCCGCTGGCGGGGGTGTCCATCAAGGTGGAGGGTACAGGACGGGAAGCGGCCACCGACGACGACGGCGCATTCCGCGTGCAGGCTACGGTGGGTAGCCGGCTTACGTTCTCTTACCTTGGCTATCAAACGGTGCAACGTACAGTGACCGCCAATCAGATGCGGATCGTTATGGAACCTGCCGTGGGCGAAGACTTGGACGAGGTGGTGGTGGTGGTGGTGGGCTATGGGGCCGTAAAGCGGTCGGACCTGACGGGTTCTATCGCATCGGTCTCTGCCGATAAACTTACCCAAGTCAACGCGGTGTCTACCGTGGCGCAAGGCTTGCAGGGGCACGCTGCGGGCGTGCAGGTTACGCAGGCATCCGGACAACCAGGCGAGTTTATGCGAATCAAGATTAGGGGAACTAACTCCCTCGGAGCGAGCAACGAACCGTTGTATGTGGTGGATGGCATGCCATTGGATGCGCTGACTTCGCAGCTTAACCCGAATGATGTGGAAAGTGTCAGCGTATTGAAGGATGCTTCCTCTACTGCGATTTACGGCTCACGGGGAGCAAACGGCGTTATCATGATCACCACCAAGAAGGGGAGAACAGGCGAACCGACCATCGCTTACAGCGGATATGCCGGTGCACAGAACCTGCGGAAAAAAATCGATCTGATCAATGCGTCGGAGTTTGCGCAATTGCAGAATGAAGTGGCTGCAAACGATGGAGAATCGTTGCCGTGGACACCACAGGAAATCGATGCACTTGGCAAGGGTACCGATTGGCAGGACCTCGTTTACCGCACGGCTATGGTGCAAAGCCACGACGTATCGCTGTCAGGCGGTAGTGACAAAACGAAATATTACAGCTCCTTCGGGTATTTCAACCAGGATGGGATTATCCGGAACTCGGGGTTCGACCGCTATTCCTTCCGGGTTAACCTGGATCAGAAGTTAAGTGAACGGTTACAGTTCAATAGCAGTTTTTCGGTACAACATTCGGTATACGAAAGAGCCCAGTATCAAAGTGCCGACGGCAGTGGGGGGATTCCTTTTACCACGATGGTCATGCCACCCACCGATGGCGTGTATAATGAAAATGGAACCTATACGCGCGTCACGGGCGTACCGTGGGGTGAAACGAATCCCGTTGGCCTATCCAGGAACTGGCACAATCCATCCCATAGCCTGCGGTTACTGGGCAACGTGCAGTTATCCTACCAGCTAACGGCGGGGTTGAAAGTAAACGTGAGTGCCGGCCTGGATCAATCGAACAACAAGTCAGATACCTACTACCCTGGCAATATTACACTGGGGCAGGGTACTGACGCTGATGGACAGCCTGTTTTCGGACGGGCAGCCCGGACGTATGGAAGCAGCTTTTCATTCCTCAATGAGAATACGCTCGAATACAATAACCAGTTCGGTGACCACTCCCTGAACGTGCTGGCCGGAATGACTTATCAGGATAGCCGGTCGGATGGGTTGAACAGCGGCACAGCACTTGGCTTTTTGAGCGATATCTATGAAACGTACAATATCCAGTCGGCTGCCACAAAGGCTTTGCCTTCGTCATCTTTTAGCGACAACAAACTGATATCGTACCTGGGGCGGGCCAATTACCATTATGCCAATAAATACTACGTTACCCTTACGGCAAGGTACGATGGCTCGTCGCGGTTCGGTGCCAACAATAAATTTGCATTTTTCCCTTCAGGTGCATTGGCCTGGGCGGTTTCCGAAGAGGACTTCCTGAAAGATAACCCCACCGTGTCTAACCTGAAATTGCGCGCAAGCTATGGGTTGTCGGGGAATCAGGCCATAGCAAGTTACCAAACCCTCGCCAACCTCGCTAGTGTGGATGTTGCTTTTAATAGGTTCTATGACGATTTGTATGGCTAAATTAGCTGATCAACCAAA
>NZ_JAMXAY010000092.1 GCF_025460835.1 Parapedobacter soli | reverse complement strand
AATTTTAACTAAACCGCTGGCCCAGGATTAGGGGAGTATTACAAAGCGAGGTGTGCACCTCAATATCCAACTCGAAAAACGGCACAACCAAGTCCAGCAGGTGCAAGTCGATAAAATACAGGCGTCGGTGATAGCAAGCTTCATTACTTATCTTACATAACCAACGATTGGCTCCTGAAGTCGGAAAGTTTCATGTTTTTGAGTGCTGCTCCCTTGCTTATTGAAATCAACTCCTCGGCGAGGGCCCGATAAAGCAATTGGTCAAACCTAGTTGCTTTTTCAACACCGACATAAACATTTGGTTCTTCAGTGCGCCACCCCATCTGTTTCATCATATTAAAAAATTGGTTCTTATAATTGTCATTGACAATATTAAGCAAATTGGCCCGATAAACCAATGCTTGCATGGATATCCCATATTGACTTTTTATATGACCGAGCTCAGTAACCGAAAGTCGATTACGGTGATCACCCAGCTCTTCGCGAACAGTCTGTTCTGGCAGTAGCATTGCCCCCGCAAACTGGTGGCATAATTTCTCCCGCTGATTTTCGGAAAGTTGCGGGTCAAACTTCAACAGCAAATGTCCAAGCTCATGCAGCAAGGTGAAGCGAACGCGATCAAGTTTATCAGCAATGTTCTTGTTATAAGCGATAACCGGGATATTATCATTCACCTTGGTTTGCAAACCATCAAATGAAATATCAGCATCGATTTCAACAATCTTGATGTGCTTGTCTTCCAACAATTCAGGGATATTAAAAATCGGCCCTAGTCCCAGGTTCCAAGCCTTTCGGAGTGTAAGTGCAGCTTCATCAATTTGTTTAAATTCACGTATTACGGGAAAATCATTCAATGGATCTTTAAAATCGTATTTGACACCTAACAGTTCCTCCAGCTCCAAATACCTTGACAGGTATTCCCGAGTTTGCTCAATAATCTTCTGCTCCTCTTTGACAGGCATTCTCTTAAGCTTTCGATATTCGATCGGACCAAGCTCTACCGCCATTGGTCTGAAAAAATAATCCGGACGTACATTAAGCGCGTCGCTAATCAGCGATAGTTTTTCACTATCCGGCACCACCTCTCCTTTCTCATACTTATGTAGAGCCTGCTTGGTCACCTTGTTGCCCAAGGCATCGGCAAGTCCCTGCAAAGAAAATCCGTTCAGTAGGCGGGCTGATTTAAATCGTTCTCCAAATAGTTGGTTCATAGCTATCATACTCCTTTCGGTTAGTTTGACAAACTAATCGCGAAAAGGTTTACAAAAATAAATATGTTTTTCATATTGTCAACTATAAATGTAAATCTGCCACACCTATCACGTGAACAATACACCTAAAAAATATTTAATGACATCATGTCATGATTTATGATATTTATTGTTACTGGTTTACGACTTATTTTTTGAATTGATTTTTGTCAATCTATTCTTTATAAATAAATCATAAAGAATGGAGCAAAGCGTCTTAAATTTAGCATAGCAAGATTCGACCACTATTATGCGAAGCTCCGTATTTACACCTTCACTTACTCCAACTCTATCTGCTAGCTTTATATACACCCTCGCTGACACTCTCACCTCTCGAAATCTGACCATATCTTTGAAATAGCCATGGATTCGACCAATCTGTACAAACGTGCATAAATAAAAAAGTTTCGCTAGCTTTATCGTGGTTGTAAAAGCAAACGACATTGAAAATACAGGAAGCTATCGCGCTTATTGAACTGGGGATACTTTCGGAAGAGAAACCTCAGCATTGGGCTGACCTGGGTTGTGGGAACGGTACGTTTACCTATGCCCTCGCCCACCTCTTGTCTCGGGGAAGTAGCATTACAGCCGTGGATCGTTTGCCACAAAAGCTGAATAGAACCGCAGGAAGCAACGTGTCCATTCAATTTCAGCTAGCGGATATCAACCTTGAAAGTTTAACTTTGCCCAAGTTGGACGGCATACTAATGGCCAATTCGATCCACTATATCCAGGAACAAGAAAGGCTTGTAAAACGACTGGAACCATACTTCAATACAGAAAAACAACTCCTTATCGTTGAATATGAATCCACTACCCCAAATCGGTGGGTACCCTTTCCTATTACATTCAGCAAATTAAGCACGCTCTTTGATAACCTGGGATATGAGGTGGTAACCAAGGTTAACGAAAGGCCTTCATCCTTCGGCGGAACGATGTATGCTGCATTGATTCGATCGAAAGAATAGCTAAAAAATGCCTATACATATCCTAAGCAAAACAAATATGGTATTTTGGCTTATCTTCTTTTCAATCGCAATATTGATTATTCTGGTTGTATACAGACTATTAGCAGCGAAGAAAAAATATGAAAACCCTACATTCAATACGTTGCTTGCTACATGAACATTCCGGAAACCAAAAGTGGGGAAGAACCACTTTCCCCGGAATATTCACAAATCTTGTCCGCTGTATTCAACAAACTTATCCGTGTCCAGCGAAATCCGAAGTATGATATTTTGATTAACAAGTCATCTTTCGTAAGTTTGTTGATATGAGAACGGTAACATTGGAAATTTTGAATGAGAAAGCGATGAACCTCCTTCGTGATTTGGAGCAACTGAAGCTGCTGCGTTTCCGTAAAGATTCTCAACAAGCTTCCAAACATGCAAAAAAGAAGGTGACTTTTGACGCCGTTGCTATTGACACAACTGGCTTTAAATTTGATCGAGACGAAGCGAATGAGCGCTAAGGTCTTTTTGGACACCAATATTTTAGTCTACTCCTATTCCGTATCAGAAAAGGACAAACGGCTTACCGCCCGTAAACTTATTAGCGAAACCGATTCGCATATCAGCACACAACTATTAACCGAATTGACTAACACGCTGACACGTAAGTTCAAACTTTCTTTTGACGAGGCGTTAAAGGCCATTAAAGAATGTTGTACAAATAACTATGTATTTGTAAACAACCCTGAGACAATAAATGGTGCTATTAAAATAGCAGATAAGTATCGTTTCTCTTTCTATGATAGCCTTATAATAAGTGCTGCACTTGAGTCAGATTGCAAGGTATTGTAGTCAGAAGATTTGCATAACGGGCAGGTTATAGAAAAGAAGTTGACGATTATAAACCCATTCGGAAGGAAATAAAACAGGCTTCCTATATTGTCCACTTGCTGTTTAGAGGCTATAAAATCATTGCATCCACCCACTCTCCGGTATTCTTGGAGTTCGCTTGGGCCTTCCATTATTTACAAAAAGCAAACACCGGAGATAGTTATTTGGCGGAACTGTTTAACCTCGCACCTTCCGAGGCAGTAAGCGAGCTGTTTAAAAATATCCTGAAGAAAAAGAAAATCAATACTTATTACTTCGATAGGGAAAATGATGCAGTACAAGTAAAAGATATATCATCGCTGGATGCCGGAAGTGAGGATCTTTCCGTTGCCGATTGGGGCGGATTGTCTTCGTTTAGTTCGAAAGCATCCGATATTATCTCTAAGGTGATGGCCCAAGAAGTTTAAAGAACAACCAATGCCTGGTATGACATTTAAAGAAGCTGTAGAGGCGACTCCAGACGTAAAAACTTGTTATCAAGCAGGATTAAGAGCACTCGGTAGCGATAGCAAGAAAATCTATCTGCAAGACACTTCGAAATGCGAAGGCAGTGTGGATATTGACGGATGTACGACACCTGTTTACCCGCAAAGCAACCGATGGGATTACTGTTTCTCTTATAAAGGCGAAGTTTTCTTTGCCGAAGTACATACCTAATACGACAGAGGTGAGCACGGTACTTAGAAAGCTACGTTGGCTGAAAGACTGGCTGAACCACGATGCACCAGAACTTGCTAAATTAAAGGCACAAAGCCAAAGCCCTTACTACTGGATCCAGTCGTCTAAGTTCAATATACCAAAAACATCGAAGCAATATAGGCTGGTCGTACAGGAAGGGATAAAGCCGATATCTACGTTGAGATTGAGCTAAACATCCTTTCAGTTATCCGGTTCAAGTTGGTGGATCTGCATCATTGAGTCCCTTATTGAAAAAAAGAAATCTCGAAGGTGTTCGAGAGAACGGTCAAGAATCTCAACTTGTCTGGGGTATTCAATGAAATGCCCTGCACTTGCGCCGTATGACCTGCCGTCATCAGAAATCACCCCTCTTCTGTCCGAACTGAGTTTGGAGAATTTATGTGCAAGCGAGTTGCGGATATCGTTTGCTTCTTTCAAATCGGTATATGCCCTATTCACATAATTATGGATTTCTGAGTGGCCGTTTGCGTCTAATTTTAGTAGTATTTCATCACCGTTGACCCTGTGCTCTTTGATATCTAGATCAAAGGCAAGATTGATGATCTGATAGATCGTATCCCTTGCAGCAATCAGGTAGTAGAATGAGGTCTCTGCATAGAATTCAAAGTTGAACAATTGGATAACTTTGAATTCGTCCCCGAAATCCTCCTCTCCGATGGCCAGCCCCCTATTGAAATTGACCACCATGTTAACGTAGGATTGGCGTAAGTTCCAGATTTTCTTGCTTAGGTAGGCATCCCATTCATAAAGATTATTCTTTATGTAAACACCCTTTATGGTTTCCTTTCGGGTCAACAATAGCGTCATTTCTTTCACGTAAGGGAACCCAAACCGTGTGATTGTCGGGAACTTATTCGATACGGTGAGCCATTCGTCCTTCGACGGATAGCGATAATTCTCCATTTTGAGTATCATACATATATGCAAATTTCTGTATATGCCAATATCGGGATATAAAGGTCGTGATACTGCAAATTACAACATCGCTTTCAATTTTGAAAATAGCCGCTAAAAATCAACACGAAGATAAGCGAAGGAAATGAGAGAATTTACGGGAAACCGGAAGGTTGTAAGCGGCAATTAAAAGTGTAGAGTTTTTGGCAATCAGGAATACATAATTTTCGGCAACAAAGAGTGCATAACAATGGCAACAATAAGTACAGAACGTGTGCAAATGTATATCAGCCGTTTTGATTCTCAAAGAACGATTTTCGATTTTTCATCCTGTAGCTATCTCCGGTCTTATGGAAAGCTTTCCATAAGAAAGGAAATTCACTCAGAGGAAAAAAATTATAGTTGGCACTATCCGGATATTAGTGCTATTATTGAAAATAGAAACCGTTCTTTGAGGTCCTGTGGAGGCGGGTCAAATTATAAGAACGGTAGGTCAAATAAATCGGAATAGACAAACTCGTCACAAAAATACGGCGGGNGAAACCGTTCTTTGAGGTCCTGTGGAGGCGGGTCAAATTATAAGAACGGTAGGTCAAATAAATCGGAATAGACAAACTCGTCACAAAAATACGGCGGGTCGTCACAAAAATTCTTTCTCCGGTATTGTACGTTCGGTATCGACACATCTTACTCGACAATCATGTGGTTATCATGCAGAGCAAAAAGAAAGCCCCGAAAAGGGGAGAATCGGGGCTTTCTTTTAGCTGAATACATTCCGCGATCCCTTGTGCGATACACCTAAACTTCTTATCTTTAGGGCAGACCAATAGATGTAAACCTCATTAAAATGGAATTTAGCGAATTGGCCGATGAGGTGAAGAAGTTGAGGCTGAAAAATTATTGTTTACTTTTTAGTGAACAAACCCTTGCAGATCTCCTGACGGATGAGTATCTTTGCTAAAATATGCTTGATAGCTAGCTATGACAAGGTGACCTATTACTCGGTTGCTATCGTGGATGGCGATGACGAACAACCTTCATATTTTCAAAAATTTGTCGATAGACACCAAGAGGAAAATAAGGGAAAACTGAATCATATCCTATCTTGGCTGCAGCAAATCGGCAAAGTGTATGGTGCAAAGCCGAGTTTGTTTAGGGAGGAAAGGGAAGCCCAAGCGTTACCGCCGAAAGGTGTAAATCGCCGGCCAACTTATATTGAAATGGGTGAGCCTGCCATCAATAACCTTAGGCTTTACTGTTATCGACTGTCTGAAAGGGTAGTATTTTTATTCGATGGAGATGTCAAAACAGCCGATGCGGCACAAGACTGCCCGCAGGTACGGCCACATTTTAGGATGGCAAACCAATTGGCCCGAGCCATAAACGAGGCATTTAAGCAACAAGATATTGAATGGAATGATGATTGCAGCGATATTATTTATGACGAGGATTTTTTGCTGATATTCTAAAGGAAGGTACCATGAAAAAGGAAGGGAAATCACATGCCCGCAATGCGGGTATTACTAACGATAATAATTTGATCTCAAATTGGTTGGACACACATGGCGATCCAGCCATAGACAAACTGGTGAAGCGTAATCTGGCTATCGCCAACAGGATAGCAGATATACTTTCCCAAAAAAATATGAAGCCTGCTGATTTGGCAAAAACAATGGGCAAGCAGCGGTCTGAAATCAGCAAATGGCTAAGCGGAACTCATAGTTTTTCTACTAAAACGCTCACCTACATTGAATGCGCATTGGGCCAGGATATTATTTCTGTGTATGCTTCGTTACAAGATGCAATATCTTCCCCAACGGCCACGATAAAAGAGAAATACAGCAACAATGCGACGATAGAAGTCGATGTAGCAGGGAATACCGCAGAACAAGAAATGCCGGTGAGGCCTATTCATAATACATTTAAATACCCAACCGCGGTATAACGGATTACCGAAAGTAATTCCCATTTAATATGGCAGAAGACAAATTTGTAATTGGCCTAACCGAAGTTAAAACTGAGGTATTCACGATAAACGACCCTAGCGATGACATAATCAAGTCATTCGACGTGAATTTATTAAACGTTAGTGTTAACGTTTACTTCGAAACCAATACCGCGGGTAATAAAGTGGCTGTCAACCTAGAGTTCATTTATGACTACGGGGACGACGCTCGCGGCGATTTACGGCGTTTACTTCATTATGAGGGCGTGTTTACTTTCGGATTTGATGACCTAAAGAGTTTTTCAAACCCTGAAACCCAAAACATTCGGCTCCCCAACCATGTGTTGGAAAGATTACTTGACCTATCCATATCAACCGCAAGGGGAATTATTATCGCTAAATCCACCGGCTCGTTCATCAACAAATATTACCTTCCGGTATTTGACGTGAAGCGGTTGTTGGGGGATGTGGAAACGGGGCGAAATTAGATCTAGCCCCCTTAAGAAATAATGTTAAGCCTACTTGGCTGTCAATTCGGCTTTAACTTTCTGCACAAAACCCAGAGAAACAGATGCCAACTCAGCAATTTTTTCATCATCGAAATCGGTGTTGAACAATAAGTTTTTTACAAATTGGAAACCAGCTTCTTCCTTCCCTGCTTCCTTCGCTTCCCTCCTTACCGCGTTAAACGCATTCTGCGTATCCCATTTAGCCTTTAAACTTGCTTCGTATGCCATACGTTCCTCCTTTCCTAATTTTGCTACTTCCGATATCTTAAAGATAAGCTGAAACCTGCATAAATTGCCATAGGCCAAAAGGCACGGATAATTTATGCAAGCTTCATTGCCGTTAAAAATCAATTAATTCGAATGAGAAACCCGCTTATCCAAAAATATCGGAACCTTATCCAGCGTGCTCATATGCTTCAACAGATACATCCACTTATCCGTATCTGTAAGCAGATCACCTTCTTCCTTTGCAAAGTTAGGCAATTCAAGAAATTTAAAACCCAGTTTATTGTAAAAAACTTTTCCTGACGTCTTTTCCATTAAGGCAATATCGTGGAAATATCTGCCCTGTTCATCGGTATCCATAGGGAACTCCAGAATGCCGATGAAGTAAACTTCAGGCAGTTCATAATTGTTGGATTCTTTGCCCTTTTTCAGCAACCGTTGGATGATGGATAAAACGCATATGCTGACCCCCGTAACGGGCATGTTGACC
>NZ_JAMXAY010000091.1 GCF_025460835.1 Parapedobacter soli | reverse complement strand
GGAGTGGGCCTCAAGCAGGCTTACTCCTTTTTTATTTTATCCGGTTAGTAGTGGTTAATAATAGTAGAACTCGGATGTAAATGCGCAACTAAAATATTAATATTTTCGATATAAAAAGAAATTTTTTTTAAATGCTTTTCACAAGGCTGACTATTTTTTCATAATGTTGGTTAAGCATGAACTCCGTGATATTATGGACGATTGGCAAGTCCACTTCCTGCTGTTCCTCGAACTGCTTGAACCGTAAATGGAACTCTGCCAAGTTTGCTTCCCTCGTCACCCCTACGAACTCGCCGGGTTTTAGTTGTTGGAAAAAATAAGGGTCATACCTGTTTTTTTCCTCGATGGTCACGGACGTGCTGCGGCTGTCGCGGTGGCCTGAATTGCCGATTGTTCGGGAAACCCGTTTATCCTTGCGCTTGGAAAACAGGATGGAAAAGTTTTGGATATCCGTGGTCTCGGAAATCGACCCATAGAACACATTACCGAAATTCGCTTGCAAGGATGCCTTATCCAGTTTGCCGTATAGCCGTTCAATTTTAGCGGTCGATTGCGTAAGCATCGTAAAGCTGCATTTGTATTCCCTCAAAATGGATGGCATATTTTCAAAGCCGTCTATTTTGAATGTAGTGGCTTCATCGAGGAAAAAAACGGCCGGTACTTTATTGGCAAGGGTAAAATGGCGGCTTGCCGTCTTAATCATCAGCCCGATAACCGGGCCGACAACCTCCTGCATCTGATAGCTGTTGGAAATCGCTATCAGCTTCGGGTTCATCGGGTCGATGATATTGAAATCAAAATCATCCCCCGATAGCACATAACATACTTTTTTGTTAAAAGCAAGGTCACCGATATAGCCGGTCAAAGTTGACAGTATACTGGCCTGTGTCTTGGGACTGTCCGCTGAACTGATAAACCCGGATGCTATCGCCACGCACTCCGGCCGCGCTTTTAAAAATTCGGTAAGCCGTTTCGGAGAATTATGTACGCAGTAATTGACGACATTGGGCAGGTTGCAATGTTCCGGAAAATCATGGTAGAAGCGGACTGCCACACCTTTCAGCACACCCAATGCATTGATAAACCATTCGTTTTCCTGACCGTCCTTTAAATACGATTTCATGACATCGGCCATCAGTTGCAACAACAGGTTTTCCTCTATCAGCTTCGGCTTTATCACGTTTGTCCTGTACGACCGGCTCAAATCCATGAAATTGATGTAGTAGAACTTGTGGGGATAGTTGTAACGCAACGTAAGCGCGTAGGCGGTTTTCGTATAATCGAAATCTTTCAGGTCATATACAAACCCGGCAAAACCGTGTTTGATATAGTTTTCGAGCAACGGCTTCCCGATGCTCTTGGTCTTGCCGGAGCCTGAACCGGCGATAACCAAAAAATTCCGGTAGGGGTTATCGAACAGAACCCGCTTGCCGTTTGCCTGTAAAGCAAACCGCTTATCCCCCGGTTTCGATTTCCCGCTTGCATCGGTTCCCCTCCTGCTCCATGTCACAATTCCGTATAATGCCCCGATACTGGTAACCACGATATTCAGCAAAGCCGTCTGCGGTTGTATCTTCTCGAAAACCAACAGAACACCGATAACCATTAACGTACCTATAAGGAAATTAAGCACCCGTTTCCCGGTCAAATTAATGCTGTAGATAATCAGCATCGCAAATAAAAGAAAAGCCAAATAAACGGCTTCCGAAACCCCTACCGATTTTAACGATTCAACAAATCCATCCATAATTTAAATTGTAATGTACATTACAAAAACTGTTAACATATTGGTGCGCATTTTCCGGCGGTCCCGCAGGGATCTCCGGAAAAGGTGTTAACACTTTGGGGCAGCTGCAGCTGCCCAGGAACGAAATTATGTTAACACCTGACATATTACCCGCTTTCACTCACCGCTGATATCACTTTTGATATCGCCTGTTTCAGCATACTCACGGCCGCGCCTTTCGGATTAGTCACCGCCATGACAGAATTCTTCACCGCCTGAATGCCCGACTGGATAACCCGGCGCTCCTGCGTGAGCATGTTGTTTGTAGTATGTTCCGAAATGATACCCTTTATTTTCCCTTTTATGTTGCGTTCCGGATTCAGGCCGACCGCGGCCGCAACGCTGCCAATGCTCTGCCTGTTATTGGTGCGGCTCTTGCGCCTGTATTCCTCATGCTGTTTCGGTTGGTAATTGTATTTTTCATTGAACACCTCCCCTACCCGTTCCTTGAAACGTTCGTGATTAAAACCCTGCATGACTTCCTTTCCTTGGAACGTTTGCTTGCCGCCACGGGATTTGGACAGCGGCGATAATTTGGTTGTTTGGGTTTTATCGTTACGGGAAACCACTACATGCACATGTACGTTGAACCCTGATTTTGCGACACCTTTCGATATGATTTCGCCCTCCTGCGTTCTCCGCATTTTAGTTTCCAATACAGAAATGCGTTCGTTGATTTTCTTGGCTTCCCTCTCGGTTGCTCCATTTAATTCCTGCCTTAACTCCGACCGCTCCCTAAGCAACGGTTGATTATACTGAACATCCCTATCGAAATGCTTATATGTACGCTGTGTTTCCACACGGCCGACATACACTAAGTCACTCCCGGAAGTGATGTTTTCGCGACCGAAGTTTTTGGCATATTCGTCCATTGCGTTCCTGCTAAACTGTTTCATTTGGTACAGGAAATTTTCTTGTTCATCTTGGCTCAATTCTTTAAAGCTGTTCACCTCCCTGCCCGATACAATCTTTGCCAAATGCTTCTGCTCATCGTGCGATGGATTGAACGAAACCATGTAAAATTTATAGTCGTTTTTGCCAAGGTTCTTGTTGTTGCTGTCAATCATTTTCACGGCATCAGCATAAGTAACTTCTTCACGCGAATGGTCGAAAAACTCCGTCCGTTCTTCCGGCTCCTTATCGTTGTTCTCCTTATCCAAATAATCGAACAGTTTGCCGCTGCCGCCCTTATTGTCCCCTCCCGGCATTTGTTTTGGTGGATGTACTTTGGCAAACATAATCCCCCCTATTTAGTCAGGTTTTTAAGGCTGTCCAAAATCGTTTTGTAGTCGGCTTGCGAAATCTGAAACCCGCTGCCGAACGTACTTGGTTTGACGACCTTTTCCATCCTCCGGGTTACTTCATTAAGTTTGGATTTAAGGGCTTCGTGAGCATCGGTCAGACTTTGGATATCCTCCGGGGCATCCAACGCCAACCTGGCTTTTTCTTTCTCCAGTTCATCGACCCTGTTTTGCAATGTTTCGCACTTATCCTTATACTCCCCGGATACCCTTATCAATTCTTGAACTTCCTCCAAAGTGACTTCCTCGCGTTTCAGTTCCTCGGAAAGTTCCCGGTCATTTTCCTGCCCTCCCACCCGCAACTTTTCTCCCAACGGCGACAATTTCCGTTCGACCAGTTCATCGAAATGGCCTTTAACTTTTTCATCAAACTTTTTGAAAAAATTCAACATGTCCAAATCCTTTAGTCGTTCATTGATTACGTCAATCTTATTTTTTTCAATGCTCTTTAAAATGGCAATCACTCGGTCAAACCCTTTCATTGTCGCCTCGATAGGATGCTCTTTCAGCATCCAAGGATTTACACCTGTACGCTCGAAATAATCCAAAAAAGCGGTAATGTTATCTTCATAACTATTGCCCTTATTAAAAGACTTCACGCGCAAAGCCGTTGATTTGCTTAAGCGAACAACTTGGTAATCTTTAGAAGTCATATACAAAATAATTTACAATCCAAATATATATAAATCAATAACTTAAATAAAAATTATTTACAAATAATTTACAATAATTAAATCATAAAATTCATAACTAATTATATAACAGTATTTTATACTGTTTGAACCGTGTACTATACGGTTCCTGCTTGCTCTTCCTTATTGACCATTTTCCGTCGAGGCTTCGCCTCGCGGAAAATGGTCCGGAAGAGACTTTGCAGCTATGCCTCCGGAACATCGTTTCGGTATCCCATGACTGACGTAAAGGCTCTTGCATTTCCCTCCTTAAACCGTGAACTACGCAGCATAAACACACCAGTGTTCCCGCAAGATGGCCGCTGTCACAACTGGATTTTTTTCATCCGGGGCATCAAAGAATATGTTCGCTTTTTGTCCACGCATTTTCTCGATGATGGTTTCGCAAATAATAAAAATACGAATACATATATATACATTTATATAAATATATTTTTATATATTTGCATAAAATTCAAAGCTATGGCAACTGTAATATCTGTAATCAACCACAAGGGCGGCACCGGCAAAACAACGTCCACCCTGAACATCGGCGCGGGTCTTGCCCACCGGGGAAAAAAGGTGCTGCTGATAGACATCGACCCACAGGCTAACCTTACCGAGGGTCTGGGTGTTCGCGACAATCCGGATACCATCTATGACAGCCTATCTAAGAACATTCCCCTGCCTGTGATACCCGTTGGTGAGAACCTTTCCCTTGTGCCATCATCATTGGACTTGGTGGGTGTGGAATTGGAATTGGTCTCGAAAATGAGCCGGGAAACATTCGTTAAAAAACTACTGGCTCCCATCAAAGACGATTATGATTTCATATTGTTTGATTGCCCTCCATCACTTGGTTTGCTCACTATAAACGCACTGGTTCCAAGTGACGTTATTCTGATTCCCCTTGAAGCTGAATACTACGCCTACCGGGGCATCGACAGGATTGTAGGTATTATCAAAAACGTCCGGGAACATTTCAATCCCGAATTGAAAATTGCGGGGGTATTTTTGACCAAGTGCAATCCGCAAAGGATACTGACCAAAGATATCCGCGATTCTGTCAAACAGTATTTCGGCGCGAATCTACTGGACACTTATATCCGGGTAAACGTGTCATTGGCCGAGGCACCGGCCGTTGGCAAGGATATTTTTTCGTATGCTCCCGATAGTAACGGAGCAACCGATTATGGAAAACTGATTGATGAAATATTAACTAAAATATAAGGAAAATGGCAAAGAAAAATTTTAGCAACGTTGGCGATTCAAATAAAAATCTCGGTGGTGTGGATGCTTTGTTTTCCGGGTCTAAAAAAGAAACGGCTACTC
Organism: Parapedobacter soli; assembly: GCF_025460835.1. Classification (GTDB taxonomy): domain Bacteria; phylum Bacteroidota; class Bacteroidia; order Sphingobacteriales; family Sphingobacteriaceae; genus Parapedobacter; species Parapedobacter soli. Next base: position 3,026 of record NZ_JAMXAY010000091.1, on the reverse strand, counting down.
CTGAAAGTAATACACTAAGTAGCGGATACGATGGGGCAAGAAAATACCCGACGACTAACGTAAAAAACTATTCGTTGAGTCTCCCGAACTGGATGTACGACAAACTTAAATTTGACCTGTCCAAAGAAAGGGGCATGAATATGCGGGACTTGATTCTGAATGCCATCGAGCAACACTACGGCATGAAAGAGGATGAATAATTTTGGCATATAAAAAGTATTTTTATATATTTGATATGCCGTGTTGAACGTATAAGCTCTGCGGGGACGCAACTTAAAGGATAGGCGCGGTGGCACGCGAAGAATGCGTAAAAAAGCCCGATATCAATATCGGGCTTTTTTGTTAACACTTTGGTTGGCATATCCCCGCGGTCCCGCCGGGATCCCCGGCAGATGTGTTAACACTTTTGGCGAAAGCTGCGCCTGGCCTGGCATCGGATTGTTAACACTTCCGTGCAATGTGAGTGTCTTCGGGTAGATGCTCCGATAACACCCACCCTATTCAAACAATTCCAGTTGGCCGGGTACAATCCGGTAATCCTGACACGCTTCCATCTTCCGGATAATAACCAACATGCTATCGGATTCAACTTTACGTTTCTTTATAAGGTTTATCAGTTTCCTTTTGGATATATCTTCTACCCCGGTTATGTAAGCAAAAGTTTCGGGGTCGTTAAGACTACAGGGTTCCCCGAAAACCTTATCCTCCCATTTTGCCGATAGCATGGAAATAAGTTTGGTAGCATGTACGTTGTAAAACCGCTCCAAATATTCCTTTGCCTCCGCATCGGAAATTTTCAATAACTCCATTTTTTGGAGCGTGGAAAGTTTCATCAAATCTTGAACGGCGCATTGCGCGTCGTAATTAAGGAATGCCCTTGTACCATCGGAAAACCTAACTTCCTTTTCGCTCAAGAAATGGTGCCGGGCTTCCATGCTCCGCTTGGTGGAGTCCAGTTTAATCTTCCAAAGTTTATCGTCCAATGTTTTCATATAAACATATATTTATATAATTATGTATATATACAAATATATATAAATAGTTTAGCATTACCATATATTTATGTTTTTATATATTTATGCTTTTATATATAAATTGTAATGTACATTACAATTTTTGGGAAATTGGTGTTTCAGAAAACGACCGTTTTCCGGCTTTCCCTGAGTACCGTGGAATCTTGTAAGAAAATGGTTAAATAGTGTTCCAAAAACTTGTACCAATAATCAATGTTTCATAAATTTGATAAATGCCGTTTTATAGTACAATGAAGATAATAACACTGTACAAAATAAATAGAAGCTAATCAGCTTAAAAACATCAGAAAATGAAAATAGGATATGCACGTGTATCAACGACCGACCAAAAGGTAAACCTGCAGGTCGATGCGCTCACCGGTTCCGGCTGCGAAATCATATACACCGAAAAGGTTACTGGTAAAACTATGGACAGACCGAAGCTAATGGAGTTGTTTCAGAATATAAGAACCGGTGACACGGTTATCGTTTGGAAACTTGACCGGTTGGCACGGTCGCTAAAAGACCTTATCGATTTGGTTGGCCGGTTGCAAAGTGCCGGTGTGACTTTCATATCGTTGCAGGACAACATCGATACCAGTAACGCTTCCGGTAGATTTTTTTTCCATGTATTCGGTGCATTGGCAGAATTTGAAACAGACCTGATTAAGGAGCGGACAATCGCGGGACTGGCTGCTGCGCGTGCGCGTGGCAGAAAGGGGGGTAGGCCAAAAGGACTGAAACCCGAACAAATTACATTGGCCAAGACCATCAAGCAAATCTATGATAAACAGGAAATGACCGTAGCGCAGATAGCGAAAACTTTCCATATTGGCCGTACCACCTGCTACCGATATATCAACTATATCAACGGCATCGAGAAATTAACCNAAAGGGGGGTAGGCCAAAAGGACTGAAACCCGAACAAATTACATTGGCCAAGACCATCAAGCAAATCTATGATAAACAGGAAATGACCGTAGCGCAGATAGCGAAAACTTTCCATATTGGCCGTACCACCTGCTACCGATATATCAACTATATCAACGGCATCGAGAAATTAACCAAAAAGGAAAATCAACCTACCTAACCTGCCCGCGCGGCGAGCGCCCTGCGGAGCAAAAAGAAAATCACGAGCTGTTAACACTTCTGCTGATTCTTTCCGGCGGTCCCGCAGGGAACCGTGGAAAGACTGTTAACACTTTTGGTCAACTGCAGCTGCCCAGGAACAAAAAAGTGTTAACACTATTTGGGATGGCCACGGTCACCGGCACCCTGCTCCGGGGCTGCGGTGTTAACATTTCCTACAAAAATACCCCTGCCATAAGACAGGGGTATCGCCCCAATGGGATTAGGGGCTATCAACCTAAACCTAAGCAAATATAAACAATTTTAGTCTTTGCTGCCTTTCCATCGCTGAAAGTCGGCATCGCTTAGGTGTGCTTTCATGAATTCGTCAAGTCCGCGGTCGCTGCGCTCCGCTGTATGCCTACGGAGTGGAAGCATACCCCGGCATTCCTCGAAACCCTTTTGTTTCATATCATTGGCAATATTTGGCGGTAAGCCTATTAGCCAATCCGAATAATCTTCCTCGTTCGGTTCGGCAAGCAAGTCCATGTAATACCGGTAGGAGAGGTTACCCACGCGGAAAAGGAAAGCGTGTTCCTCGCGCTCGGATTCAGGCAGGGTATCAAGGAACCTTTTTTGGTTCGCCCGCTGCGCTCTGATAGGGTGTTCTGTCAAATCCATTGTGTAGAATCTATCGGGATAGCAACTCGAATTCTTCTCCGGTTACGCCAAGTTTCTCCAACCATTCCGAATGGGTGTAGGCTTCATCCGTATCCAAGTTTTCCAACTCAAACCAGTTGGCTTTTTCCGTGTGGTTCATCCGATTCAGTATCAAATCCTCAAAATCCCGCGCTTTGCGCTCACAACAGCCTATACCGTATTTGGTATATAAAGTGATACCAACACTCCGTTAAAAAATGGGACAAATTTCTGATTTACAGCAAA
>NZ_JAMXAY010000090.1 GCF_025460835.1 Parapedobacter soli | reverse complement strand
CTGCAAATCCAATCCCCAAAATTCTTAAAAGCGAAATCCCTGCCCGTGCCAAAGATTGGTCGTCGATGATAATATCCTTGTGGTACCGGCTATCCGGCAACGCGCTGTCGATCAGACGTCCGATTCGCTGTTCAAAAGATGGCTCGTCTGGTGCTGCCGCCGCACTGAACCATTCATGGCTTTTGTTCCGCGATGTTTCGTAAGCGTCCTTAATCGCAAATTTCAATGTGCTCAATCGCTGTTTTAAGAATGCATCGTCGGTATCCATTGCGAGTACTTCCAATTGGTGGCCGATGCCAGCAAGGGAGGAGGAGAGTCCGTCATGAAGGTCTTGCCCCAACCGTTGCTGCTCTTCGCGTATGGCCTGCTGTTTTTCTTCCTCCATGCTGATGATCTGCAAGTTGGCTGCGTGATTCAAAGCTTCGACCTGTTCTTTTGCTTTTCGGTTGCGGCGGAGCATGATCATATAAATGGCCAGTACAACAATCGATGCGAAAGATGATATAATCACTAACCAAAGCGCTCGTCTCGCATTTTTCTCGTTTAAGAGTTTGTTTTCATTGGCTATGGCATTGAACCGGACATAGTCGCTGATGAATTTTTTTGATGCTTCCCATTCTTCTGTCATCGCTCTTTCCAACTCCGCGTATACCTCGATGATCTCGTCTTTATCCCCGAGCTCCTTAGCTATGTCTAAGGCGCTGTTTAAAATGTATATTTCCAAGGATTTATCTCCGCTTTTCTGTGCTACTTCATATTCTTGATAGAGATATTCAAGCTTTTTTTGAGAGTTGTTCTCATAATTATACAGCGTCATGAGCGCATTGATTTCAAGCTGTGTGTTACCGATACGCTGTGCATCGGCTAATGATTGCGTTATAAGGGGCAAAGCTTGTTCTTTTTGGTTATTTGAAATCAGTAAACGGGCTTGCCATAGCTGATTGAAAATCAGTACATATTCGTCTTTGTAGCGGCTTGAAATTGCTCTTGATTTATGGAGATAGTAACGAACACTGTCTTCTGTAAGTCCTGGGTTCCCGCTACAATAGTTTATATATACGTGAGACATGATGCTATCCTTTTTTAATTTTTGCCCGGCTTGGATAGCCTTTTGAAAAAGCGAAATAATCCGGGGTCTATCGGAGATGCCCTTGTTCTCGACTCCGGCCATATCCATATATACCCGGATCATTTTTTCGGTATCACCGAACTGTTGATAGTGCGCAAGCACCTTGCTAAGTAACTCCAGAGCATCCGCATAGAGCCCTCTCTTATATAAGGAGAAAGCAATAACGTGGTCGGCATCAATCTGCCCTTTCTGATATCCGATGTTGGTGGCCGTACGCTTTGCTTCCATACCGTAATAAAAGCAGCTATCGGCGTTTCTGGATCGGTAAAGTTCGCCCAATCGAATCAAACAATTGACCCGTCCAACACTGTCGTTAATGATAGATAGCTTATGTAGCTCCTGACCAATCTGCTGAATTTGACCAGAGGCAGGATTGGCGATAGCGGCAGTCAGCAATAACGGGAACAGGTAAGTGGTAAATTTGAAACGCTTCATTAGAATGGTTATGTTCGTTAAAATAACAATCTAGTCTTTCAACAACCACATCAGTTCATTTACATTGTCATTGCCGTTGTATTGCCTATTGATGGCTTCTGTTACGTTTTCGCGGTTGTGGTTGAGTTCGTCACTCGGATACATCCATCGGATGGGTAATCGGTCGGCAGGGACGTTTTCATTGGATGCCGGGTTGATTGGAAATGCCGGATAAGCCGTGCGGCGGTTCTCAAAGAAGGCGCTGAGCGGTGACTGGAGGTATGTACTGATAAACTTTTGCGTAATGATTTGCCTGATCTGGTGTTCGGAAGTGCCCGTCAACTTCACGGCTTCTGTAAAAGGGAATGCGTCAATATAGGTATCGCTCATGATGCGGTTGTGGTGATAAGAAGGGGCGTCGGGCGTATGGTTCGCTACAAACTGCATGGAACCCTGTATGCCTGCTGCGTAGTAGGACTGCGCGTCACCATTGATCCAGCCACGTACGACAGCTTCTGCAAGTAGGAACTGCACTTGGGCATAGCTAAGCAGGCTTACCGGTTCTCCCGAGGCCACGTCGGTATACCGTGCGTTGATGCCGGAGTAGTCGCCCGAACTATGTATCGCGCTCAAATCGGCATACGCGATGGAAGGGTCTGTCCCGCTATACGCGTCAAAATCCGAGGGAGCGTAGCCGTTATCTAGTTGTACCGGGGAAGGCGAAGCATAATAAAATAACCGATAGTCGTTTGTCGCTTTCAATTGGTCGATGAGTATGCCCGATACCATTGGATAAATGATAAACTGGTTTCCCAACTTGTGGAAAGGGTAGCGTTGATTTTCCTGATCCGAATAAACCAACTGAAAATTATCCGCATTACTTTCGAAGATGGGCCGATTGTTTAAAATGTCGTTGAAACGTTCAATTACACGCAGGTCGGAATCATCTGTTTTGCGGTACAAGTTGATTAGCACCTTCAACGAAAACGAATTGATCATTTTTTGCCATTTCACGGGGTCGCCTCGGTAAATCACATCGCCCTCGAAGTAGGAACTCTGGGAAAACAATCGATTCGCCTCATCCAATTCGGTGAGAATACCGATAAATACGTCTTTCTGTTGATCATAACGGGGCTTAATATTTCCGTCGCGTTCTCCTTTAAGCGCTTCCGAGTACGGGATATCACCCACTTGCATGGTAGCATTAAAAAACGTATAAGCCCGTATAAAATGGCCCAATCCTTTATACGCATTGGCTATGCCTTGATCGACTCTATCGGTGAGCTCGATCATCTTTTCGACGTCGACAAGCCGCGTAAAATTATCGAAATTGGCCCGGTCTATGCGATTGTACTGTTCAGCTTGCGCAAACTCGCTCCATAAAATGTATTTGTCGCGCATGAAGTTTGACATAAATGCCTTTTGCTCGCTGATATCATTCCTTGTGATGTCGAGAATCAATTTCGTCGCTAACATTTGTGGTGTAGCGACGGTAAACCCATCGGGATTGGTGTTTAATTGGTCGAAGTGAGAACAAGACGCCATCGCAACGATAAGCGTGAGGCAGGCGGTTGTCCATTTTATGCGGTTTTTCTCCATGGCTTTTCCTATTTTGATCTGTCACCATGAGCAAGGTGAAAATTCAGGTTAAGTCCGATAAATCGCTGGGAAGGTGACGTCAGGTCGCTATCGGAGTTCCAATCGGGGTCAGCAAAACGAAACTCTTTCGTCCATAGGAACACGTTTTGGGCAGTCAGTGCGATGCGTGCCCGGCTCATCCCCCACCGCTCGCTTACTGAGCGCGGAACAGTATAACCGATAGCCAGCTCGCGGATTTTGATGAACGTAGGATCGGTAGCTCCGAAACGCCCGTCGGCAAACCTGCGGGCATACGTTTCATACGATACGGGTACGTCGTTCGGCGCGTATGTGCGCGTGTCTTCCGTAGTACGGCCGTATTCGTCGAAAGCAACCGATCCTGAAACTACTTTTACCCCATTTCCGATATAAGTTTTGCTGCCATTGACGACTTCATCGTAACGCCATTGGTTATCGCTATCGGGATGTGACCCGGTGTCCCACATCTTATAGGCCGTGTAATTATTCAACAGGCCGCCAACGCGGCCGTCAAAACTCAACTGAAGATCAAAATTACGGAAGGTAAGCGAGTTGGTAAAACCCCAGATGAATTTTGGATCGCGGTATCCGATTGCGGAGGTGTACTGGCCTTGCTGCGGAAGTCCGCCGGCTGTATGGATAATACGACCTTGCGGATCCCGCAACCAATCGGTGATTGTATAGTTGTCGACGCGTCCACCCGCTTTCGTCCACAGGTTGTCCGGTGAATAGACTGGATCCAATTCCTTGTAATATTGGTGTGTTGTTGCCCAGTTTACCACTGCATCCCAAGTAAAATCGCGTCGTTTCAATACGTGGGCATGCAACGACAATTCTACGCCTCTACGCACACGCGTTTCGTTTGTGTTGATCAACGTAGACGTAAAGCCCGAAGAAGCCGGTATGGTGGATGTTTGCTGCCGGTTGTAATTGAACACATGGTAATAGGTGGCATCAAGCACCAAACGATTTTCCAATATGTGGATGGCTGTACCGGCTTCCCAAGTTCGGTTGGTTTGTGGTTCGATGACTGCAGTATTTAAAATCGATGGATAATCGGCCGTATTCAAGCCATCCCACGCACCCTGCGTAATGTCGTAATATACATTGGTGGCGTACACACCGAGGTCCTGTTTTGAAAGTGTCCAAGCCCCCCGGATTTTCCACATGTCCATCCAGTTTGGCAGCTTAAAAAGCTCCCCGAGGATGACACTGCTCGATACGGATGGGTAAAAATATGAACGGGTCGTCATGTCTAATGTAGAACTCCAATCGTTCCGGCCCGTCAGATCCAAAAAAACCGCATCTTTCCAGCCAAACGAAGCTAATCCGAGCAGGCTGTTTACTTGCTTACCATATCTGGAGGTCCCCGCATCCGGACGCTCCACCGAATTGTTCAACGAATACATACCCGGCACAATAAGGCCGCTGCGGGTTACTCCTGAAAGCGATTGGTCTTCGTACCGGTAGACGCTCCCCCCTGCAGTAAGGTCTATATCGATGGTATTTAATATTTTCTTTTTACCATAATTGAGCAGCAGATCGGTATTCAAACTGTATCCCCTGGATTGGTATTGGCCAAACATCCCGTTTACATGCCACCCGCGTGTGGAATAGATGCCTGGGGGATTACGACGTGTATTTTCATTGGAATAGAAGTCGTACCCCACCCTTGCGGTTATCTTGGCACCCACGAAGGGTTTATAATTTGAAGTCAGGTTTAGGTTGGCCATATTGTTTTCCCTGCCATTTAATTTTTCATAGGCAATCAGGTAGGGATTATCATACCAAGCTTGGTAATGCCAATTTTGCTGCTCGTTGGGCACTACCCAATAATCACGGAATTTGGTAACGTCATACTCGGGTCCGGTCCACATCAGCAATTGATAAATATACCCTTGGTCGCTGTATCCGGCACCTGTAGTCTGGGGAGTCATACTCCGATTATACCCGATGTTACTGTGCAGTTCGAACTGCTCGCCGAGTTCCAGGCTACCCGATACACTTGCATTCAGCCGGTTCAAGCTTAGGTTTGGGTACTGCCCTTTGTTGTAGACGTGGTTCAGAGACGCCCGTACAGCTCCCATGTCGCCGGACCGCGAAAAGCTGATGTTGTTGTTGGTCACGATACCCGGCTCGAGGAAGTTTTTTAAGTTATCCTTCCCCCGCGAGGTGAGTTCCATCAGTTCGAGTTGCTTGGTTTCCGGATTCCATTGTTCCTCCATGATGCCGATATCGAGTTTGTCGCCCCACACGTAGTCGATCGAATTATACGACCCGCCCAGGCCCGCGCTATACGATGTTTGCACTTCCGGCGACGTCAGGTAACCCCCGAAAAACATGGTGTTGCTATTTACATTGATGCCGTTTCCTCCGCTTTTGGTCGTCACGATGATGGCACCGCCACCACCACGTACGCCGTAGAGTGCCGATGCTGTTGCGCCTTTGAGCACGTCGATGCTTTCGATGTCATCTGGAGCGACTTGCCTTAAGCTCATATTCCCGTAGGGTACGCCATCAATTACCAGTAGCGGATTACTCGCCCCCCCGCGCAGCCGGACATCGGGCGATTCGTCAAATTCGGTGCTATTTTGAATCCAGAGCCCCGCCACCTTACCCGTCAGCGACGTCGCCACATTCACACCTTTGACCCGTTGTACCTGATCGCCGCCGATACGCTGTACCGAATAACCTAGCGATTTTTCTTCCCGCGGAATGCCCAGTGCGGTTACGACTACTTCTTCAAGCACGTCCTCGAGGCGCATCAACTGCACGAAGATGTGTGTGCGTCCATTTATGAGTTCCTCGTGTGTTTGGTAACCGACATGGCTGAATATCAATGTGTCGTCGGCTTTAACACCATTGACCGTGTAGCGGCCGTCTTTTGCCGAAGCGGTAGTCGTTGACGTCCCCCGCACGCGGACGGTTACATCCGAAATTGGGATTCCGTCTGTGGCATCAACCACCGTGCCTGAGACGATTTGCCCAATTACTTCCGTATTAGTACCCAATATTCCCAACAGCAATTGGACGGCGATCAATGTTTGGAACAGTATACGTTTCATGTAGGTGTGTTAGCGATTTCTTTATCCTCGTAATGGATGTCCATGGAGCTGTTTTATTTCTTCATCAGGTTCTGCACAATAAAATGGAAATATGCCGAAAAAGGTGAGTCTGCATTCATTTAGGAATCAGTCCAACAGATGGTGTTTACGAGCGTAAGTCAATAACTCGATGATAGATTTACTTCTGGATTTGGCCATCATATTGCGTCGATGGGACACAATGGTATGCTTACTTAAATGGGTGACTTCGGCCGTCGCCACAATCGATAGTCCACGGTCAAAGTATTGTAGAATCTCAAGTTCCCGAGCAGTAAAGGGGACAGTGCCAGACGGAGGTGTCGTGTCCACAATCTTTTGCACTGACGGACATATATATAATTTGTTTAGTGCGATTGTGCGCAAGCATTCGATGACGGTATCAATGCCGCAAGACTTGCTGAGAAATCCTGCGGGGTCGTAAGTTAAAATATGATTGATAACGACCGGGTCGGTCACACTGCTAACGATGATAACACGGGCTTTTTTATTGATTCGCCGCGTCTCTTGGATTAGCGTTAGTGCATTTTTTTTCGGTAAGTAGTAATCAAGAAACAAGTAAAATGGTTCATCGAAATACTTGATCAAGAATCGGCGATAAGCCTGCTCCTCATCAAATGTGTGGACCGATTTAAAAAACGTCAACCGTTCAATTACCGACGAAAACGATTCCGAAAATAACAAATGATCATCATAGATTACGGCTGTCGGATTTCTTGTTGGGTGCATAGACAAATTCATTAGTAGAATTGGACAGATTTTGGTAGCAAAACTAACAAATTCCACGATGTCTGTAAAACTGCAGACCTAGCAAAATAATGCTATTTTAGTTGATATAATAGCATATATTAGCCATAGCGATTTAAGGTGCATCAAAAAGTCCAGACTAAACCGTTCCTTTGCTTCTGAGGCGCGACATAACGTTCGCTCGGTCGCAAGATAATCAAGTTACCTTATTGATTTTAGTGTGCCATGATGAGTGTTTTACAAAAGAAGGCCCGGAACGGGGCCAAAAAGAAAAGAAAAAATCCTTGCGCAAGTGAGTTTGATGATGCTCTAGACAACCCTTTGCGGCAAGTAGACATTGTAGTTGCGATCCAATACTACGGTATTACCGAATTACTAGATCATATCGGAATAGCGGAAGTGAAACGTTATTTGGCCAACAACTGACAAGGCGACAATAATCAAATCAGCTCTTTACTCAGGCAGCCATCGGGCTTGTATGTTAAAATGTGACCGGACATTAGTGGGTGTGGTGACACTGGCGACGATCATAATCTTAATTTTCTTGTTAATCCACTAATCGTTGATCGGCGCTTGGGTATTTTTTTTGACAAATAATAATCGAGGAGCAAAGAACCCGGCTCATCGAACGCGCTGGCGAGAAACGCGAAATATACTAGTGTTTTTGGAAAGTATTTGTATTCCATCCGGTTTCGAAAAAACACGCAACGATAACACCGCGGGGAAGTGTGTTTACCCTAGGCTGTTTTAGAACGTTTGTGTATTTCATATCGTCTAACCAAAATATGTTGAACTGAGTCACAGACGTAACAAAAACACGCTATTTAAGCCAAGTGGATTCAAAAAATCCGTTTGCAAACTGTTTATTTTGCTCGTGAGAAAGTTTAATTAGCTAAGTTCTAATAGTTCACCATAGTTCGATTTTATGTAATAGTTCTACTACTAGTTAACAACCTCGGAGCTGAGATAATCAAACTACCTTGTCATCAAATAGATTTTTTGTTCCAAGTGGACGCCTGCTACTTATGAAAACAATTTAGAAACTCCGTTGACGGAATTTTTAAGATAAAACTTTAAAAGTATCCATTGGAAGGAGAGCGGTTTCTCATGCTGCCAACTATTATTAAATAGTCAAAAAAACATCAATATCAATAGGTTATGAGCAAACATTTATTCTTAACAATCGCCTTAGCTTTGTTAGTGTGCTGTGGATATGCACAACAGAAAATTGGCGATGGCACAGCGGGAAGCAATTCTACGCACAATCTCAATACAGATGCTATTCTGGAATTGGCGAGTGCCAATAAAGGGTTGTTGCATACCCGTGTCGAGTTATCGGCCACGACCGACGCAACACCTTTATCTGCACACGTTGCCGGTATGATGGTGTACAACACGGCAACAGCCAACGATGTTGTTCCTGGGATCTACTACAACGACGGAAGCCGTTGGTGGTTGGCAGGTGGGGCGGCCGATGCCAGCAACATTTCGTACAACCCAACGACCTACGAGATCACTTACATAGATGATGCCGGCAACACGCAGGTGATTAACCTGGCGGCGGTTGTAAAAGCCAACGAGACGGTTACTACGTTAGTGGCTTTGGGCGAAGGCGAATACCTATACACCTCGGAAAATGGCACGGAGACCACGATCAATGTAGCACAGGATGTGATTGAGAACTTCGAGACGATTGTCAACGAAAGCAATACTGAGGTTATCGAGCAATTGATCGAAGTGCTTGGCGACACGTACGTTGGCGGCAACGTTTACTACAACGGCGACGAGTTTAGCTATATTGACGAGAGCGGCGACACGCACGTGATCACCTTCGAGGAGATCGTGCAGGCGAACGAGACGGAGACCACTTTGGTTCCCAACGGCGACGGCACGTACACGTACACGAACGAGGCCGGCGTGCAGGTTACGATTGACGTTCCTGCTGACGTGATCACCAACATCGAGGAGATTTTGGGCGACACGAACGTGCTTAACGAGCTTATCGAAGTGCTTGGCGACACGTACGTTGGCGGCAACGTTTACTACAACGGCGACGAGTTTAGCTATATTGACGAGAGCGGCGACACGCACGTGATCACCTTCGAGGAGATCGTGCAGGCGAACGAGACGGAGACCACTTTGGTTCCCAACGGCGACGGCACGTACACGTACACGAACGAGGCCGGCGTGCAAGTTACGATTGACGTTCCTGCCGACGTGATCACCAACATCGAGGAAATTTTGGGCGACACGAACGTGCTTAACGAGCTTATCGAAGTGCTTGGCGACACGTACGTTGGCGGCAACGTTTACTACACCGGCGACGAGTTTAGCTATATTGACGAGAGCGGCGACACGCACGTGATCACCTTCGAGGAGATCGTGCAGGCGAACGAGACCGAGACCACTTTGGTTCCCAACGGCGACGGCACGTACACGTACACGAACGAGGCCGGCGTGCAAGTTACGATTGACGTTCCTGCCGACGTGATCACCAACATCGAGGAANTTACTACAACGGCGACGAGTTTAGCTATATTGACGAGAGCGGCGACACGCACGTGATCACCTTCGAGGAGATCGTGCAGGCGAACGAGACGGAGACCACTTTGGTTCCCAACGGCGACGGCACGTACACGTACACGAACGAGGCCGGCGTGCAGGTTACGATTGACGTTCCTGCTGACGTGATCACCAACATCGAGGAAATTTTGGGCGACACGAACGTGCTTAACGAGCTTATCGAAGTGCTTGGCGACACGTACGTTGGCGGCAACGTTTACTACAACGGCGACGAGTTTAGCTATATTGACGAGAGCGGCGACACGCACGTGATCACCTTTGAGGAGATCGTGCAGGCGAACGAGACCGTTACGCTTATTCGCCCGAACACGGACGGTACCTATACGTATTTCAACGAGGGTGCGTTTGACGAGGAGGGCAAC
>NZ_JAMXAY010000009.1 GCF_025460835.1 Parapedobacter soli | reverse complement strand
TGGCGAAAAGTTTAAGCACAAAAGCAGCGACAACTTTGTTAGCGTTTAATCCTACTCAGTAGGACACGGTAAATATACGGATTATATTTTGGTCGGATTTCAAACGCAGGGCAACCGCATTTAAAACTTTTTGATTTTCTGTGATTTGGGTTAGGTGCCGGGCACAGGTAGCCCTCGCGGGCCGGTCTCATGCCTTTACATTTTATGGTTTCCTTTACGCAAGCCTTACGGGGCTTGGTTGTTTGTTGTCACGAATATAGTTATAATATAGTGTGTATCAAAAAATTGCCGTCAATTAGTTTGTTTTTTAGGCACGAGTGCATCAAAAAAACAGCAGTCCGGCGGAGAACACCCGGTAACCTCAAGATTTATCGCCATCTTTGGGCAGATGGCCGATCCCAGACGTACAAACAAAGGCAACCTCCGGCACCCGCTGTGTGACATCCTCTTTTTGATGGTGAGCGCTGCGATCTGCGGGATGGACAACTGGCAGGCGGTGGTACTGTTCGGCCAGCACCGCCTGGATTGGCTGCGCAGGTTCTTTCCCTACCGTTACGGCATCCCTTCCCCAGACACCCTGGAGCGGTTTTTCGGGGCGCTTGAACCGGCCGTGTTCTCGCGGTTCTTCATGGAATGGGCCTCGGGCTGCTTCAAGCCGCTGGAAGGCGAAGTGGTCAGCATAGACGGCAAGCGTATCCGCGGCTCGGGCGGGAAAAACGGGCAGGAAGATGCCATCCACATGGTGTCGGCCTTCGCCACGGCTAACCGGCTGAGCCTTGGCCAGCTGGATGTTTTTGACAAGAGCAACGAGATCACGGCCATCCCTGTACTGCTGGAGCTGATCAATACCAAGGGATGCATGGTATCCATCGATGCCATGGGCTGCCAGCGGGACATCGCAGCGAAGATACGCTCGAAGAAATCGGATTACCTGCTGGCCGTCAAGGACAACCAGGGTGAACTGCTGGAGCAGGTGGAGAAAATGTTTTCCATACGCACGCCCTGCGGCAGGGACCGTTCGGTGGACGGCGGCCACGGCAGGGTGGAGACCAGGGAATGCGATGTCATCGGGGAGCTGGGGTTCCTGGACCTTGATGAGCCCTGGCCCGACCTTAAAACCATCGTCCGTATCCGCTCGCAGCGCTATTTCAAGAAAACCGGCGAGACCCAGCACCAGACCCGCTATTACATCAGCAGCGCAGCGCACTCCGCTGAAACCTTCAATGCACAGATCAGGAGCCATTGGGGGATAGAAAATAACCTCCACTGGGAACTGGACGTGAATTTCGGTGAGGACGCCGCCAAAAGGAAAAACAGGAATGCCGTCAGGAACTTCAACGCCATCCTCAAAATATGCCTCAGGATGGTCGAAAGACACTCCGAAAAGCTATCCAAGAAAGGAAAGATGATCAGTGCATCTCTCAACGACACATTCAGGGAGCAAATACTCGGATATTTTTAAATGCGGTTGCCCTGTTTCAAACGAAAAGTGTCACACTTTTTGACGCACTATTTTAAAGTGATTGAAAACGAAAAAGCCAACACGTTTATAATAAACATGTTGGCTTCTAAATACAACTCTTGGTTGTACCCAGGGCCGGGATCGAACCGGCATGGGTCGCCCCACTGGTGTTTGAGACCAGCGCGTCTACCAATTCCGCCACCTGGGCATATGTTAAGGTACTATTCCCTATTCGGGGATGCAAATGTATTTATTAATCCGTATTCCGCAAAATGTTTTTCGAAAAACCATCATTCGGGGCGATGCTGTGTTAACTTGTCACAATTCCCCCTGTAGATTGACATGTCTGCCCTCTGAGTTTACAAACAAGCGGGTTACCTTTGTGTTGTTAGTTATACCTACACAGTAGGATGATATTCTGGAAACAATTTCACACTTAATAATTAAATACAATGGTATTCAATCCTTATTTAAACTTTGGGGGTAATGCGGAAGAAGCGTTCCGCTTTTACCAAACGGTTTTTGGTGGTGAGCTGTTCATCCAACGGATGAGCGACACGCCGGGGTCGGAAAACTTGCCCGAGAAGGAGCGTGACTACGCCGTGCATGTATCCATCCCGGTAGGCAATGGGCAATACCTGATGGCATCCGATTGCTTGGACTCGGCCGGACATGTATTGAACGTGGGCAATAACAATTACATCTCCATCACGCCGGATAGCCGGGACGAAGCGGATAGGCTGTTCAACGGTCTTTCTGCCGGTGGCAAGGTGGAGATGCCCATGGAAGAGATGTTTTGGGGAGATTACTTCGGATCCTTCGAAGACAAGTTCGGTGTGCGCTGGATGATCAATTTTCCACTCCAAGCGAAATAACTGTACATCCGCCTACCCCGCCGCCGGGTCGGCAATGGGTGGTTGGATTCTTGATGACCGTATCCGTTGCATGGAAAACACACCGAGAAAACACAGCCCGGTAACTACGGCCATGCACCCCGCAATGGATGCGTTGAGCCAGTATGCCATCCAGTAGCCAGCAAATGCGATGAACACCCCGAGGGCAGCCGTGATAGCCAGCATACGTTTTAAATTATGTGTCAAGAGATAGGCCGTGGCCGGTGGGCCGATGAGGAATGCAATAACCAGGATGGCGCCTACGGATTCAAACGAACTGACCGTAGTAATGGATACCGCAGCCGTTAATAGGTAATGCCACAGCGCTGTGGAGATACCCAATACCGAGGCAAACGCCGGATCGAACGACGTCAGCTTGAGCTCCTTGTAGCCTACACAGATGAACGCGACCACCAATATCAGCACAACCGATAGGATATAGACCGGGCGGGGGCCCATAATGGTGCCATTGGCGGTTACCCACAGATCAATCGGCACGTAGGCTATTTCTCCGTATAAAACACAGTCCTGATCGATATCCACCTGGCCGGCAAAGGCACTGATCAGGATGATGCCGACCGCGAAGAGGAAAGTAAACACCACCCCGATTGCCGCATCGGTTTGCAGGCCGGCACGGCGGTGGAAATATTCGGTCAGGAACGTGGTGAGCAATCCGGTGGCACCGGCACCTAATATCATGGGTAAGGTGTCTCGGCTACCGCTGAGCAAGAAAGCGATTACAATCCCTGGCAATACCGCATGGCTGATCGCATCGCCTACCATGCTCATCTTCCGGAGGATTAAAAAACAGCCCAACAACCCGCAGGTAATAGCCACCAATGATCCGGTCAGTATAATCCAAAAGGCTATCATTAGCTAGACATTAGACATTAGACAATAGACAATAGACAATAGACATTAGACAATAGACAATAGACAATAGACATTAGACAATAGACAATAGACAATAGACATTAGACAATAGACAACGTGTCATCCGTGTTTAATTTAAATTTTCGGTATTTCCGTGTTGTGCGGGTCCTTATCGGGATATCCGAGCTGGTGCTCCAGTTCACGCTCCAATTCGGGCGTAATGATATGCTCGATGGTTTCCGCGTCATCATGCACATGGTCCGCCGCGATATTCATATACTTCGTTAAATACAGTTCCCACAGCCGGTGGAGCCGTACGATGCGCGTCGCCTTCTGCCAACCGATATCCGTGAGCCTCCACTGCTGCCCGTCTGACACGACAAGCTTCTTGGTAGCCAGCCGCTTTAATGCGGCCCGGGATGACGATGACGACGCGTTCAGCTCATCTTTGGCAAACAGCTCGTCCGCGTTCCGTAAACCGAGGAAGTGGCTGTTCCGCTCGCCCAAGTGGTAGAAGCGCTTCAGCGTGTTCTCCTCAGCGATAATCCGCTGGTTTTTATGCTGTGTGTACATCTTGGGTACGATGCCTTTGGTGGGGGCAAAGAAAAATGAAAAGAAAGCGATGGCCGAGGAAACTACTACCATCCACGGCCCCGTGGGCATCGCCGGGGCAGCGTAAGAGATGTATGCTCCTGCCAATCCGGCAAAGGCACCGAAGCCGACAGCAAGCCATACCATGCGGCGGATGTTATTCGTCCAATATCGGGCCGCCGCGGCCGGCGTGATCAGCATGGCTGCCATCAGCACCACACCTACCGCGGTGATACCCGTTACCACAGCTAGCACGGTCAGGCTCGTGAGCAACAGGTCGAGCTTACGCACGGGATAGCCTAGCGCTTGGGCATAGGGACGGTCGAAAGCAACTAAGGTAAATGACTTGAAAAAAAGACCGACGACAACGAGTAGGACAACGGCAAGGATACTGAAAATCAACAAATCGGTTCCCACGAGGGTGGCAGCTTTGCCAAACAGGAAATGGTCTAGTCCACTTTGGGCGGCATTCCCCGATTGCTGGATGTAGGTCATCATTACCATACCCACCCCGAAGAATACAGATAATACTAGTCCGATAGCAGCGTCTTTCTTGACTTTCGAGTGTGCCGTGATGTAGTCAATGGCCAACAGGGCCAGCCAGCCTGTGACGAAAGCACCGCTAAGCATGAACCCAATATTCTTACTGCCGGAAAATAGGAATGCCGCACAGATACCGGGTAGCACCGCATGCGAAACGGCATCACCGATAAGTGCTTTTTTCTGCAAGAGTATGAAAGCGCCTACCATGGCAGCGCTCGACGAAAGCAATACATTGCCCAGTACGACGTAGCGGACATTCGGATCTGAAAGTGTTAGAAAATCGAGGAGAGTTTCCATAACTTTTCTTTAACGCTCTCGGCTTGGGAAAGCCCTTTTCTCCATCACATCACCCACCTGTGATAAGAGGTTAAGACGACCACCGTAAGCCTGCTGGATGGTTTCCTCCGTGAAGACCTCATTTGTAGGGCCGGCGGCGACGAGGTGCATATTGAGCAGTACGATCCAATCGAAGTAGGCACGCGCCGACTGCAGGTCGTGGTGCACAACGACAATGGTCTTGCCGGCAGATGCCATTTCGCGGAGCAGTGCGATAATCGTCTGCTCCGTTGCAGCATCTACACCGGCAAACGGCTCATCCATGAAATAGAGGTCCGCTTCCTGCGCCAGTGCCCGTGCCAGGAAAACACGCTGCTGCTGCCCGCCCGAAAGCTGCGAGATCTGCCGCTTGGTATAGGCAGACATCCCCACCTTATCCAAGCAGTCCATTGCGATATCCCGGTCGCGCGGCCCCGTATTGCGCAGTAACCCCACTTTACCGTAGCGTCCCATCAATACCACATCCAGTACGGAAACGGGGAAATCCCAATCGACAGACTCACGTTGCGGCACGTAGCTAACTTGCGACCTTACCTCGTCCAACGAGCGGTCAAACAGCTTGATGTATCCGCTGGAGGGTGTAATCAGCCCCATAATGGTTTTGAGGAGCGTGGATTTACCAGCACCGTTTGGCCCCACGATACCCGCAATGCAGCCGGACGGCAGGGTGAAATCCACCCCCCATAGCACCGGCTTGCGCCCATAAGTTACCATCAGGTCATGCACTTCCAATATCGGTTCTTGTGTATGGACGATCATACCGTATATTATTTATTGTTTAACGCTTCCACAATCGTGTTCACATTGTATTTTACCATGCCGATGTACGTACCCTCAGCCGTGCCGGCGGCACCCATGGCATCGGAGAATAGGTTGCCCCCGATCCGTACCGTGCCGCCCCGTTGGCGAACACCGGTTAGCACCGCTTTCAACGACCTGTCGGATACCGAGCTTTCTACAAACACAGCTGGAATTCCGTGCTTCACGATGTAGTCCACCAGATTCGATACGTCGCGAAGTCCGAATTCGGAGACGGTGGAAATGCCCTGCAACCCACGTACTTCCACTCCGTATGCGCGGCCGAAATAGCTGAAGGCGTCATGTGCGGTAATCAGTACCCTTTTCCCTTCGGGGATGGTGTTGATCCTGTGCTGCACCCAGGTATGCAATGAGTCGAGCTGCTTCATATAGCGCTGCGCATTGGCCCGGTAATACGCTGCATTCGCCGTGTCGATCTCGGTCAGCTGTTGTGCCGCATTGGCTGTCGCTGCTTTCCAAAGCGACACGTCAAACCAGATATGCGGGTCGTAAGTCGTTTTATTCACCCGGATTAGCCCATCGAGGCTGTCGCCTACGGCAACTACGGGTTTCACCCGTTTTTGTTTCTCTAAGATGGAGGATAGCTTGCCTTCGAGATGCACACCGTTGTAAAAAAGATAATCGGCATCCAATATTTTTCGCAGGTCACCCTGGCTGGCTTTATAAAGGTGGGGGTCTACCCCAGGCTGCATCATGGCATCCACCACGGCCGAGTCGCCCACGATATGCCGTACCATATCGGCCACCATCCCAGTGGTAGCAAGGATGTAAGGCTTGCCGTTCGGGGTGCGTTCATCCGTGTCTGGCTGGCATGATAAGCCATAAACCAGACAGCAAACCACAAAAGCCAAGCGGTACACCTTTCTCATAACTATGTACAAAAATAATAAATTTAGATTAACCTAACATTTTATGTAAGTTATTTTTAACTATCGGGAGACGTGCTGTATCTTGCTTATTGCCTGAATTTTGTAGCTTTGCCTTATAATCAGTTATCCATTATGCAAGACGTTTATATTGTTTCTGCTGTGCGTACCCCGATCGGTAGTTTTGGGGGTGGCCTATCCGCCTTATCTGCCCCACAGCTCGGCGGCATCGCCATCAAGGAGGCGGTGAGCCGTGCCGGTATTTCTGGCGACTATGTAGAGGAGGTTTTCTTCGGCAATGTTTTGTCGGCCAACCTCGGGCAGGCCCCGGCCACGCAGGCCGCCAAGTTTGCCGGGCTTCCGGATCTCCCCGCCACTACGGTCAACAAGGTATGCGCATCTGGTGCGAAAGCGATTATGCTGGCTGCACAAAGTATTGCAGTGGGCGCAAAAGACATTGTAGTGGCCGGTGGCATGGAGAGCATGAGCAATGTGCCGTATTACCTCGATAAGGCCAGGACGGGCTACCGGCTGGGCCACGGGCAAGTAGTGGATGGTCTTGTGAAAGACGGATTGTGGGATGTGTATAACGACTACCACATGGGGTCGGCAGCTGAGCTTTGTGCCGCGACATGCGGTATCAGCCGTGAGGCGCAGGATGCGTACGCAATCGAATCTTATAAACGGTCGCAGGCAGCGCAGCGGGCCGGTAAGTTCGAATCGGAGATTGTTCCCGTGGAAGTGGCCGGCCGTAAAGGGGAGATGGCCGTCGTTGCGGAAGATGAGGAGGTCCTTGCGGTAAAGTTTGATAAGATCCCCATGTTACGGCCGGTATTCAAGGCCGATGGTACGGTAACAGCGGCTAACGCGTCTACGCTCAACGATGGGGCGGCAGCGCTGGTGTTGGTAAGCAAAGCCAAGTTGGAGAAGCTGGGCCTCCGGCCGCTCGCCCGTATACGCGGGTATGCCGATGCCCAGCAGGCACCCGAGTGGTTTACCACGGCTCCGGCCAAAGCGATTCCCCGAGCATTGCTTCACGCTGGCATCGGGGCTGATGACGTGGATTTTTATGAGATAAATGAGGCCTTCTCGGTGGTCGCTATCGCCAACAACCAAGAATTGGGATTGCCTGCCGATATAGTGAACGTGAATGGTGGTGCCGTGTCAATGGGCCACCCGCTGGGTGCCTCGGGTGCCCGTATCGTCGTTACCCTGCTCTCCGTATTGGCTCAGCACGATGGCCGTATCGGGGTGGCCGGCATCTGCAACGGCGGGGGCGGAGCGAGTGCACTGGTGGTGGAGCGTGTAGGGGCTTAAGGGGTAGGGAAGAAGTGGTATGTCAGCGAGAAATCATGCATCGCGTTTGAAATGCCGTCCGGCCGATACGCATTGATGTTGTAGCCGTAGCTCATCCGTAAGCTCCCCGATTTAAGAATGCTGACGTCTAGCATCGGCCTAATGATGTTCTGCGTGTAACGTTCGTTATCTTTATTGATGCTTGACATCGCGTGGGAGTGATACCGGAAAGCGACACCGAATGCAAAATTCCGGCTGATATCTAAAAAGCTTCCGCCTTCTATAGTCGTAGGTCCCCCGAATGTTTTCAGGATCAATAGAGATGGCCTTAGGGTGAGCCCTTGGTCATATTCAAAACGAGCACCGGTATTGAAATAGAGGTTGAGCCGTCTGAACTCTAGAGGAATATAGTTTTGGTAATCAGACCGGTTCACGTATATGGATGTTAAATTATCGAAAGATAAACCGGCGTAGAACTTCTTTAGATAATCGAGATAAATCCCAGCACGTAGGTCTACCTTTGAACTGTATATGTTGCCACTGCTGATGGCAGGGTCGCCGGGTGTCACGACGGTAAGCTGGGTTAGGTTGATGTCGAACTGTTGGAATCCCGCAGCGATACCCGATGAAATGGTTAGCCCTTCTGAAGCTTGCAGGTGATATGCGGCATTCAGATATAATGTTGTATAACTGTCGTTCCCAAATCGGCTGCGGATAAGGTTGAGGCCTAGGCCGAGCCGCTTGCTGGGGAGCATGGCATCGGCGGCAAGCGAAACCGTGGAAGAATTTTTGACATTGTCTGTGCCATCTTTCATCATGAAGTGCATGTTTGCCGAGAAATTACCCATCGACCCGGCATAAGCGGGGTTGATGTATGTTTTGTGGAATAAATATTGGCTGCCCTGCAGTTCAGCTTGGCCGGAGGCCGTCTTGCTGCACAAGGAGGTGGCAGCGATGCTTGCTAGCAGGAGAATTGAATGTTTCATGGCTTTTCGTTGGTGGTTAATACGTGATGGTTATGAAACCTTTATAGATTTTCTCTTCGCCGGTGGCCGTTTTTACTTTCAGGATGTAACCGTACGATCCCATCGGTTGATTATCGCCGCCCCAATCATTCCGGTAGTTGACTTTCTTATAAATGGTGTTATAGTTTTTATTGTAGATAACCAGTTCATTCTCCGGAAAATACTCCGGCAAGCCAACGATTTCAAAGAAGTCGTTGATGCCATCACCATTCGGGGTGAACAAGCCGGGAATAAACAGCCGTTCCGCATCTGCACGGGTATCTGATACGTTTACCAGAACGGGTTGGCCAATATCATTGCTGGCATCACGATCGTTATTGGCAGTGACCTGGCCATGGCCTACCGCGTGTGTGCCCACTTGCAAGGCTTGCAGTTGCAGCACGATTTCCCGTTCCTCGCCGGGCTGCAACGCAGAAATGGTTTGTTTAACGGTGCGGCTGCCGCTGTCGAACTGCGCGCCGCCCGAAATCGAAACGACATCGAATGCCGCCGCTACCGTATCGCTTAGCGCTACGTTAACGGCTACTTCAGCGCTCGGGTTCGACACCCGGATCACGTAACTGAACGTGCCATTGAGCATGACTTCCGTTTGTTCGACCGAACGCGAAAGCGAAAGGTCGGCCGCACCTTCCAATACGATGGCCATGGGCTGCTGCACCGTTCCCGATACCGCGTCGGCTTCGAACCGTAGGTCAACGGCGTGGCTGGGTGAGTAGGGCATACCTTCATTGGTCGATGGGATGACGTAAGCTTCATAAACCTGGCCCCTCGATTTGTCATGTACCACGAGTTCGATTTTTTGGCCGGTCTCCGTGTCGTCGCCAAACACGGGAATGAAGCTGTTGACCGTCTCGTCGGGCCCCGATATAGGGGTTACGATATTGACTAGCTCGCCATTTACCCGGACCCATACTTCGTAGTTTTCGGGGTCGGTAACCGGCATACCGTCTTGCATGATCGTCGAAGTGAGCGTGCTGTGGTAGGGCCTTTCAATGGTGTTTGCCGTTACCGTGGGGTCTACGCTGCTGGTCACCACCGCAAAGGGGTTGATGTTTATTTGGGGTGTTTGTGCCAACGCACGGGCCGTCCCCGCCGCCATCATCCGCATCCCCATGAACCGTGTGGGTGCGGGTGCAGGGTCGGGCACGCCGACTTCGAACGTGAGGCCATGCTGACTGTAATACCGGTATCCGTGGTTCGGCTGGAGGTAGCGCAGGCTCCCAAACCATTGGCCCGCGGCGGCATCGTATTCGGCAAAGCCGTCTTGCCCTACGATCTTATCCTTGTCGCCCGGCATGGCACTGCCGAAATAGGTGTTGATATCGGTGTTATAGTACCGCGGATAGCCAAGCCAGTTCCAGCCCTGGTTGAGGGTAAGCATCACGGCGGTCTCGGGTAGCTGTCCGAACACCTTTAACGTGTCGGCGTGCGACAGGTACATCATGTAGCTTTGGTACACGTACAGCGTGTCCAATGTGCCCACCCAACCGTCAATAGCCGTGAACTGGCTATACGAGCTGTTCCCAAACAAGGTCTTGATGATTGCCTGGTCGTCTGCATCGATGTGTTTGAGCACGTTGTCGGTCGACATGTCGCTGCCCTCCACATACAACGATAGCCAGTTCCACCCCGCGCGGAGTGGAATCGATTGGTAGATGCCCGCGGCGTGGGCGATATAAGGCATGTTTACATTGCCCACATGGCCATTGGTGGCAAAGTCGAGGCGCTCGGCGCTCTCGTATTCCAATCCGGGTATGGCATCCCACAGCCGGAAGGAAAGACGTTCGCCCGCGGGGTTGTTCGAGTAGGCGGTGAGGTAAGCCACATACCTGTCGTACGTAGGCTCATAGGTGATGTTGGCCACCCCGCGTGGCTCATCACCTACGAACACGGCTATTTTGTCTAAGATATCGCGCGATAGCAACAGGTCGGTTTCATCGCGGCTGAACTGGGCCACGATGTTCATCTGGTGGCTGAAATCGGCGGGGTTGACCTGCCAGTCTGGCGATGCCTTGATCACGTTCACCGTAACGATAAGGTATTGGCTTTTATCGTTGATGAGTGCTGCCACGGTATCCTGGTAGGTGCCCGGGTTAAGCCGGTTGTCAATGGCGAAATCGATGTTTATACCCCCGAAAGGTACCACATTGCCCGAGGTGATGGTGGGCGTGAGCCACTGCGGGTATTCCGTGATGGTAAAGGAATGATTGGCGGCCGTCTTGTTGCTCAGCATCGCCCCGAACGCGGTATCGGCGTTGGCTTCGGCAACGATGTCTATGCTGGCAGGGTTCCAATACACGGGGCTGCGGTTCACGATGAATGACCATTGGATGGTATCTCGCTGCTCATTGGCATTGTCGGCTATGGCGCCGGTGAGGAAGGCGTTGATCTGTTTGGTTTCCAGTAGATCGAAGGCGCCGTCGCCCGTAACCGGCGTAATACTGATTTCGTTGCGTTGGGCGTTCATCGCATAGGTTACCGGAATGGCTGTGCCGGTGCCATCTTCTTCCAGCCAAACGGAGAGGGTGGGCTGGCTCGCTGCCAGCGTGGTGTTGAAGGCTACACGGATGCCCGACCCGATCCCGTATATGCCGTTGGCGGGTTCGGGTAGCCCATATATATTCACGCTGGTGCGGTCTATCGTACCCGCGTAAACGTCCGAATAATAATATCCGTCGGTGCAGACGGATGTCGCCCGGAGTTCGTAATCGCCGTCGGGCAGCCCCGATACGTCCATGAGGTAGTCGTAGAACGCATCCGTGAGCTGGCTGGGTGTGACGCTGACAACGTCTACCCAGTCCTCCATCACCGTTCCTGCCTGCTGCCCCGTTTTCCGCCGGTATTGCAGCCTGATTTCACGGAGGTTGGGGTTGTTGGGGTCGTATTCGTTGAAGGTCACCTGCAACCGATTGTGGTTGAGGGAGCTGACGAGCCAGTTGTGGCCCGGTTTGAAAAGGTCGACCGTTCCGCAGGACGGGGTGAAATGGGCGGATATGTATACGGATGCTTTGGAGAGAGAATCATCTACGTTTCGCGTTTCAATATCGGAGCACGCAGGTGCGATAACCAATTCGAGGTTATTGTATTGGTAGGCAATGGGCCCGCGGTACACTTCCAGGGTAATGCGGGCAGAATCTTGGGGTTGGACAAAGAAAGATGCGGGTGTATTGTTGATGACCGTGCCGCCGAGGTAAACACGGGCGCCATTGGGGTTGCTCCTGGGGTTCACGAAAACGATATATTCGCGGGCCTCCTCCGTTACACTTTCGTTGCCGATGCTTACCGTAAACGTGGCAGGTTCGTCGGCGGGGACATTCACCAGTTTGGAGTTGCCGGATACTGCGATGACGGGTAGGTCGCGTTGCAACGTGCCGATTTCGTAAGGGCATGACGACGCCCCACCGTATACACCGAAGATGGGGGTCTTATAGGTCGGATCGACGTATGTATTCAGGCTGAAGCTGTCGCCGATGTCGTCATCGCTGAGGAAAATCTCGATCTCGTTATTTATTTCGCCTTCGCGGCTCAAAATGGTCCCGTCTACAATGGTATGTACGGTCGCGGATGCGCCGACCTCATTTCGCGTCAGGTCATTCTCGCCCACCTGGATGCCCCCGGTTGCGGTAAGGTCCCAGTCGATATAGACCTCATATTCAAAATTATCGATGTAGGTCATGCTGTTTTGCAGCGTGAAGCTGTAGTCGACGCCGTTGGAAAACGTAATGTTTTTCTGCATGGCGTACATATCGCCCGAATGGTTTTTAAGCCTGTCGACGATTTCGCTGCTGGCTTCTGCGGAATCGAGCTTGTTTTGCATGACTTCCTGGACCATTTCCTCGTAGAAAGGGGCCAATTCACCGTCATGTCCATTGGCCAGGGCCTGTATGCTATCCACGTTATGCAGTACCTTGTTGTACACCCGGATCTGTTCCCGGTACCGGTTAATCTCGTTGCGTAGCCGGTTGGTCTCCGAGGTATCCTGTTGCGCTTGCGGCTTGTTCTGGTCGATGCTGATCTGGGTGTTGTTATGGCCGATGAGGTTTTCCAGGCGCGGAATTTCGGTATTCTTCACTTGGTTGTAGGTATACATCACGATGCTTTCCATCCCCCGGTCGGCCAGGTCTGCCGCTTGGAAATGGCTCAATTTCCCCGGTCCGCCGTTTACCTGGGGTTCGTATACCAGGTGGTTATAGATGCCGTAAGAGAATACGTTGGTATTGAAAAAGAGGATGTCGCCACCCTTGCCGGCATTGAACTCGCCGTCTGGACTGGTGGCGATTTCTTCCTCCACGGTGAATACGTGCTGGAAACCGCGATCGCCTTCGTTATTCCGACCGGCAACCAAGCTGGTTTCTACCCGGCCGAATAGGTTTACACCGAAGATGTTGGAATTGAAGCCCAGCGAAGCGTTGATTCCTGCACCACCGCTGGTGCCGTATTTTTTGGTTTCACGCCAGGTAAATTGCGAGCCTTTCTTGATGCGTGCGTACGACTGGTCTCCGGGTGGGCGATGCAGGATCAGGTAGGGGATGTTCGGGCTGGATACCACGCCTTTTCCTTCTTCTTCGCGCGATCCCACCACCGTGGCAAACAGCGTCTTGCTGTGCGTCAGCTGGGATGTGCCCATCCCCACCTTAGCAAATAGCTGGAATGACTTTTCGTGGAACGGTGCCACGCTGAAGTTGGGTGCCCCCGGCACCAGCTGATACGTGAACGGTTGGTACCGGCCGCTAGCTGGGTCGTGTGGCAGGTAGCGGTACCGTTGCGCGTTATTGAAGTCGCCGATGCCGTCGTAAATCTCAATGATGGCCGAATCTACCGGATGTTGGTAAGCTTCGCCATACAGGTCATAGGCTTCTACCACCCGGAATCGTAACAGTTCCTGCACGCCCTGTTCCAGCAGATACAGCTTATCGCTGTATTTGCTCCGTGCCGCACCCCACTGGTTGATGACCTGGGGTTCCAGCTTGCCGGGCTGAAGGAGGTTGTTCCGGTCCCAATCGGCTTCGTCGTCCCAAACGATATCGAGCTCCTGGTGGTAAACGAAACGCAGGTTGGGGTTGGTGGCCTCCCGGTAGGCCATGTGCATGGTATCCAGTCCAAACTCGCCGGCGCGGATGGTGTCCTGTATTTCGTAGGGACCGCTGGCTGGGTCATCCGGATCATGGTCTTGATTGACGATGGTTCGGATTTCATCTTGTGGCGGATCGAGTATGACCGAGTCGCGGAATGCTTCGACAGTATCGCGCTCAGCAAGCGAAATCCGCTGTTTGAGCTTCCGGAAAAATTCCTGCTTGTTGGTGTTCACAAGAGCATTGGCATTTGAATAGGGAAGGTCGGGGTCGTTGCGCTCAATGATATGGGTGGCATATATTTCGTAAGCCAGAGCAGGCAATACCACCACGGCACTGCCGTTGGTGTTTCCGGGATTGTCGGTTTTGATGTGCACGGGCTGTCCGTTCCAGACATAGGTGTTGGCATCTGTCCAGTCCGCGGTCGATAGCCCTCCATGGATGTCATTCCCAGGGTCGTTGTCAAATGGCCCCGTGTCGGTAAGCGAGGTGGTATTGCCGTTGGCATACACCGGCAACGGCGGAAATACACGTGTTGGTAGGGGCGCGCCATAGCCATCGATGGGCCTGATGTCCATCAGGATTTCTTCGCCCACCGGGAACTTGCCGTCTGTGGCGTACACGTGCAGTTCCAGCGTATCGGTTTGGAGATTGATGAAGTTGATGCCGCCGACATCGCTTTCGACCAATACGTCATAACCATAAGCCAACTCGTTTCGCTGGCCCGTTACCGGATACACCCCAGTGGTCAACGTGTCTTGGTCTGCATGCACGGCAAGGGGCCTGATTTTGTGCTGCCGATAGGCCGCCGCAATGTGGTAGGTGCCCGATGAGGCGAAATTGAGCGCATAGGTGCCATCCGGTTTCGTGGTGGCGGTACGTACGCCATCTACATAAATATCGACCGAATCCATGCCCAGTTTAAGATGCGAGTTGCTGACCGAATTGGACAGGTAAAAATAGACCTGTCCGGCTACGGTAAACGAGGCGGTATCTTCAAAACTGACGTTTTTGATGTTGTATTCGTCGATGTCCAGGTTGCGCACCAGGGTATCCGGGTTGAACCGCGGTAAATCATACCCCGGTAGTTTGGGAACCACCTGATAGCTGGCGGCGTCGCCGTAAAAGATTTCCGGGATCTCATAGTACCCATCGTGCTCGGTGGTGGCGGTGTACATGTACTGCTTCGATTCGACGTTGTCGTCGATCTCGGCAGTCGATGATGCGGTGATATCGATGCCCGCGATTCCTATGCCAGTGCTGTTGCGGACGTAACCGCTTATTTTACCATTCGGTTTACTGCGGCCCACAGCTTTGATTGTTTCGCTTTGCGTGCCGCGGAACCGCAATTGGTAGGTGTATGCCATGCCTGCTATCACCTCGTAATCGGTATAGGAGGTGGCGTGTTTGGAGTAGTCACGCTCAATGTCCACCCCGTTTCTAACGATGATGACGGCCTCCACGCCATGTACATTATCTAGCTCGGGCCACGTAAGCTTGATCCGGTTGCTTTCGGTAGTCGTAGCTTCCAGTCGGAGATTAAGTGCCGGGGCTTGTACTTCGCTAGACTGTGTGCGGTTCCACCGGGCCGGAGCGTCTTCACCCACAATCGTCTGCACAGTATAGAGTACGTCCATGGTTCCCTTTGCTATGGTGGTATCTACATAGCTGAGCAAGTCGCCCCTTACCCGTGCAATTTCAACTCCATTCCGTTTAATGAGGTACTGTATACTGTGTTCTACGATTCCAGACCCCTTTTTCCAGGAGATTTCCGCGGAGGTGTCACTGATCATGTGGGCATCGACATCGGTCGGTGGTTTTATGGCGGGCGTTGTTATGGTTAGGTATTCATATCCCCATTTCAATGAGCATCCTCCGTTGGGCGATCCCCATTCGTAGCGGATCTCGAACCCGATGTTTTTGCTGGGGCCAATTTGCATCGGTGCGATTCCGCTCGATGGTCGGCTTTCAAAGTAATCTTTGCCGTGAATGTGTATGTAATTGGGGGAATAATAAGCGCTTATCTCGATGAGGTGCACTTTGTCGCCGCACCCTCCCGAGTAATAGGGAAGATTGTCGCCCCAGCTGATGTTGGCGATGGATTCGTCTTTGGCATCCAGCGCAATTTTAAACAGGCCTTTTACCGCGTCATCGTCTTTTTGGGCAGATACGATGTTCCAAAACGAAGGCAGCAAAAGTAAACCCAATACAAGAACCGTCCACTTTGCCAATGCGCACGGCGTTGAAAGGCGGCTTATCGAGAAGGAATAGTGTGTCATTTTCGGGTTTTTAATTGTATGGCAACCGATGTGTATACCCAAGTGAATAAAAGGACCAGATACAATTGATTAATTAATCGTACGTAAAGGTGAAGGATCCGTGCAGTAGATCATATCCCCCTTTTGGGGGAGAGGGTGAAAAAATGAAGGCGTATCCCCCAAAGGGGGGAGCGGACGAGTGGGTTGGATGTGCTATCTTTGGCTTATGGTAACCATTGGAATTATCGAAGACGACACCAGCATCCGTGAGCTGTTAGCCCGGTTCTTTTCGAGCAACCACGGCTATCAGTGCGTGCTGGCAGCGGATTCCGTGGAGCAATTCATGCAACTGTGGTCGGTAGACACACGGATCGACGTGGTGCTGACGGACATTGGTCTGCCGGGCCTGTCGGGTATCCGGGGGGTGCCTCTCATCAAGAAACGGTGCCCCAGCTGCCAGGTTATCATGTTGACCATCTACGACAATGCCGAGAAAATTTTCCAGGCCTTGTGTGCGGGTGCGTCGGGTTACCTGCTCAAGCAAACGCCGCTCCCCGAAATCAAGCAAGCGGTGCAAACCCTGCTCGACGGGGGCTCGCCCATGTCGCCGGCCATCGCCCGTAAGGTGGTTGCCTACTTCCACCCAAAGAACACCACACAGTTGGTGCAGACGCTTACCCCACGGGAGACCCAGGTGGTGCAGGCCATCGAGGAGGGGCTGTCTAACAAGGAGGTCGCCATCCGGCTATCCATCGGTTTGGAAACGGTGAAGACCCATATTAAGAATATCTATAGCAAGCTCGAAGTGAATTCGCGCCACGCCCTGATTTCGCGCCGTGATTTTCCCTAGGAATACCCGTGCAAAACATTACCTTTGGTGTATAGTTAGTTAACGACCTGATCAGTCGACGCCAATGCGTAATGAACTATCCAATTAAATCGATGTTTCGCAGCGTATTATGTGGTTGTCTTTTGCTTATGGCTTTGCCGTGGATCGCCTACGCGCAGTCTTTCCGGCAGGTCGTACTCGATTTAGCGGAAGTATCGGGCATCATGGTGCACAATGTGGCCGAAGACAGCAAAGGGTTGATCTGGTTCAGTACCTATAACGGCCTTTTCCGATACGATGGACAGCAGACGATCCGCCTCACGGAATCTATCCGCAATCTGGGCTTCCGGGGTAATTTCCACAGTGTGCTCATCGATGATCGCGACCGTGTGTGGCTTCCGTCGGATAACAATATTGCCCTGCTCAATCCCGTCGACTGGACCCTCCATTTCCTTCCCGATTCGCTCACAGCCTACCTCACCGATACGCGCGTCACGGCAGTGAACCTGCTGGACCGGTCGGAAATAGCCGTTTGCTACGATAACGGGTACGTGATTATCAGTGAGGGAGGAGGCTTCCGAATGATTAAAGACCTCGCCGCTGCAACCCAACGCACGGGGTTGCGCCATGCTGCTACCGCGGTAGCCAAATGGCGCGGCCGTTATTGGCTGGCCGGGGCGGGCAAGTTGTTTTACCGGGCAATTGATGCCCATGTACACGATGCGGGTATCGTTCCCTTGGCAGATTGCCCCATGCGGGTCAATTGCCTGATCCCGTTGGATGATAAGCTCGTGTTCGACCAAGAGTCGCAGGGGATGTATGCGTATGACGGCCATGGCGTTTTCCGGATGGACGGCCCGGTTTCCGAGCTATTATCGGATATCGGATTTTATGAAATGACGTTTAATAGTACGTATTTGGCCGTTGCTTCCGTGGGCAATAATTTAAACCGTAGCGCGTATTATTTCCGTTTGGGGGCATTGTCAGCTGCTCCGTATGCAACCATCAATGGGCTATTCCCCGAAAGCTATCTCAATTCCATTCGATTCGGGCGGCGCGATGTGTTAATCGGGGCCGGCAGTATGGGGGTTGGCGTATTGTATCCCACCCTTGCCCAAATCAACGTTTATAATCCGCTGTTGCACACGGGCAACAGCAGTATGCGGGCCATCCACGTCTTTCCCGATGGTACGCTGTTTTGTTCGGGCTATGGAGGAACGGTGCTTGCCCAGCGCGATGGCAAGCAGCTGGCCTACAATAGCCAGTATGTGTACGTGGCATATCCGTTGGACGACCATACCCTGCTGTGCGGTTCCGACCGGCAAGGCTTGTTTCTGTATGATAAGCGAACCAACATATTCCGTCCGTACGGCACCATCAACGCCGACGGGATTCCGGGCTACGTGTCTGATTACCTGTATTCCATCGATCGGTTGGGCGAGCAGCTGGCATTGGGTACCCACCAGGGAGTACTCTTATTGGATATGCAGACCCGAGCGCTTGGTCCGCTGTGCGACAGCGCGGGGCGGCAAGTGGGTAAAAACAACTGGGTACGGAAGGTTGAATTTGTTGGAGATACGTTGTGGATGGCCACCAATAACGGCCTCTATACGCTCCATCACGGTGTTTATCAGCGGATTTTTCCGCGCGAACCGCAGTCCCGTTATGGTGTCTACGATTTCCAGCTTTTCCCCGGAAAAGGTGAAATATGGGTGGCAACAAATGGCAACGGATTGTTCTCCATCGATTATAACGGCCGGGCGACGGCGCATTTCGATAGTCAAACACAGCTGCATACGGATGTTGTTTTTAGCCTGTTATCCGCCGGAGACCTGTTGTTTGCCGGAACAGACAGGGGGCTGTTCGTTCGGACAGACAGCAATTTCCGTTTCTTGACGGTGGCCGACGGACTCGCGAGCCGGGAATTCAACCACGGTTCGGGCTTTTACGACCGCCAGTCGGGAAGCGTTTACGTGGGGGGGATAAATGGCATAACCGTGCTGCAACTGGATGCAATCAATAACATTCCGAAGCAGTCTGCACAACTCTGTTTTGGTGCCGCGGTGGTCTATAATGAAGCGTCAAGGCAAACGCGGCACCTCTACCATTTGCCGTATCAGCAAGAAGCCCGCCTCACCCTGCGCGCAAACGAAGAACTGCTTTCTGTCTATCCTGCTAAGCCGTTCGCCTACCGCGAACGGTATACGGTGGCCTACCGTATCGTCGGACTGGCAAACGACTGGCAGCGAATGGCCGATGGGCAGCTTGTTTCCTTGATTCGGGCTTCACCGGGCGACTATACCTTGCAGGTCCGTGCCGAAGGTGACGGGAATGGGGTGGAGGGAATCTCCCTGTATATCGAAAAGGAACCAGCATGGTATCAGACGCTACTCTTCAAGGTGGCCGTGGTATGCTTGGTGTTGGTAGGCGTATGGGTGTTTTTCCGTTATCGCGTTAAAACTATCAAATCCGAACAGCGGCTCCGCAACCAAATTGCCCGTGATCTACATGATGAAGTAGGGGGCACCTTGACGGGCATTTCTATCCGGGCTGATTTCATGCGACTTTCGATGCCCGATAAGATGGCGGCCGATTTGGTGAAGATCGCCGAATCAAGCCGCCATGCCATCAGTGCCATGAACGACATGGTGTGGTCTATCGATGCCCGGTTGGATAATGCAGCCGGGCTGGTGAGCCGTATCCGTGAAAGCACCAACCAACTGCTCGAACGGAGCAATATGGCAGTGAAATTTGATGTGGTGGGTGCCGATAAAGCCACAGCGATTCCGCAAACCGTGCGGCAGAATATATATCTCATAGCCAAAGAGGCGATTAATAATTGCTGTAAACATGCGTATGCAACCCAATTGGAGATTGGACTGCAATTCGCCCATAAGGAAATCCGTTTGACGATAGGTGACAACGGTGGGGGGTTTGATACGGCAAAGCAAGCGGATGGCCGGGGGCTCCGCAATATAGCCAGCCGTGCGGCAAAGATCAATGCGGTATATGCTATACGTTCAGACGGCGAGGGTACCCGCCTGGAACTGCATTGTTGTTTTTAACAGTTTGTATTTGATGGTCAGGATAGCTAAGTTTGCCCTATGGTAGATTCCACTACGGTGGCCCGGCAATGTTGGCGGATGGTTTGGGTAGCTGTTGTTGCAGTACTTAGCTTTCTTGCCTGCCCATGGCCCAGCGGGTCCGTATATGCCCAGGACGGCTTTCAGAAAATACAGTCGCTCGAAGACAGCTTGGCCATACTGGGGTACACCATGTACAACGAGCCCAGCGAACCCGAACGGTTGGACGCCAACTTCACGTTTATAAAAACATTGGTGGAGGCACTAAAGGTGCCCCATTCGTATGCATTCCCATTCGACTCGCTGGATATGGTCTCCATACTGGACGCACCAGACAATCGTTTCCGGATTTTTTCTTGGCATGTACAAATGAACGATGGCTCATACCTCTATTATGGAACCATCCAATTGAACACACCGGATGGCGAGCTGGCAATGTATCCGTTGTTGGACAAAACGTATGAGATTGCCGATCCGGAACAGGCTGTTACCACAACGGCCAACTGGTATGGTGCGCAGTATTACCGGATTGTGCCGCTCGGTGATGCATACATCTTGCTCGGCTGGAAGGGGCATACCCCTTACATCACGCAGAAAGTAATCGAGGTGCTCCGGTTTACGGAAAACAGTGCACAACTGGGCCAGGCCATCTTTAACTCCACCGACGGCGGCCTGCAAACGCGTGCCATTTACCGTTACAGTAGGAATGCAAGCATGTTCTTGGATTATGATACAGCGGAAAACCGTATTGTGTTTGATCATCTGGCTCCGGCCGACGAGCGGCAGCGGGGGCAGTATGAACAGTACGGGCCGGACTTGACGTACGATGCCTGGCAGTTGGACAATGGGCGGTTGCAGCTTGTTCAGGACGTGCCGTTGACCAATCCGGCCGATTCGGATGATAATCGATTTAATGATCCCAAAAAGCCGCAGGACCACCCCAGGAGTGGCCTTGATATGCAATGAATATGGGCTTGGTAGATGAATTAATTTTTCCCGATGCGGCAATGAAATCACAAAAAGTTTGTTTTATTTGCAAAATGGGCGCATGAATGACCCCGATTTTTAATACCTAATATCAAGATATGCAGCACGATCAGCACGATGAACAACTGACTAAACACCTCATTAAGAATGGTGTAGATACGCGGACTGTATTTGACCACCCTGTCGGACTATTTGTTTTGTTTTTTACAGAGATGTGGGAGCGGTTCAGCTACTACGGTATGCGGGCACTACTGACATTATTTTTGGTGTCAGAGATCGCAAGCGGGGGCTGGGAATGGACACGCGAGGACGCCATGAAGCTTTATGGATGGTATACCGGATTGGTGTACCTGACCCCCTTGATCGGTGGTTTTATTGCCGATCGGCTTACAGGTTACCGTAAGGCAGTGGTACTAGGGGCGTTGATCATGACCTTGGGACACGCCTCCATGGCGCTCGAAGGCGCAGGGTCATCGTTCTTTTACCTGGGGCTGGTGCTTATGATACTCGGGAATGGGCTTTTCAAGCCGAATATCTCGTCCATCGTGGGGCAGCTCTACCCGGATAACAGCAAGAAGAAGGATTCCGCTTATACTATTTTCTATATGGGTATCAACGCCGGCGCTTTCTTGGGGATGTTGCTTTGTGGGTACATCGGCGAAAAAGTAGGATGGCATTGGGGCTTTGGTTTAGCAGGGATTTTTATGTTTTTCGGCATGCTGCAGTTTTACTATGCGCAGCGCATTTTCGGTGTGCTGGGCGAGTCGCCCAAGGAAACCCAAGCGCGTGGAGTGTCGGTAGAAGCTACGGCGCAGGATGACGGGGAAGATGAAGGCGTGGAAGCGCCATCCAAACGTGTGGTGCGTGACAGGCTGATTGTCATTATTGTCCTTTCCCTATCCAGCATCTTTTTTTGGATGGCGTTTGAACAGGCAGGCGGGTCGATGTCGATATTCGCGAAGGATTATACCCAGCGGCTGCTTACAGGAAATGCGGCGGTAACTTTCAAATGGGTCGATGCGATATTAACCATATTCCCGCTGCTGATTGTTTCTTGGGTATTGTGGTCGCTCGCCAAAAAGATATTTTCAACATACCGGATTTCCATTTTGTTTACCGCAGCGAGTTTTGTGGTCATTTGGTGTTTGGGTATCTGGAAGATCAACCGCGAGTTTTACGCGCTGGAAACCGAAGTGGCGGCATCGTGGTTCCAGATATTGAATTCGTTCTTCATCATTACGCTGGCAACGCCGTTCAGCAAGATGTGGGAAAAGGTATTCAACCCTCCCGGGCCTATAAAATTCGCACTGGGATTGATTTTGTTGGGGGTTGGGTTTGCTGTTTTAGGGTACGGCAGTAAAGATATTCCCCAAGGGGCAGCCACGGCACAGGTGAGTATGATCTGGCTGATTTTGGCTTATTTTTTCCATACTTCGGGCGAACTTTGTATTTCGCCAGTGGGGCTCTCCTATGTGAGCAAGCTCTCGCCAAAGAAGTTTGTAGGGCTGATTTTCGGTGTATGGTTCGCGTGCAGCGCGGTGGCGAACTTCTTGGCAGGTATGTCGGGAAGCTTGATTGACCGCATCAGTGAAACATATTCGATTTCGACATTTTTCCTCATTTTCGCCGTACTGCCCGGTATTGCGGGGCTACTGCTTATCCTGTTTTCACCATTGTTGAAACGGATGATGCACGGCATCCACTAACTGGGTGTGGCGGGGCGAGTACCGTTACGGTGGGGTATCGCTGTAACGGTATTTTTGTGTTCAACTTTTACTTATAATACGTACCTTTACGTGAAAAAAATGGATCGGTAGTGTCAGATAGCATCGTCATCATCCCTACTTATAATGAAAAGGAAAACATTGAAAAAATTATCCGGAAAGTTTGTGCGCTGACGGAGGGTTTTCATGTGCTGGTGGTTGATGACGGGTCGCCCGATGGTACGGGGGCGATTGTAAGGCGCTTGCAGGATGAATTTGACGGCCGTGTCTTTTTGGAAGAAAGGAAAGGAAAATCCGGTCTCGGCACCGCATACATTCACGGGTTCCGGTGGTGCATTGCGAGGTCCTACCTGTATATCTTTGAAATGGATGCCGATTTCTCGCACAATCCGGATGACTTGCCACGGCTTCGGGATGCGTGTATAGCCGGAGCTGACATGGCTATCGGTTCGCGGTACATCAAGGGTGTCAATGTGGTAAACTGGCCCATGAGCAGGGTTTTGATGTCTTACTTTGCATCGGGTTATGTGCGATTGATTACTGGGATATCCATCCGTGATGCTACAGCGGGCTTTATATGTTATAAACGAGAGGTATTGGAAACCATACCGCTCCAAAGGATCCGGTTTGTGGGGTATGCGTTCCAGATTGAAATGAAATTTACGGCCATCAAGTATGGGTTTAAGGTGGTGGAAATTCCCATTATATTTACAGATCGCACCGAAGGCGTTTCCAAAATGAGTACGCGGATATTCCGGGAAGCCTTTTTCGGAGTTATACAGATGAAAGTAAGCAGTTGGTTCAGGAAGTATAAGCGCCCCTCCGTCTAATATCTGTTGTCTAGTGTCTAATGTCTAAAGAAGAATGAACGAGTATTTGGATCCCAATGCCGATAAGTTATCCAGCGCGGAGCGCGAGTTGGAGAAGGTGCTGCGTCCGCAGGCATTTGAAGATTTCACCGGTCAAAAGAAGATACTGGAAAACCTGAGTGTTTTCGTTCAGGCTGCCAAATTGCGCGGCGAGGCGCTGGACCACGTGTTGCTTCACGGTCCGCCGGGCTTGGGCAAAACCACGTTGTCTCATATTATCGCCAATGAGATGGGCTCCGGTATCAAGGTGACATCCGGGCCGGTACTGGATAAGCCGGGTGATCTAGCCGGGTTGCTCACCAACCTCGACGAGGGCGATGTGCTGTTCATCGACGAAATACACCGCCTTAGTCCGCTGGTAGAGGAATACCTCTACTCTGCGATGGAAGACTTCCGGATCGACATCATGCTCGAAACGGGTCCCAATGCCCGCTCGGTGCAGATTACGTTGAATCCGTTTACGTTGGTGGGGGCCACTACGCGCTCGGGGCTGCTCACGGCGCCGCTCCGTGCGCGCTTCGGCATCAATGCAAGGTTAGAATACTATGATGCCAAGCTGCTTACCACCATCGTGCTGCGGTCGGCTAGTATCCTCCGTACGCCCATTACCGACGAGGGAGCTTATGAAATAGCCCGTCGGAGCCGTGGCACGCCACGTATTGCGAATGCACTGCTCCGGCGTACGCGCGATTTTGCCCAGATCAAGGGCGATGGCAGAATCGACACACCCATTGCGCAATATGCGCTTAATGCACTCAATGTGGATGAACATGGCCTCGACGAAATGGACAACCGCATCCTGCTCACTATCATCGATAAATTCAAAGGCGGACCTGTGGGTGTCAAAACCATCGCAACGGCGGTAGGGGAGGACGAAGGAACCATTGAGGAGGTATACGAGCCTTTCCTTATCCAGGAGGGCTACCTGATGCGCACATCCCGCGGGCGGGAATGTACTGAATTGGCTTATAAGCATTTGGGGAAAATAAATAATGCAAAAGGCAACACACTTTTTTAAATGAAGCAGAAAAATGGTATAAGTATTGAGGGGATGTGAATATTATGAGAAGACTCTCCCTATTTGCGCTTTTATGTATCGCCTTTCCTTATCTTGGTTATTCCCAATTTGGCAATGAATCAGCTGTCCCGTATTTCCGGTATTCCGTGACCGGTGGAGTGGGAGTGAACCAATTGTATGGGGATTTGGATAAGCGGCAAGCAGGTGGTAGTGTTTATCTCCGGGGGAATTATTTCATTACGCATGGATTGAGTGTCGGGTTGGAATTGCAGGAAGGGCTACTACTAGGGAAAGATAGTATAGCGACAGACGGTGTCACAAGAAAGGCTACGAACTTATACCATGCGGCTATTCTGGGTATCCGTTTCCAACCGATTAAATTCCTGCAAGACGATCATTTGAGGCGCACCGAATACCGCGAGTCTGTTATTAAACGGACATTAAATAGTGTGTATATTGGTGCTGGTATAGGTGTGTTGCACAGCCTGCAATGGGATAAGCATCGCCCCGAAGGACTCGTGCCAACTCCAGATAACATGAGCGATTCGATACTTGTCAATAATGTACTGCCCGCCCACCAGGGCAGGAACCATGGTTTCAGCTATATTGTCAGCACCGACCTTGGTTTTGAGATTCCGCTTCATAGTTTGAAACCCAATTTGTTAGACTCTTATGTTTGGAATTTAGTGGTGAACGGCCAACTCAATTTCTCGCTAGACGATGAGCTGGATGGTTACAGTGGAACTTACGCTGGTAACGAACACCGGGATATTTACGGATTGTTTTCGATTGGTGTAAATCTAAGATTTTAAATGACCCCCAAAAACTATCGCCCTAGAGGCCGTTATTTGAGCTCCCGAAACGATGATTAAGTCTACATAAGCTTTTCCAATACCTTCTTTCCGCGGCTCTGTATAGCCGGTGAGCCATTGCGGAGCAGGAATTCAATTTGCTGCTTCAGCTCCTCCCGTATCCACTCGAATTCTTCACTGAAACTCAGTAGCACATCCATGCAGTTAGCCAGAACGGCAACGGGCGTGAGCGGATCGATAAGCCAATTGAAAACGGTTTCCACCAACATCTCGCGATCCGCCAAATGGATTACATTCTTGTAGGGTATCGGTGCCTTTGGATGTGTTAATCGCCGAAGGATATTCGTAAAGTGGCGCTGGCAACTCGGGTTTTTCTGGGTAGGCAGACGGACTAGGAAATTGCCGGCCACCGTCGAGAACCGATCCGGATGTTGAACAGCAATATATTCCAGCAGCCACGCGGCCCTGAACGCCAATCTGGGGTGATCCACCTCATAGCAAAGGTCGAGCAATTCGGCCATCGGAACATCGGGGTCGTCACCGAGCGCGCTTAAATCGGGCACCCTAATCTGGTTCTTATTATTGACGGTTAACCGGTCTTTGAGGGTTTGAATATCCATGGTGATTAAATCACCACAAAAATAAAGAAAAATGGTTAGCATGCTCTTGTGCAGCAGACCGAAACAATTCAGGCAGCATGCTGTTTATTGAGAAAATAACCGAAAAATGGATCTGCATTCCGGACTTCCTTATTGGCTGATAAAGAACCCACTTTTTAATTTCCATAATCCCTTGAAGGAACCGTTAACGGTTGATGTGGCCATTATCGGGTCGGGTATTACTGGTGCTTTGGTAGCGCATGAACTATGCGCGGCGGGTATTCCCTGTGCTGTATTCGACAAGCGGACCGTTGCTACCGGCAGCACAGCCGCCAGTACAGCCCAGTTGCAATACGAAATTGATGTGCCATTGTCAGACATGATCGGCAAAGTAGGCGAGGAAAACGCTGTCTGTGCGTATCAGGCAAGCTTGCAGTCGATAACGGATTTGGAACAGGTTTTTGAATCAACGGCAGTGCGTCCCAACTTCAGGCGGGTATCCAGCGTACTCCTTGCGAGCAATCGGCATGGCTTCCGTTTGCTTGAACGGGAATACGAGGTTCGTAAACGCCATGGCCTGCCCGTGTCATTTCTCGATGCCGACGCCTTATTCGCTACGCATCGGATCGCGGCACCGGCTGCACTTAAAAATAAAGCAGCCGCCCAAATGGATGGCTACCTTGCTGCCACCGGATTACTGAAATACCACATGAAGAAAAGTGACCTGAAGCTTTTTTCACACACAGAAATCAGCAGCTATCAGGAAAAAAGAGCAGGGTATGAATTGCTGACCAGCGATGGGATACTGATCAGATGCAAACATGTGGTCATTGCGGCTGGTTTTGAAGCAGGGCAATTTTTGCCTAAGCAGGTGATGCGCCTGGAATCGACCTATGCCTTGATTTCACAACCGGTAGACCCGGCAGAGCTTTGGCCCGAGCGAAGCCTGATTTGGGAAACGGCAACACCGTATTTCTACATGCGTACCACGTCAGACAACCGCATGATGATTGGCGGGGAAGATGTGCCGTTCAGGAACCCTGAGGCACGGGACCGGCTGTTGCGCTGGAAAATCAAGCGTTTGGAGCGGAAGTTCAATAAGGTCTATCCGGATATCCCCTTTGTGGTGGATATGGCTTGGTGTGGTACATTCAGCTCCACCCGAGATGGCTTGCCTTTCATTGGGCTCTGGCCAGGAAGGAAACGAATGCATTTCGCACTGGGATACGGTGGGAACGGTATCACGTTCAGTATGATCGCAGCACAGCTGATCAAAAATAAGCTTTTAGGAGTTAAGGATGAACGGGAAAAGGTGTTTGGTTTCAGTAGAATGGATAGCGTATAACTGACAATTGGTAACGAGTAGTTACCAACTGTCAATTATCAACTATAGATTACGAACTAAATATACCGGTTGACAATATTTTCGAACAATTCTTGTTTGCCGCTGATGGTTTCCGGCTCGCCGGATGCGGCGGCGATATCGCGCAAGTCTGCCAGCGATAGCTTGCCTTCTTCAAAGTCTTTCCCTTTACCGTTATCGAACGACGCATAGCGTTCCGTCCGAAGTTTCTTGTAGTCGGATTTAGTGAGGATATTGTCAGCTACAATGAGCGCACGGGCAAAGGTATCCGCACCACCGATGTGAGCATAGAAGAGGTCTGCCCGGTCGGTCGAATTGCGCCGTACCTTGGCGTCGAAGTTGATGCCCCCACCTGCAAAACCTCCGGCTTCGAGGATGATGAGCATACACTCCGCAAGCTCGTTGATATTGTTTGGGAACTGGTCGGTATCCCACCCGTTTTGGTAATCACCACGGTTGGCGTCCATCGATCCAAGTAAGCCTGCATCGGCAGCAACCTGGAGTTCATGCTGGAACGTATGGCCGGCCAGCGTCGCATGGTTCACTTCTAAATTCAGTTTGAAATCGTCCAACAGGTTGTATTCCCGAAGGAAACCGATTACTGTCGCGGCGTCATAGTCGTACTGGTGCTTGGTGGGCTCACAGGGCTTGGGTTCAATCAGAAACGTGCCCTTGAATCCTTGGCTCCGGGCATAATCCCGCGCACTGTGCAGCATCCGTGCAAGGTGTTCCTGCTCGCGCTTCATGTTGGTGTTCAATAATGACATGTACCCTTCGCGGCCACCCCAGAATACGTAATTCTCGCCGCCCAGGGCGATGGTGGCCTCAAGTGCAGCCTTGATTTGCGCGCCGGCGTGCGCTACCACGGCAAAATCCGGGTTGGTGGCAGCACCGTTCATATACCGTTTGTGGGTAAATAAATTGGCGGTGCCCCAAAGTAGCTTGACACCGCTGGCAGCCTGCTTTTCTTTGGCATACGCTACAAGCGCTTCAAGGCGCTTTTCGTTTTCGGCCACGTTGTCGCCATAGTCCACCACATCCACATCGTGGAAGCAGTAGTAGGGCATGCCTATTTTCGTGAAAAACTCGAATGCCGCATCCATCTTGTCTTTGGCGCGCTGGATGACATCGCTGCTCTTGTCCCATGGAAAAAGCAATGTCGGCCCGCCGAACGGATCGCTGCCATTTCCATTGAACGAATGCCAGTAGGCAACTGCGAACCGCAGGTGCTCTTCCATGGTTTTGCCGGCAATCACCCTGCCAGCATCATACCAACGGTAAGCCAATGGGTTGTCGGATTCGGGACCTTCATAGGCTATTTTCCCGACGCCTTTAAAATACTCGTTTTCGCCGATAATTACGTTTGACATATTCTTTATTTATTTCATTTATTTGTTTCCACTGATTACCGATTCATTTCTTCGGCCAATTGGTCATCCAAGAGTTGCTTCCACTCCCCATATAGCTCTTCATAATTCCCGAGTGCTTGCGGTTCTACCGTTTTCAGTAGCTCTTGATTGCTGAAAGCCTCGGCGGGCGATGCGAAGATGCCTGAGCCGATGCCTGCGCCCAACGCTGCCCCCACGCTGCCATCGCTGTTATAGAGCTCTACCGGCACACCGGTCACTTCCACGAAAATCTCCGTGAAGAGTTCGCTCAGGAACATGTTAGCCTGCCCGGCACGGATAACTGCTGGGTGCATGCCGTTTTCGCGCAGGATGTCGAGCCCATAGCGGAAGGCGTAGGCAATACCCTCTTGCGAAGCACGGAACACCTGTGAGCGCCCGTGGGCATTGAAATCAAGGTCCACGAAGCGTGCGCCGAGGATCTTGTTGTGGAGAAAGCGCTCTGCGCCGTTGCCGAATGGAAATATCTTGAGGCCGTTGCTGCCCGCACTTACGGCTTTGCCGAATGCGTTCATCTGCGCGTACGTGAGTCCGTGCCCGAAGTGTTCTTTCACCCACCGGTTTAAGATGCCGGTACCGTTGATACACAGCAGCACGCCCGTGCGTGGTGCTTCCGGGGCATAGTTGACATGGGCGAATGTATTGACGCGGGATGCCCGGTCATAGACGAGCTGGTCGCTCACTGCATAGATCACACCGGACGTACCCGCCGTGGCGGCCACTTCGCCGGGCTGCAGCACATTCAGAGAGAGCGCGTTGTTAGGTTGGTCGCCCGCCTTATATGATACGGGGATGCCCGGGCGGAGGCCAAGCTGTGCGGCAATGTCTTTCCGCAGCGTGCCGTGCTCGCCAAACAACGGCCTGATTTCGGGGAATATGGCCCCATCAAACCCAAAGTGGTTCAAAACCTCCTTGGAAATGCGATTATTCTTGAAATCCCAGAATATGCCCTCCGAAAGCGCCGATATACTCGTCGTAGTAGTACCGGTAAGCTTCATCGCGATATAGTCGCCGGGCAACATAATGTGATGGGCCTTTGCGTATACCTCCGGCTCATTGGCCTTCACCCAGGCCCATTTAGATGCCGTGAAGTTACCGGGCGAGTTAAGCAGGTGTTTGAGTGCAAATGACTCCCCGATGCCGGCAAAGGCAGTATCGCCGATTTCCACTGCCCGGCTATCGCACCAGATAATCGAATTACGGAGTACATTGCCATCTTTGTCGGTCACCACCAAGCCATGCATCTGGTAGGCAATGCCGATGGCACCGATATCGCGTACTTTGAATGTGGGGTCTGCAGTGAGCTGCTGTATAGCTGCCACCACCTGCTCCCACCACATATCGGGAGATTGCTCAGCCCAGCCCGGTACCATCGAAAGGATGTTGTTTTCGTGGTCTTCCGGATAACGGACCGCGGCCACGCAGGCCTGTGTGGCGGCATCCACCACCGATACTTTAATGGATGATGTGCCAATATCGACGCCTAGTAATAACATAATCGGAACTGATAAGTTTCATGGATAATGCTAACGTTGGCATAAAGGTAGATATTACTTTTTGAATTCCAAAATGTATCTCTATTTTTGTTGGGGTGCCCATATTTGAGTTTTCCTATTGGTACCATTTACCCTTTAATCGATACTTACTTGAAAAAAGTCACCATTTTAGATATAGCGAAGGAGCTCAATATTACCTTTTCTACCGTAGCGAGGGCACTCAACGATCAC
Organism: Parapedobacter soli; assembly: GCF_025460835.1. Taxonomy (GTDB): domain Bacteria; phylum Bacteroidota; class Bacteroidia; order Sphingobacteriales; family Sphingobacteriaceae; genus Parapedobacter; species Parapedobacter soli. Next base: position 82,110 of record NZ_JAMXAY010000009.1, on the reverse strand, counting down.
CCTGCGATCAGCGTAGCAACAAAAAAAGCGGTACGGGAAACCGCCGACCGGCTAGGCTACCGGCCCAATAAGGTGGCATCCTCACTGCGGTCTGGCAAAACCAAAATCATCGGTGTGTTAGTGCCCCGCCTCGACGTGAGCTTTTTCAGCTCGGTGGTTCATGGTATAGAAGGGGTGATGAACGAAAACGGCTACACCATATTACTATACCAATCGCAGGAGTCTATCAAACAGGAGAACCGTGGTATCGATACTTTCCTCCGCTCGCGGGTAGACGGTATCATCGCTTCCATATCGCTCGAAACGGAAGACGATGGCGGGTTTATGGAAATCAAAGAACGGAATATCCCATTGGCTTTTTTCGACAGGGTGCCGCTGGGGCTCGATGTGCCGTCTGTTACCATAGACGATTATAAGGGCGGGTTTATGGCCACAGAGCACCTCATCCAAGCGGGCTACCGTCGCATTGTCCATATCAACCAGTACCGCAATATCAATATTTTCAATGAGCGCTTGAGGGGTTACCTCGATGCATTGAAACAACATGGCTTGCCGATCGATGAGCGCCTGATCATCAAGGGCGACTTCTCTCTCGAATTCGGGCGTAGCTGTGTACGGGGCTTGTTGGAACAGGGTGTCGATTTCGACGCGGTATTCACTTTGGAGGATTTTACCGCTATGGGGGTAGTGCAGGAACTGAAGGCGGCAGGCAAGCGTATACCGGACGAAGTTGGGGTGGCTGGGTTCGCCAACGAAGCGTTCACCAGCTTGGTAAGCCCCACCATTTCCACGGTAGACCAGCGAACGGTAGAGATGGGCGAGGCAGTGGCGCACCTGTTTCTGAAGCTGCTTAAGAAAGGCGATTACTACAAACACAAACCGGAGAAGATCGTACTGGAGCCGAAGCTGCTTGTCCGCGAAAGCTCGGCTAGACGACATTGACGGTGGCTGCCGTGTTTCGATATAAATTTATATATTAGGGGCCGATTTTTAGGTGCTGAAAATACATTTTAAATACGATTATGATATTGAACACTTCGTGCTCCGGTAGCGGGGCTTCTCGCCGTACATTCCTGAAGAAAGCGGGAACCATGGCTGCCGTCATTCCACTAGCACACCGATTTGGTTTCGCAAATCCATTATCAGCAAGGAGAAAAACACTTAAAGTTGGCCTGATCGGTTGTGGCGGCCGTGGTACCGGGGCTGCTGCGCAGGCACTGCGGGCCGATCCCGACGTAGAGCTTGTGGCCATGGGCGATATTTATGAAGATCAGATTACCACGGCTTACAACGCGCTGATGAAGATCGAGCCATCCAAGGTGAAGGTAAAAGACAAACACAGATTTGTGGGCCTGGATGCGTACCAGAAAGTTATCGACGCCGGGGTGGATGTGGTCCTACTGGCCTCGCCGCCCGTATTCCGCCCGTTGCATTTGGAAGCGGCCGTAAATGCCGATAAACACATCTTCTGTGAGAAGCCGGTAGCAATCGATCCGCCCGGTGTCCGTAGGGTGCTGGAAGCCGTCCGTAAGTCGAAAGAGAAAGATCTAGCCGTTGTTTCCGGATTCTGTTTCCGTTATGCCAACCCCAACCGGGCCGTATTTGGGAGGGTGCGCGAGGGGGCCATAGGCGACGTTGTATCGCTGTCGTCATTCCGGTATGGAGGCGATTTAAGTCTGAAGCCGCGGCAGGCCGGATGGTCGGACCTCGATTTCCAGTTGCGTAATTGGTTCTATTATAACTGGATGTCGGGTGATTTGGTTATTGAGCAGGCGGTGCATAGCCTAGACATGATGGCGTGGGTGATGGGCGACATCCACCCTGAAAAGGCCATCGGTAGCGGTGGCCGGCAGGTACGGATTGAAAAAGAAAAAGGGAATGTGTTCGATCACTTCGCAGTGGAACTGACCTATCCCGGCGACATCAAAGGCTATCATTTCGCACGACAGCAAACAGGCGTTGCCAACCGGAATAGTGTCGATGTCGTTGGAACAAGTGGCAAGATGGCGGTCGAGATCGGCAGCCGGTATGAGATCCTTGGCACCGACCCGTGGAAATATAACGGACCCAACAATAATATGTACCAAACGGAACACGACGAGCTGTTTGCTTCCATCCGATCAGGTAATCCCATCAACGATGGCGATTGGATGACCAATAGCACCATGGTGGCGATATTGGCCACGTTGGCTGCCTATAGCGGTGCCGAAGTGACCTGGGAACGCGCGTTGAACTCGAACATCACACTCGGCCCAAAGCCCGAGGAATTCCGGTTGGATATGGGACCACTGGATATCCCCGTGGCAATGCCGGGAACCGGCCTGGTTATTTGATAAGACTTCTGAGCTGTTGACAATATGTTAATCGCTGCTTAATTGTGACATAATAACGAGTGGATACCTTTGCTTCAATAAAAAGAAGTAATGTTCATTTTGTTAGGTTTGGTTAAATGGAGAAGCCCTGCTGTGAAGTGGGGCTTTTTTTTATTGTAAAAATAATGTTGTTTTAGATAAAGCTATTATCTTTGAGCGAACCAACTTATAAGAATCATGGAAATTAAAACTTCAACAAAGTTCGTGGCTGAATTGATTGGCACCTTTGGTTTGGTGTTGTTCGGCTGCGGGGCCGCTGCTGTTGCGGGGCTAGACACAGTAGCCGGCCTTTCGGGCGTAGGCCTTTTGGGTATCGCATTGGCGTTTGGCCTGTCGGTAGTGGTGTTTGCCTATGGCATTGGCGGCATCACGGGTTGCCACATCAATCCGGCTGTAACCGTCGGTATGCTCGTAAACGGCAAGATTTCCGTTAGTGATGCCATTACCTACATCGTTGCTCAGCTTATCGGTGCATTGCTGGGGGCATTTGTGTTGCAGCAGATACTAAGCGGACAGCTAGCGGGATTCACACCGGGTGAGTGGGCTTACGGCGCTAACGGATGGGGCGAGGGCTACCAGAATGAATACGGTACCGGAGCCGCATTTTTGACCGAATCGGTGTTGACGTTTCTTTTCCTGTTTGTCATATTCGGCGCTACTTCCAAATGGGGCAACAGCACGATGGCTGGACTCGCCATCGGCCTTACCTTGGTGCTTATCCATTTAGTTGCCATCCCGATTACCGGTACTTCGGTCAACCCCGCACGTAGTTTCGGCCCGGCCATATTGGCTGGCGGGGCGGCACTGAGCCAACTATGGCTGTTCTTTGCTGCGCCGATCGTTGGGGCCATCGTAGCAGCCATCGTATGGCGGTTGCTGGAAAAGAAAGAGTGACGTACAGCTGTTCAGTCCGCGATCCCGTATTTAATACCGAGGCCGAACCACCGGCCGGGCATGGGCACTGCTGCGGCCTCGATATAGGTCACGTCGAAGATGTTTTTGACGTCTAAATAGAGGGATGCAGCATGGAATCGGTAACTGATTCGGGCATCGCCGACGAAATAACTTTTATAGCTAATACGCTCGTTAAACCGTGCCGCGGCGGTGGCCGATAGGCTGCCAGCCGAGAGCTGGAGGTTGGCCACGATTTGGTGGCGTAAGCTCTCAATTACGTATTTGGAGAGGAAGCCGGCGTTGTTACTGTCGTCGAATGTGGGCGACAGCCACGTATAGGCAAGCCCGGCCAACCATTTTACTCCCGACTGGGGGGCAGACATCCGGTAATTGGCCGAGAAGGAGAGCCCATGTGTGCGGTTCTGTTGGAAATTGTGCGGCTGCCAGGGGTCATCCTCAGATAACCGCACCCAATCAATAAAATCGTTCATGTTCCGGTAGAAGTAGCTTAAATGAGCTATGGTTCGATTATCTGCGTACTTGACGCCGCCCTCAGCATGCCAGGAGTTTTCCGATTGCAATACCGGGTTGCCGATATTGCCCGGACGCTGGTCGAGGTAGAGGTCGGTGAATGAAGGGATGCGTTGGCCCATACCGGTGTGGGCTACTAATTTCCAGTGCTCGCTGAGCTGATAACCCAGGTCGATGCCGGGGAATAGCTGCCAGCCGTAGTCCGAGTTGTAATTGATATAAGCACCGGCATTGAGTAACACCCGCTTTATCTCTTCGGTTTTAAACTCCGCATAGAGCCCGAAGTTGCTGCGGTCATGGTTGCCGATATTGCTGCTGCGGATGATTTCGTTGCGCATTTCCAGACCGATACCGATATCGCCTGCTCCGGTTTGGAGTGTTGCATTTACCTCGGTATTGATGGCGTGGCTATGATGCTGGCTCCGTGCACGGCTCAGGTCATGGCGGAAGTAGCGGTAGTCGTCGTAACCGTAACGGTAACTCACCTGTGGTGATAGTGAAAGACGGTCTGCCAATTGGCTGCGGTACCCAATGGCTGCCAGTATGTTTTGGACGATCTCCCGCGATTCCTTGTCGCCCGGTGCCGCATAAAAGCCGTTGGCACCAAATCCGTTGGAAACATAACCACCCATGATTGACAGGACATCTTTACCACCGGTGGGTACCTCTCCTTGATAAAACACCTTGTTGTTCCGGAATGGGGTGTTGTAGCGGTAACCATTGCCCGATTCGTGGCTCCCGTAAATGGAATGGCGGCCGGCTTTGCTTGCCAGCGTTGCCCCCAGTTGCACGCCCCGGCCATTGAAAAGTGCATTGTTGTTTGCCGTATCCCGTTTAAACCCCGAGCCCACGTAGATATTTCCAGATATGCCCGACTCCGCCGGCTTCCGTGTCACGATATTGATGGCTCCTGTAAGGCTATTGATGCCATAGATACGTGCGGCGGGGCCGCGGATGATCTCAATGCGTTCAATCGCATCGGTAGGTATGGGTAGGTTGAGGCTGTTGTGGGCCGTTTGGGCGTCCAACACCTTCACACCATTCACTAGAATAAGGGTCTGCTCAAAGCTCCCCCCGTCTATGCTTACATCTGCCTGCGTGCCGAATGGCCCGCGCTGGCGGAGGTCCACGCCACCCACATGGCTGAGCAGCTCATTGATCGATTGGGCGGGCATGGCATCAATCTGCTGCCGATCGATGACCTGTATGTTACGGTTCTGCTTGTCGAAAGGCAGCTGCATCCGGTTTTCGGTGATGACCACTTCCCCGAGCGGTATCGCCTTCGTATCCTCCTGGGCGAGGGCAGGCCCACACCCTAATAACCCTAAAATTACGGCGGTCTTTTTTAGATATTGTGTCATTCGATTGATTTTTTGCAAAAGTCGTAACTTGCCGGCACATCAAGAGGTGCCAGTTTTTATTTTATGGATAGTCCGGTTTTAGTACCTTACCCCAGTTTCATCCAGGTAGACCGCAAGGCTACCACGCCCGTTTACCTGCAAGTGGCCCATCAGCTCATCAACGCCATCCAACGCGGATACCTGATGGATGGCCACAAATTACCGGGCAGCCGACAACTAGCCAGCTTGCTGGGTATGCATCGCAATACGATTGTGGCCAGTTACGCGGAGCTGGAGGCGCAGGGATGGATTGAAATCCAGCCAAGCCGCGGTGCATTTGTCCGAAACGGGATGCGGCAGAAACCCACGAGACTCAACGGCGGACGTGATCTGGCGGGGTACCCGCCGCAGACGGGGTTTTCGTTTAAGAAATGGAACGTGCTGGATAATCCGTTTGACGATGCTCCCGCTAGTCTAGCCTTTGACGATGGGCTCCCCGACCCGCGGCTATCGCACGTCGGGTATCTTTCGCGCCTGCTCCACACCAATATGAAGCGCAGGAGCAACCGGGCCAAACTGGGTTACAGCAACCCGCTAGGTAGCGCATACTACCGGGCAAATCTGGTGAACTTTCTTAACCTCACGCGGGGGTTGCATATTGCCGAGAAGAACATCCTGATAACCCGCAGTCTTGAGCTGAGCGTCTACATTGTGGCCGAGACATTGCTTTCCCCCGGCGACTGTGTCGTGGTGGGCGACCTCAGTTATTTTGCAACGAACATGATTTTTCAGAAAGCTGGAGCTACCGTCCTCACGGTTCCAGTTGACGAACAAGGGCTTGACGTAGATGCCATCCGCCGGCTTTGTCTGCATCGGCCCATCCGGATGCTTTACCTTACCCCCCACCACCATTACCCCACCACCGTCACGCTCAGTGCCCGGCGGAGGGTTGAACTGTTGGAACTCTCCGCTGCTTATGGATTTATCATTTTGGAAGATGATTACGATTACGATTTCCATTACGATGGGAGTCCTCTTTTGCCAATGGCAAGCGCAGATACAGGGGGGATGGTGGTCTATGTAGGTACATTTGGTAAGTCGATGGCTCCGGGATTCCGGTCGGGCTTCATTGTGGCGCCAGCACCGCTGATTACCGAAATGGATAAGCTCCTGGGCATCATCGATCGTTATGGCGATACACTCACTGAAGCAGCACTTGGCGAAATGATTGCCGACGGAGAAATCCACCGTTACCTGAAAAAAGCCGTCAATGAATACAAGGGACGGCGCGATCATTTAGTGAGATTGCTGAGCGATCGGATGGGCAATCGCGTTCACACCATCGTACCGACGGGCGGCTTGGCGCTATGGACCACATGGTCGCCCTGCTACAACCTCATGCAACTCCGGAAAACCTGCATGCAGCGTGGGCTGTACCTGCCTCGCTATCTCCTGTACCAGTCAAAAATCCACAGCGGCATACGGTTGGGGTTTGGCAGCCTGTCGCTCGATGAACTTACCCAAGCGGTCGAGATTATGGCTGAAGCCACAGGTGAGTAACCATACAGTAGAATACACCAAAATAGGTATTGTCAATCGCATCGGTTGTTTATTTCTTTGTATGAAATCTATTATTTAATGAAACTAACGAATTATGAAGATCTTCAAATCCATGATGGTTGTTCTGGGGTTAGTCACACTCACGTTAGCCGGTTGTAAAGAGGGCGATATAGGCCCTATTGGACCACAGGGTGAACAGGGGGTTAAGGGCGACAAAGGCGATAAAGGAGATAAAGGCGATAAAGGAGACCGGGGAGCGACAGGTGCTACCGGAGCGAAAGGAGATAAAGGAGATTTGGAGCTACTGGTCCGCGTGGTGCTACGGGCGCCACCGGTCCACAAGGGCCTGCCGGTCCGCGTGGTGCTACGGGCCCAAAAGGCGACAAAGGGGACGATGGGAACGCTAATGTGGTGCTTTATGAGTTCGGCTCGCATACCTTCACGAATGGGTTGGACCTTGACTTGTTGGTATCCAGAGCGCTCGTAGACAATAGCATGGTCTTGGTATACTATAACCCAATCCCCGAAGCCGCGACGGCCTGGTTTGCCTCCCCTGGGCTGGGATCATCCGGTAATTACCAAACGCGGTATTTTATTTATCAAGTAGGTGTATCGCCCAGTAGTGTTTATCGACTCGGCATCCGGGCGCTTCGGCCTGATGGCAGCAATGTGTACGGTCTTCCGCTCACGTTTCGAAAAATCAGGGTGATATTCGCTGAAGCGTCAACTGTTCTTTCCGCCCAGGCAAGTGGGCAGCTGGATTTGGAAAATTACGAATCGGTCAAGCAAGCTTTGCGCATCGGCAACTGAAAGGTTGGTTAACACCGTTTCTCGTAGGGCTATCATGATATTTAGTCAATTACGCGATGTTTAGTCAATTAAATTTACAATTATGAACTTTAAACAGATTTTACTTTTCGCTATGAGTACCGTGGCGATCAGTTTGTATTCCTGTAAGGAAGGAGACGTGGGTCCCATGGGACCACAAGGTGAACAAGGGGTACGAGGTGACAAAGGTGACAAAGGAGACAAAGGAGACAAAGGAGACAAAGGTGACAAAGGTGACAAAGGTGACAAAGGAGATAAGGGTGATACGGGTGCCACCGGAGCGCGTGGAGCTACGGGTGCCACAGGTGCTACCGGCCCACAAGGCCCCGCGGGACCCCGTGGTGCCACAGGCGCTACCGGTCCACAAGGCCCAGCGGGACCCCGTGGTGCAACAGGTGCTACCGGTCCACAGGGGCCAGCTGGTACAGCCAACGTCATCTATAGCGATTGGATGTCGTTCCAACAGTCACAGCGCGATACGATCATTGATGGTACGAACCTAAAGGTAAACCATATCCCTGTGCCAAGGCTGACTCAAACAATTATCGATAGGGGGGTGATACAGGTGTACATGCGCTTTCTTACTAGTGTGTTTCCCTTGCCATATACCGGTGATGCCGGGTCAGGAAACAGACCGAGTACGGTCAGTTTTGTCCCGAAGCCCGGGGTACTTTACATTACACGGTATACGCATGACAATAGCACAGGTAGCGCAGGTATAGGATGGGGCTCGGTACAATTCCGATATGTGTTAATCCCAGGTGGTGTCAGTGCCACCATGGGTAATGTTGACCTACGGAACTATAACGCCGTCAAAGCTGCATTTAATATCGTTGATTGATGGCGCTCGGAGGGACAGGGTCAATGCCATTCCTCCCTACCCAATGGTTTCTGGTCTGCTGCAGGCGCTGGGACGGTGCCGGGCGTGGGCGACTCCGGCGGTAAGTGCCGGATATCGGGCTGCCCGGCATCTACCCAAGCAGAATACCAGAAACTGCCGATAGCGTGGATGGCACCCCGCATCCGCCGCTCCACCATGCCACTCAACGCTTCGTGGTACGCCCTTGAATAATCGTCGGAGTACGTCCGGATGAGCACATTATTCCGGGTGATATAACCATATTTCCGGTCGGCAGGGAACCGATTGCTCAACGCAGCTTCGAGAGCCAATACCGAATCTACCAAGGCGTGGCTTTCCTGCACGATACGCCACGCCTCATCAACGGGCGATTCGATATAACGTGCACGGCCCACAAAGAAATCGTACCCCTCAGAAAAAAGTTCCGGTAAACGGCTTTCCCAAAATGCATGGATCCCGATCTGGTTGGTCTGCTGCCCGTTGTAATTGCTGGTGGTATGCAGCGGGACGTGCGCATCGGCGAGGTAGTGGCCGATGTCCGCCGAGTGGCGCAATAGCCGGTGGAAATCCAGCTCACTGAATGCCCGGACCAGTGCGTAGTAACTGCGGTTGATCTGCCAAGGGAGAACGCCCCGTGCCAGCAGCCGGCGCTCACTGAATTTCTCCACGGCAGCCGTCCAGTGGATGGGGATGCTGTCGAACGGATGGGCCCCGTATTCGTCGGCGTCGATGAAGTGCCGGGGCGACTCAGCTGTATCCACATAGCAGCGCTTATCGGCATCTACCGCATGCTCGGTGATGTAGTCCACATGATTTTTGTAAAACCTCGATACGTCAGTAGGTAACGTAAAAACAGCCATGCGGTTAATCAGCTTGTGCGCATGGAAACCCCATGAGGAAAGCAAAACAACCGCTACGATGGCGATTGGAAATAGGCAGATGCGACCCATGTGCTAAAGTTACATGTTAAACCGAGAGATTACAAACTATTGATGTGTTTTTAACGAAGACGTAATACGAAAGTCGCTCTTTTGCTTTCAAGGGTATAAATCATCATTGCAATGAGGTACGTATTAAATTGGTTAATGGGTTTGAAAATCCGTATTTTTTCCCGTTTTTTGGTTTCAGCGTTTAGACGTTGACAGTGGGTTAAGTGTATAGCGTCTGTTGTCTAGCGTCTGACGTCTAATAGTTATACATGAAAATCCTCTATGCAGTTCAGGGTACGGGCAATGGCCATCTGAGCCGGGCAATGGACGTGGTGCCTTGCCTCCAGCAGCGAGCCTCCGTGGATGTACTGGTAAGCGGCATCCAAGCGGATCTGGAGCTCCCATTCCCGGTGAAATACCGCATGCATGGCCTCAGCTTCATCTTCGGCAAAAAAGGTGGAGTGGATTTGTGGAAGACCTTCATGAGCTCTACGGTACGCCGGCTCATCCACGAGGTGAATACCGTGCCGATTGAAAATTACGATTTGATAATCAATGATTTCGAGCCTATTTCAGCTTGGGCATGTCACACGCGCGACAAGGAATGTATCGGTCTCAGCCACCAAGCTGGTGCCATGGACGCGCAGGCACCAAAACCGAAGGAGCAGGATATGCTGGGCAAATTTATCATGCGAAATTATGCACCCGCTACGGTAAACTATGGCTTTCACTTTAAAGCGTACAACCATCGGATATTCACACCGGTAATCCGCCGGCAGGTGAGGCAGCTTGATGTGTCTGACCAAGGGCATTATACCGTGTACCTGCCGGCTTACGACGATGCAAGGCTGTTGAAAGAGCTGATGCGTTTTCCCGATATCCAATGGGAAGTGTTTTCAAAGCACAACAAAACACCATTCGAAATGCGGAACGTACGCGTACAACCCATCGCTAATGAGCGGTTCATCCAAAGTATGGCGACGTCCGCAGGGGTGTTATGCGGCGCTGGGTTCGAAACACCTGCAGAAGCGTTGTTCATGAAAAAGAAGCTGTTGGTTATCCCCATGAAAAACCAATATGAACAACATCTCAATGCGGCTGCGCTTGAGGAGATGGGCGTGCCCGTAATCAAGAACCTTAAAGCCAAAAACGACGTTGCTATCGAAACATGGCTAAATAGCAAGCATACTGTCACGGTGGATTATCCTGATTGCACCCAGGCTATCGTCGACAAGCTATTGGAAACCCACATACCAAAAGTGTTGGGATAGATGGTAAAAGCAGACTTCGGTTCCGATTTTCAATGGGGAGTGTCAAGCGCGGCTTTTCAGACGGAGGGTGCTTGGAATATCCACGGTAAGGGACCATCGATTTGGGATACCTTTACACGGCGGAAGGGGAAAATCAAAAACGGACATCATGCGGATGTAGCGAGTGATTTCTATCATCGCTACCAGGAGGATATCGCGTTCGTAAAGAAACTGCATATTCCGAATTTTCGATTTTCCGTTTCTTGGCCCCGCATTTTGCCTGCCGGCATCGGCAGCCCCAACACAAAGGGACTGGATTTCTACGACCGTTTGGTAGACTGTTGCCTGCAACATGAGGTTGATCCTTGGGTTACCTTATACCACTGGGATCTGCCACAGGCTCTCCAGGATAAGGGGGGGTGGACAAATCGAGATGTGTTATCCTGGATGGAAGAATTTGCTGCTCTGGTTGCAGGCCGTATCCGCGATAGGGTGAAGCATTGGATGGTGCTTAACGAACCAACCGTATTTACCGGAGCCGGGTATTTCTTTGGCGTGCACGCCCCAGGATTAACGGGTTTACGGAATTTTTTTCCTGCCGCCCACCATGCGGCATTGGCCATGGGGCGGGTGGGTCGGCTGTTGCGCTCGGAAGTCCCGGATGCTGCCGTGGGCAGTACCTTCTCCTGCTCTGGTATTCATCCTGCCACTAACCGCCGCCGTGATGTGGAAGCTGCGAAACGGGCAGATGCCTTGATCAATCGGCTGTTTATCGAGCCTGTATTGGGAATAGGGTACCCCGTGATGGATTTGAAGGCATTGAAAGGTATCGAAAAATACATGCAAGCGGGTGACGATAGCTTATTGCCTTTCGATTTTGATTTTATCGGTATCCAGAACTATACACGTGAAGTAGTTAGGCATTCCTATTTTGTGCCTTACTTGAAAGCAAGGATATGCTCGGCAAAAAGCCGGGGTGCCCGGCCCATTACCGATATGGGTTGGGAGGTATACCCCGAATCCATTTACGACATGATCAAAAAATTTGGGGCGTATCCGAACGTTCCCAAAATCTATGTCACCGAGAACGGTTCCGCATTCCCCGATACCGTTGCAAACGGTGAGGTGGCAGATCTGCAGCGCTTGAAATACCTGCAATCGCATCTCGCCCAAGTGTTGCGAGCCAAGCAGGAAGGGCTCAATGTACATGGGTATTTCGTGTGGACGCTCACCGATAACTTCGAGTGGGCAGAAGGTTACGATGCCCGATTCGGTTTGGTGCATGTCGACTTCCAAACGCAGCAGCGTATCGTGAAAGCATCAGGGAAGTGGTATGGCACATTCCTCGACGACCAACCTGCCACCTAATCCAATCGGTCGTCGGTGTCAAATCGACGTATATCCGGTCTGAAAATACCTACTAATGAGTATTTAAAAGTTGAGCCGAATGCGGTTAATTTGTAGCGAATGGAAATCAAATTAATTGAAATGCAAAACCAACAACAGAAAAAGTGCTTGACTTACGTATTTCTCGGAATCTTATTGATGTCTCTAGGCTCCTGTGCTAAGGTCGAAAAGCCGGATATTTCCGAGGATAATGTGTTGGCCGGCATATGGAATGTAACGCGGGCTGTCGAGAAACATTTTAGGGATGGAACCCTTATCGAACAATTCGATACCAATGATGGGAGCGATGAATATGAATTTGACATCGCGAAGTTTCAATTCACCGAGAAAGGCCGGGTCAATATCGGGTTTGTTGATAACGATAATGTAATCTCAGATTATGAGGTCTCAGGTGATAAGAAGACGCTTTCCATCTTGGGACTCACCGAAGATGGTACTGGTTCGGCGGTTTTTCAGATCCGAAATTTTACGAGCAGGAATATGGAGCTCTTCATGAGCGAGGCGGATTCGGAGAACCAGGCCTTTCGGTATGAATTGCAGGTGTTCTTACAGAAAGTGAATTAAGGTACCGGCCTTCTTATCAACCTTTTCCTACTTTGAGTTTGTCAGTATTTTGCAATTTTTTGTAACCATCCTGATGGATTGGCTTTCGTGAAGGGTTACGGCACGATTTTATACCACTTCTTTCCATAATTTGCACGCTTTTTTGCAGTTAGTTTTAAGAAGATATCCGTGGCTGAATTTCTCGATTTTTTGAATAACCTCACCGACCCCAACTGGATTGTTGCCCACGGTGGCCTGTACTTATTGCTGTTTATTGTTTTTGCCGAAACAGGTATCCTCATCGGTTTTTTCCTGCCCGGTGATCCCATCCTGTTTATTGCGGGCATTATCATCGCCAACCTGACACTCGGGCCGGTAGATTCCGTACTCACCCTATTGTATTGGATTGCGCTGATTTCGATCGCCGGGATATTGGGTAATTTTGTCGGTTACTGGTGTGGCAAGTATTTCGGGCACCGGCTGCTGAAAATGAAAGACGGCTGGCTTTTCAAAAAAGAATACATTTTCCGGGCACAGGAGTTCTACCATAAACGAGGTGGGATAGCTATTATCTTGGCGCGCTTCCTTCCCGTGGTACGGACGTTTGCACCCATCGTAGCGGGTATCGTGGAGATGGATATCCGGAAATTTGCCCTGTATAATGTGGTTGGTGGCGTCCTTTGGGTGGGCAGTCTGGCCACGCTAGGTTACCTGCTCGGCGAGAACGCTTGGGTGCAACGCAATCTTGAATACGTCATTATAAGTATAGTGGTTGTTGCAACAGCACCTGTTTTGATAAAAATGATTACCGGAGCCGGAAAGAAAAAACAACCTGCAGCCGCATCGGTCGAGACCGAAGTGGTTGAAGAGGAATATTAAGCTCTTATAGCGGTTTATGTTTATCGGAATAGCTCACTCAAAAAGGTTGTAAGGCCATTACGGAATAAAAAAGGCTGTACCAACATCGTTGATACAGCCTTATCGTTAGCTGTGTGACAATTATGAACTTAAACTAATCGTCTTTCTTTTCCTCTGCCAAATCCGAAGGCTTCGATGAGCCGCCGTCGGCCACTTGGATATTCACCACCACTTCCTTCTTGGTCTGGTCGTAGTCTACCTCCAGTGTATTCCCTTCGGCCACCTCGCCTTTGAGTATCTCCTCGGCAATCGGGTCTTCCAGGTATTTCTGGATAGCCCGTTTGAGCGGGCGTGCACCGAAGTTGCTGTCAAAGCCCTTTTCCGCTACGAATTCCTTGGCAGCATCGGTAAGTTTGATGCTGTAGCCCAATGCCTCGATGCGGACAAACAGCGACTTCAATTCGATATCGATGATCTTGAAGATATCTTCTTTATCCAGTGAGTTGAACACGATCACATCGTCTACCCGGTTAAGGAATTCCGGAGCGAAAGCCCGCTTAAGCGCGTTCTCGATGACGCTGCGTGAGTGTGACTCGGCTTGCTCGGCTTTGGCCGATGTGGTGAAACCTACACCTTGCCCGAAGTCTTTCAACTGCCGGGCACCGATGTTGGACGTCATGATCAGGATGGTGTTCCTGAAGTCCACACGGCGGCCGAGGCTATCGGTGAGCTGCCCCTCATCCAATACCTGCAGCAGCAGGTTGAATACGTCGGGATGTGCTTTCTCGATCTCATCAAGCAGTACTACGGAATAGGGCTTGCGGCGTACCTTTTCGGTCAGTTGGCCACCTTCTTCGTAGCCTACGTATCCCGGAGGCGCCCCAACCAAGCGGGAGATGGCAAACTTCTCCATATATTCGCTCATATCAATCTGGATGAGCGAGTCTTCGCTATCAAACATGAATCGGGCCAGTTCTTTCGCCAGCTCAGTTTTACCAACCCCAGTAGGGCCCAAGAAGATAAAGGAACCGATGGGCTTTTTCGGGTCTTTCAATCCGGCACGGGTGCGCTGTATTGCCTTGACCAATTTCTTAACGGCGTCGTCCTGCCCGATAATCCGGCCCTTCATAGAGTCGGCCATACCCAACAGCTTCTGGCTGTCAGATTGCCCCACGCGTTGCACGGGTATACCGGTCATCATGGACACCACTTCCGCAACATTGTCTTCCGTAACGGTGTACCGTTTGGTTTTAGTTTCGGCTTCCCAAGCGGTCTTCTCTTCTTCAAGCTCTTCTAAGAGCTTCTTCTCCGTGTCTCGTAGTTTGGCAGCCTCTTCGTATTTCTGGCTGCGTACAACCTTGTTTTTCTCGATTTTTATCTGCTCGATTTTCTCCTCAATATCGATGATGGTTTGTGGTACATGGATATTGGTGAGGTGCACCCGTGAACCAGCCTCGTCCAATGCATCGATTGCTTTGTCGGGTAAAAACCGATCCGTGATATAGCGGGTGGTCAACGTTACGCAAGCCTCAATGGCCTCTGGCGTATAGTTGACGTTGTGGTGTTCTTCGTACTTCTCCTTGATGCGGTTGAGTATCTCCACCGTTTCGTCGTGCGTAGCCGGCTCAATCATCACTTTCTGGAACCGGCGGTCGAGCGCACCATCTTTTTCGATGTACTGGCGGTATTCGTCGAGTGTCGTTGCACCGATACATTGGATTTCACCGCGCGCCAAGGCGGGTTTGAACATGTTGGACGCATCCAATGAGCCGGATGCCCCGCCGGCACCCACGATGGTGTGTATTTCATCGATGAAGAGGATGACATCGGGCGATTTTTCCAGCTCGTTCATCACTGCTTTCATCCGCTCCTCAAACTGGCCCCGGTATTTTGTACCGGCCACCAATGACGCCAGATCCAACGTAACCACCCGCTTATTGAATAGTACACGCGAGACCTTGCGTTGGACGATACGCAGGGCCAACCCTTCGGCGATAGCGGATTTACCCACACCGGGCTCACCGATGAGGATCGGGTTGTTCTTCTTCCGCCGCGAGAGGATCTGTGACACGCGCTCGATTTCTTTTTCACGCCCCACGATGGGATCCAGCCGGCCCTCTTCCGCAGCTTTGGTGAGGTCGCGCCCGAAATTATCAAGCACCGGCGTTTTCGACTTGATGTCGGAGACTTTTTTCGGCTGGCTGAAGTGGTCATCTTCTTTGAAATCATCATCGCCGGCAGTCGAGCCCGCGGCTTGGCCCGTAATGCCAGCCTTATGCTGTTCGACATCGGCCTTAAACACATCGTAGTTGATGTCGAACTGCTGCAGAATCTGCGAGGCGATGTTGTCTTCATCACGAAGAATAGAGAGCAGCAAGTGCTCCGTGCCGATTACATCACTCTTAAATATCTTTGCTTCAAGGTAGGTGATTTTCAATACTTTCTCCGCTTGCTTAGTGAGCGGCATATTGCCGATAGGGGCCCGAGACATCGAGGAGCCTTTCACAGCATCTTCGATAGACTTACGTAGCTCTGTGGTGTCGATCCCTGCATGTTTTAGAATCTTGATGGCTATGCCATCCCCCTCACGAATAAGGCCGAGCAACAAATGCTCCGTGCCGATATAATCGTGCTTCAACCTGATGGCTTCTTCCCTGCTGTATGAAATCACATCCTTTACGCGAGGCGAAAATTTTGCTTCCATGAATGTATTACCTTTCTTTTTTTATGCTAAGGATGCGATAAATGTAGAAAAAATATCGCTTGTACCTTTACAATTTGTGTAACATTTATCAACAATTAAGCCATTGATACAAAGATAACATTTTGTCAGGTGCTTTAAAAGCTTTTATTGCGCCATTCTGACTATCTTTGCCTTTCTTTATTTTTATAGCAACTGTAATAAGGAATCGAAATATGTCAGACGAAAAGGTAATATTTTCCATGGCTGGGGTCAACAAAGTCTACCCGCCGCAGAAACAAGTATTGAAAAATATTTACCTCTCTTTTTTCTATGGGGCCAAAATCGGTGTAATCGGTCTAAACGGCTCCGGCAAGTCATCGTTGCTGCGCATTATCGCCGGATTGGATAAGTCTTTCCAGGGCGAAGTGGTGTTCTCTCCGGGCTATAGTGTGGGTTATCTCGCCCAAGAGCCCGAATTGGATAATAGCAAGACGGTGCGAGAAGTGGTAGAGGAAGGCGTAGCCGAAATCATGGCATTACTCCAAGAGTACGAGGAAATCAACGAAAAGTTCGGCTTGCCGGAAGTCTATGAAAACGCAGACGAGATGGATCGATTGCTGGCGCGGCAGGGCGAAATACAAGACCGGATAGATGCGTCGGGGGCGTGGGAAATAGATAGCAAACTTGAGCGGGCAATGGATGCATTGCGATGCCCTGATGCCGATCGCGGGGTAGCCACATTGTCAGGCGGGGAGCGCCGTCGAGTGGCATTATGTCGGTTGTTGCTCCAGGAGCCCGATGTATTGCTGCTCGATGAGCCGACCAACCACCTCGATGCCGAGTCGATCGACTGGCTCGAACAGCACCTCCAGCAATATAAAGGGACGGTCATCTCGGTGACGCACGACCGGTATTTCCTTGATAATGTGGCGGGCTGGATACTGGAACTCGACCGTGGTGAGGGAATACCCTGGAAAGGGAATTACTCATCGTGGCTCGATCAGAAAGCCAAACGGTTGGCCCAAGAGGAAAAGACCGAGAGTAAACGGCAGAAAACCCTTGAACGGGAGCTTGAATGGGCGCGGATGGCACCTAAAGCCCGCCAAGCTAAATCCAAAGCCCGTTTGCACAATTACGAAAAGTTGGCGTCCGAAGAGACCAAAGAACGCGAAGCGAAGCTAGAGCTATTCATCCCCCCCGGTCCGCGGCTGGGAAATGTGGTCATCGAAGCACAGGGAGTCAGTAAGGCGTATGGCGACAAACTGTTGTTCGAAGACCTCAACTTCTCGCTCCCCCCGGCAGGTATCGTCGGTATCATAGGGCCCAACGGGGCGGGTAAAACAACCCTCTTCCGGTTGATCACAGGACAGGAACAGCCCGATGCGGGCACGTTCCGCGTAGGCGAAACCGTGGTGCTGGGCTATGTCGACCAGTTGCATGACGACCTCGACCCGGATAAAACCGTATGGGAAAACATTACGGAGGGCAACGAGAACATCCAGCTGGGATCCCGGCAGATCAACTCACGCGCCTATGTGTCTAAATTCAACTTCAGTGGAGCAGATCAGCAGAAAAAGGTCGGTGTGCTGTCTGGCGGCGAACGCAACCGCGTACACTTGGCCATCACACTGAAGAAAGGCGCCAACGTGCTACTGCTCGACGAACCGACCAATGACATCGATGTGAACACACTGCGGGCGCTCGAAGAAGGGTTGGAAAACTTCGGCGGATGTGCGGTCATCATCTCGCACGACCGCTGGTTCCTCGACCGTGTCTGTACACATATCTTGGCGTTCGAAGGCGATTCGCAGGTGTATTTCTACGAAGGTAACTATACCGAATACGAAGAAAACCGTAAAAAGCGGCTGGGCGATGTGGCCCCCCACCGTATCAAATACAAGAAATTGACAAAATAGTAGATGGATACCTCCCGGTTACTCAAGGCTATTATCGAAAATGCCATCGATGGGATCATCACGATCGACCAGCACGGCATCGTGGATTCCATAAACCCGGCAGCCTCCAAACTTTTCGGCTATGAAGCGGCAGAGGTAATCGGCAACAACGTATCGATGCTGATGCCCGAGCCCGACCAAAGCCGGCACGACCAGTACATCCACAACTACCTCACCACCGGTGTGAAAAAAATAATCGGTATAGGCAGGGAGGTACGGGGCTTGCGTAAAGATGGGACAACATTCCCATTCCGGCTTGCGGTAAGTGAGGTGCACTACGAAAATAAAATCGCGTTCACCGGGTTCGTGCACGACCTCTCGAAAGAAAAGGAGGCTGAAGAGAAACTGCTGCACCACATGGAAGAGCTGGAGGCGACGGTGAGCAACCGGACCAAAGACCTGATTAAATTGGTGTCTGAGCTCGAAAAGACTAAGGCTGACGTCAGCCAATCGCTGGAGAAGGAGAAGGAGCTCAACCAACTCAAATCGCGCTTCGTGTCCATGGCATCCCACGAATTCCGCACACCCCTCAGCGCGGTCCAGCTTTCGGCCTCACTGATAGAAAAATATGCAGCAAAGCCCGACTTGCCCAATGTGTTGAAACATACAGGCCGGATAAAAGGTTCGGTACAGTTGCTTACCAGCATCCTGAACGATTTCCTGTCGCTGGAACGGCTTGAGGCCGGGAAGGTACTCGCCGACAACGAAGAGATTAATCTCGTGGAAGTGGCCGAAGAAATTACCGAAGAAATGCAGCTGATATGTAAGGCAAACCAGCATATTGTATACCAACACACCGGGTCGGAGGGCAAATTTAAACTGGATGCCAACTTACTCAAAAACAGTGTCATCAATTTGATATCCAATGCAATCAAATATTCAGGTGAGAACACCTTTATCGAGTTCAATACCGAGATCAATGGCGATACATGCCAGATTGTAGTCAAAGACGACGGCATCGGGATCCCGGCAGAAGACCAGAAGAGCCTGTTTGAGCCGTTTTTCCGTGCGCATAACACGGGCAACATCCCGGGCACCGGCTTAGGCCTCAATATCGTGAGGCGGTACGTGTCGCTGATGGGGGGGGAGGTCACGTGCCAGAGCGCGCAGGACAAAGGAACCGTGTTTACGCTTACATTCCACAATACCAGCCATGTCAACAGCAACTAAACAAACAACCGTACTCATTATCGAGGATAACGACGATATCCGTGAAAGCACGAAGGAAATCCTGGAGCTGACGGGTTATCAGGTTTTTGAAGCCCCCGAAGGGAAAACGGGGGTGGAGCTGGCCATCAAGCACTTACCCAGTGTTATCCTGTGCGATATCATGATGCCCGAGCTGGATGGATATGGCGTGCTGTATATGTTGTCCAAGCACCCGCAGGCCGCCACCATACCTTTTATTTTCCTAACGGCAAAGGCCGAGCGCGCAGATATGCGGAAAGCGATGGAACTGGGTGCAGATGACTACCTGACCAAGCCTTTTGATGATATCGAACTGCTCAACGCCATAGAAACCCGGCTGAAGAAACGTAAGCAACTGGGCCCGGAAAAGGAAATCAACAAGGACCTCCGCCTAAGCGAGGAAGAGCAAGACACCCTCTTGCAGGAGCTCGTCCAGCGCTCCCGGACTAAAACCTATAAGAAAAAGCAATTCATCTACCAAGAGGGGGATACACCACTGTATGTGTATTTCGTGAAGAAAGGCAAAGTGCGCCGTTTCCTGCATTATTTGGATGGTCGGGAGCTGGCTACCGATATCCATGTGGATAACTCATTTTTCGGTTATGGGGCATTGCTGCTCCAACAACGTTATACAGACAATGCCGAAGCTCTGGAAGACACTGAGTTGGCATTGGTAGACCGTGACAATTTCTTTGAATTACTTTACCGGAAGCCCGGGATAGCCAATAAATTCATCAAGCTGCTCTCGGGCAATATCCGCGGTAAGGAAGTCCAATTGCTGGCTTTCGCATACGATTCGGTTCGGAAGCGCGTAGCCAACGCACTCATCCACGTGGCCGAGAAGACACTCGCAGGTGCCACGGACGACGAATGCCTCATCCGTATATCGCGCGATGACCTGGCATCGCTGGCCGGCACGGCCAACGAAACCATCAGCCGTATGCTTGCCGACTTCAAAGACGAAAAACTCATCGCGAAGGAAGGAAACGCAATCCGGATCCTCTCCATCAATAAATTGCAGCATATCAAACAATAACCACGCCTACATCCGCACCAGTGTAAGAAGTAACCGATGTCACTTTTTAGACTGACACCATGCATTGCCGCCGGCAACGTACCGTTGTAGCTTTGGAAATAATGAACAAGGGAAATTATTTACCTAGTGATACGCATACGTACGGATGAAAGCAATCGCTTACAATATAAAGCCAGAAGAAAAAGAATGCTTGGCAATAGCTAATGGGAAGAGACACGATTTGACATTGATCTCCAATGAATTGAATGCCAGAACAGTGTCGTATGCCTTGGGGAAAGAAGCAGTGATCATCTCACCATACGATATATTGGACCGCGAGATGCTATGGGAATTGAAGCACGCCGGAGTAACCAAGATCATCACCCGGTCCAAGATTACCACACATATCGATCTGGGTGAGGCAACACGCATGGATTTCAAAATCGCTAACGTACCGGATGAGGACCAATCGGTTCCGAATCTCGCCAAGCAGACGATACGCAATCTGAATGCCTGGGGGGCTGGGAAGTGTGTGGGCGAAGCTTGCTGCTGCCAAAAGGTGTGTGAAATGGATAAAAAAAAAGTGAAAGCGGGGGGCGATCGCCGCATAGTCAATGATTATCAATATGGTAGAACGGGAAACTGATATTGCAGAACTGATAGCACGCTATAATGTGGCAGCACCGAGGTACACCAGCTACCCCACCGTGCCGTACTGGGACGAGACGACATGGGATACCAGCCGTTGGACCGACCATGTGCGGGCACGGTTATCGGCATCGTCGGCGCAAGGTGTGGCGCTGTATGTGCACCTCCCTTTCTGTGAGAGCCTATGCACCTATTGCGGCTGCAATAAACGTATCACGAAAAACCATGGTGTGGAAGCACCATATATAGACGCCGTACTGGCCGAATGGCAGTTGTATCGCAGGTTGCTCGGCCCCGCAGACGTACCGATCAGCGAAATACACCTCGGAGGCGGCACGCCCACCTTCTTCAGCCCGGTGCAGCTCCAGCGGCTCATGGATGGACTGCTGGGGGGGTGCAACGTATTGCCAAACCCATCGTTTTCTTTCGAGGCCCATCCGGCAAATACTACCGAAGCCCATCTGGAAACACTTTTTGATGCAGGCTTCAGGCGGCTTAGCTTGGGTATACAGGATTTTGACCCGAAGGTGCAGCGTGTTATCAACCGGTGGCAAACCGAAGCCGATGTGCAGCGGGTGATGTTAGACGCCCGCCGCATCGGCTATACTTCCATCAACTTCGACCTGATCTATGGCCTGCCCCTGCAAACGTTGCAAAGCGTGCAGGCCACCGTCACGAAATCGCTCGCCATGCTGCCCGATCGGATATCCTTCTATAGCTATGCCCACGTGCCGTGGATGCAGCCCGGCCAGCGCCATTATACCGAAGCCGATATCCCCAAGGGCAAAGAGAAACTCGCACTCTATAGCCTCGGCAAAGCCCTGATCACCGATGCAGGTTACCAGGATATCGGGATGGACCACTTCGCAACACCACAGGATGCCCTCTGCATTGCCGCAGCAACCGGCGGGCTGCACCGCAACTTCATGGGTTATACCGATAGGTATTCACCGCTGCTTATCGGACTTGGCGTATCATCCATCAGCGATTCATGGACGGCTTTCGCACAGAATGAAAAGACCGTCGAAGCGTACCAATCGAGGGTGGATAGGGGAGAGCTCCCCGTGTTCAAAGGGCATGTGCTTTCCAGTTTGGACCTGCAGATCCGGAAGCATGTCCTCGACCTCATGTGCCGGGGCCGTACCACGCTAGATGTATCCATGGAACACGCCGAGCCAATACTGCGGCGCCTGAAGCCATTGGTGGCCGATGGCTTGGTGGTGGTCGACGATATGCATATCTCAGTGACGGCCACGGGGTCGTCATTCTTGCGCAATATCTGCATGGCGTTCGATATACGCCTCCACGAAAAGCAATACACAGAACCGTTGTTCAGCAGTGCTGTTTAATACCTGATATCAGATGGCTTTAGAGACCAAAGCGTCGAGAAATACAAGATGTTTCCATTGCGGAGATGCCGTTTTGCACGAGGTCTACGAGACCGATGGCCATACCTTTTGTTGCCTCGGATGCCAAAGTGTATACCGCATACTGAGCGGTAACAACATGCATCAATACTACCGCTACAATAACCACCCTGGAAAGAAGAAGGCGGAACATAGCGAGCGGTACGAATACCTCGATGAGGCGGCAATCGCCGACAAACTTATCGATTTCAAAAACGATGGACTAACCGTCGTCACTTTCTACATCCCAGCCATCCACTGCAGCTCCTGTATATGGCTGCTCGAACACCTTTATAAGCTGAATCCTGCCATTGTGAGATCGCAGACTGATTTCATGAAAAAACACGTCAATATCACGATCAAGCACCAGGAGCTATCCATACGCGGACTGGTTGAGCTATTGGACGACCTCGGCTATGCGCCTAAGATCACGTTGCAGGACGTGGTGAAGGCCGGGCGCAAATTTTCGCAGAAAGGACTGATTGCCAAAATCGCCGTTGCCGGGTTCTGTTTTGGAAACTCCATGATGCTGAGCTTCCCCGAGTATTTCGGAATGGCTGCTTTTGAGGCTAAATACTCGATGTTCTTCGGGTGGATGAATTTCGCCTTCTCACTGCCGGTGTTGCTCTATAGCGGGCGGGATTACTTTACGTCGGCTTGGCAAAGCCTTCGCCACCGCCGGCTCAATCTCGATGTACCGCTGGCACTCGGCATTGCCGTGCTGTTTATCCGCACGGGTTGGGAAGTCTTTACCGGCAGTGGCCCCGGATTTGCCGACACCCTCTGCGGGCTGGTGTTCTTCCTGCTGGTGGGCCGGTGGGTGCAGCAACGTACCTACCACCACATATCGTTTGAGCGCGATTACCGCTCATATTTCCCCGTTGCCGTAACGCGTATCATAGAAGACAATAGGAAACCCGTCCCTTTGGCAGATATCCGTGTCGGCGACCGGTTGCTTGTCCGCAATGGTGAAATCGTTCCCGCCGATGCCATCCTCCTGAAAGGAGATGCCAACATCGATTTCAGTTTCGTCACCGGAGAGTCCGAACCCGTGTCCAAAGTACTGGGGGAAATCATCTATGCCGGAGGGCGGCAGCTCGGCGGAGCCATCGAGCTGGAGGTGGTGAAGGCGGTGTCGCAAAGCTACCTGACGCAGCTGTGGAACAACGACGCTTTTAAGCCTTATGAGCGGAAATTCCGTACATTCAGCAACGTGGTGAGCCGGTATTTTACGGTAGCATTGCTCACCATTGCCATTTCGGCCATGGCGTATTGGTTTTTCCAGGGCGACCCTGTAAAAGCTTGGGGGGCGTTCACCGCCGTTCTGATTATCGGCTGCCCGTGTGCGTTGGCGCTGAGCGGGCCTTTTACCTTATCTGCGGCCCTGAGTATCTTCGACCGCAACCATTTTTACATCAAAAATACGGCAGCCATCGAACAGTTGGCGGCAATCGACTGCCTGGTGTTTGACAAAACGGGCACCATCTCCTCGCCCAATGCGTCCCGGATCCATTTCGATGGTGAGCTGACACCGACCGAACTGGCTATGGTGGTGGCGGTAGCGCAAAACTCCAGCCACCCGCTGAGTCGCGAATTGGTCAATTGGGCCGGAGTGGTGACCCCGATGGGTGCCGTGGATTTCCGGGAGGTAACAGGCAAAGGCATCGAGGCCACTGTGTCAGGCCGCAATGTGCGTCTGGGCAGCGGGATGTTTGTCGGCATAACCGATACAACCAGTGGCACGGCACGGGGTAGCCGTGTCTATGTAGCTATCGATGGCGAGGTGCGGGGCTGCTTTGTGGCTACGCAACCGTGGCGGCCGCAACTAAAAGCGGTGATCGATAGTTTGGGGAATGATTATGCACTTAACCTGATTTCTGGCGATCATGACAAAGATAGGGAGGAGTTACGAGCCGTTTTCCCCGGTACCTCAGAATTGCTGTTTAATCGGTTGCCTATCGAAAAGCTGGAATATATCCGTTCATTGCAGGCGCAAGGTGGGGCGGTGTGCATGTTCGGCGATGGACTTAACGACGCCGGAGCATTGAAGCAAGCTAATTTGGGGGTCGCCGTGAGCGACGATATCAATAACTTCTCGCCGGGCTGCGATGCCGTACTGGATGGCCGCTCATTCGGTTTGCTCCCGCGCTTCTTCGGGTTTGCGAAAGATGTGCGGAAGGTCATCCATATGAGTTTCGGTATTTCCCTGGTCTATAATGCGGTGGGGTTGAGCTTCGCGGTTATGGGCACGATGTCTCCCCTGTTTGCCGCTATACTGATGCCGTTGAGTACTGTTACCATCATCGGGTTTACCACGGTGGCCACCCGTATATTTGCGACAAAAAGACAATTAACCCACAATGTATCATGAGCGCTATTTTCTTTCTTATCGGTTGCAGTGTGTTTATAGCCCTGATTTTCCTGGCTGCTTTCTTTTGGGCCAATAAAACCGGCCAGCACGACGATACATACACACCGTCTATCCGGATGCTGTTTGATGATGAGGTGGAAAATGCGGAGGCGGAAGAAGGACAGGACCGGGCTACATGATTTTAACTAGTTCTTCCCATTCTTCCTCCAATGTGCCGCTAAACCGCTGGCGCTTCGCCCGCCGGTACCAGTAATCGGCATTCCACAGGTCACCCTCCTTGCGATGGAGGTAGGCGTGCACATGGGCTGACTGCCGGTCGTCCAAATCGTTTACCAGCTCATGGGCCCGTTCCCAATCGCCTTTGCCATCATACCACAGCGCCTCTAATTGCACGGTGAGGCCAATAGGTGGGGCGTCGTGTTTTAACGAGTCTTTGAAGTCGAAAATATCCATAATGATTATCCTACTCCAAAGGTAGTAAATTCGTGGCTAACCCCCGTCCGTTACCCGCTCATTGCATCGTTTTTGCCGATACCTTTCCGATGGTGTCCCGATGAAACGCCGTGTTTTGGCGTTTTTACCGAGGTATGGTGGGATATAACCGGGATAGGACAGGGATGAGACAGGGATAAGACACGGCTGAAGCACAGGTAACGATCGGGTGTGGTAAATAGTGACCACCATTACTTTTAAACCCGATGTTTGTCATTCGGCTGACACTGCGATGACAGTAATTTTACAGCCAGAAAATATGTTCATCCATGCAGCTAACTAAATTCAACTACGACAACAAAATTGTCCGCAACTTCGGCATTGCCACCATCGTATGGGGCATCGTCGGCATGTCGGTAGGCCTATTGGTCGCCGTACAGCTCGTCTGGCCATTCATGAACTTTGATTTGCAATACACCACATTCGGCAGGATACGGCCATTGCATACCAATGCAGTGATTTTCGCCTTTGTGGGTAATGCGATTTTCATGGGGGCGTATTATTCCTTGCAGCGTTTGCTTAAAGCCCGGATGTTCAGTGATTTCCTGAGCCGGGTACATTTCTGGGGCTGGCAGCTCATCATCCTGGCCGCGGCCATCACATTGCCCCTGGGCATTACCACCTCCCACGAATATGCCGAGCTGGAATGGCCCATCGACGTTGGCCTTACCATTATATGGGTGGTATTTGGTATCAACATGTTCGGCACCATCATCAAGCGGCGCGAGCGCCATATGTACGTAGCCATTTGGTTTTATATTGCCACCTTTGTCACTGTTGCCGTGTTGCACATTGTCAACTCTGTGCAGCTGCCCGTTTCCATGTGGAAGAGCTACTACCTCTACGCAGGTGTGCAGGATGCGCTGGTACAATGGTGGTATGGGCATAATGCCGTGGCCTTTTTCCTCACCACACCCTACTTGGGGATGATGTATTATTTCCTCCCCAAGATGGCCAACCGTCCCATCTACTCCTATAAGCTTAGTATCCTCCATTTCTGGTCGTTGATTTTTATCTATATCTGGGCTGGCCCGCACCATTTGTTGTACACGGCCCTGCCCGAGTGGGTGCAATCGCTGGGCGTGGCATTTTCCATCATGCTCATCGCCCCCAGCTGGGGAGGTATGATCAACGGATTGCTTACGCTGCGCGGTGCGTGGGATAAGGTGCGTACCGAACCCACATTGAAATTTATGGTGGTGGCACTCACCGCATACGGTATGGCTACATTCGAGGGGCCTATGCTGTCACTGAAAAAGGTGAACGCCATCGCACACTTTACCGACTGGATTGTGGCGCACGTGCACGTAGGCGCTTTGGGGTGGAACGGTTTCATGACCTTCGCTATCCTCTATTGGTTGATACCGCGTATCTATAAGACAGAGCTTTATTCTAAAAAGCTGGCATCGGCGCATTTCTGGATTGGCACACTGGGTATCCTTTTCTATGCGATTCCGATGTACTGGGCTGCGGTGGTGCAGGGGCTTATGTGGAAGGAGTTTACGCCCGAGGGTGTTTTGAAGTACCCCAATTTCCTGGCTACCACCCTGCAGATCATCCCCATGCACATGCTCCGCGCCATCGGGGGCGCACTTTACCTGTCGGGCGCCATCATGATGACGTACAATCTGGTGAAGACCATGAGGAAAGGCCGCTTGCTGGCCAATGAGCCCGCCGAGGCCCCCGAACTAACACCGGTGGTGGTAAACGAGCGGTCCGCCCACCGCAGGCTGGAGCGGAAGCCCGTGCTGTTCCTCGTATTGGCGTTGATTACCATTCTGATCGGCGGTATTGTGCAAATGATGCCGACCTTCATGATTTCGTCAAACGTACCCACCATTGCCAGCGTACAGCCTTATACCGCACTGGAGATCCAGGGGCGCGACCTGTACATCCGTGAGGGGTGTGTGAACTGCCATACGCAGACGGTCCGCCCGTTCCGTTCGGAAACCGTGCGCTATGGCGAGTATAGCAAAGCAGGCGAGTTCGTGTATGACCACCCGTTCTTATGGGGATCTAAGCGCACCGGGCCCGACCTTCACCGCATCGGCAAGAAATACCCGAACAAATGGCATTTCGACCACATGCTTGACCCCACGATCACCTCACCGGGTAGTATCATGCCCCCATACCCATGGCTCATCGAGCAGACACTCGACGTAAGCACGACAAAAGGCAAGTTGAACGCCTTACGGATACTGGGCGTACCTTACACCGACGAGCATATCGACAACGCCGATGAAGACCTCCGGAAACAGGCCGAAACGATTGCTGCCGACCTGAACGATCAGGGGGTGAGTGTAAAATCAGACCGCGAGATTATCGCTCTGATAGCCTATCTGCAACGGCTGGGCACAGATATTAATGCACCGTTACCGGCCAGCGCAACGAACAACTAACGTACGTAAACGAATGACATGTTTAAGCAAATAACAGATTTGAGCGGTAATGAGTGGTATCTCATTGCATCGCTGTGGATATTCCTGCTGTTTTTCATTATCGTAGGCATCAGACTTTTCCGGATGCGGAAAGCCGATATCGATTATATGAAAGGCATTCCGATGGATGATGAGGCAACGTCTGACGACGAACCGGTAAACTAAATTAAATATAGCAAACCATGAACACAATCTTCATGCAAGTAAATCTCAGCCACAATATACTCATCATTGCCCTGGTGGTAGTGATGGTGGTCATCCTGCTGTCTGCATTGGTGGTTTTACGCGCGTTGCGGGTGATGGTACGGGTTACCATGCCACAGGCACTGGCCAACGCGGCTACTGCCAAAACGGAAGTGGCGCACGCCCGCGGCAGCCGCTGGGCGCACTGGTGGAACAAGTTGATGGGGCTCCGGCCGATGTCAGAGGAAAAGGATTTGGTCATCGACCATGAATACGACGGCATAAAGGAACTTGATAACCCCGTGCCGGCGTGGTTCAATGTCATGTTCTACGGTAGCATCGCATTTGCGGTGGTGTACCTGTGTGTGTATCATGTATTCGGCTGGGGCCCCACCCAAGACGAGGAGTATACGCGGGAGATGGCACGTGCCGAACAAGCCCGGCAGGAATGGCTGTCCCAGGCCGCCAACAACATCGACGAGAATACCGTGACGGTAGACACCAGCCCGGAGACGGTGGCGGCCGGACTAGCAATCTTCACCCAGAACTGTGCTGCCTGCCACGGCGGCGTGGGTGAGGGTGGAATCGGACCCAACCTCACCGATGAGTATTGGCTACACGGCGGTGAGGTGCAGGATATTTTCAGGGTAGTCAAATACGGTGTGCTGGATAAGGGGATGATTCCCTGGGAGCAAAGCCTGACGCCGGCGCAGATCGCCGAGGTGAGCAATTATATCATTACATTGCGGGGCAATAACCCGCCGAATGCCAAGGAGCCACAAGGCGAAAAAGTTGAATACCAGGATGCGGCCGCCACGCCCGAGCCGGAGGTGGCATCTGTTGGTGAGTAGAAGCATGGGGATTGAAGATAATTGAGGTAAAACCAATAAGGTAAAGGAGTGAAGAATACATGGCAACAGCAACGGTAGCGGGCGCAGTAAAGCCGAAACGCGAATGGATCTATGCAAAGAAGCCCGGTGGAAAGTGGTTCAATCGGCGGCAATGGGTGGGTTATACGCTGTTGGCCTTTTTGATTGTGGCCCCGTTTATCAAAATCGGCGGTGAGCCGCTTTTGTTATTCAACATCATTGAGCGCAAGTTTGTTATTTTCGGAAGCGTTTTCTGGCCGCAGGACCTGCATATCTTCGTCTTCGGGATGCTGATTGCCATGGTATGCATCGTCCTATTCACCGTGGTGTATGGCCGTGTATGGTGCGGATGGGCGTGCCCCCAGACCATTTTCATGGAACTTGTGTTCCGCCGTATCGAATTTCTGATCGAGGGCGATTGGTTGCAGCAGAAAAAGTTGGACAAGGCCCCCAATACCACGGCCAAGTATGCAAAAAAAATCCTTAAACATACTATTTTCCTGCTTATTTCCTTTGTGATTTCAAACCTCTTCCTTTCTTACATTATCGGTATCGAGGAGCTTTGGAAAATCATGACCGATCCCATCAGCCAGCATATCGGTGGGTTTGTTGCCATTGTTTTGTTCACATTGGTGTTTTACGGTGTATTCGCCTATGTACGGGAGATTGTGTGCACCACGATTTGCCCTTATGGGCGGTTGCAGAGCGTGCTGATGGACGATAAGAGCGTTACCATAGCCTATGATCACCGCAGGGGAGAACCGCGTGGACATCGGAAAAAAGACGTGGAACAATTGGTGGGCGACTGTGTAGACTGCAACTTGTGCGTGCAGGTATGCCCTACGGGCATTGATATCCGCAACGGACTGCAGATGGAATGTGTGAGCTGCACGGCATGTATCGACGCATGCGACACCGTAATGGAAAAGCTCGACCGGCCCAAGAACCTTATCGGTTTTTACTCGGTAAGTGAAATCGAAGGGCAGCCCAAGGCGAAAGGGAACACCCGCGCCATCGCATATACCGTGGTGCTGGCCGCGTTGGTTGCCGTGTTCGGGTGGCTCATGTTCAGTAGGTCGCAAGTGGATGGCACGCTTCTCCGCGCCAGGGGCAGTACCTACCAGGTCCTCGATGATGGAACCGTAAGCAACCTTTATAGTTTGGAATTGATTAACAAAACGAGCAATGATATCCCGTTCAACCTCGAAGTGTTAGATGAAGATATGGCCATCCGCATGGTTAACCAGCTCACCGTACTGAAAGCGGGTGCGACAGCGCAAATGACCTTTTTCCTTATTACTCCGCAACAATCGGTGAAAACATATAAAACGGATGTGAAAATCGGCGTGATGGCTGATGGAAAGGCGGTGGAAACATTGAAAACAACATTTGTAGCACCGGTTAAATAATGGTTAATGGTTAATTGTTAATGGTTAATGGTTAATTGTTAATGGTCAAGGTGGATTAGCAATTAACAATTGAAAATCGATAATTGAAAACGTGAACTGGGGAGTAAAAATAGTGATTGCGCTGGCATCTTTTATGGTGTTGATCGTGTCGTTTGGTGTTTATATGGTAAACATGGATACCGACTCGTTGGTGGCTGAGGATTATTACGAACGTGGGTTGAATTATGACCAGTTGCGTGCCGCGGACAGTGTGCACGAGCTTACCGATACCACCCGTGTCGTGCCGAAATAAAATGTGGATATGAGTTACCTAACGCTAGCATTTTTTATGGGGCTCTTCGGTAGCCTCCACTGCGTGGCCATGTGTGGGCCGTTGGTGCTGGCGTTTACAGCCGATAAGCGCACCCGGTCTTGGCGGGTGTTGATGAATACGATACTTTATCAGGTTGGCCGTGTGGCGATGTATGGTGTGCTTGGCGTCGTCATCGGCCTTGTGGGCCACCTGCTGCTTGAAATAAAAGACTGGCAGCGGGGGATCACACTGTTTACCGGTTTCCTGCTTATCGGAGTGGGGTTATTATCGCTTTTCGGAAAGCAATCCCGTCGGTTTTCCCGCCTGCAGCAGCGTTTTGTCACACCGCTGACCCGCTGGGTAGGTTATTGGCTTTACCGGCCCGGGGGGCACCTTATGGTGGGTATGCTCAACGGCCTGCTGCCCTGCGGGATGGTTTATATGGCGCTGGCAGCCGCGCTAAGTGCCGACTCCGTGCAGGGGAGCGCACTTTTTATGGTGTCGTTTGGGGTAGGTACCTGGCCGGCGATGTTGTCGGTGGCCCTGTTAGGTGCCTTCGCCAAAGCCCGTCTCCGGTTCAATTTCGCTTTTTGGCTGCCCATCATTTCGATATTGATGGGCGGCTGGTTCCTGTTGCGGGGTGCTAACCTCGATATTCCGTTTTTAAGCCCACTGGTTTACCCAGAAGGAGCGATTACGTGCGGGTAGGTGGCCGTAGAACACATCGCCCGCGTAGGATTCTACCGCCATCCGCCACCCAGCGCCTTATAAAGCGTTACCTTGGCGTTGAGTTGCTGTTGTTTCACACTGACCAGGTCCAACTCACTCTTGAGGGCATTACTCTGGGCCGTAATCACCTCGAGGTAGGTCGCCTCACCGGCTTTGAACAACAAGTTGGCATTTTTGACGCCAAGCTGAGCCGTGGCAACGCGTTGTTGCGCAATGGCGAGCTGCTCGTTGAGCTTATCGATCATCACCAAGGCATTGGTCACCTCGTGCACGGCGTCCATAACCACCTGCTGGAAGCCGATTTCGGCCTTGTCGCGTTCCAGTTTGGCCACCTCATGCTGCGTTTTGAGTCTCCTGCCGTTGAATATCGGTTGTGTAACACCGCTGATCAGTCCGCCAAATAGTGCTCCGGGTATGTTGAACCAGTTTTGTGGCAGCATGGCGTTGAGACCGCCTGACGCTTCGATGGTGAGCGTAGGGTATCGGTAGGCCTGGGCCACGCCCACCTCGGCGTTTGCCGCGCGCAGCGCAAGTTCTGCTTCGCGCACATCGGGCCGGTTGGCCAGCAGCTGCAGCGGCACCCCGCTATCGTAGGTCGCCTGCATGTGCCAGTCGGTGAGGGCCGACGATCGGTATATGCCATCGGGCATACGCCCCGTCAGGGCCATCAACGCATTTTCCTGGAGAGCAATCTGCTGTTCCAATTCGGGGATGAGCGCTGCCGCCACCAGCTTTTGCGACTCCGTCTGTTGGATGGCCAACGAGCTGACCTCCCCGGCGTCACGCTGCAGCTTCACGATCTGCAGGGTACTGTCGTTGAGCAGCAGGTTGCGCTGGGCTACTTCCAGCTGGGCGTCTAATGTGAGCAGGTTGTAGTACCCTTCGGCAATGGCTGCCACCAATCCGGTCTGTATCGCCTTTTGGACCTCGAACGTTTGTAGGTACTCTGCCAGGGCACTTTCTTTCTGGCGGCGCAGCTTCCCCCAGATGTCCAGCTCCCAGCTCATGCTCACAGAAGAAAAATACTGGGATTGGTACAGGTAGAGGTCGTCGGGCGGGGTGCCGCGGTCGCCGCGATCATACCAACCGGAAGAAGGCGACGAATAAAAGTCGCTGGACCGCCATTGATGGTTTGTGCCTGCGAGATCAGCTCCGACCTTCGGTAAAAAAGCAGCCCGCGATTGCCTCACATATTGGTTGGCGATGTCGATGTTTTTCAATGCTGTCCGCATATCGAAGTTATTGGTGATAGCGCTATCGATGAGCATGGTCAGCATGCTGTCGGTAAAAAAATCGGACCAGGGAATGTCGGCGATGTTTGCCGTATCAGCAGTACCATCGGTTACTGCGTCACCGCGGAATGTATCGGTGATACCCGTTTCGGGGCGTACATAGTCGCGCCCTACTTTGCATGACGATATCAGCAGCGAACAAACCACTGCAAATAGCCCGGTATGCCAGGTTATATACTTCATTATTCTTCTTCTTTCGTGGTCAACTTATTCTTAACGATCTCGTCCAAGTGTTTGAAAATAACGTACAGAACGGGGATGATGAAAATACCCAGTGTAACCCCGAAGAGCATTCCGCCCGCTGCACCGAAACTGATGGAATGGTTGCCCTGTGCCGATGGCCCCACCGTCCACATGAGGGGCACTAAGCCAGCAATGAAGGCCAGCGAGGTCATCAGGATAGGCCGTAAACGCATACGGGAACCTTCGAGGGCAGACTCCACGATGCTTAGGCCTGCATTACGCTGTTGTATGGCAAATTCCACAATGAGGATTGCGTTTTTTGCCAGCAGGCCGATGAGCATGATCAGCCCGACCTGAACGTAGATGTTGTTTTCCAATCCAACCAGATTGACAACGGCGTACACGCCAATCAGCCCTACCGGCACTGACAGCATGACCGCCAAGGGCAAGATATAGCTTTCGTATTGGGCAGCCAGGAGAAAATAGACAAAAATAATACTCAACGCGAAGATGAGGAACATCTCATTGCCCGATTGCCGCTCCTCCAAGCTCATCCCGGTCCATTCGTAGCTGTAGTTGCCGGGCAGATACGCCGTAGCCGTTTCTTCCATCGCCTGCATGGCCTCTCCCGTGCTATGCCCCTCGGCCGGGATGGCATTTATGGCGATAGCATTGTAAAGATTGTATCGGTTCACGATTTCTGGGCCCATCGCTTTCCGTAGTTTAATGATGGTATTGGCGGGTACCATTTCACCTTTGCTGTTGCGGACAAAAATCGAATTGAACGACTCGGGGTCGGTGCGGTAGTCGAAATCGGCTTGCATATACAACCGGTATTGCCGCCCGAAGCGGTTGAAATCACTCACGCGCACACGGCCATAATACCCTTGAATGGTGCGCATCATTTCGTTGATGCTTACCCCCAGCGCTTTGGCCTTAATGGGGTCTACCTCTAGGATATACTGGGGGAAATTCGCATTGAACGTGGTATATGCCGAAGCGATTTCCGGTCTTTTTTCCAATTCTGCGATAAACGTATCGGCCACGGCCCCGAAGTCCCACATGGACCCGCCCATACGGTCTTGCAGAACAAACTCAAGGCCAGAGAAGTCGCCGAACCCCTGGATGGTGGGCCGGGGGAAGACGCTGAATTTCGCGTCGGTAATTTGTTCCAGGTCGGCACGGATGGTATCCATAATGGCATTGATGTTACGGATTTCACCCCGCTCACCAGCGGGCTTCAGCTGGATGTAACCCACGGCGAAAGCCGAACTGGCACTGGCGTCTATTGCATTATAACCCGAAACGGTGGTCATGCCGGCAATAGCCTCCCGTTTTTCCAGAATGCTGTCGGCTTTTGCAAGTGCTTCTGTGGTACGTGCCAGTGATGCCCCAGGAGGCATAGACATGGAATACGTAACGAAACTGTCGTCTTCGGTGGGAATGAAACTCGTGGGGGTCCGGTTCATCAGCCATATACCGATAGCGGTCACCAACGAGAGTCCGCCAATGGCCACCCCTTTGCGGCCGATGAGGAACCGTATGGCACCAACGTATTTATGTGTCATGGTGTCGAAAGCCGTGTTGAAGGCACCGAATAGCCGCGAGAGGAAGTTGCGGCCCTTCTTGCCTGCTGCCGGATGGTTGTCTACCGTGGCTTCCAGCCCATCGCCCTCCGGCTTCTTCAGCAATAGGGCGCATAGGGCAGGGGTGAGTGTCAGCGCATTCAGGGCCGAAATCAGGATGGCCGTTGCAAGTGTGTAGGCAAATTGCTGGAAGAATACGCCCGATGGCCCGGTCATAAAGCCCACCGGGAAGAATACCGCCGCCATCACCAGCGTGATGGAAACGATGGCACCGGTAATTTCGCTCATGGTGGCATGTGTCGCTTTGCGGGGCCCCAGATTCGTGGTATGCATTTTCTGGTGTACGGCCTCAACCACCACAATGGCGTCGTCTACCACGATACCGATGGCCAGTACTAGCGCGAACATGGTCAATACGTTGATTGAAAATCCGAATAGTTGCAGGAAAAAAAACGTACCGATGAGGGATACGGGGATGGCAATGGCCGGTATCAACGTGGAGCGGAAGTTCTGCAGGAAGATGAACACGATGATGAATACCAGGATAACCGCTTCGAAGATGGTGTGTTTTACTTGGTTTATGGATTCATCGATTTGGTCGCGTACGCTATAGGATATTTCGTAGTGCACGTAATCGGGAAAGTCTTTTGCGAGGCGCTCCAGTACGTCACGGATGTGGATATCGATCTCCCGTGCGTTGGACCCGCTTGTTTGCAGGATATTGAGCGTGAGCCCGGGGTATCCGTTTACTTTGTTGTCGCTGCCGAGGTTGGTGGCCCCGAGTTCGGTGCGGGCAATGTCTTTGAGATATAGCACGGAGCCGTCGGGGTTGGTTTTGATGACAATCTGTTCAAACTCCTCGGGCAGCGTGAACCGGCCTTTATGTCGGAGGATGGTTTCAAAGGCCTCGTTTGAGGTTTCGCCGAATTTACCCGGCGCAATCTCGAAGTTCTGGTCGCGTATTGCGCTACGGACGTCTTGGGGCACCAGCCCATATGCGGCCATCTTTTCCGGATTGAGCCATGTGCGTATGGAATAGTCGCGGGCACCCACACGGCGTACCTCGCCCACGCCATCCACACGCGATAGCTCACGCATGAGGTTGATCTGGGCGTATGCTTGGAGGAATGTTTCGTCGTATAGCGTATCGGGGTGATCGCTGAATATGTCGATGGTCATGATGATGCCACTTTGCCGTGGCTCTACCGTGATGCCCGATTCGATAACCTCGGCAGGGATGTTGGCATTGGCTTTCGATACCCGTGTCTGGACGTTTACCGATGCTTGGTCGGGATTGGTCCCCGTCTTGAAAAACACGTTGATTTTGCCCGACCCCGAATTGGTGGCAGATGACCGGATGTAGGTCATGTTGGGGACACCGTTGATGGCCTCTTCGATGGGGAGGAGCACGGCGGCGGCCACGGTTTCGGCATTGGCACCGGGATATGATGTCGAAACTGTTACGCTTGGTGGTGCGATTTCGGGAAAACGGGTGATGGGCAACTGCCACATGGATACCAGCCCGAGAATAACAAGCAGCGTGGAGACTACGGTAGCCAATACTGGCCTATTGATGAATGTTTTGAGCATTGCAATCGTTCTAAAAGGATGGCACGTGGCAAACAGCTGTTGCGTGGTGCCATGAAGTTCAATGGATTGTAGCGGAAGTACTTATTCGGCTGTCGCAGCAACGGGGACGTTCAGGGGCCTGATTTCCATTCCATCAGATAGTTTGTCGACTCCCGAAAGGACAATCCGGTCGCCTATGCTCACCCCGCTTGCCACGATATAGCGGTTCCCGCTTTTGCCTGTTACTTCGATGGCCTGCTTTTTTACCGTATTGTCGGGAGTGAGGGTGTAAACGAAAACCTTGTCTTGCAAATCGGTGGTGGCTACCTGGGGTACGGTAAGTACGCCGGGCTGGCGTTCCTCCATTTTTAAGGTGCCGGTGTTTCCCGACCGGAGTGCATTGTCCGGATTGGGGAACGTGGCACGGAGGCTGATGGACCCCGTTGTCCGGTTCACCTGGCCGTTGATGGCGTCTACCACACCCTGTTCGGCATAGATAGACCCATCTGCCATCACCAATGATACATTGGGTATGAGCTGGGTCGTGTCGGTCGATTGCTTGGTTGAGTCTTGTTTACCATATTTCTTGCGGAAGTAAAGGAAATCAGACTCACTCATGGCGAAATAAACGTATATCTCGCTGATGTCGGAGAGCTCGGTGAGTGGATCGCTTTTGCTAACCAGATTGCCGATACGTTTGGGTATGCGGCCGATAAACCCGCTCACCGGGGCCTTGATGGTAGTGAATTCGAGATTGATGCGGGCACTGGCCACTGCGGCGGACGCTTGGTCGAGCGAGGCTTTGGCCACATCGTAATCGGATTTCGCCGTACGCAACCGAACTTCGGATATCACGTCATTCTCAACCAGCGGTTTCAGCCGTTCCACTTCCAATTTAGCATTCTCCAGTTTGGCCTTCTCCACATTTTCGTTAGCCAATGCGTTGTTCAATTGTTCTTGGTAAGGCTGTGGACTGATCTTGAAAAGTTTTTGGCCCTCGCTTACGAATGCTCCTTCATCTACATATATCTCTTCCAGAATGCCCTCAACCTGTGGACGTATTTCTACATTGACCTTGCCTTCGATGGTGCCCAAATAATCTTTTACGGTTACAGCTGTTGTGGTATCGATGGCCTGCACAGGAAGTGCGATAGCATTGTTTTCGCCGTCGGCCGTTTTGGACGAACCAGTGGAACAGCTGAAGATGGCCAGTAGTAAAATAGCTATTAAAATTATGGCTATGAGAGTTTTAGCGTTAAATCTGATGGATGTGTTCATGTTCTATTATTTTGTTGTTCCAGTATCGACTTGTTACCTGTTGTTATTGTCCGGCTATCGTTTTGTTTGTGATAGCCCCGTGCCTGATAAATTTCAGATTGTATGCCAAAAGTCCGGCAACGGCCCTTCGCAAACATTTCCACACGTCCCACTGTTATTGATTTCGACATGGAGTTGGTATATCATGTACATAAGGCACACAGCCCCATCATTGGGACGGCCATCCACGACGGGCACCTGATTGCAACGCCCTTGCTAAGCTATATGCATCTGCAAGAACACGAGCGGTTCCGTGAGGAAGACCCCTATACGGCCTATATGGCAGGAGTATCCGCGAGCCGCATCCTGGTGGAAACCTCACGGTTTCAGGTGGATTTGAACCGCAGGCGGGAGGAAGCGATATACCGGAGGCCAGCAGATGCGTGGGGGTTGTCCGTGTGGGAGCCGATGCTGCCGGAGGTAATCATAAACCAGCTGCTGGCTGACTACGACCGTTTTTATGCGGATGTGGGGCAATTGCTTCAATGGACGATAGCCCGGTTTGGCAAGTTCGTCGTACTGGATATACACAGTTACAACCATCGGCGCGAAACGCCACTGGCAGTGGCCAGCATTGGTGAAAACCCGGAGGTCAATATAGGTACCGGACATAACCACGAAAAGTGGAAATGGCTGGGCCAACAGCTCACGCGCTTCCTGGCCCATCACCAGATCGACGGCATGTTTATCGATGTAAGGGAGAATGTCAAATTCAAAGGCGGCGGTTTTTCGGAATGGATCAATCGCAACTATGGCGAATATGGGTGTGTGTTGTCATTGGAGTTCAAAAAGACGTTCATGGACGAGTGGACGGGCCGGGTAAACATCGGGCACCTCAACAAACTGAAGTCAATCCTCGGAGGTTGCATACCGTTCTTGTGGGATAAGCTTGATGATTTCGTTAAACCTGTTTATCCGTATGGCCGCTGATACCAAAAAACATATCAGTCGCATCCGCTCCATGTTGAAGACAGGCAAGCCTCTTCATATGGTGTTGCCCTGTGGGGGGGCGCTCCATATCGACCGCGCGGTTCCCTACCTCTTGGTATACCGGGTGCCACCGGATGGCGAAGATGAGTTTACATCCACGTTAGGGAAAACCGAATCGGCCTACCTCGTAGCACCAGACACGGCCGGATGCCCCGTTACGCCGATTGTACGTGAAATAGCCACTACATTGGCTGATAAATTCGGCGCGTTCATGCTGCTGGAAGTATGGCTATCCGAGGAGGCCGGATCGCCGACTTTCACCGTCCACGTCGGCCAGAAAAGCGCATTGGAAGTGGCCGAGAAGCTCCGCTCGGAACTGCAGGAGATAAACCTTAAGCAGCTGCCGGGTGTCGATGTGGGGTTGGTCAAAGGGAAGCAGTTGCCCGCACCGCCTTACTATGGCCAGCTTTTCGGCGCAGAAGAGGCGCGCAAGAGCGAGATAATCGTTATCGGGCTGGCTATTGCTCCGGTTTATATCAACGAACAGACGGGTGCGCCATAC
This sequence comes from Parapedobacter soli, assembly GCF_025460835.1. Classification (GTDB taxonomy): domain Bacteria; phylum Bacteroidota; class Bacteroidia; order Sphingobacteriales; family Sphingobacteriaceae; genus Parapedobacter; species Parapedobacter soli. The sequence goes on along the minus strand of NZ_JAMXAY010000009.1, from coordinate 43,622 downwards.
CCGATATTTATCAGGGACTTACGTGAAAGTTTCGGAAAGGCACTCCGGAAAAGCTTCTTTGAGTTCGTACGGATAAAAACGTCGTATAGTGCTGCACATTTCCAAATGCTGGGCACAACTGAATTGCAGGAGGGCGTGTGGGATATCGACGAAAAATTGGCCGAATACAGCAACCTGTTTGACTTCCTGCTGCTGGTGACGCCCATCAACACGCAGGATGCCTGGCATCGCTTTCAGAAAAGTAAATATAGCAGCAACCCGGTGTTCCACTACCGGCCGATGCCGATAGATCCGGAACTCATCAAGCGTAAACTGTATAACCTCCCGATAGAGGATATTTCGGACCCTACCATAGCTTATCTTTTCCGTGATAAACGGAAAGAGGTAGACCGGATGCTCAACATGCTGAGCGATCGTGAGAAGCCTGATTTTGTATACAGCAGCCAACAGCTTTTCGGCAACATCGAAGAGGAGCTGCTGGAGACTGCCCAAGCGATATTGGTGGCCTCTGCACAGCCGGGCCAACCCGCCGGCGAGGCGGAGATGATAGACGCCGATGCATTTGCCGAAATGGCAAAGATAGAATTGGATTACCTGAAACAGCAATACGAACCGGTGTCTACGGCAGTGCGCGTGCGCGATGATGTGGAAGGCATCATGGTGTCGCGTGGCACGCTCAATATCAGCAGCCGCTACCGCATATCTAGGAAACGTGCCTTCGCGCTGCTCCAGCATGAGGTCGGAACCCATGTGGCTACCTACTATAACGGAAAGGCGCAGCCGTTCCGGCTTTTTTATGTGGGGGTGCCGGGTTATGAGCAGCTCCAAGAAGGGCTGGCCGTGCTCAGCGAATACATCACCGGGGGGCTCACCAACCTGCGCATGCGGACATTGGCGGCCCGGGTCATCGTTGTGCACCATATGCTGGCGGGCAACTCCTTTGCCAATACGTTCGAAATGCTCGTGGACAAATACGCATTCGAGCATGAGGCTGCCTTTCATATCGCTATGCGTGTGTACCGCGGCGGGGGGCTCACCAAAGATGCGGTGTATCTTAAAGGACTGCTGAATGTTATCGAATACGTCAGGCAAGGCAAGGACATTGCGCAGCTGCTGGTGGGGAAAATCCGGCAAGACTATTTGCCAATCATTGAAGAACTCATGCATCGGCAATTGCTGAAGCCATCCCCCTTGCGGCCGCGGTTTCTGGAAAAACCTTATATCGATAACATCGATGAAATCAAAAGCGGGGGGAGCGTATTTAAAATGATCGGAGGGTAAAATGACCATCACATTCGTTGTCAATCAGGTACGTAAGGAGGCCGCGGGGTACACGACCACGGCGCTGGCATACGAAGCGCACAAGCGCGGCCACACCGTTTATTACGCCGGTGTAGGAGACTTGGTATACCTGCCGAACGGCAGCGTGGGCGCACACTGCCGCCAAGTACCCGATCGGGAGTTCCGCTCGCTGAATACTTTCCTGGAGGCCGTCGTTGCTGAAGAGAAAATATTGAAAAGTGCAAAAAAATGGGATGTGCTGTGGTTGCGGAACGACCCCGCCGCCGATATGGAAAACCGGCCATGGGCCCAGGACGCAGGCGTCCTGTTCGGCCAACTGGCCAGCCAGCAGGGGGTGCTGGTGCTCAATAACCCGACCGGCCTGATAAAGGCCTCAAATAAGATGTACCTCCAGTATTTTCCGGAGTCCGTGCGCCCGTTATCCCTAATTACCCGGAATATGGACGATGTGGAGGCATTCTACCGCGACCAGCACCACCGGATCATCCTGAAACCCCTCAAAGGATCCGGCGGCAAAAATGTCTTCCTGGTAGATAAGAAGGACAACAAAAACCGCAAGCAGATTGTCGAGGCGATATGCCGCGATGGGTTCGTGATCGCACAGGAATACCTTCCGGCAGCAAAAAAGGGCGATATACGTCTTTTTTTGATGGATGGCGAGCCCATTATGATAGCCGGTAAGGTAGCAGCAATCCAGCGCGTGCAGCAGGCCGGTGAAATCAGGAGCAACATCCACCAGGGGGCAAAAGCGAAGCGGGTTTCCATGAACAAGGAGATGCGGGCGATTGCGGATACCGTGGGTCCGCTGCTGCGCGAAGACGGAATGTTTTTGGTAGGCTTAGACATAGTAGGTAATAAGTTAATGGAAATCAATGTGTTCAGTCCCGGTGGGCTTATCCACGCCAGCGAGTTCCATGGGGTAGACTTCATGGCAGCGGTTATCGCTGCAATCGAGAAAAAGACAGCGGATATTGTCCGAAATGTTTAGATTTGGGGATGTCCGTACTGGCTAATACCACGATTGAGATACTCCGTGATGTAGGGGCCTTTTTGTACCAATGGTATTGGGTCCCGCTTTTATTGGTATATGTAGGTGTTATCGCAACCATCCTCATCGAAAACCGTAATCCGGCAAAGACCATCGCATGGATTTTAGTAATCGTTTTCCTGCCCGTTATCGGGATTGTAGTCTATTATCTTTTTGGCCAGAAATTTCAGAAAGTGAAGGTTTTCCAAGTACAGGACCGGGAGAAACACACCCGTTTGTTGCGGTTTTGGGATCAGCTTGGCCCCCTGACGGACGACTATCTCCGTGTTTTGAAACAATCCATTGGTCAGTTGAGCCGGGTGTTCACCTTCTTGAAAAGACAACGGGTGGCATTACCGACGTTGCATAACGAGGTGAAACTGCTGATCAATGGTGAGGAAAAATTCCCGGCATTGATTGAAGCTATCGAATCGGCAAAGCACCACATCCATTTGGAGTATTATATCTTCGACACCGATAATATCGGCAATCAGATCATCGGACTGCTTGCAAAAAAAGCATCAGCCGGTGTTACCGTCCGGGTTATCGTGGACGACTTCGGGTCGCCGAAACTCAACCGGCATCGCGGCCGCTTAGCGGCGGCAGGTATTGAGTTTGTCGCTTTCCTGCCCGTGAGGTTCACATCGCTGGCCAATAGCAATTACCGTAATCACCGCAAAATTGCCATTATCGATGGCCGCACGGCATTTGTGGGCGGCATCAACATCAGCGACAGGTACATCAACGACGGGCAGCAGGAGTTGTTCTGGCGGGATACAGCTGTGCGGATCCAGGGTGGTGCCGTGAATGTGTTGCAGGCCCAGTTCTGGATAAATTGGCACCTGGGGAAAGGGGCGTCTTTCGACCTTCGGGATGGCTATTTCTACACCACCCCGATAAAGCCCACAGGTAGTGCAGCGGTAAGTTTCGCTTTTTGCGATCCCGGCTCGGTATCACCGTTCAACATGGAAGCGTTACTGATCGGCATTGCCGAGGCAGAAGAGTACATTCAGCTATGCACCCCCTATTTTATCCCGAGCGACGAGCTGAGCACGGCACTCCAGCTTGCTGCCGGTTCGGGTGTCAGGGTGGAGCTGATGTTGCCGGCCCGGTCGGACTCATTTTTTGTGCAGCATGCTTCCTTCTCGTTCCTGAAGCCGCTGCTGGCCCGTGGAGTGTCCGTATACCTGTATGAAAAAGGATTCCTGCACGCAAAAACTGCCTGCATCGACGGCAAGCTCGCCTATATAGGTACGGTAAATCTTGACATCCGCAGCTTCTACATCAACTTCGAAGTCAGTTCCATCATCCACGATGATGTACTTTGTGGTGAGTTGAGTAGCCAATTTGAGCTTGATAAGTTGGATAGCACGCACCTCACGATGGATAAGTGGCTCAAACGGCCCAAACTGAAACGGGGCATGGATTCAGTGTGCCGCCTGCTTGCCCCACTGCTTTGACCCGTCCGGCGCAAATGTTAAAATTGACCGGCCGTTTGGCATAAGCGCGTGAAAAAAGATATCTTAGCGGCTTATTGATTCTAAACATGATGGGAATGATCCGTACCATAAAGCTATTGTGCTGTGCACTTTTTATCTGTTGCCAATCCATCCATTTGCATGCGCAACAAGACAGTATCAGTATCAATACTGTTGTCGAGAAAACACAGAAACTGCTGGAAGCGTATCCCATTGAAAAGGTACATATACATTTTGATAAGCCTTACTACTCCGTGGGCGACACCATGTGGTTTAAGGTTTACCTGACCAGCAATATGTACAACTACGAATTGAGTAAAGTGGCATACGTGGAAGTAATGAACGGTAAGGACTCACTGATGCAGACTATGCGGATTCCGCTCACAGACCATGCGGGCGATGGCCATCTGGTGCTCGACCAGGAGTGGTATACCCAAGGGAATTACCGGTTCAGGGCCTATACCAAATGGATGGTCAATTTCGACCCGGCTTATTTCTTCAATAAAATTATCCCCATAGGCGATGTGCTCAATAATAACTTGCATTATACTGTTTCGTTCAACGATGTGAGCAACGGTAAGAATGCGCGTACCCAGGCCGTAATCCAATTCAAGGACCGGGAAGGGAAGCCATTGGGAGACCGCAAATTGACCTGGGCTGCCGTTGCGGGGTGGGAGCCTATAGACGATGGGAAAGGAAAGACCGATGCAGTGGGCAACGTCGTTATCAACATCAACGGGAAAGACCGTGATTTACTCCGCAAGGGCAACCTCCACGTTTCATTGGAATCTGTAGGAAGTGGCGACCCCATGCTTGGCAGCTTTCCGTTGCGTAGTGCCCTATGGGATGCAGATGTGCAATTTTTCCCGGAGGGTGGCGACCTCCTAGCCGGTGTAGCTAAGAAGGTGGCGTTTAAAGCAGTGGGAAATGATGGGCGGGGGCTTTCTGTAACCGGAAGTATTGTAGACCAGGGCGGGAATGAGGTTGCTAAGATAGGCGACTCGCATTTCGGGATGGGTTATTTCATGCTCACTCCCGAAGCAGGCAATAGTTACATGGCGAAACTGAGTTTTGAAAACGGCCAGAGCCGCGAGTATCCGCTGCCGGCAGTAGCAGGCCAGGGCATCAATGTCACGGTACTCAAGTCGGACACCGCCCAATTGCAGCTGGCAATCGTGGCGGACAACCGCTATTTTAACTCGAATAAGGGAAAAGCATTTTACTTGATAGCCCAGTCAAACGGAATCCTCTGCTATGCGGCGCAGGCCCTGTTACGCAATGAAGCTATATTGGTGAATTTGCCCAAAGACCGCTTCCCAACGGGCATTGCGCAGCTCACGTTGTTCAGCTCGTCGGGAAAACCACTCAGCGAAAGGCTGGTTTTCGTGGAGAATATCGAGCCGTTGGATATTACCGTGACGAGCAACAAAAATGAATATGCCGCCAAAGAACTGGTCAACCTGGGGCTCGCCGTAGCCAACAATGGTACGCCTACTGTTGGGAATTACTCCATATCGGTGGTCGACGAAACGAAGGTGCCTTTCGACGGGAATCACGAAACGACGATTCTGAGTAACCTGCTGCTTACGTCAGACCTCAAGGGCTATGTGGAAGCCCCCAATTACTACTTTACCGATCCGGATGACGAAAAACGGGATGCGCTGGATGCACTGCTGCTTACCCAGGGCTACCGCCGATTTTCATACAGCGATGTGCTGGCCGATAATTATCCGCCCGTGCATTTCTTTCCCGAACAGGGTATCGAGATATCCGGTATCCTTCGCCTCAATAACGGGAAGCCGGTGGTCAACGGCGGCTTGCTGCTGTCTATCCCCGATAGGAGCTTCAGGACCGATGTGTATACCGACGAAAGGGGGCACTTTGTGTTCAAAGACCTGCAATTCACAGACTCATCGCGCGTAACGATCAATGCACGCGGGAATGACAATTACCGGAATATGGTCATCAATGTGGATCCCTCACAATTCCCGGGTATCGATACCTCCGCTTACCGGGCCAACGATGTGCTGAATATCGACGAGCGGCTGGCCTCGTACCTCGACAATAGCCGCAACGAATACCGTACTTCGGTGTTGCTGGAAGAGGTGGAAGTTACGGCCACGGTGCGTCCGACGATGTCGCACAAGGACTATCCGGCAATTTCGGGATTGGGTATGGCCGACCACCAGCTGAGCGGCGACCGCCTGAAAGGGTGCAATAACCTCATCATGTGCCTGCAAACGGCCCTTACGGGCATCACCTACGATGCGCAGAGCCAACTTTTCTATATTACCCGCGATTACAATTCGGGAGGGCGCATCCCTGTGCAGTTTTTTGTGAATGGCATGGCGATGGATGTACCCGGACTGAACGGTGTGATGCCGTCTGATGTGGAAGGCATCGAGATCTTCCTCCGTGACGAGCTTGGAACCGTGAGCCGCATGTACCAGAATAACGGCGTGGTATCTATCTACACGAAGAAAGTTGAAAAAGCACCGCGTATGTCGCTCAGCGAGATAGAAAGCCTGTTGCCGAAAAGCAATATCATCGATTTGACTCCGTTGGGCTACGTGAAAGAACGTAAGTTTTACGTGCCGAAATACGACACACCGGAGCGGCGTGCGGTGAACGATATCCGCACAACCGTTTACTGGAACCCCGATGTGAAGACGGGCGAAGACGGCCGGGTGCAGCTCGACTATTACAATTCCGATGGTAAGGGGAGCTACCGGGTAGTGGTAGAAGGTGTTGATATGCATGGCAACATCGGGCGGGCAGTATACCGGTATACGGTAAACTGATGTAAAATAGGGGATTAATGACATGCGGAAGATCATCCATATCGATATGGATGCGTTTTATGCGTCGGTAGAGCAGCGGGATTTTCCGGAATACCGGGGTAAACCGCTCGTGGTTGGCGGTCCTCCCACGAGCCGTGGGGTGGTAGCAACGGCCAGTTACGAAGCCCGCGGTTTCGGCATACATTCTGCCATGCCATCCAGCAGGGCCATCAGACTTTGTCCCCATGCCTTGTTCGTTCCCCCCAGATTTGATGTGTATAAAGCTGTTTCCGCGCAGATACGTGCGGTTTTCAGGCGCTATACCGACCTGATCGAACCGCTATCGCTCGATGAAGCATACTTGGATGTAACCACCGATAAACAGGGGATCGGATCTGCTATCGAAATTGCCAAGCGTATCAAATCCGATATCCGCAGCGAGCTCTTGCTTACGGCATCGGCCGGTGTCTCTATCAATAAGTTTGTGGCAAAGATAGCCTCTGACATAGACAAGCCGGATGGCCTTACGTTCATCGGGCCGTCGCGCGTGGAGCGGTTCATGGAGCAGCTCCCCGTCGAGAAATTTTTTGGTGTCGGTAAGGTCACCGCCGCCAAAATGCGGAAGCTGCAATTATTCACCGGGGCAGACCTCAAACGGATGCCCGAAGCGGAGCTGGTGCGGTTGTTTGGCAAGAGCGGCCGTTTCTATTACCGTATCGTACGGGGTATAGACGACCGTGTCGTGCAACCTAACCGCGAGCTGAAATCCGTAGCGGTGGAAGACACGTTCTCCACAGACCTGGTGAGCTTAGACACGATGGAGGAAGAACTGGGCAAAATAACGGCTAAGCTCATAAACCGGCTGAAGAACCGCAACCTGAAAGGGCGTACGTTTACGCTGAAAGTCCGGTTCGCTGATTTCAGGCTGGTCACCCGCAGTCACACATTGTCTCATTACACCGATGAATTTGAAGATGTGATGGAGCTGGCATGCCGCTCGCTCCGTGCCGTAACAGCGGGAGACCCCATGCCGATACGGCTATTAGGGGTTTCAGCCAGTAATTTCGACCGAGTTAAGCTTGCATCGGCTCAGCTTTCGCTCTTTTGACCATCGGGTATACGGATGGGCTCACCCTCCACCTCCTGTTCGGTGACCACAACTTTCACCGCATAAGACGACGGCCAGACGCCTTTGCCGTATTTCAGTGCATAGACCTTGGTAAACTCAGCCCCGAAATAGAGGATGGCAGCCGAGTAATAGACCCATAGGAGCATGACGATGATGGCACCTGCGGCGCCATAGGCGGAGGCGGGAGCGGAAAATTGCATATAGAGCGCAATGAGGTACCGGCCCAGCATGAACAGCGCGGCGGTAAACAATGCGCCGCCAACCACGTCGCGGAAACGCATCCGCGCATCGGGAAGGAAATGGAAAATGAACGCGAAGAGGGCAGTAATCACAACGAAGGTGAGCCCCACATTGATCCATTGCACAACGAAGACGGATATGTCCGGGAAATAGGCGGTAATCTGCGAGCTCAAGGCCACCACGATACCATTGGCGATCAGCGATACGATGAGCAGGAAGCCCAGACCGAGTACCATCGAGAGGGATAAGGCGCGGTCGAGCAGTAACTTCAACCATCCTTTTTTGGGTTTGGGTCTGACCCCCCAGATCCGATTGAGCGAGTCCTGGATTTCGATGAAGATGGTGGTCGATCCGATGACCAACGTACCAATGCCAATGGCAATTCCCAGCCCGGATTTGTTTGATACGCTGATGTTTTGGATGATCTGCTGTATCTGTGCTGCCGTTTCCGGACCGAATATGTTTGCAAATTCGTCGAAAACCTCCGTTTGGGCATCTTGGGGTCCGGAGAGCAACTCACCATAGAAAAACCCCACCAGCCAGATAACAATGAGCAGTAGGGGGGCGATGGAGAAAATGGTGTAGTAAGCGAGCGATGCACTCATCTTCATTGCCTTGTCTTTGGCGAATTCGGAGGCGCTATCGCTAAGTAGTTTGAAGATGTCCTTATAAAATTCTGCGCGTAAAAATCTCATAGCGGCAGCTTTGCGTTCAGTTTTCTTCGTAGATGCCGTTTATGGCTTCTTCATGCCGCTTCAATATCACCTTGCGCTTCAAGCTGAGCTTCGGTGTGAGCTCACCGGCATCGATGGTCCATTGGTTGGGCAGCAGGACGAATTTCTTCACCTTTTCCCATTGTCCGAACCCTTGGTTCAGCTGGTCGATTTCCCGTTGGTATTTCTCAATGACGGCCGGGTTCTTTACGGCTTCCTCGTTCGAGCCGAAGGGAATCCCCTTGATCCCACACCATTGTTCCAATACATCGAAAGCGGGCACAATAAGCGCGGCGGGGAATCTGCGGTTTTCGCCGACGACCATCACCTGGGCGATCATGGTTGACTCCATGAATTTGTTTTCCAGCACTTGGGGTGCCACGTATTTGCCACCGGCGGTTTTAAACATTTCTTTCTTACGGTCCGTTACGCGCAAGAAACCCTCGGCATCCAGGTCGCCGATATCGCCCGTGTGTAAATAGCCCTCGTTATCGATCACTTCGGCGGTAGCGGCCTCGTTCTTGTAGTAGCTTTCGAAGATGCTGGGGCCTTTACACAATATTTCGCCGTCGTCGGCAATTTTTACATCCACACTCTTAAGCACTTTCCCCACCGTTCCGAATTTCACGCCATCCTTTTCCAGCGTATTCACGGCGATTACCGGCGAGGTTTCTGTGAGGCCGTAACCCTCCATCACGGGTATGCCGGCCGCCCAGAATACACGCGCCAAGCGGGGTTGGAGTGCGGCACCACCCGAAACAATCAGCTTGATATTGCCGCCAAGTGCTTCCTGCCATTTCTTGAACACCAACTTGCGGGCAATACCCAGCCGGAACTCAAACCAACCGCTGTTTTTGCCCGGTTCTTTGTTGTTGAGCCCCAGGTTGAGCGCCCAGAAAAAAATCTGCTTTTTCACTCCGGTGAGCGCTTTGCCTTTCAATACAATTTTGTCATAGACTTTCTCCAAAACACGGGGCACGGTGGTAAACCCATCCGGCTTCACATCATTGATGTCTGCCACGATAGTATCCAGACTCTCCGCATAATGCACTTCCACACCTTTGGCGAAATACAGGTACACTACCATGCGCTCAAAAATATGGCATAGTGGCAGGAAGCTCAGCGCCTTCTTGAAGTAGCTGGGCAGTAGTTCGAAGCAATCATATACATTCGTCAACACATTTTTATGGGAGAGGCACACGCCCTTGGGTTTGCCGGTTGTGCCGGATGTGTAAATCAGGGTTAGCAAGTCGTCTTCTACCACGGCGTCACGGTAAGGTGCCAAATCGATATCTAGTTGTTTGCCTTCATCCACCAGTGTTTGCCACGAAGGCTTGGCATCTACGGTGTCGAAGGTATAGATGGGGATGTCCAAGTTGTTTTCTGCCAGTGCTTCGGCTATCTTTTCGTAAAGCTCGGTATCGCTGAGCAAGATAATTTTGACTTCGGCGTCGCTGATAATGAAAGATAGGTCTTGTTTGGAAAGCGTGGGGTAGAGGGGCACAACCGCCGCCCCTAGCTGGTTGATGGCGAAGTCGCAGAAGTTCCATTCGGGCCGGTTGTGCGACATGAGTGCTATTTTGTCACCTTTACGGACCCCCTTTGCTACCAGCCCCTTACTGAGGTTGTCTACGATAGACAGAAAATCGTCTGTCGAGTAATTCGTCCATTTACCGGTTGCCTTCCCTGCAACCATGACCGGCTTGGCGTAATGTTTTTTGTAATATGTGAGTATATCAAAAATACGGGTGGATCTTTCCATAACCATTTATCTGATCGGTTTATACTATCGCCGGAAATCCATGCCAGCGCATCTAAAGTTAATAACAATTTCAAGGAAATCATAGTTTTCGAAAAAATAGCTCCCGTCCCCCGGTATCGGATAGCATATTGGCATCTGTTTTGTGCAGGTAGTGGCATGGAAATAAAACGATCGGCCTTATTCGTTGCGGTTATATTTTTTGGAATTATTAGCCATCCCGTTATGGCACAGGAGGGAAGCGATTATACCCGGGCGATAGGGGGGCGGTTTGGTGTTGCAAACGGGATTACCTATAAGCACTTTCTCAACGAGAGCCACGCCATCGACGGGATTCTGAATTTCCAGGGCAACCGGAATTTTACCATTTTTAAGTTGCTCGGGCTGTACGAAATCCACCAGCCTGTGAATTTTATCGATGTGGAAGGGTTGCGTTGGTATTACGGTTTTGGTGGTGGACTGGGACATTACCGCTATAAAGACACCGATTCGAGTGGCTTAGCCTGGAGTTTTGACGGTGTGGTAGGGGCCGATTACAAAATCCCCGAAGCACCCATCAACCTGTCATTGGACTGGAAACCTACAATGGAACTGACGCCCGAGTCGGGGGTGCGGTTCGACGGAATCGGCCTATCGATACGGTTCGTGTTTTAATGGTCAATGGTTAATGGTCAATGGTTAATGGTCAATGGTTAATGGTCAATGGTTAATGGTCAATGGTTAATGGTCAATGGTTAATGGTCAATGGTTAATGGTTAATGGTTAATGGTTAATGGTCAATGGTCAATGGTCAATGGTCAATGGTTAATGGTCAATGGTTAATGCCTTTTAGCCGAACGGTAATACTTGACCACTAACAACCAACAATTGACAATTAACAACCAACAATTAACAACTAACAACTAACAACTAACAATTAACAATTAACAATTAACAATTAACAATTAACAATTAACAATTAACAATTAATTTAACGAAAGCCAGATTTTTCCCAGTTCAATTTGTTCCGCTGACGCGTTTTGTAGCGGCATGATGCGGAATGACCCTTTGGTATCCTTTGCCAGGGTGATTTCCAGCTCCCGGATTTTCCCGTCACGCGCTAACAGTACGTTGAGCACGTCACCTACACTTGCGGTTTGCATCAGGCGGTTCAGCTCGCGGCCGTTGGCGTCCAGTCGCTCGCCATCGATGGCGAGGATTTCATCCCTCACATTTATCCCGCCGTCCCACGCACCGGTGCCACGTGTTACGCTGGTCACCACTATGCGGCCGTCGTTTACCGAAGTGTTGAAGCCAAGTTCCGGCAGCTCCAGCCCTTGGTTGTTATCGACCAACTCATAACCGACTGCATTGAGGTAACTATTGTAATCCAACGGGCCCACGGCGCGCGCCGCATCGAAGATGTCTGCTACGGAAGTGCCTGCGGTCTGCTCGACCAGTGCCCGGAACTCCTGTTCTTCGAAACCGCGTTTTCCCGATACATAGAACTGCTCGTATGCTGCTTTTAAAACGTCATCCAGTCGTTTTTCGCCCCGTGTGGCGGCGAGAATTTTGACGTCGAGCAACATAGCCAGCAAGGCTCCTTTATTATAATACGATACGCTCGTATTGACGGAGTTCTCGTCGGGCCGGTATTGCTTGATCCAAGCATCGAAGCTGGCCTGTGCTGCCGACTGGATTTGGCTGCCTGGGCGGTTCTCGACCGCGTTGATGTCGCTGGTGAGTGCCTGCAAATAACTGCCTTCGCTCAGGAAACCACATCGGCGGAGCAATAGGTTGTCGTAGTAGGCTGTGAAACCTTCCATAATCCAAAGTGCGGAGGTATAGTTTTCCGCGTCGTAGTTAAACGGGCCGAGCTCCATGGGGCGTAGGCGCTTCACGTGCCATAAGTGGAAGTACTCGTGTGCCACCAAGCCGAGGAATCCCACGTAGGAGCGTTCGCTTTGGTAGCCGTTCCTGCTCGCGCCCAATACGGTAGAGTTAAGGTGTTCCAGTCCGCCGCCGCCCGACTGGTAATTGTGCACAATGAATACGTACCGCTTATTCGGGTTAACACCGAAGATAGCGGTCGCCTCCTCCACAATGGCAGCGCAATCAGCCGTCAGCCGTGCTTTGTCATAATTGCCACCCCCCACCATGGCAATTTCATGGTGCACACCAGCGGCTTCGAAGGTAAATACATCCTGGTTACCCACTTCGATAGGCGAGTCAAACAGGATGTCGAAGTCGGCGGCATGGAAGGTATTCGGTTTGCCGGCTACTGATTCCAATCCGGTGGATATTGTAGACCAATTGGCATGTGGGATGACCGTTACCTCGGCCGGAAGGTTTAGCATGCCGTCGACATACATGAAGGTGGCGGCGGGCGAAAGGAAGGCATGGCTGTCGTCGATGAAGTTGGTCCGCACGGAAACCTCAAACCCATAGATGCGGTAACTGAACGTCACTTTTTCTGCCTTTTTCGAGTGGATGCGCCACGTGTTCTTAGCTGTTTTTTGCACGGTGAGGTGTGTGCCGGCAGCGTCACACGCTTCCACGCTTTCAACGTGCCTGGCATATTCGCGTATCAGGTACGAACCCGGCGTCCATACCGGCATCTTCACATCGATATAGTCGTTGCGGAAATCTGAGATTTCCATTTTGATCTCAGCGTAGTGGGCCTGAGGCTCCTTGAACGATACTTCGAAGTGGATGGATGGCACGGCGAATGCAGCGGTGGTGATGGTAGTCATAAGGACGAGCAAATTTAGTTGGATTCTTCTCATGGTGGTGCAAAATAGGGAAAAAATACCCACTTTAATTGAAAACGAAATAAAGGTCGCTATTCACGTATTGCGATGGTTGCGCTAGCCTGCATGGTGGGCATGATGACCATGTCGTTAATGTTGACATGCCCGGGGCGAGAGGTTACAAACCAGACGGCTTCGGCGATATCTTCGGCTATAAGCGGCTCGATACGGTCGTATACCGCTGCAGCACGTTCCCTGTCGCCTTTGAAGCGCACTTCCGAAAACTCGGTTTCCACCATGCCGGGATGGATGGCCGTCACTTTGATGTGCTTGGTTAGCAGATCGATCCGCATCCCTTTGGTAAGTGCATCCACGGCATGCTTGGTGGCACAGTACACATTGCCGTTTGGGTATACCTCCTTACCGGCGATAGAGCCGATGTTGATGATGTGGCCCTGTTTCCGTGCAGCCATGCCCGGTGCCACGGCACGGGTAACATACAGCAAGCCCTTGATGTTGGTGTCAATCATCCGGTCCCAGTCGCCGATATCGCTCGTATGTATCGGGTCGAGTCCCTGGCTCAGGCCGGCGTTATTTACCAACACGTCTATCTGTTTCCATTGCTCAGGAATGTTGTTGAACGCATCAAATACCTCGTCTGCATTCCGGACGTCGAGCGCCAGCAAATGGGTTTGTATGCCGTACGCCGCCGTAAGTTCTGCCGATAGTGCTTCCAGGCGATCGATGCGTCGTGCCGCCAATAACAAATCGTAACCCTCACGGGCGAATACCCGCGCGCAAGCTTCGCCGATACCGGCACTTGCTCCTGTGATGAATGCTGTTTTATTTTTAGACATGAGATGTGAGATATTAGACACTAGATATTAGATATTAGACACTAGACATTAGATGTGAGATATGAGATATGAGATATGAGATATGAGACCTCCATCATCACCTCACTCAAAATACAGACTCACCTGGAAGCTCCGCATGTAGAGCCGTTGTATGGGGGAGTCGTTGACATTAAATGTGTTTTTAGGATCGTCATCCAGCATATTACCGATACTTTGCACCCAACGGATTTCGGGCGACATTTTGAAATACTCGAAATAGATGTCGAAACCGATGCCTGCGGTGTAAGCGAGGTAACTCCGGGTTGTCATGATATCCTTGCTGCGATCGTATCTTTTCGCAGAGGAGGCGTTGAAAGCTAATTCCCCACCGCCGATGAGGTAACCCCGCATGTTTGTTTTCCGGTCGGACTTGAACTTCAATAACAAAGGGATGCCGATGTCAGAGCGATGTATGTTAGAATGATCTTTATTTACAAGATTTCCGCCATTAAACATCTTCACATGGATATTCATAAATCTCAAGTTAGGTTGCAGCCGGAGGTTGAGGTTCTCCGTCAGTTTTGCATCGGCAAGCAATCCGAGACCAACATTATGGGAAAAAGGCGACGTGACCTGCGTATACCCCAGTTCCCGCCAATTTTCCTTCAAGTCAAACTTATAGTCCGCATTGATGTAGTGGAAGCTGAAACCGAAATGCAGGGGCTCGTCGTCTACGCCGCCGCCCCACCGCTGGTAGCGCAGTTGGCCATGCGTGGCCATGGCAATGGACAAGAAAACCGCCAAGCAGCAACCGATATGCAGGCACCGCCACCCCATTATTTCGTTCCGATATAGATGGTGCAGATGCCGAATGTCTGCGGACGAGCCACTGCCCCGTGGAAGCCCGCACGTTGGAGGATGTCGGTGAACCGCGCCCCATCGGGGAACTGTGCAACGGACTCGGGCAGGTAGCTGTATGCCCGGTGGTCTTTCGAAAACACCTTCCCGATGAGCGGCGTGATGTGGTTGAAATAAAAACGGTAAAGCTGTTTCACCGGGAAACCTTTGGGGTTCGAGAACTCAAGGATAACCGCCTTGCCGCCGGGCTTGAGCACCCGGTGGATATCGGTGAGGCCCTTTTCCAGGTTTTCGAAGTTGCGCACGCCAAAGGCAACCGTCACCGCGTCGAATGTGCTGTCTGCGAAAGGCAGGTTCTCCGAGTCTGCCAGCACCACTTCAAACTGGTCGCTCAGACCCTTCTTGGTGATCTTCTCGCGTGCAATGGCCAGCATCCCCGACGAGATGTCTACGCCGATCACTTTCTTAGGCTGGAGGATCCTGATGGCCTCCAGCGCAAAATCACCTGTACCCGTAGCCACGTCAAGCAGTCGTTGCGGCTTGCTCGCTTTCAACAATCGGATCGCTTTTTTGCGCCAAATGATATC
Organism: Parapedobacter soli; assembly: GCF_025460835.1. Taxonomy (GTDB): domain Bacteria; phylum Bacteroidota; class Bacteroidia; order Sphingobacteriales; family Sphingobacteriaceae; genus Parapedobacter; species Parapedobacter soli. Next base: position 28,184 of record NZ_JAMXAY010000009.1, on the reverse strand, counting down.
GATACCCAACGACATGAAATGGTTGAGGAAATCATAGGTGCCCGAAATATTATTGAACATGTCGGCAACCTGCTGCTTTTTGTCTGCATCGGTATCGTTGTAGGGCTTTACTGTTTGCGGAGTTGTCATGGTAGACAAAGATACGGTTTTACGACGTACGTGCGCCACGTGCTTCAAACTTAATAACTTATTATGTACCTTTGCGCGAGGCAAACCTGCTCTATCGCTCTTCTGCCACGGTGGGAGGGAGGAAAGTCCGGACAACGCAGAGCACCCCGCTTCCTAACGGGAAGGGTCATGCCGAGAGGTGTGATACGGAAAGTGCCACAGAAAATATACCGCCACGCCAGCGGCGCGGTAAGGGTGAAAACGTGGGGTAAGAGCCCACGGCTTTGCATGGCGACATGCACCGCGGTAAACCCCGGGGGTTGAAAGGTCAAATAGGTTGCGGATGGGGGGCGGCTCGTTCCCATTCCGCCCACGCCGGGAGGCGTGACGGAGACCGCAACGGGTAGACCGCTTGAGCCTACCAGTGATGGTGGGCCCAGATAAATGATAGAGGCTCCGATGATCGGGGTACAGAATCCGGCTTATAGGGTTTGCCTTTTTTAGGTATTAGATTTGAGATATGAGATGTGAGATATGAGATGTGAGATGTGAGATTTGAGACACCCGCTCACAAGTTCAAAACGGTATACATGACGAAAATATTAATCATCGACGATGAACGGGCTATCCGGAGTACATTGCGCGAAATTCTTGAATACGAGGATTATAAGGTTGTTGACGCCGATAATGGTGCCGATGGGTTAGCCATCATCAAAAAGGAAAACATCGGTCTGGTGCTTTGCGATATCAAGATGAGCAAAATGGATGGCATGGAGGTGCTTACCGAAGCGCTGGCCATTAAGCCGGATTTACCGTTTATCATGATATCGGGGCACGGTACCATAGAAACCGCAGTCGAGGCCAGTAAGAAAGGTGCCTACGACTTCATTTCCAAACCGCCCGACCTGAATCGGCTGCTGATCACGGTCAGGAATGCATTGGAGCGTGGTACGCTGGTAACGGAAACCAAGGTGTTGAAGCGTAAGGTCAGTAAAACGCGTGATATCCTTGGCGATTCGGAAGCAATCCAACGTATCAAGGAGACAATCGATCGGGTAGCACCCACCGATGCGCGCGTGCTGATAACCGGTGCAAACGGTAGTGGGAAGGAGCTGGTAGCCCGCTGGCTGCACGAGAAATCAGCGCGGGCCGACGCACCCCTGATTGAGGTGAATTGTGCTGCTATACCATCCGAATTGATTGAAAGTGAGCTTTTTGGACACGAAAAGGGTTCGTTCACGTCGGCCATAAAACAGCGGATTGGGAAGTTTGAACAGGCCGACAACGGCACGCTTTTCCTCGATGAGATCGGCGATATGAGCCTCTCGGCACAGGCCAAGGTGCTCCGGGCGCTGCAGGAAAATAAGGTGACCCGCGTAGGCGGTGAAAAGGAAATCAACGTAAATGTGCGGGTGATTGCGGCGACCAACAAGGATCTGCTGAAAGAGATCGATGCCGGCAACTTCCGTATGGACCTTTACCATCGGCTGAGTGTAATCATCATCCACGTTCCCCCTTTGGTGGAACGGACGGATGATATCCCGGTATTGGCAAAACATTTCTGTGAAGAGGTTTGCGGCGAATACAATATGCCGGTTAAGAAAATCACCGACGATGCCATGGAAGCCTTGAAAACGCTACCGTGGACAGGCAATATCCGGGAGCTGCGCAATATGGTCGAACGATTGATTATCCTAAGCGATAAGTCGATTACCGACCGGGATGTAAGGGCGTTTGCCAACCCTGCCAGTACAACCGCCGTCGCCGAAGGCCCGGATCCAGGCGTTACTACGGTGGTCAGGGAGTTCGTCGCCCCCGAGATGGCCCCGGTCGTGGACTATGATGAATTTTCGTCGTTCCAGGACTTTAAAGATTACACCGAGAGGGAATTCATCAAATATAAATTGGAGAAAAACGGTTGGAACGTATCGAAGACCGCGGACGAAATCGATATCCAACGTAGCCATCTGTATAGCAAAATCGAAAAGTTCGGGCTGAAGAGAGAAGCGTAGCCCATTCACTCATTGAATTTGCGGTGTTGCTTCCTGATGAGGACCACCACGATGGCAATCAATACGATTACAGCGAATCCAATGTAACCATAAGCCCGTCCGGTGTTTTCCACAGCTGTGGTATCATGTTGCTGAACAACCGCCGGGACACCGAATAATGAAATAAAGAGCGTAACGATGCTCTGCATGACATAGTTTTTTGACGTGTTATAATTTCTACAATATACAAATTAAAACACACAAACTGAAATACGTTGCAGAGGCAGCGTGGAGGCCGTGCTTATTGTTCGATTTCGGCTATAAATCCGCCATCGCGGCTTATCTCTTCTTTGTTTTCTAAAATATGCCTCAAATTGATTCTACCGATGACATATTTGAAATCCTGCGCGTAGTACCGCTCACTGATTGATGTGAATCGCAGTTTTTCCACCACCTGCTCATCCTCATAGCGGAGGTATACCGATATCTCCCAATCGGTGGTGTACTGCAGCCCACCGGCGTCGATATGCTTTTTGTATTCATAACGGTACCCGTAGCGCAGCGCCGCGATGTCGGAAAGAACGGCCGACCCGGTAGGATGGCCACCGGCGCCTTTGCCATAGAAAAACTGTTCATCGGCGAATGCGGCTTTGACCAATACGCCGTTATATTCGTTTTCCACATTATAAAGGATGTTGTCGCGCGTAACCAATTTGGGTAGTACATATAAGATAACGGCGTTATCACTGATTTCCCGGGCAGTGGGCACCAGTTTTATCCGGTAATTCTTCTCGTTAGCAAACCGGATATCTGCAGCCTGCAGCTTATCGATACCGATATTGAGTATGGCATCGGGCGCAATGTAAAGTCCGTATGCGTGCGAAGCAACGATGGCTAGCTTGAACTTGGGGTCGAAACCGCCCACGTCGAGTGTCGGGTCCGTCTCGGCGAAGCCGAGGTCCTGCGCCTGCTGCAATGCGGTATCATAGGCCAAGTTCTCGTTGAATATCTTGGAGAGGATGTAGTTAGACGAGCCATTGAAAATGCCGGAGATGGAGTGCAGCAGTTCGTTGTCGTAGTACTCTTCCAGATTCCGGATGATCGGGATGCTTCCACATACCGCACCCTCATACAGGAGGCTGGTGCCGTATTGATTTTGTATCGCTACCAGTTGCTCAAGGTTCGTGGCAATCATTTTCTTGTTTGCCGATACCACGTTCTTGCCGGAGCGTAGGGCACGCGCCACAATGTCGAAGGCCGCGTCCGCATCATCGATCAGCTCCACGACGGTATTTATTTCCGGGTCGTCCAGTACGGCACCCGCATCGGTAGTGAACAACGCAGCCGGTAAGCTCCGTTCCTTTTCAGGATGTTTGATAACGAATTTCTTGATGGCCAGATTGAGGTGTTTGGTGCTGATGATATCATAGAGTCCTTGGCCTACCACGCCGAATCCAAAAATGCCCAAGGTCAGTTTGTTGTCCATGCTTTGCTATTGATGTTGTTTTGCTTTTTTTGGGTTGGAAAAAAACGCCGGACGGCTACCCGCCCGGCGAAGTGGGATTTCTATTTTACTTGGTCAAACGCTTGTTGCAAATCTGCCTTGATATCGTCGATGTGCTCGATACCGACGGCTAGCCGCAGTTCACCCGGATAAACGCCGGCCTCTGCCTGCTCCGCTACCGACAATTGCTGGTGCGTGGTGGCAGCGGGGTGGATGATCAGGGTCTTTGTATCGCCCACATTGGCCAAGTGGCTGACCATTTTCAGGCTGTCGATGAATGCATTCGCTTTTTCAGCGCCACCCTTGATGGTGAAGGATAGGACAGATCCGAAGCCGTTTTTAAGGTATTTCTGTGCATTGGCATGGTTGGGGTCGCTCTTCAGTCCCGGATATTTCACTTTTTCAACCTGTGGGTGCTGTTCGAGCCATTTGGCCACTTCCAATGTGTTGTCTACATGGCGCTGTACCCGCAGTGATAGCGTTTCCAGTCCTTGCAGCAATAGGAACGAATTGAATGGCGACAGGGCAGGTCCGAAATCACGCAATCCTTCTACCCGTGCGCGGATCGCGAACTGGATGTTGCCAAACGGTCCGCCGACACCGAATACGTCGCTGAATACAAGTCCGTGGTAACCTTCGGATGGTTCGCTGAACTGTTTGAACTTGCCGTTGCCCCAGTTGTAGTTACCACCGTCTACGATGATGCCGGCGATGCTGTTCCCGTGGCCACCGATCCACTTGGTGGCTGCTGCTACCACCACGTGTGCGCCGTGCTCCAGTGGTTTGAACAGGTAGCCGCCGCATCCGAATGTGTTGTCGACAATCAGCGGGAGGTCGTACTTTTTGGCGATGGCTGCTATACGGTCGAAATCAGGAATGCTGAAGCTCGGGTTTCCAATGGTCTCCACATAAATAGCCTTTGTTTTTTCGTCGATCGCGGCTTCGATGTTCTCGGGGGTTTCATTTTTTGCAAAACGGGCCTCAATGCCGAGCCGCTTGAACGATACCTTGAACTGGTTGTACGTACCGCCGTATAAGCTAGACCCGGTAACGAAGTTTTCGCCGCTTTCCAGGATATTGGTAAGGGCGATGAACTGTGCAGATTGGCCTGAGGCAACGGCGAGGCCGGCCACGCCGCCTTCAAGTGCGGCCATCCTTTTTTCGAACACGTCGGTCGTAGGGTTCTGTATCCGAGTATAGATATTGCCGAATTCCTTGAGGGCAAACAGGTTTGCACCATGTTCGGCACTATTGAAGACGAACGATGTGGTTTGGTAGATGGGTACTGCCCGTGCGCCTGTGGTGGGGTCTGCCTCTTGCCCAGCGTGGACTTGCAGCGTTTCAAATTTTAGATTTTCATTTGCCATGATTCAAATTGTTTAATAAACTTAACTTATGTACTGTGTGTGCTCAATGGGTGTGCGTTGCCCGGTATATGTCCGCTTTTTCATGCAGATGGCCGTAAGCAGGCAACAGCGTGTCGTGGAACTAGCAGCAACTATGGTGCTGTGTCGTTCCCATACGCATTCGGCATGGTCTGACGGCACTGAATGGGAGGGGGGCATATCCGGTTCTCCGGGTAGCCTGTATAGGAATGTAGCCTGCTGAGTACGTGTTCATCGTCTTATCATTTATATGCTCCCAACCACGGGTGGGTTCGGACAGGAATTGGCACCTTTTCCGCTGTTTGCGGATGGTTGCCAGCGGGTCATTGAGCCAGTCTCTCGCCACTTCTTTATAAACCAAGACCTGCTTTGAAGCGGAATTGATTTGTGCGTGGTCTCTACGCAACGCAGCAAATATAGCCCGTGCAAGCGGGTTGTGCAAGTTTTTTCTAAAAAAGGTTCCCAATAGCCATAAGGGGCACCGTTTTCGGTGCCCCTTATGGCTTAAAAAGCCGGCTATGCCGTCGGAACGGCTACCTTACGAACAGGAGTTCGCGCAGTTTGGGCAGCGGCCATTGGTGGTCGTCTACGATTTGCTCCAATTTGTTGAGGTGGTAGCGTATTTTGTCGAAATACGGTTTCACCTTCGTGTCGTACGCAACGGCTTTCTCGCATGTGTCTTCGAGTTTATTCGCTTTTTTGCGTTCTTGCCGCATTGCCTCGGCATCGACCAGGATGGTGTTGATGTGATTGGAGATACGTTCCACCAAATTGAGCTGCGATCCGTATGCTTCGGGGTTCAGTTCCAGTTCTTTAAGACCCTTTATGTTTTTGATGAGCACATTCTGGTAGTTGAAAGCTGCCGGAGCCACCAGGCTGGTTACAATCTCGCCGATAACACGGGCTTCGATCTGGATTTTCTTGAAGTAATTTTCGAGCAGGATTTCATGGCGTGCTTCACTTTCCCGCCGGGTGAATATCTCCAGCTTTTCAAACATCGCTATGGTGTCGTCGCTCACATATACATCAAGCGCCTTCGGGGTGGTTTTGATGTTTGAGAGTCCCCGCTTGCGCGCTTCCTCTTCCCACTCCGCGCTATATCCGTTGCCCTCAAATCTGATGGGTTTCGATTCTTTGATATATTTGCGGACCACATTAAGCAGCGCGAGGTCTTTTTTTGTGCCTTTCTTGATCTGTTTGTCAACCTCGGTTTTGAAATCAATGAGTTGGTTGGCCACGATTGCAGACAGTACGGTCATCGGGCTGGCACTGTTTGATGCTGAACCTACCGCCCGGAACTCGAATTTGTTGCCTGTAAACGCAAACGGCGACGTGCGGTTACGGTCGGTGTTGTCCAGGTGCAGTTCGGGTATTTTCGGGATCCCATGCCATAATAATGCTTCGTTTTTTACTTTTTTCGCAACCCTCGCCGTTTCCACTTCGTCGAGCACGGCATTGAGCTGGCTCCCGAGGAAGATGGAGATGATGGCTGGAGGCGCTTCATTAGCACCGAGCCGGTGGTCGTTGCCCGCACTAGCGATAGACGCACGCAGCAGATCGGCGTGTTCGTGGACCGCCTTGATCACATTGACGAAAAACGTCAGAAACATGAGGTTGGTCTTCGGTGTCTTGCCCGGTGAGAGCAGGTTTACTCCAGTATTGGTGATCATCGACCAGTTGTTGTGTTTGCCAGAGCCGTTGATGTCGGCGTATGGTTTCTCGTGGATGAGCACTTTGAACTTATGTCGGAGTGCAACCTGTTCCATCAGGTTGAGTAGCAGTTGGTTGTGGTCTATCGCCAAGTTGATTTCCTCAAACATAGGCGCGCACTCGAATTGGGATGGGGCCACCTCATTGTGGCGGGTTTTTAATGGAATCCCGAGTTTAAGGGCTTCTTGTTCAAGGTCGACCATGAATGCCAGTACCCGTTCTGGGATAGCACCGAAATATTGGTCTTCGAGCTGCTGGCCTTTTGCCGACATGTGGCCGAACAACGTGCGGCCGGTGAGCTGCAGGTCTGGACGGGCATTGAATAATGCAAGGTCTACCAAAAAATATTCCTGTTCGATGCCCAGGGAAGCATTAACCTTAGTGATCGACTTATCGAAGAAATTAGCTACGTCGACTGCCGCCTTGTCAAGGGCATTGATCGCCTTCAATAACGGAGCCTTGTAGTCGAGGGCCTCGCCGGTATAAGAAATGAAGATTGTCGGGATACAGAGTGTCTTACTCCCCCCGGTTTCGTAAATGAACGCCGGCGAAGAGGGGTCCCAGCCGGTATAGCCCCGCGCTTCGAACGTGTTGCGTATACCTCCGCTCGGAAAGCTGGATGCATCAGGCTCTTGTTGTACCAGTGCGCTCGCTGTGAATTTGTCGATTGCGGTACCATCGGGCAGGGGCTCGAAAAACGCATCATGCTTCTCGGCCGTGGCACCGGTCAACGGTTGGAACCAGTGGGTGTAGTGCGTTACGCCGTGGCTAATTGCCCAGCTTTTCATCGCTTGTGAAATATGCTCGGCGAGATCGTGAGAAATGGATTTCCCGCTCTCAACAGTTTCCAGCAGTTCTTCGTAGGCATTCTTAGGAAGGTATTCCTTCATTTTTGCCGTCGTGAATACATTTTTGCCGAAAAGGAGGGAGGGTTTGGTTTTTTCGTGGGTTTCTGTTCGATTTAGTCTTGAAACAGCAGTTTCTACCGCTTTAAATCTTAATTCTGACATTGGGTTCCTGTTTATTTTTATTGTTTTGTGAGTTTTTTCAATTATTCGATTAATATTTGACAAATATAAATGATAATTCATTTAATTTTTATCAAAAAATCAAAAAAATATTAAATTATTTGAAATAATATGTATTTATGGCATCAATAAGAAGCCCGGCACTGTGAATTGCCGGGCTAATATGTTAAATCACCGATGTTATTGGTCTTTTATTCAAAATCGCATGGTTAATCACCGAACCCCCAGTCTATCCCTTTGAGGGTAGCTGGTACCCCGTGCTCAATCCATGGTGCTGCGGGTTTTCCTTTCAGGAAATGGTCAAAAAATTCCAGCTGGCGTCGTTGGATGTCTTTCCTGTTCTGGCGCTGTACGAGGTTATGTGCGTCGCCGTTGTAATTCAGTAGCCAAACGGGTTTCTGCAGGCGCCGTAGTGCGGTGAACATTTCGATGCCTTGGTACCAAGGGACGGCCCCGTCTTGGTCGTTGTGCATGATCACCACCGGTGTGGTTACATTTGGCAAATGGAACAAGGGCGAATTTTCGATGTATAACTCGGGCTTTTCCCATAAGGTAGCCCCTATACGGCTTTGGGTGCGCTCATATTGGAATTGCCTATTCATTCCACTCTGCCAGCGGATGCCGCCATAAGCGGATGTCATGTTGACCACGGGGGCCCCGGCCCACGCCGCGGCATACATGTCTGTGCGTGTGATCAGGTGGGCCACTTGGTATCCGCCCCAGCTCTGGCCCTGGATACCCATGCGAGTGCTGTCTATCCAAGGGTGTTTTTTCAGCTCTTCCATCCCCGAATTGACGTATTCTTCGGCCGACCGGCCCGGATGGCCGATTTCATAGTGGATATCCGGTGCGAACACGACGTAGCCGTTGCTCACAAAGAAACTGATGTTGAGGCGCGATGGCGTAGGGGTGGGCGGGATATAGCTGTAAAGTCCGTCGGACAGCTCTTCGTAAAAGTAAGCGATAACGGGGTATTTCTTACCCGGATTGAAATCTTCAGGTTTGTAAAGTATGCCTTCGGCATCGTGGCCATGGGGGGTTGTCCATTTCACCAGTTCGGCGGTACCCCAATTGTATTGCTGCTGCTGGGGGTTGATGCTGCTCAGCTTGGTTTCATTTGTGAAATTTGCCGATACATAGAGGTCGGGGGCCGAAACGTAATTTTCTTTCGTATATATATAGGTGTTTGCGTCGGCGGCACGTTTGATGGTACGGTAGCTGTACGGTCCCATCACCATTTCCCTGGGGTCGCGGTTTTTGTCTGCACTGGTGTGGAACCAGCCGTGTTCTTTGGTGATGTGATTGAAGGCCGACAACAAGATCCGTTTTTTGGTGTCGATGATACCGGCATTGCTCCTCCGTCCGTATCGGCTCCGTCGGCTTTCTACCGCATCCCGGTAGCGGAATGTCACCTGGCTGCTCCGTCCGGCACCGTTGGTAACCAGTCGGCGTTTGGATCCGTCGGGATGGAACGCCCAGATGTCGTATTTGTCGTAAATGAAGATTTCCCCGTCGTCATCGCTCCAACCCGCAAAGCCATAGTCGCCCGGCTCGTCCGGGACGTCATTGTCTTCATTTGCAAAACTAACAGGTAGGTCTGTATTCAGCTGGATCGCCTGGTTGCCATCCGTGGCAAAGCTATACCAATTGCCGTCGGTTCGGTTAAACCAAACCACATATTTGCCTTGGGGTGATATGCTGATACGGCCCCGGATGTCGCTTGCAATTTTCCGGCGGCTACCATCTATCGTCGAGACCAGGTAAACATCTTGGAAAGACCCGGCCTGCCATTGGGTCTCGATGCGGCGGCCTATATCGGTGGTCGCCAGCACATAGGTATTGTCGGCGTCTTCAGTCAGCCGCGTATCCGGTAATTGCTCGTCGGCCAGGGGAACCACCTTGCGCCCCTGTTTCGGGTACGTCACTGCGAGGTAACTCCTGTTTTGCTCCCGCTTGAGGTTGGCCAACTGCTGGCTTTGCAGGTAATCGTCTTTCCAATGCCAGATATCGACTTTTGCATGTTCGAATTCCACCAGCGTGGTATCTTTCACCCGTGGGATAGGGGCGATGCCGAAGAATAGTTTTTCGCCGTTTTTACTGAACCGTATAGCGCCATCACCACTGATATACCAGCCATCCGGTACTCCGTTGGTGGTGCGGCTGGCAATAATGATGGCGCTGTCTTGCCCTGGCGTATAATAATAAAGGTCAAATGCTTTCTGGAGCGATTTCTCCGGGCTTTTGTCGGCCGTGAAAGCCAGCTGCGACGATGCATCGTCGAAAGCCAGGTTTTTGTATGTGCCTTTCCCCCGGCTGATGTGACGGGATTGGCGGGTGGCGAGATCGTAATAATACACCCCTGCATCGGTACCGAGGCTGTCCTTTTCTTCGGCTTTCCTAACGTAGACAATCGCGTTTCCGCTGGTGCTGAATTCGTATGACCCCACGCGGTCGATTGTGGTGTCTGCACCGCTGGTGAGATGCCGTATATGCAAGGTAGGCTGGTTTTTCTTGTGGTTTAGTTTTTTCGGAGCGGTGGTGTCGGCAGTGGCGGTGTCTTTCGGCGCTGCAGGCTCCTCGGTGAGGTATGCGATATATTCACTCGGCTCCTCAGGTATTTTGTAAGAGGTTACAAAGGGTATCTTATGCAATGCCGCCGTTTCCAACGTGAATATCGCCAACGAATCCTTGGGCATCTCGTCTGCTTTTTTCTTCTTTATCTTAGCCTCGCGCGTTTCCGCATACCGGGGTTTTATACGTGCGATCAGGTACTTGCCGTCTGCCGAAAAACGCGCATGCGTACCCCGGTCAATGCGGCCATGTTGCCGGTTGTCCGGGTCAGTGACTACCAGCCTTCCATCGCCCGCTTGGGGGCTAACAAGGTAATAGATAAAGCGTCCGTCGTCAGAGATAGCAGCCGAGTCGATGGTCTCCCATCCGTCGTAGACACTGTGGTCCAGCGGCTTCTTTTGTGCCCACGCGATAGCGGAAGTGGAAACCAGCAACAAAAAAATAAAAACCCGGCGTGTAGCAGTCATCGTATGGAGATTCATAGTGCAATTAAAATGGTGCGATATTGAACTAAAAGCGGCGCGCACCGCTTCATCTTCAAAACGTTTACGGTGTAACAAGGCCGCGAGACCCGGGGTCAAAGCTACGTATTTCTTGTTTTATTTGCGGTATGGCTTCCAATATGGCCTGAATACCTTATTTTTACCAACGTACGGATTGGGGCCTATGTGTCCGATTGCCGGCGACGAATGATTTTACGGATGGAAAATAGCGAATACATGGCTGCTATATTAAGTGTGAGCGGAGTTGGAAAGACTTACCAGAGTGCGGGTAAATCGCTTACCGTGCTGCACCAGATAGATTTCGAGGTGGCGGCGGCGTCAACGGTTGCCATCGTAGGCCCTTCGGGCAGTGGTAAAACCACTTTATTGGGGCTCTGTGCCGGATTAGACCGTGCCAGCACGGGAAGTATTGTGCTGAATGGGGTGCCGCTGGATGCGCTCACCGAAGACGAACGCGCGCGGGTGCGCAACCAGTATGTCGGTTTCGTGTTCCAGAATTTCCAGCTGCTGCCAACCTTGACTGCATTGGAAAATGTGATGGTACCGCTTGAACTGCGTGGTGCCGGCAATAGCCGGCAGGTGGCACTTGACCTGTTGGATAAAGTGGGGTTGGCTGATCGTGGCCATCATTATCCGTTACAACTATCGGGGGGCGAGCAGCAGCGGGTTTCCATCGCCCGCGCATTTTCCAACGCGCCGCGTATCCTGTTTGCCGACGAACCGACCGGGAACCTGGACGCAGAAACCAGCGAGAACGTGGAAAAACTGTTGTTTGATCTCAACAGTGATGCAGGGACCACCTTGGTATTGGTAACCCATGATTTGGAGCTGGCGTCAAAGACCCAGCGGATTATCCGCATGAAAGGCGGTCGGGTTGTGTCGGATTCGGCGGTAGATAAAACGATATGATGAAGCCTGAGCACCAAGAGATCGCCTTCCGTTGGATTGTCCGCATGGCCTGGCGCGATAGCCGCCAGAACCGTTCGCGGCTGTTTCTCTTTATCTCATCCATCATTGTGGGGATCGCGGCGTTGGTGGCTATTTTTTCGTTTGGCGACAACCTGGCAAAGGATATCGACAAGCAGGCCGCCGGCTTGGTGGGGGCAGATCTGGTGATCCAGAGCAACCGCGAATTATCGGATGGCGGGCAGGCGATCATTGACTCCGTCCAGCGGTTGAGCACCAGCTATTCGGAAGAGCAGAGCTTTGCCTCCATGGTGGTGTTTGCCAATAGCGGTGGTACCCGCCTGGTGGACGTACGGGCACTCGGTGGCGAATTTCCTTACTATGGTAACTTGGAGACGGTGCCGCAGGCGGCAGGGCGTACCTTCCGGAATAACCGGCAGGCGCTGGTGGATAAAACCCTGATGCTCCAATTTGGCGCTGAGGTAGGTGATTCGGTGAAAGTAGGGGAGGTGATGTTCGAGATAGCCGGCCGCCTGGAACAGGCCCCGGGTCAAAGTGGCCTTTCCACCACCATTGCGCCCGCCGTATTCATCCCCCTGGAGTACCTCCCCGCCACGGGGCTGAACCAGAAAGGTAGCCGTATCAATTACCGTTACTATTTCCAATTGGAAGGAGGGATAGATGCAGACCGGCTCGCCGATGGGCTCGATTCGCTCTTGGAAGTGCAGCGCATGGGGTATGATACCATTGCCACGCGCAAGCAGGAAACGGGCCGGTCGTTCACTGATTTGAGCAAGTTCCTGTCGTTAGTGGGTTTCGTGGCGCTGTTGTTGGGGTGCATCGGCGTGTCGAGCGCCATACATATCTACATCAAGGAAAAACTCAATACCATCGCCATACTGCGCTGCTTGGGGGTGAGTTCGCGGCAGGCGTTCCTGATATTCCTCATCCAGGTATTGGGCGTAGGGTTGGCCGGTTCCGTCATTGGTGCGTTCATCGGTACGCTTATCCAGCAATTGCTGCCCTTGGTACTCCGCGACTTCGTGCCGGTTGCTATCAGCAGCGATATATCGTGGTGGGCCGTTGTACAGGGCATTGCGTTGGGTGTCTGGATATCGGTGCTATTCGCACTGCTGCCGCTTATTGGCATCCGCAACATCGCTCCGTTGAATACCTTACGGCTATCGTTGGAAGCCCCAAGCCCGGTTAAAGATCGTTGGAGTTGGTTTGTATACGGCCTTATCGCATTGTTTATTTTCGTTTACGCGTACCTGCAGTTGGGCGGAGTGAAGCAAACGGTCCTATTCACCGCCGGCGTGGCCCTTTCGTTCCTGGTGCTATATGGTGCCGCAAACCTGTTGGTGCGGTTAGTCCGGCGTTTTTTTCCGTCATCATGGGGTTACCTGTGGCGGCAGGGGCTTTCCAACCTATTCAGGCCCAACAACCAGACTGTCATCTTGGTTATAGCGATCGGCCTCGGCACAGCTTTCATCGCCACGCTGTTTTCTGTACAGGGGATGTTGGTTGAGCGGGTGGCTTTGTCGTCCAGCGAGCACCAACCGAACATGGTGCTGTTTGATATCCAGTCGTCACAGCAGGAAGAAGTGGCCGAGTTGGTTGCTGCCCAAGGTTTGCCGGTATTGGATGAGGTGCCTATTGTAACGGTGCAGTTGGAGGCCATCAATGGCATTACCGCCGACGATGCCCGGCGTGATAGTACCATCGAGGTATCCCGCCGCGCACTGGGGGGCGAATTGCGCTCGACCTACCGATCTGAACTCTCCGATTCGGAAAAAATCAGTGCGGGTAAGTGGATTGGCAAAACGGCTGCCGGCGATACCGCGCGTGTCTCGTTGGAAGAGGGCTATGCCCGCCGTATCCGGGTGGACATCGGCGATGAACTGCTGTTCAATGTGCAGGGGGTACGCGTACCCACGATCGTAGGCAGCTTCAGGGAAGTCGATTGGAACCGGGTGCAGACCAACTTCAGGTTAATATTCCCGGAAGGGGTGATTGACGACGCACCGCAATTCCATGTGCTGATGACCCGTGTGCCGGATGAAGCCACTTCGGCCCGTATGCAGCAGGCGGTGGTGAGGCAATTCCCCAATGTCTCTATCATCGACCTGGGGTTGATCCTTTCGGTGCTGGACACTATATTGGATAAGATAGGCTTCGTTATCCGGTTCATGGGAGGTTTCAGTATCCTCACAGGCTTTGTGGTACTGATTGCCTCCGTGATGATCAGTAAGTACCAGCGGATTAAGGAAAGTGTGCTGCTGCGTACGATGGGGGCCACAAGGAAACAGATATTGGCAATCACGGCACTCGAATATTTCTTTTTGGGCATCATTGCCTCATTTACCGGCGTGTTGCTGGCCCTGGGCGGTAGCTGGGCCTTGGCGGTATTCAGTTTCGAAATCCCATTTACCCCCAATATTTTGATGCTGTTGCTATTAACGCTCACCGTCACATTGTTGACCGTGGTGATTGGATTGGCCAACAGCCGGGGGATAACCGGGCGCCCCCCACTGGAAATACTGCGGAAAGAAAGTTAAAGGTTTTACCTGGACCGGCTTGTTGTGCAAGCGGCAAGCGTAGGCCTATTGCACCGCAGTACAGCAGAAGTGAATATATCGGTTACATTTGATGAAGTAATCGAATAGCAAAATCGGGTTGATGCTAAAATAAATTATCGTTTGGTTAATCGTGATGAATGGATTCTGGTGCTAAATAACGATATTAGCTGTAATAATCAATTAGTACGTTAATCCGTGGTAAACCAACGTATCGAGTTCTCTGATATACAACAGCGCGAGCCCGTGTTGCTAGAGCGGGTGAGACGGGGCGACGAAGAGGCTTTTGGCCAGTTATTCGACCGTTATTATGCCGCCGTTGCCAGTTATACCTATAAACTGGTGAAAGATGAACAGGCGAGCGAAGATATCGCACAGGATGTATTCGTACGATTGTGGAAAACCCGCGCCAACCTTGACCCGGGCATGCCACCACAGGGGTTGTTAATAACAATGGCCAAGCGGTTGGCACTGAATGAGCTACGGAAGGTGGCTTGCGATAGGAAGGCCCGTTTGCATTTCTGGCAAGAGATCCAACTTGCCAGGAATATTGTCGATGACCAACTCCAATTCACCGAAACCATGCAGCTCGCCCAACGTGCCATCGCTGCGCTACCGAAAAGACAGCAGGAGGTTTTTCAATTGAGTAGGTATGAGGGGCTATCACACGAAGAAATAGCTGATACGTTGAATATCTCGAAACATACCGTGAACAACCTGATGGTACAAGCCTTGAAAACACTTAGGGTCGCATTGAAGGGTGCTTGGTTCCTGGTGTTTTTGCTGTCGATTTTCGAACGTTGAACACGCATCCGGTCCCCACGTACCAACACCACCAACCTTCCGAAACCAATAAATCAAAAAAAATGCTTGCCACCTAGTTGTTCTTTCTTCCTTGCGTGTATAGTGTATAGTAACAGCTGCAAATACAGAGACGTGCGGCGATACACGAGAAAGAAAAATGGAAAAAGCATTCCTTCGTCACTTATTCAGGAAACTGGCCGATGGCACCATAAGCCGTGCGGAGTATAGCCAACTGATGGACCATATAGCGCGCCATGAGGTAGATAGTGATGATATTCCGGAAGACCTCCAAGGAGATGAGAGCGACCTGCCTAACGCATCTGTGGGGCAGGCGTGGGATATCGTACAGCGCCGCACGGGTATCGGGCAGCGCCCGAAAAAAAGGGCGTTATGGCTTCCCCTCGCAGCTGCAGCGGTGATTGCCGGTTTGCTAGTGGGAGGGGTATTCGGTTGGTGGCCCACCCTCACCGGTGCCGGTTTGGTAGGTATGGCCGATGTGGATGTGGCTTATGTAACCAAGGAGGTGCTTCGCGGACAGCTGGATAGTGTGCAGTTGCCGGATGGTAGCAAAATGTGGGTCAATGCGGGCAGTGTGGTGTCCTATCCAGCAAATTTTGCGGAGGGGCCTCGGATTGTGCGATTGGATGGTGAGGCGTTTTTCGACGTGGTGCATATTGGAAACAGACCCTTTATCGTTGAATCGGGCGGAATAGAAACCACGGTTGTGGGCACGGCCTTCAATATCAATACATACAATGCCGATCGGGTGGTAGTTACGGTACTGCGGGGAAAAGTGCGCGTGGATAAAGAAAGGGAAAGCCTAGCGTACCTTTCCCGCAACCAGCAGGCAGTTCATTGGCTGAGCGATGCACATACGGAACTGAAGGAGGTGAATGCGGAAGATGAGGCTGCATGGGTAGAAGATCGGTTGGTCTTCCGGGACGTACCGGTTGCTCAGGCGCTGGACGTGCTGTCACGCCGATTTGACACGTCGTTCCGGCTCGGCGATCCGGCTGTTGGCAACTGTGTGTTCTCGGCGTCGTTTCAGCCGGGCGAGTCGCTGGACAAGGTATTGCGTGTCATCACCATGGCCAATGGAATGACCTATAGAAAAGAAAAGAACACCTTTTATTTGCAGGGCGCAGGATGCCCGTAGTTGATTTGTTGGACCCATTTAATAGCAATAGGCATGTAACCTCATTTTTATCTTAAAAAAAGAAGCCGCTATGGTTGGTTCCACAGCGGCAACGGAAACCTCCGTCTGCAAACGAAGGGTTTCAGGATTTAGAACAAGTGTCTCAAACAAGCTCAAAATCATGCTAAATTATGAATTTTTTTAGAAGTAAAGTCATATATCTTATGCGGCTAAGTGTAGTAATTGGGTGTATATCGATTTGTTGTTCGGGCGTATTGGTTGCGTCGGTGAGCAACGGCCAGAAACTGACCAACACGCGCATCCAACTGACCAATCAAACAAGCCTGATACAGGCGTTGAAGGAAATAGAGAAAAAGACGGATTTCCTGTTCGCTTACCAAACCGCGGCCATACAGAAATACGACCGTGTGGCGCTAACGGCGGGGAAGAGAACGGTAGCCCAAACGCTCCAGATGCTGCTCGCCCAAACCCCACTGACCTACCGGCAGGAGGGCAAATACATCACCATTCTACGGTCCGAGCCGCAGGGTTCGGAACGAGAGTGGAACAGTACGTTCCAGCAATCCATCCGGGGGCGTGTCACCGATAGTGAAGGGACGCCGTTAGCGGGCGTGACAATCAAGGTGCTCAACACCTCGCGGGGAACGACAACGGATGAGCAAGGCGCCTTTGCCATCCAAGCGGATGCAGGCGAAGAATTGTCGATAACCTACCTGGGCTATATGCCGCAGGTGATTGCCGTTACGGACCAAGCCGAAATCGCCGTGCGGATGGTGACAGAAGGCTTCAAGGATTTGGAGGAAGTGGTTGTGGTAGGCTACGGTACACAACGCAAAAGCGACCTCACAGGAGCCGTAGGAACGGTTGATGTAGGAAAAGCGCTGAATGCCAGACCAGTAACCAATGTCCATGAACTGTTAGCCGGGGCGGTTCCGGGCCTGAACGTAACCAAGGGCAGTGGCGCCGTGGGTTCGGGGGCGTCCATCAATATCCGCGGAACATCCACCATCGGTGGAAGCTCGGGGGTGTTGGTGCTGATTGATGGCGTACCCGGCAACCTGTACACATTAAACCCCAATGATATCGCAAGCATTTCAACACTGAAAGATGCGGCCTCGGCAGCCATCTACGGCTCACGCGCGGCAAACGGCGTGTTGCTGGTCACGACCAAACGGGCCGTCAAGTCAGACAAGCCGGCAATCGAAGTGAATTCGTCCGTCGGTCTCCAGAACCCGCAATTCATGGTCGATTTTGTGGGGGCAGCGGATTTTATGCGGTTGTGGGACGAGGCGTTGGTGAACGATGGAAAAGATCCCGTGTATGGCGAACAAGGCTTGGCCGACCTTCGGTCGGGAAAATATGCCGACAACCGCTGGTACCGCGATATATATCGCGAAAATGCGGCGATAACCAACCATAACCTTGCGATTTCGGGTAGTGAGAAAGCCGTCGATTACCGACTGTCGGCGTCATACGACTACCAAGACGGAACGCTGCCGCTTAACAACTACCACCGGGTCATCGTAAGGCCCGATATCCAGATCCAACTGAGCGAAAAGCTCCGGACCCGGGCGAATATCCAGTATACCGAAACCTATATCAGGGAACCCTATGGTGGCACCACCAACTGGCAGGCCAATGCGGCACGTGTATCGCCCCTCGAGCATATCCAGAACGCCAATGGCCAATATACCGCGGGGTCCGCGATGGCCGGCAATCCGATTGCTGCGGTAAACGACGGTGGCTTCCAGCGCCAAAAGCACAAAGAAATGATGGCCATCTTCGACTTGACGTACCGGCCCATGGATAACTTGGAGTTCCAGGGGATGTTTTCGCGGACGACGCACGATAATTGGGTGAAGAACCGGGCACTGACCTACAGCCTGTTTGATATGGAGGGTGACCTCGCATCGCGGCAGAATATCGTGACAAACCTAACGGAAACGAACGGCACGGATTTCAGGAACCTATTCCAGCTAACGGGTACCTACGACCTCCAGGCCAGCAAGCACCAAGCACGCTTCCTGGCCGGGTATTCGCAGGAATACTACCAAACCAGTACCATTTCGGCATTCCGCGACCGGCTGCCTTTTCCGGCGATCGACGTGCTGAATACCGGAAGCAGTGCAAACATGCAAAATAGCGGTAGTGCCGGCGACGTTGCCATTCAATCGGTATTCGGAAGGGTGAATTATGCCTACGACGACCGCTATTTGTTCCAAGCCAACATCCGGGCGGACGGTTCTTCCCGTTTTGCACAAGGGAATCGATGGGGCGTGTTCCCGTCGTTCTCGGTGGGATGGAATATCCATAACGAATCGTTTTTCGATGTGCCGTGGCTGTCACAGCTGAAGCTACGCGGATCGTGGGGGATATTGGGCGACGCCGAAAAAGTAGGGTACTATGCAACGGCACAGGTGCTTACCTATAACCCCTCGATGTATGGGTTCAATGGCGATGTGGTGCCGGGGGCCTATAACAACGTAGCGGTAAACCCGAACATCAGTTGGGAACAGGCCAAGCAGACCAACATTGGGCTAGACCTCAGCTTTCTGCAACAGCGCATACACGTAAATGCCGAGTATTTTGTCAACGACCGCGATAAGATATTGTACGCCCCGCCAGCACCCACGGAATTCGGCTTGACAGCCCCGCTCAACAATCTGCTGCGCATGCGTAATTCGGGCTTCGAAGTTAATGCGGGCTATCAGGACCGTGCCAACGACTATCGCTGGAGCTTCGATGCCAATATGAGCTACGCCCGCAACGAGGTGATGGATCTCGCAGGCACGGGGCCGTGGATCGAAGGCAACAGCATAACCGATGTGGGCATGCAGCTAGGGCTGCCCTATGGTTTGCAGGCCATCGGCCTATTTGAAGATAACGCCGATGTGGAAAATAGCCCGGACCAGGGTGCCAACGTGTTTCCTGGTAATATCAAATACAGAGACCAGGACGGCAATAACCTCATCGATGGCAATGACCGCGTTGTGCTCAACGACAAGCCGGTAGTGCGTTATGGCGCTAACCTCACATTCGGGTGGAAGCAATTTGACGTGGCGGCCAGTATCTACGGTGCCTTGCACACCTATCGATACATCCAAAGTTACGAGGGCTGGGCGTTTTACCTGTCCCAGAATGCCAGGCCCATGCATCTCGATCGCTGGACACCAGATAATCTGGACGGCTCGTACCCCAGGCTGACCATCCAGTACACATCAAACGATACCCGCTATTCCGACTATTGGTTGCGGAAGGCCGACTACTTGAAAATACAGAATGCCCAGCTTGGCTATACGTTTACGCCGGCCGTATTGAATCGGCTGAATGTACAACAGATGCGGGTGTTCGTTTCTGGCCAGAACCTGGCAACCATCACCAACTATCCCGGATTCGACCCCGAAGGGGGTTATTACCCGCTATCGCGTACGTATTCGATTGGTTTTAACCTCAAATTTTAACATCATGAACACATTATACCGGTTTTTAATCACCATACCCTTTCTGGTACTCGCTACCAGTTGTGAAAAGTTCCTTGATAGGGACCCCTTGGATCAGGCTGCCGAAAACACATTCTGGAATACCGAAGAAGATGCCATTGCCGGAGTGAATGCCGTTTATACGGCGCTGCCGGATGCGCGGGATTTTTGGCGGGATTGCCACAGTGATAATTCCGTGATGACCAACGCTTGGGGCGAAGGGGGCATGGGATACATCAGTATGGGCAGCCACACCGCAGCGGACGGCTACATCAACGAAGAGTGGAAGTACGACCTGATCAGGCGTGCATTGTACGCCCTTGACCAGTTGTCTGGCATGGAAATGGACGGCGAACTGAAGCAGCGCCTGGTCAGTGAAGTACGTTTTATATTGGCTATGCGGTATTTCCGCATGACCCAGCTGTTCGGCGATATTCCGCTCATCAAAGAAGAGCCGGTAGCGCTGGACGAGTCAGACCTGCCGCGGGCGACACGGGCGGAAGTGCTGGCTTACGTCATCGAGAATGTGGATACCGCCATCGAAGGGCTCCCGATATCGTACGCAGGGGCCGACGCCGGCCGGATAACCAAAGGGGCGGCGTATATGCTGAAAGCCAATGTCTACCTATACCTGGCGAGCATCAAGAAATTTCACGAAAACCAACACGATGCTCAATTGTGGAAGGAGGCCTACCAGGCAGCCAAGCAGGTAACCACGCTCGGGTATTCGCTGGAAGACGATTACGGTTCGCTTTTCCGGAGCGAGTCTAACCATGCCAATGATGAGGTCATCCTAGCACGCCAATATGTTAAGGATATGATTACGCATATGACGCCGGTGCTAGCCTCCCCGGCCGGTACAGGTATCACCGGGAGCGGCTGGGCCAGTTTCTGCCCAACGCGCGCATTGGTTGATTCTTACCTGTGTACCGATGGGCTGACGATACAGGAGTCGCCCTTGTATGACGTGGATAACCCTTGGGAACACCGCGACGAGCGGTTGAAACAGACCTTCATGCTGCCGGGTGTACCGGTGCTGCGGCCAAGTGGCGAATACACGCCGTACCAACCTCATCCTTCATACGGGATGCCCGAGCGGATGAATAACGAAGGCGGTGGTCTCACGGGGTTTATGTATCTCAAATTCAATGAGCCCACGCTCACACAACCGACAGAAAGCTTTACGAACTGGCCCATCTACCGGTATGCGGAGACATTCCTGATTATCGCCGAGGCGCTCAATGAAGCAGAACCCGGTAACGTGGAAATCGCGGAAGCAATCAATGCGGTACGCGAGCGTGCGGGCGTGAAGCCGGTTGGCCCGGCACAGCTGACCGACCAAGGTGCCGTGCGTGAAATCATCCGGGCAGAGCGCCGCCATGAATTCGTTGCGGAACACAAACGGTACTTCGATATCTTACGCTGGAAGATTGCGGAAACCGTATTGGACGAACCTGCCTACGGTATAAACAGCAACGTAAACGACCCGATAGGGGACTGGACGAAGCCGAGCTTCGTTGCCCAGCAGCGGGTGTTCGATGCCCAGAAGCATTATTTATGGCCCATCCCCCAAACGGCGGTAGACCGGAATCCGAACTTGCTCCCACAGAATCCCAATTGGTAATGGAGGCGGAACCTGCTTGGGTATTACCCCAGGCAGGTTTTATGGCTCAATAGAAATAAGTTATGTCAAAGAAGAACGTTCAAATTGATACCTATAGCCGGCGCACATTTTTAAAGACGACCGGGATGTTTTCTGCCTCTTTGCTGATGGCTAAGTTTCCGGTGTGGGGGCGGAGCATATTCGCGTCTTCCTATCCCATCCACAATATACCGACGGATAAAAACCTCGATCCACGGTGGTTGGAATCGATTATGCAACCGGGTAACCCTGTGATTTACGCGAAAAGCCGTAACGAACTCCAGTACATTGGTATGCCGATTGGCGGTTTCCACGCGGGAACCGTGTATTTGGGAGGCGATGGGCGGTTATGGCTTTGGCAGATCTACAACGAAACCATCGAGGGTGCGCATGAAGGGATCGATCCCAAGACGGTTCTTTGGAACGACGGCACGACGCTGCGGCGCGTCCGCCCGCGTGACGGAGCAGCTTACATAGAACCCACTATCGCCGATAACCGGCGGGTATTGGAACAGGGATTTGCCCTACGCATCGAAGATGGTGGGGAAGAAATGATAAAAAGACTGGATGCCAACGATTGGGATGAGGTGACATTTGAATCGGCATACCCCACGGCTACCATACGCTATCAAAGCGACTCCGCCCCCGTTGAGGTGGTGCTGACAGCCTACTCACCGTTTATCCCGTTGAATGCCGAAGACTCGGCGTTGCCGGTAACGATTTTTCGGATGAAGGTAATCAATAAATCCCTGAAGAAGTTACGTGTGTCGGTCCTTGGATGGCTGGAGAATGGTGTCAACAAGCTTTCCTCAAACCCACGACCGGGAAATCACGGTACGTCCCAGCGGGAGGAACCGTTAGGGAAGGGCATGCTCAGGAATCGGGCAACGACAGGGGTAGATCATACCGCCTTACTATACACCTGTGAAGGTGCGGATGAAGCGTTACGTGATGCAACCGACGCGGGGAGTATGTTCTTGATGGCGCATGCGCCCGCTGCTGAGCCACTGGCAGGCATCCGCCCGTGGCCCGTGAACAACGAACTGTTTGGCCTGCCGAAGGCGGAAACCGCGTCGGCCGAAACCCCCACCGTATTGGTGGGTGGTATCCGCGCCGGTGGCGCAGTGGAGGCCGACGGAACATTCGAGGTTGATTTTTCGCTTGGATGGCATTTCAACAACCCGCACCCTAAACTAAAGGAAATTGTTCCTGACGCCAAGGCCGGATATCACTACGCTACCCGATTTGATGATGCACTAGCGGTTGGTAATTATGTGTCAACGCATTTTGATCGGCTGACGTCCGATACCGAGCGTTGGCGGGATACCTGGCTGGACTCAACACTGCCGCGTTGGTTCCTCGAACGTACGCTATTGAATATCGGTACGCTGGCCACGGCGAATACGTATCGGTTCGCTTCCGGCCGCTTTTGGGGGTGGGAAGGTGTGGGCGCGTGTGCGGGCACGTGTACCCACGTATGGCAATACGCCCAGGCGGTTGCGCGGTTGTTTCCGGAATTGGAGCGGGACCTGCGCGAGCGTGTGGATCTAGGGATAGCGTTCAAGGAAGACGGAGCGGTCATTTTCCGCGCCGAAAACGAAACCCGACCAGCCATCGATGGGCAGGCCGCTATTATCTTGCGTTGTTATCGCGAGCATCAGCTCTGCACTGACAGCGAGTTCCTCCATCGGAATTGGCCGAATATCAGGAAAGCGATGGAGTTTATCTTTGCACAGGACAAAAACAACGACGGGATGACCGACACCCCCATGGAAAATACGCTGGATGCGGTATGGGAGGGCGAGATCGCTTGGATTGTAGGGCTTTGCATAGCGGCGGCAAGGGCGGGGCAGGCCATGGCCGAGGAGGTTGGTGACGAAAAATTTGCGGCTCGCTGCGCCCAATACGTAGCCAGCGGCCGTAAGAATATGGAAAATGAACTTTTCAACGGCGAGTATTTCATCCATAGGCCGGATCCGGTGACCGGCCGCTCCAAGCTGGGGTCATACAATACATGCCATATCGACCAGGTTTACGGCCAAGCGTGGATGTTCCAGGTAGGGTTACCCAGGGTGCTTGATAAAGATAAGACGCTTTCGGCCCTGAAAGCCCTGTGGAAATACAATTTCACGCCGGACGTGGGGCCATACATAAAAACCCATCTTGGTGGGCGGCCCTACGCGGTGGCGGGCGATGGGGGCATGGTTATGAATACGAATCCGCTCAATGAGGAAAAACCGTTTGGCGATAACGTTACCTGGCAAATGGGCTACTTCCATGAGTGTATGAGTGGATTCGAACACCAAGTAGCCGCACATATGATGGGGGAGGGCATGGTGGAGGAAAGTATGGCGCTAACGCGTATGATACACGACCGCTACCATGCCACCAAACGGAATCCGTATAACGAGATCGAATGCAGCGACCACTACGCCCGGGCGATGGCCAGCTATGGGACATTCATCAATGCCTGTGGGTTTTCGTACCACGGTCCGAAGGGATACATGGCGTTCGCACCAAAAGTCCGGCAATCGGATTTCAAGGCTGCATTCACCGCAGCGGCAGGCTGGGGGAGTTACGAGCGGCAAAGGCATGCCGACAGCGAGCAACACGCGGTCGTTGTGCGGCATGGTTCGCTGCAACTTACGCAATTGCGGCTATCGGTAGGTCGCTTGGCATCCGCAGCCAATGTTGCGCTTAATGGCGTTGCCGTACGTGTGCAATCTGAAGTAGAGGGTAACGAGGTACTCCTCACGTTCGCGTCACCCATCGCACTTAAGGAAGATGATTCGCTAACGGTTAAATTTACGTAAATATGGTAAAATTCAGGTTTTTTATGTTGTTGGTTGGTGTCTTTGTGGCGGGCTCATGCCGACAGGCACCGACGGAAGGTGAGCTACACCAATCCATCGAGCATTCACTCGACTGGAAACGGGAGCTGGCGGCGCGGCTTCCCTTATATGGCCATAGGAACTGGATATTGGTGGTCGATAAAGCGTTCCCTTTCCAAGCGGCTTCAGGCATCACTTACCTGGATAGTAAGGCACCACTGCCCGAAGCCCTTAAACACGTGTTAGGATCCATTCAGGACTCACCCCATATCAAACCAATGGTGTACCAAGACGCCGAGATCTCGTTGATTGATGACCAGCTGGCGCCGGGAGCCGACGATTTGAAGCAGCAGATTCATGCGCTGTTGAAGGATCACCCCGTGCGCTCGTTGCCCCATGAAGCCGTTTTTGAAAAAATGGACGAGGCCGCTAAGTTATTTGGCGTGCTGGTCATCAAAACGGAAGCGATTATTCCCTATTCGTCCATCTTCATCGAGTTGGATTGCGCGTATTGGGATGCCGAGCGGGAACAGCAGCTGAGGTTGAAGGAAAAAAGGGCCCAATGAACTTCCTTTTTCTTTTTATCTCATCACCCGCACTTTATAAGCCCGGATATCCGGCACGTCGATTTGGAAGTCGGGATTCACGCCATACACATGGTGTGTCCACCAGCTTTCTTCAGCGATGGTGTAGACCAAAGCGCCGGTTGAGGTATCGTAATTGGCCGACTTGATGTTACGGTGATCCTTCAGTGGCTCGAACGGCGTGAATTCGCCTGTTTGCATATCCGCAAGCCACACGTGGTGGTGGGTGCTTATGAGCAGTTGGCCGGAACCGGTGGGCGACAGCTCGTGCCCGCCATCGTCTGGCAGGGGGTAACCCCGCACCTTTTCGAGCGACGGATGATCGGTATCCCAATCGCGTTGTTTGTACACCAACAGGCTGTCGAATCCGAGCGCGAAAAGTTCCTGCCGCTCGGCCACCCATACGGCACCGTGCCCCGAATACAGGGAGTCTTTGTACAATACCTTTTCGGGTATCCGCTCGTCATACAGCTCCAGGCTGTTGCCCCCGGCGTGGGTGGAATTGGCTACCGCGATGCGGCCATCGGGCAGGAGGTCGGCCGAATGGGCCATGGGTGTTTTGGCGTAAAAGAGCACCTGCTTGCTGGCTACGTCCAATAGCAGTGTGGCGCCTGAGGAGGAGGTGATAAGCAGCTGGCTGTTGCCACGAACAGGCTTACAGTCGTCCAACGAGCGGAGCATACCGAAATATTCCTCGGGCAGCTGGCCCTTGGCTTCGCTGGCCTTCCATGACCAGGTAAGCGTGGCGGTGCCTTGCCTTGCGGCCTTCCCGTCGTACACGAGTACCTTGTCGTCGCCGCAAACCACCAGGTCGCCCGACTTCAGTACCGGTTTTTCGTTAGCGTTTGTAAGAGGCTGTCTCATATTAATTGAGGCGGCCTTTTTTAATTTTCCTTGAAAACGGTATGGTTTAAGGACAGTGGCTCTTTGATTGGTTTATTTTGGCGGATATTTTGGGTTTGGTCGAAAAAACACGGTTTTTAGGCTGCTTTTTTCCTTATATTCTGCGCAATGGCCAATAATCCCCACTCTATGGCCACTTTTTCTTTACCCCGGAGCATGAATCTTCGGAACCCGTGGTTCTGTTTGATGTTTGCGAATACCGGTTCAACATCATGACACCGTCGCTTTCGCTTTTCCACGCTCCGCTCGCTGTTCAACAGGAGATAAGCCCGGGCCTTGTACCTTTCCAGATTTTCATTGATTTGGATAACCCTGTTACCTTTGGCTTTGTGGCAGGCTCCGTTGAGTGGACATCCGGCGCAATTTCTGGCCCGGTACTTCTTGATGTGCTGGACAAACCCCGGGGATGTTTTCTGTTTGAATGTGCCGATAAAGTCCATTTGCTGTCCCATGGGGCAGATATAACAATCTTGCTCGGCATTATAGAAAAGCTGATCGGCCGCAAAGCCGTGTTTGTTTCTAAAGCTGCTTTTCTGCTGTTTGTCGAACAGGCCGTATTTGACAAATGCTTCCACTTCTAGGTTTTCCAGCAGCTGGAAGTTTTCCTCACTGCCATATCCCGCATCGGCCGTCAGGCTGGCCGGGGCCTTGCCATAACTGTCCCGGTGTTGGGCCAGGTGGGCTGAAAGTGTCCGGGTGTCGGTCGGGTTGGGGTGGATGGTATAGTTGACGATGAACTGGTTGGAGGTGGATATCTGTACGTTGTAGCCCGGCTTGAGCTGCCCGTTCTTCATGTGGTCCTCTTTCATCCGCATGAAGGTGGCATCCGGATCCGTCTTGCTGAAACTGTTGCGATCGCCCAGCACCCGCTCCTTGCGCTCATACTCGGCAATCTTTTCAGGATATTCCTTGGTCACATAACGTAACTTGGCCTTTACTTTCTTGTCCACGGAAGGCTTATCGGCCAGCACGGCATTCAGCTTGTCCACGGTGGCCTGCACCTTCTCCGTATCGATATCGGTAAGGTCCGGAGGCTCGGGAAGTTCATCCTCGCTCTTGGCAATGCTCTGGGCATATTCCCAGATATCCTGCAAGCCTTTCTTCATTTTTTCCTTATTGGTCTGGATCGCTTTCTTCCAAACAAAGGTGTACTTGTTGGCATTGGCCTCGATCTTGGTACCATCGGTATACACTTCCTCAATACTGAGCAATCCTTCGTCTGAAAGCAGATTCACCACTTCCTCAAATACACTGCGCAGGGCGTTTTTCAGACGGGCGCCACGAAAACGATTGATCGTATTGTGATCGGGAAAACTCATTCCGCTCAGCCACATGAAGTTAACATTCTCCCGACAGGCCACTTCCAGCTTGCGGCTACTGTACACGTTGCTCACGTATCCATAAACCAGCACTTTCAATAGCATCTGCGGATGGTAACTGGAGGACCCCTTGATGTGATAGGCATCCAGTAGAGGCTGGATATTGATTCGATTGATCACATCGTTCACCACACGTGCCGGATGGCCCTTGCGAACCAACTCGTCCAAACTGGGAGGAATGGCCATTAATTGGTCTTGGTAATAGGGCTTAAATGTAGGTGTCTTTCTCGCCATATATTCATGTTTACAACAGTAAATATATGTAAATCAGATGAATAAAGCAACAAGAAACAAACTAAAGGTTACAAAAAAGATATAAAAAAGAGACTGCCTTTATGAGACAGCCTCGTTATAATCATCGAAATAGCTTTCATCATTTGCCGAAATTTTCCCATTCTGGATTTTAATCAAGTTTACCGAACATGGTAAGGAAGTGCGATGCGTCCATTACGGGTAAAAGACTGTTCTTGAAGTCCTTTTCATTTCTGGTGATAATCATATCACACTTAGTGGCCAGCGCGCTGAAATATTGCATGCTGTCCTCGAAATCGCGAAAATCAGCGTGGATAGCCTTGTCGACCACCTCTTTGTCCATCACCGAGATCTCGCAGAGCAGCCTGGTCAACATGCTATTGGTATTTTTTTTTCAAGGAAATCGGCATATTCCTTTTTCTCGTCGATTTCGACAGGGATACTCTTGCCGCTTGCTATGCTCTTTACAAAAGGCGAGAGATCAAGGTCGTTACCTGCAGTATCGGTAGTCAGTGAATCTAGGTAATTCTCAACTAGCCGAGAGAGGCTTAGCTTCTTAGTTGTCGCGTAACGTTTGGCGCGCTCAATCACTGCCCCATTTAATTTTAACGTCAGTTTGGTGTCCATGTTCAAAACATTATACGTGTAAATATAGTGAATATGTACGTGTAATGCAATGGCTTTTCTGATCCTTATCGGAACGATGTCGCAAACTATTCCGGTGTATGATAAAACCCGGTATTACCTTTTTATAGTTTTCATGTTCCGAAAGGGGAGGAAAGGACGTGGGTTAAGCTCTTCCCAAGGAATGGCCGATTTTAGTAACTTTCCTCTATAAATTAACAGTCACATCATTCCCATTGCGCATTGGG
>NZ_JAMXAY010000089.1 GCF_025460835.1 Parapedobacter soli | reverse complement strand
GTTATTTGTGAGCCTTGAGTTACCCGCACAGCAACCCCTCACACACACGCAGCATGGGCAGCTTCGCACGGTGGTCAATCCGGCTGCCAGTCTGATGCACCCTGACGGCGAAGTGTCGGTAATCGGCCGGCGGCAGTGGGTGGGCATCGAGGGTGCGCCCACGGTATTCTGGGGAAGTGGCCACATCGGGTTTGATGGAATAGGGGCTACGGCTGGGCTAAATGTCAGGCATGAGAGCCTTGCGGTGGAGAAGCTGACGGAGGCGAGTGCTTTCTTTGCCAAGTCAGTCCGGATTTCGGAACAAGAGTATTTGGGATTGTCGCTGAATGCGGGATTCAGCTACCTCGATGGGCGCTTCTCGCAGCTCGACCCGATGGACCCGGCTTTTCGTGAGGATATCCGGGAAACGGATGCGTTGGTGGGCTTCGGCGTGATGCTGTACCGCCCGGAGCGCTACTATGTGGGCCTATCGCTGCCCCGATTGATGCTGGGTAACCTCGGGGTGACCGGCCACAGCCGCTATCAAGTTACCAACGTGTACCAACTCACAGACGGGGCGCTCTTCCACCACGGGCCAGACTTCCAGTACCCGCCCTAATTACTGGTTACCTACTCCGAAAGCCTGCGGCCGCAGGCGGAAGCCTCGGCGATGTTCTTCGTCAAGGAGGTGGTCGGCATCGGCGCAAACGTGCGCACGTATGGGGAGATTGCAGGCATGGCCCAGTTCAACTTTTCACGCTTCGGCTTGAGCTACAGCTACCAGTTCAATCCCGGTAGTGAACCCCTCAACCGGCGGATGAATAACACCACCCACGAAATCGGGATCTCGTACGTGTTCGGTGGCCGAAACCGATTGCTGTAGCTGTCCTTTTGTAAATACCTTTAATTTTATATCTTTGGCTGCAAAACCCTATAAACTTGAAAACGGTAATGGTTACGACCATGTTGAGCGTGAGCTCAATCTTTTTGCTGCAATCAGAGGAAATACCGCGATTGCGCCATGAATTGCAGTATGCAGCGTTGGACACATCCAAAGTATGGATGTTTCGCGACCTCGCTTATTATTACCAGTCTGTCGATCCGGATTCTGCCATTCACTATGCGCAGCGCGGTACAGCCCTCGCCGAATTGCTTGATTTCCCTTCGGGGCAGATCTGGTGTTTATACCAGGAAGGCCGGGCATACGGAAACAAAAACCAATTGGACAGCAGCTTTGCTATTTACGACGAAGCCATCCGCATTGCCGAAGAATCCGATGATGCGCTGAGCCAGGCCAAACTGTTGAATGCCGTTGGCGTGTCCCATTATTTATCGGGAAACTTCCACGATGCGGTGTTATATTACAATCAGGGCTTTCTACTGTCGGATTCATTGGGTTACCGGGAGGGAGAATCGTATGCGTTGAATAACATGGCCGTTATATATCGCATACAGCGCCGGTATGACCAAGCCTTGGACCTGTATGGAAAGTCCTTGGATATCAAAAAAGCGGAACGTGATACCGTGGGCATCATCAGTGGGTTGTATAACAAAGGGCTTGCTTTTTCGTATCTCGACCGGCACGAGGAAAGCCTCGCTGCCCTGCAGGATTCGAAGGCATTGGCTGATGCGTACAGCGGCCCGGTAGCAGATACCCCCAGCATCACTATTGGCATCGGTGTGGCCCACTACAACCTCGGCAACATTTCCGAAAGTCGGAAACATTTGGAAGCCGGCATCAAATGGTCTGAAACCCTGACCCCCGAAAAGATATCGGCCATGACCTACCTGGGAAGTGTGGATGTGATGCAGGGCCGGACTCAGCAAGGATTGGCCAGGATCGAAGAAGCGTACCAAATGACCGTACATTCGGGTAGAAAAGAGCTGCTGCGTACGGTGCTGAAGGAACGGGCAAACGCCGCCGAACGGGCGAACAATCACCTCCTAGCCAACGAAAGCTGGAAAGCATACAGTGTCATTTCAGACAGCCTGAATAACGAAAGCAATCGGTGGGCCATGGAGGAGATGCAGGCCCGTTTTGAGTTGCTGGATAAAGAAAACACGATCTCCATCCAGCAATTCCAACTGGAAAAAGAAGCCATCCAGCGGGTGTGGTACTTGCTTTCCGGCTGCCTGCTGGTGGGGGGCTTGATTACCGTGGGCTTTTTTCTCCGGAAAATCTTGAAACAACGGAAACAATTGGCACGGGAGGTCACGAAAAAGGAAGAAGCCTTGAACGAAAACGATTTACTATTGCAGGAAATGCACCACCGCACGAAAAACAACCTCCAGTTGCTAAATAGCATCCTGAGCCTCCACAGTCGTAATATCAATAATGAAGTAGCTCGAAGTGCGTTGCAGTCTAGCCGCGATAGTGTTGGGGCCATCGGGGTGTTGCACCATCAGCTTTACCATGCCAAGGACTTCCGTAAGATTGCCTTCCAACCGTATATCCAAAAACTGTGCGAATATTTCCGAACTGCGTTTTCCTTGGAAGAACGCAACATCCATTTGCATTTCCAATGCGACGCCTTCCAGATTGACATCGATAAAGCCGTCCCCATGGGGCTGGTGATAAACGAAATGGTCACCAATTCGATCAAACATGCCTTTACACGAAGAGACAACGGCCGGATTGAACTGCAAGTACGGAATGGAAAAACGAACATCACGATTGAGGTCGAAGATAACGGTATAGGCATAACCAGCCGTGCTGAGACCACGAGCGGAACGGGAAGGAAACTCATCCAGATTTTCAGCAATAAATTCGAAGCTGATTTCGATTACGTACACAAGAACAACGGGACGATCGCTAAATTCAGTATTCCGGTATAAAGGCAACCATGAATAACCTGACGCAACTTAAGATTCTGGTGGTCGAGGACGACGCCATTGTCGCACAGGATATTGTCGACTGCCTCCTCGAATTGGGCCACAGCCCCGTGGGACCTGCATACGAGTTAGCAACGGCCAAGCGACTCATCGCCCAACAGACCGTCCACATCGCCCTATTGGATATTCACCTGGAAACACGTGAAGACGGCATCATACTCTCCGCTTGGATTAAGAACGAATTTTGCATACCCGTCATCTTCCTCACCGCGCATAGCGACTACATTACCCTTTCCAAAGTCAAGAAAGTGCATCCCGATCATTTTCTGGTGAAGCCGTTCAACAAAGCCCAGCTTAAAGCTACCATAGAGATAACCTCCAACAATTTCTATAACCCCAACCCACGCTACGATGCAAACGCAAAGGCCGTGCTCTTTAACCATCGCGTAGATAACGTGTTGACCAAAAGGGAAATCGACGTTTTGCTATTAGTCTGTAAAGGATTAAGCAACCAGCAGATTTCCGAAATGTTATTCGTTTCTCAAAATACCGTAAAGACGCATTTGAAGAATATTTTCACCAAAACGGATTCCACCAGCCGAGCCAACCTAATCGGCAAGTTTAACCAATTCTAAAAAATCACCCTTTCGGGTGATAAGGTTATCACACTTTTCGTACAATTTTGCCCTCGTTAAACCGAAGACGAAATGAGAAAAGGTATTAAGATTTTAGTTTATTCGATTTCATCCGTAATCGTTGTTGCCATTGTTCTGATTACCTATGTATTTACCGCATTACCCAATGTAGACCCACCGAAAGACATGCAGGTGCAGATTACAGATTCCACGGTGGCACGTGGCGAATACCTCGCTTACCATGTGATGATGTGTGCCGACTGCCACGGCAGTCGGGATTTTACGAAATTTTCCGGCCCGCCGCATCCCGGAACCGAGTTTGCCGGTGGGGAGGTGTTCGACCAGTCCATGGGTTTCCCCGGACGATTCGTATCGGCGAACATCACGCCGTTCGGTGTGAGTGATTGGACCGATGGCGAGCTTTTCAGGCTAATCACCGAGGGGGTGACCAAGGATGGCGATGCAATCTTCCCCGTTATGCCGTATCACCAATTCGGCCAATTGGCCGGTGAAGATGTAGAGGCGGTGATTGCCTACCTGCGCACGTTGGAACCCGTAGAGACTGACCACCCGAAATCGAAAGCTGATTTTCCATTTAACATGATCTTGAGGACAATGCCCACAGCCGCTCAATTGGTGGAAAAACCGGATACGGCAGACCGTGCCAACTACGGCAAGTATATGTTTACGGCTGCCGCCTGTGCCGATTGCCACACCAATTTTGAAAAAGGGAAGCCCGTTGGCCCGCTCGCCGGGGGCGGGCGCGAATTTCATTTTCCCGACGGCAGTACCGTGAGGGCAACGAACCTCACCCCGCACGAAACGGGTACAGGACACTATACGCGAGAAGGGTTTATCAACCTATTTAAACGTTATGTAGATTCAACGTACGTGCTGCCGGACGTGAAGCCTGGCGAATTCCAGACACTTATGCCCTGGTACATGTATGCTGGCATGAAAGAAAATGATTTGGGTGCGATATACGATTATTTACAAACACTGGAACCGTATGATAATGCCGTGGAGCGCTTTACGCCACGGAAATAACAACGTGAATAAATAGCCTTTAAATGAAATACGCGTTATGAGAACGATCAAATACGTAGCTATTATGTTGGGTGGCCTGTTTCTATTGACCGCCTGTAAAGATGATCCCGCCGCACCTTCGGAAGAAGAGCAGATTACGAGGATGTTGCAGGAGGTCAGGGAGGCCACCGCTTCCTTTGCCGATATCGACCATGCAATCAATGCCGGGTGGGATACGGATTTGTCCGGTTGCGTAGAACACCCCACCGAAGGTGGTATGGGACATCACTACGCCCGACTCCAGTGGCTGGACGGAAGGGTTAACCACCTGGAACCACAGGTACTCCTCTACGCCCCAGGCGACGATGGTGAAATGGAGTTCCTTGGCTTAGAATATGTTGTTCCATTCGATTTTGTGGGGCCAGACGAAGCCCCACCGGTGTTGTTTTTCCATGCGTTCCACCCCAACCACGAACAAGGCTTCTGGGCATTGCACGTGTGGACGGAGAAAGACAATCCGAAAGGCATGTTTTACGACTGGAACCCGGACGTGAGCTGTCCGTAAAAAAAGCGTACTTAATCTGTTCGTGCTGTGAAAAAAATAATTATACCACTACTTTTAATAGCTGCTAATTATCAACTGTTGGCTCAACCTACGAATATACAGCCCAGTGCGGGCAACGTAGTCTATGTGAACACCGACGTCAACCAAGGGGCCCCCGGCTTTACCGGCAATGGTTCCTCCTGGGACCAAGCGGTACCCGAATTAGCGGATGCACTGGAGTGGGCCAGGATACAGACCGACGCGGGCACCGCTTCTTGGGATTCGGACAACTCACTGAAAATATATGTGGCCAAAGGCACTTACCGGCCGCTATACAAGATTGCGGAAACAGATGCTAATAATATACCGACCTTAGCACAGGACCGTAGTTTCCGCATGGTTCCGAACGTTCAACTGTACGGTGGGTTTGCCGCAGGTGAAACGGATCCCGCAAGCCGTAATTTCAATGCTAATGAAACGACCCTGACGGGAGATATTAACGGAACTTTCCACGCCTATCACGTCGTGCTAATGGCGGCTGGGGGCAGTTCCCTACTCGACGGCTTCACCATAACCAATGGAAGGGCCGTCGGCGGCCCGACCCCCGTGACTCTTAACGAGACCGGATATAACCTTTCCATATCCCGGCGCAATGGCGGGGGAATATACATCGCGCATGGCATGCTAGCGATTACACGGGTCATTGTGAAGGAAAACACGGCCAGTGAGGATGGGGCAGGCATATATTACGGCGGTGTACCCTCACACTTGTCCCACGCGACAATTCGCGACAATGTAGCCGGACGGGATGGCGGCGGTATAAGTTTGAGGAGTGGAACCCTTCCTATAAGCCACACCATCATTCGTGGCAATACGGCTGACCGAGACGGTGGCGGTGTAATCAACAATGGTGCACACATCAACATGGTCAACACCCTCATTTACGATAATCACGCGGAACACGGCGGCGGCGGTATCTACAACATTAATGCTTCACTCACCCTTACCAACGTGACCATCGCCGCTAATCACGCGGCCAACGTCGGCAGTGGTTTGGGTGCCATTGATGGAGGTGGCGGCATCCATAATAATTTCGGCTCTTCTTCTAAAATCCGTAATACCGCATTTTGGGGAAACACAGTGCAAAACAACTCTTCACGAAGCAATCATATTTATAATCAAGATGTGAACAGTGGGTCCGAATCTTGGAACATATTGATTGGGCCATTTGGCGGACTGGATTGGCTTCCTGAATGGGGTACCAACCATGGAGGAGAAATATTTACACCAGCCGCATGGAACCCGTTTACCAATTCGAATAACGGCGACTTCACCCTGCAGGAACACCGTAGTGCCCTCTACAGTCCAATAGGTGCCGGTGACAACCAATGGCTTTGGGAAGCCATTCGCAGCGACGAAGCGGCTCCCATGCCAGCCGATACCAGACACGATGATTGGGGAGTAGACCTCAACGGACGTCACCGGATATACAGCGAGACGGTCGACATCGGGGCGTATGAAGCACTGACTTATCAGCCTAACATCGAGCGTGTACTCTTTGTCAACCAGGCAGTTGACCAACATGCGCCCGGCTACCGCGGAGATGGCTCTTCGTGGGAGCAGGCCATACCCCAATTGGCCGACGCACTGGAGTGGGTTAGCATCGAGCAAGCTAGGTTTACCCCGACCTGGAATGCAGACAACCCGTTGCGTGTATATGTAGCGAAAGGCACCTACCACCCCTTATATCGGATAGCTGGGGAAGCGCCAAATTGGGTCGTTTCCGACAGGACATTTCCACTCCTGCCAAACATCCAACTCTACGGTGGCTTTGCCGGATATGAAGCGCAGGTGGACGCCCGGGACTGGAACCAGAACAAAACCATACTGAACGGTGTGATTTCCGGACAACATGCATACCATGTGGTAACAGCTGTGGGTAATGTCGGCGTAGCACGGCTTGATGGATTCACTATTACTGGTGGCAAAGCGACGGCCCCTAACAGCATGGCAGCGATTGATGTCGGCGGGAAGTCGATTAGCAGACGTTATGGCGGCGGTATTTACCTACATTCCGCATCACCCGTATTGACCAACCTGACAATTATCAATAACGAGGGAGCTGAGTATGGCGGTGGGATATACAACGAAAACTCAAACCCTATTCTTCTCAACACCCTGGTTGCTTCAAATACGGCAACATCAGGGGCGGGCATGTACAACACGCAGTCATCTCCAGAGTTAACACATGTCGTCATCAGTAAGAATTCGGCCGGCAACTGGGGTAGCGCCATGTACAACAGAGACGGCGCAAACCCGAAAATTCGAAATAGTATCATCTGGGGAAACACAAGTGGAATAGGCCTTGACATCTACAATGCCGCGACAGCAGTACCGCCTATTTTTGAATATAGTCTGGTAGGAGGTGCAGACACCTGGTCGTCAGGATGGGGTGTTTCGGAAGAAGGAAACATCGCCTCGACCACCGATCCGTTTACGGACAGTAGCAACGGTGATTTTACACTGAAGGAAGGAAGTGAAGCGATTGAGGCAGGCAGTAACTGGCTGTTATGGAAGGTATTGAGAAGTTCGCCTGAAGAGCCTATGCCTGTCGCTCCTTCGCACCTAAGCTGGAGCCCGGATCCGCGTTGGGGGCGTGATCTCGCAGCTTCCCATAGGCTCATGGGCGACTCCGTGGATATGGGCAGTTTCGAGGCGTCGACAACCACCATCACGCCCGATGCCAACAACATCGTCTATGTCAACCAAAATGTAAACCAAAGCACAGCAATATACCAAGGCGATGGTTCCAGTTGGATTCATGCTGTGCCCGAACTGGCCGAGGCATTGCGTTGGGCAAGACGGAAACACGACAGTGGGACCGCTTCTTGGGATGCCGACAACCCATTGAAAATCCATGTGGCAACTGGAACATATCGGCCTATTTACAAATTGATGGAGGTCGATGACACAGGGTTTCCCACAACCGAACGGGATAACTCCTTCTTGCTATTGCCCGATGTCCAACTATACGGAGGGTTTCCCGAAAAACCATATGTAACCCCGAATACGAGGGATTGGAAAGCGTACCCGACCATCCTGAGCGGTGAACTCGAAAATGGAGAGCATGCCTACCACGTGGTCGTGTCGGCTGGCAATGTAGGCAGCGCGTTACTTGAAGGTTTTATCGTCACCGGCGGAAAGGCCGATGGAATGGGTGAGTTGACCATATATGGAGAACCGATCATGCGGCAGCAGGGTGGCGGATTATTGCACCGTGCGTCCTCTCCGGTTTTACGCAACCTGTCTATTCGTGGAAATACGGCGACGAATACCGGAGGCGGGATATCCAACGTAATGGCGAACCCCCGGTTGACGAATGTTCTTATTGCGGAAAACCAAGCTAATATCGGCGCAGGCATTTCGAATTTCCTCTCATCCCCGGTATTGACAAATACAACAATCGCATCCAATACGGCGCAGACCGGTGGCGGCGGAATATTTACGGGTACCGGGGCTGCTCCCGAGATTAATAATACCATCATTTGGGGTAATGATGCGCCGCAGGATGCAAATATCGAAACGAGTGGGGGCAGCCCTGAATTTCGGTACAGTTTGGTACAGGGTACCGGAAACTGGCAAGCAGACTGGGGAACAGATACCGAGGGCAATGTAATTACGGCTGTCGATCCATTTAGGGATAAAGATAACAGCAACTTTACCCTCACGGACGGCAGTGAAGCAATCGATGCCGGCAGCAACAACGGGCTCTGGGAGGCGTTGCGAAGTTCGCCTACAGAACTCATGCCGATACAATCCAATGACCCCAGATGGGGATACGATGTGGCGAATAACGGTCGCGTCGTTGAGAATCACGTGGATATAGGAGCTTATGAATATTCGGGGCCGATTATCGATAATTTAATTTCACTTGACCCAGTGTTCGTACGATATGGCACGCCATGGTCGGCCATAGTCGGGCTGCCGACCGTAGTAGCAGGCGAGTTGTCCACCGGAAATACGGTAGATATCATGCTAAGTGACCCTGTCGAATGGCAACTGGTATCCCCACCGGGGAGCGCCTACAACGGTGCGGAACCTGGTATTTACATATACCAAGCCCCCTTGATGATGCCAGCGCTCGGTGATACGCCATATTTCACGAATCCCGACGGACTGGCAGCCGAAGTACGGGTAATGGTGCAGGAACCTGCTCCAACGGTTACGCAGGTTGCTCCCCCGTCACGGGTTATCGTCGAATACGGTACGCCATGGGAAGAAATCGATGAGCTGCCCGATTGGGTGATCGTTGAGTTGTCTGATGGAAATTTAGCTTCGGTATCGCTTGCCACGGACGCCGAGTGGGTTTTAATCTCCCCTGACGGGGGGGCATACGACGGCAATGTGGCTGGTGAGTATATATACCATGCGCCTTTAGTCATGCCGGAGGAAGATGCAGAACCCTATTTCACGAATAACGATGGTTTAGTCGCAGAAGTGACAATCCAAGTGCTTCCTTCCACACAGCTTGAACTCGACTGGTCAGTCCTGTTTGACGGGGTGGAGGTGCCAGACGGCGAAACGTTGCAACGGCATTATCGCGATTCCACCTGGATAACGTTTGATCTCGGCGATTGGGACGGCGATGCCAGTGATGTGCAAGCGAATGAGATCGGTGGTGAAAACTTGCTTGTGATCCTTAATTTCCTGTCGCCACGATTGATGGCGAGCAATCATATCGGAACTACGCAGGTGCAGGTTTCCCTCCCGGAATCCCCCAATTACCTGCCCTCCACAAAAACATTCACGGTCGAAATCACACGCCGGCCCATTGCACTTACAGCCATAGCCGCCGAAAAAGTATTTGGCACGGATGACCCCAGTTTGTTGGAAATCGAGGTCGCCAAAGGCGACTGGATACCCGCACCGGATGAATTAACCGATATCATCGGGTCCGTAACACGCGAACCCGGCGAAGATGCCGGAAGCTACAGCATCCTGATTGACGAACACGGACCCAAGGCCGATCGATATGCAATAGGCTTTGATACGGGTAATGGTGCGTTTACCATTACCCCGGCAACCATCACCGGCATTACCCTCGAAGACGGAACCTTCACCTATGACGGATCCCCAAAGTCCCTCCTCGTCACTGGAACATTGCCCGATGGCACCACCGTCACCTACGAGAACAACGAGCAAACCAATGCGGGCATATACAACGTGACCGCCACCATCACCGGCGATAACCACGAAACCCTGGTACTCGAAGCCACGCTGACCATTGAAAAAGCAAACATCACCGGCATCACGCTCGAAGACGGCACCTTCACTTACGATGGTTCCGAGCGATCGCTTGCCATAACGGGCGACCTGCCCGACGGCACCACGCTAAACTACACGGACAANACATCACCGGCATCACGCTCGAAGACGGCACCTTCACTTACGATGGTTCCGAGCGATCGCTTGCCATAACGGGCGACCTGCCCGACGGCACCACGCTAAACTACACGGACAACACCCGCACCGATGCTGGAACACAACAGGTGACCGCAACCATTACCGGCGATAACCACGAAACCCTGGTACTC
Organism: Parapedobacter soli; assembly: GCF_025460835.1. Taxonomy (GTDB): domain Bacteria; phylum Bacteroidota; class Bacteroidia; order Sphingobacteriales; family Sphingobacteriaceae; genus Parapedobacter; species Parapedobacter soli. The sequence goes on along the minus strand of NZ_JAMXAY010000089.1, from coordinate 111 downwards.
GAAGCCACGCTGACGGTCGCGAAAGCGGAAATCACCGGCATCACGCTCGAAGACGATACCTTCACCTACGATGGTTCCGAGCGATCGCTTGCCATAACGGGCGACCTGCCC
>NZ_JAMXAY010000088.1 GCF_025460835.1 Parapedobacter soli | reverse complement strand
AAGTTCAAACAAATATTATATCCCTATTGCATAATGTAAGTTTAAACAATATTATTCGGCTAGAGGATGATGAATGGGATAAACTATGGCCATTGTTCACTTTGGAACAGATTCCTCCTAAAAAACGATTAACAGCCATTGGCCAGATCGAACGTAAACTATACTTTGTCGTAACAGGTATTATCAGGCTCTATTGTCTGAATACCGATGACAATGAAGTTACCGTATTCCTGTTTGCTGAAAATCATTTCGCAAGTTGCTATCCAAGTTTCTTAACACAAAGCCCCTCAGACCAAGCGCTGGAAACAGTCGAAGAATGCACGGTTCTCTCCATTAACAAGAGCGATTTCGATCTATTGCATCAGGTCGTTCCCAAAGTAAATGTATTGACCCGAAAAATCATAGAACAACGTTTCATTAACTCACAACGTATTTTTACAAGTTATATCAGCCGAACACCGGAACAAAGATACCTGGATTTTGAACGGGAGCATGGGACGCTGTTATTACGCGTTCCACAACATATCATCGCTTCGTTTCTTGGTATAACACCCGTTTCCCTGAGTAGGATAAGAAACAGGATCTCCAGGAAATAGTATTTCTTATCTTTTGTTAACGGCTCCTTACTTTTTCCGTCCTTACTTTTGGGGTATGATTCATTACGCATTTCTTCAAAAAAAATCAGCAACAATTCGATTGATTCTTCAAACGCTTACAATTCTATTTCTTTTTTGTCTGTTGACATTCCAGACAAAGGCGCAACAGAAAACACTCGCTCGATTGGAAATAGAGGTTGATCCCTTAGCTTATATTCTTAATGGTTATTCCCTTCATGCTGGGACCACATACGGCAGCTTTCGCTCAAGTGTTGGGATATTCGCTATTGAACAGCCCGCATTTTTTGTTAATAATGACGCATTTTCGGTTTATTCTTCTGGTTTTGATTTAAAAACAGACTATCTTTTTGGAAAGATCAACGGGTGGCATTCCGGTTTACAGCTTACCTATGGCAAGGAGAATGTTGAGCTCAAGGCAACGCAAGAAGAAGAAGAGTTATGGGGGCTCAGTATAGGAATACGGGGAGGCTACCGGTTTATGTTCGGCAAAACAGAAAACCAATCGAGAGGATTTTACATCAATCCTTGGGTAGCGCTTATTTATTCACCCAACCCGGCTACAATAACCAACGGAGACCAACAGTATCATCAATCCTCTTTTTCCCCATTCCCGGCAGTCCACGTAGGTTGGCGATTCTAATGGCTTGGATACCGGTACCTTGACTACGGTGTAGAGGTTCTGGACGGTGCTGTTCGCTTCCATAACTGATGTTTTTTTGTCTAAAGAATTGATTATGGTGGTGTGGGCGGGCATTTACGAGCAAGTCCAAAAAGCAACGGAATAAATGAAGGGTATTGGCGGCGTCTGTGTTTATGCCGGAATTAGGGCTTTAGAGATAAAAATGTGCTTTGACTGATGTTGTCTCACGTTGTTAAGTTTAGACTTTTCTATTATCCATAACCTATTCCTGTCGTAGTCACTTACCCTTGAGGTCTCGGGTATAATCCGAAAAAGATTTTTATATTTGCTTTGCTTACGTATAAAATAATATATACATGTTTTGTTTCGCAGGTGTCGCTAGACCTTGGGCTACTATCTAGTGATAGGTAGCCTATTCATCTTTTAGTCATTAACTCCACCATCTATTCAGGTGGCAGGGTTTTCAAGTGCCTTTGTTATTAAGAAATATTTCTTAGGATAGAATACTGCCTTATCACATTTCCCGTGATCCAGTTTGCATATTTATTTCTAAGAATTTTTTAATGAAAAAAAATAAAGCTCCCGTAAGATATACGGGGCAACACTTTACCGTGGATAAGTTACTGATAGCCGATGCCATTAGGATTGCTGATATCAGGGAAGATGATGTGGTTTTGGATATCGGTGCAGGGAAGGGATTTCTGACTGTGCATTTGGCCAGGCTCAGCAAGTACGTCATCGCTATTGAAAAAGATAAGGGACTTGTAGGATTTCTGCACCGGAGGTTTGCCCATGACAGACGCGTCCATACTATAGGGATTGATTTTCTGAAGTATAGCATTCAACAAACCAGTTTCAAAGTGGTCTCCAATATCCCTTACAACATTACCTCGGAGATTTTAAAAATACTGATGTTTAATCATCTGGCACATTTGGAATGCGCATCGTTGATCATGCAGTATGAACCTGCCAGTAAGCTCATACGCGCTACGGGCAGCGATCCTTACAAACTGTTCTACCGTTCTTTTTTTGAATTCGCGATTCTGTACGAAGTCCCGCCAGAAAGCTTTATGCCACCTCCCAAGGTAAGGTCGGCACTGGTAAAAATCACGAAGAAGCGCGGGGGGAATCTGAACCCGGAAATGAAGGACAGGTATTTCAGTTACCTTTGTTTTATGTTGAAAGAGCCGGATATGAAGATCCATTCGGCGTTAAAAAAGATGTTCAGAAAGCGGCAGTCAAGGGCTGTGATCGAAAAACTCAACCTGCAATCGCGTACGTCGGTTTCGGGGTTGACCGCTGATCAACACGTGTATTGCTTTAATCAGATGCTTTTGTCCGTTCCCCAACGATATCATCCAATGAGATAGTAAGAAAAGTTATATTTTCGTTTACTTCTGGTGTTATTGATTTTTATACGCTATATCGATATGAATGCATCAGAAATGAACATAGATTTTTCCCGTCTGGCAATGAAAGCGGCAGTCTATATCCGATATGGATTACTGGATGTCGTAACCGTACAAGACGACAGCTTTGAGATATCTGTCAATCGCTCAGCCCACTCTCATATAGCATAAGAGGGTTGTTAATGTTTTCCTATCAATAAGATTTATTTACGGGTTAAGTATAGCTTTATGTTAGGATACTCTATGCATGCCATCCACAATGCGTTCTTTATTTTAATTTCTCTTATTTTCATAAAGGGCATTTGAAAAATCCATCATTATAATAAAATTATCCCCTCGCTCATTTGTCGCTTGCGAAACCCAACCGCTCTTGGTCGTTGCTATTCTCGTTTTGGGCTCTTTACGTTGAATTTCTTTCGTGTCATGCAGAGCTTTTCCTTTCTTTCGCCAGCCGATAGCGAACAATTTTATTTTTTAGTAACTTTGGGGTAGTATCATCCATATATGTGGATATGGAAATTACAATAAAAATAGATAAGCGAAGCAAGCAAGCAAAAGTATTCTATGAATACCTTAAAACACTTCCTTTTGTAGAGCTTGAAGAACCTCGTTACAATAAAGATACTGAAAAGGCGATAAAAGAGGCCAAATCGGGAAAGGCGACCAAAACCACCCTTGAAGATTTCAGAAAGGAACTTTATTCGTAATGTATCAGCTTGAACAGACGGGGAAGTTTAAGAAAGATATTAAACTCGCCAAAAAGCGAGGTTTAGATATGCGACTTCTCGATGAGGTCGTAACCCAATTGGTTGAAAAAGGCTCGCTCCCACCAAAGAACAAACCGCACAAATTGACGGGTAATTATAAAGGATTTTGGGTGTGCCATATACAGCCCGATTGGCTGTTAGTTTGGAAGCAGGACTTCCAAAGCCAACTTTTTATTACAAGACCTCGGGTATTTGGGCAGTCTTTCAAAAAGACATTCTCAATGAGGAATACTTGCAATCACTTGGACTTAACGGTAGGCAGGTGAAAGCGGTTTTGTTTGTGAAAGAAAAAGGGAAGATAACGAACAAGGAGTATCAAAGATTGAATGATATATCCAACAGAACAGCAACTAACGAATTAACGGCGTTAGTTAGTGGTTTCGCTGTGTTAAAAGTGTCAGGTGCGGGTGCAGGAACTTTTTATCACCTATGAATCACGCAAAAACCACGCAAATCACGCAAAACAGGACTTAAAGACTTATTCCAAAACCAAGTGGGCAAATGGGTGCAGACGCATTTTATATATTGAAATGAATTGCACAATNGAATCACGCAAAAACCACGCAAATCACGCAAAACAGGACTTAAAGACTTATTCCAAAACCAAGTGGGCAAATGGGTGCAGACGCATTTTATATATTGAAATGAATTGCACAATAATTGCACAACGGGTTAGTATTAGTCACAAAACGTTGGGTAGTTTTTTCAAAAGCAACGGCAATAAATAGGAGACCTATGTACCCATCTAAAAAGAACCGCAAAAAGAACCCCCAAAATTTAAAAACCACCGTTATCGTCACAATAAAGCAATGTTTTTAATCCCCCTACGGGCTACCGAGAGGCGATAAAGAGGTATAATCCATCCTAATTCTGGTATACCTCTTTTTTATTGCTTGTAGGATTCTGTAAATAAGCGATTAAAAAAATACAACATTTATTATTGGTGTTCGACATTCGTTTGTTTTATCGCAGTAACTGATACCCTGAGGGGAGATTAAAAACTGGATACGCTGCTTGCCGTGGTAAAGGTTCTGCAAATGTATCGTAATTACTCATTAAACGGCACATTAAGTTCGTGTTAAATTTCCTATTTGATGTAGCCTTCCGGTGTCTTTCATTCTTAAAGTAGCTAACTTTAGGGAAAATTGCTATGTCACGTATATTTTTTTATTTATTTGCGTTTATGTTGATGGCTGCGTCCACAATGGCTCAGCCTACCCAGACCGTCCGCGGTACGGTCACCGAGGCAATAACCGGGATGCCCATCCCCTCTGCGAACCTTCGACTGCTACCGATCGGCCAGGAGATTGCTGCGGACACAGAAGGAAACTTTATATTTACGGCTGTTCCGGTAGGGCGGTACGATCTGGTAGTCACCGCAGTGGGATACGAGCCCGCCCAAATGGAAGAGATCCCAGTCAGCTCCGGCAAAGAAGTGGTAATCCAGATCCGCCTGCACTGGCGGGTAACCTCGCTGGATGAAATCGAGATCAGACCTGTGACCGGCGGGCGTCACACATCGGCGACGGTGAGCAATCACGTGCTGGGGGTCGAAGCTGCACAGCGCTTTGCTGGGGGATTCGACGATCCAGCCCGGTTGGTGACTGCTTTTGCTGGGGTGTCGGGAAACATTGGCAACAATGCCTTTATGGTCCGGGGTAACAGCCCCCAAGCCCTCCAGTGGAAGATGGAAGGCATTGAGATCCCCGTGCCCAATCACTTAGGAGATATGCGCTCCTTTGCAGGCGGGACGGTTACTGCACTCAGTACCCAGCTGTTGGGCAATTCCACTTTTCTCTCGGGTGCGATGCCCGCTGAATACAGCAATGCTCTGTCCGGTGTTTTTGACCTTTCGCTACGCAACGGCAACGACCAGCAGTACGAACACACCTTTCAGGTGGGGGTAGTTGGCATTGACCTTGCGTCCGAAGGGCCGCTGAACAAAGGAACCGGTGCCTCGTATAATATCAATTATCGCTATTCTACCCTAGCGCTCGTTGCGCCGCTATTGGCCGAAGGTGCGGGAGCCATCCAGTACCAGGACCTGTCCTTCAAACTCCATGTCCCTACACGCAAAGCAGGCGAGTTTTCCTTTTGGGGAATGGGCCTCATCGATCGGGTAGGAGCGGAAGCCAAGAGAGACATCACCGAATGGGCTTATGATGATTTCCGGGAGACGCACACCGTCCGTATGGATATGGGGGTTGCCGGACTGACCCACCGCCAGCAGCTCAATAAGTCCCAGTATTGGAAGACATCATTGGCCGCGACCATTCGGGGCCTAGACTATCCGATCCAACGATTGGACAGTAGCTTGAATGAATTTGATAAAAATGCCCTGGATATGCGATACCGCAATATCGTCCTTTCCTCTTTTATCGGCACAAAGATCAATGCCCGGATCAATAACAAGACAGGCGTCAATCTGACCAACATGCAGTATGATATGGATATCCGGCAGGCCCCTCGTCCGGGGGATCCCATGCAGGCCGTCGTAGACGAAACCGGCAGCAGCAATCTGTTAGCGGCCTATACGCATTTTAGTTTTCGTCCGGCAGCGGCACTGACGATGCACGCGGGACTCAATGCGAGTTTATTCACCCTGAACAACCGCTTGTCCATCGAACCCCGTCTGGGTATCCGTTACCAAGTAACTCCCCGTCAGTCGCTGGCCTTGGCCTACGGCCTGCACAGCCGCCTCGAACGGCTGAATTATTACTTTGTACAGGATCCGCAGGGGAGGGATCTCAACAAAGAGTTGGATTTTACCAAAGCCCATCACCTCGTGCTGGGGTATGATCTGCGGACGTCTGCGACCGGTAGCTTGAAGGCCGAGCTCTATTACCAGCACCTCTTCGACGTGCCTGTGGTCGCAGACAGCTCTTTTTCGCTTCTCAATCAGCAAACCTACCAATTTGATTATGCGCAGTTGGAGAATACCGGCCTAGGCCGGAATGTAGGTTTTGAACTCACCTATAATCGTGGATTTGCCAGTGGGTATTATTATATGGCCAATGCATCTATTTTCTCGTCTACTTACCGGGGTGGGGACCAGGTCTGGCGGGATACTCGTTACAACCGCAATTTTGCCTTCAATCTGCTGATGGGAAAGGAATGGGATCTGGGGCGGCGTAAGCATAATCTACTGGGAGTCAATGGTCGGATCAGTTATCAGGGAGGCGATCGGTACTCACCCGTGAGTCCGGTGTCTATCCCCGCCCAGCAGGTGATCTATGACGAAACAAATGCTTTTTCCGAACAATATCCGGCGGCCCTCACGGCTCATCTGACCGTCAGCTACCGGATCAATAAGAAAAAGACTTCCCAAGAGATTTCGCTGAAGATTCTCAACTTGACGCAGTTCGAAGAGTACGTGGGGCACCGGTACAACTACCAGACCCGGCAGGTCGAAGTACAGCGCGAACCGGTCGTCATTCCGAATCTAAGTTATCGAATCGACTTTTAATGAGCGTTCCAACCGAACTATAAGCATTTTTTCAAATCGGTCGTTATAAAAACTACAATAATGATTCTTGTAGGGGGTTGACTAACTCTTTATTAAGTTTACACGTGGATTGTGGGAGATGGTTGATTCCCTGACACATTAGTTTTATAAAACTAACCTAATCATAGCAAAAAAATAATCTTACGTTTCCGTCTATGTACCTCAAAAGTTCTTATTATTGTATATAAGCTTTATCGTTATGCAAACAATATTAGGTGCGGGAGGGGACATAGGAACATTGCTCGCAAAAGAACTGAAACAGTTCACGGATAAAATCAGGCTTGTGGCCCGCCATCCCAGACAGGTAAACGGGAATGATGAACTGGTCGCTGCCGATCTATTGGATGCACATGCAGTATCCGAAGCGGTCAAAGGTTCGGAGATTGTCTACCTAACCGTAGGTTTGAAATACGACCGGCGCATCTGGCAGGCACAATGGCCGGCCATCATGCGGAATGTTGTGGATGCCTGTGTACAACACAACAGCAAACTGGTTTTCTTTGACAACGTGTATATGTACGATAAAAGTGCGATCCCGAATATGAGCGAAGAAAGCCCCCTGAACCCTCCCTCAAAGAAAGGCGCGGTAAGGTTGGAGGTTGTGAAGCTTATCAACAAGGCAATGGCAGAAAACAACCTCAAAGCGCTGATTGCCCGGAGTGCGGACTTTTACGGGCCGGGCTCTAAAAATGGCATACTGAACATACTGGTACTGGATCCTGTGGCCAAAGGGAAAAAGGCCAATTGGCAGGGTGATCCCCACAAGATACATTCCTTTACCTATACGCCCGATGCGGCCAGAGCAACAGCTATCCTCGGCAACACGGACAGTGCCTACAATCAGGTGTGGCACCTTCCCACTTCTTCTGAACGCCTGACCGGCAAAGCTTTTGTCGATCTGGCAAACGGCATAAAAAACCAGAAAAGTTCTTACAGGATACTGTCACCAGTGTTACTCACCATTGGGGGGTTATTTGACAGGACGGTCAAAGAACTTATCGAAATGCAATACCAGAACAATCAGGATTATTTCTTCAACAGTGACAAATTTTGCAAGGCGTTTCAGTTTACGCCTACCCGATACGAAGATGGAATAAGGGAAATATTGGGAAGTGCTGTTTAGCCTTGGATGCGGAATTGAAATCATGCAGATCCCAAGATTGACCTGACGGTGCTCAGGGAACAGCTCTCAAAACAAGCCACACAATAAAACTCCAATGGTTATGAATACGATCATTATTACGACAGATTTTTCGGAAGCAGCCATGAATGCTGCTCGTTATGGGGCAGCCTTGGCAAAATCGATTGGGATTCTGCGGATTGTGCTGTACCATTCGTATGACAATGCCCCCGCAGCTACGGATATTCCGGTTGCGGAATTAGACACGACACTTGCACATGAAGGAAGCCTTTTGGCGCTTGAGATCGTAGAAAGGGAAATAGGGTCGATACTGGGGGGCGATTCCGGGATTACCATTGAGCTTGTGGCCAATGGGCTGCCACTGGAGCTTGGCGTAGAGCAGCTTGCCGAACAAGGGCGGGCCGGGTTGGTCGTGGTAGCGACAACGGGCAAGAGCGGGCTGGAAAAGTTTCTGGTGGGGAGCAATACAACCAGTCTAGCCTCATCCTGTCCGGTACCTTTGCTTATTGTTCCAAAGGAGGCGGAGTTTGAGCCTATCGATAAAATCGTGTTTGCCTGTGACCTCAAACAGGTAACACGGAGCACACCGGTATCGGAGATTGGCTGGTGGCTGGAAAAACTGGGCGCGAAGCTGTTGGTGCTGAACGTGGCGCTGGAGGGCAACCGGTTTGATCCGGACATGATTCCCGAACAGTATAAGATGCATGAACTGTTGGATGGTTTCGGCCCTTCGTATCATTACGAGGAAGGGGATGACATCGCCGAGGAAATTGCGGATTTTGCGGAAGATGAGGAGGCAGGCCTGGTGATTACCGTCCCGAAGACCTATGGTTTTTTCGAAGGGCTGTTCCGCCGGAGCGTGAGCAAGCGATTGCTGGCCAAAACAGAGGTGCCGTTGCTCCTGTTAAAGGAAAGAGAATGAGACATGCCTATGAGCTGGCTCCTGTGTTCGGTTGAAATGAATTGCACAATAATTGCATAAATTGCACAACGGGTTAGTATTAGTCACAAAACGTTGGGTAGTTTTTTCAAAAGCAACAGCAATAACTAGGATACCTTTGTACCCATCTAAAAAGAACCACAAAAAGCCCCCGCCGGTTAGGGCAAGGGCTTTTGGTTAGGTTTAAGGGGGCTTCGTCCCGTCGGCGTGCGGCTTACCGCCTCCGCAGCCATCGCTGCAGCGCCCAGGTTACCGCGAAGCTCACGACCGCGCCGATGGCCGCCAGCACGGCGGTTTTGACCATGTCGTGCATACCGAGCTGGGCCACGATGCTGAGCAGCGTGCCGCCGCCCGTGCCGATGCCGAGCTGCGCGCTACTCGTCTTCATCGCTACCTCCTCCCTCCTTCCGCACACCGCTTTCCACCGCCTCCAGCACGCCCAGTGCCAGGGCGAGGTACCGGGCTACCACCACCACCCTGGGTGGCAGCTTCACCGGCGAGGCGATGACCAACTGGCTGGCCACCGCCAGCGTTTCCTTGATCCGTTCGTATAGCGTTTTCCCCGTTTCGGGGCTGTGAACGCCGTTTATTTTCTTGTTCATTTTGTTCATGATTTATTTTTTACCTCTTAATTTTACCGTTTCCGGCTGCCACGCAAGCTGCCTAGAGTGCTTGCATCCAGTCAGGAGAGCAGCAATCTGTTTTCAACCACCAACCGATTGTTGCCTTTGTTAATCTCCGCCAATAACTTCGGGTAGGCGAATTCATAAGCCGCGCGGGAGCCCCTTACTTCATAATCACCGTTTACCAGCACCCAGTACAATCCAGCGAGCGGGCAGCCGCTCGTATCCGTATGGTCGTTGCCCGCGTGGAAGAACACGAGCTGGTAGTTGGGAATTTCGATGATCTCCACCATACCCTCGTGCATGTGCGGGTACCGTTTCGCGTACGTGGCGTTCATACCCGCCCAGTGGTTGAGCGAGAGGCCGTAGTTACCCGGGGGGATTGCCGTCTCCCCCGGCACCTTGTGGTCACGCACGGTGTCCTCCAGCAGGTAGCAGCAGAACAGGCCGCCGATGTACAGTTGGCTGAGGGTACTGTGCTTCCCCTTGGCCACGCGGATGATTTTAATTGCCCTCATAGCCGTTCTCCTTCCAACGTATCCGATGCGCTTGGAGCGGTGTCCCCGTCCACTCCGGGCAGCGCGCCATCTTGCCGCTCCCCGTCGACCCACGTACCCAGGAAAACACTCCTCGACGCCTCCCGACGCCGCCTATCCATCACGAAACAATACCCGTGTAGGCGCCCCTGCATGAGCCTCGGGGCCAATTGCAGGGAGAGCTGACCCTCCCCGCGGCACGCCGTGCCGTCGCTCACCACCACCCGGCCCTGCGTCTCGTTGTAGGCCAGCAGGAATGCCGGTGCGTTGCCGTCGACAAACGGATTATCGCCGTTTAGCCATTGGAGCGAGCAAAGTCCGTCACTGCCAACCGCCAATACAGGTTGCTGTAACGCAAGCTGTCCTCCCCAGCTCACCATCACCCGGCGGGGATCGATGTACAGGTGGGGATAATCCCCCGCCACGGCATCCTGCAGCACCTGCTTGGTGGCCCAGTTGAGACCCGACTTCACCTGCCTGTTGCCCGGTTTGAACGTTTCCTCCAGCACGGGCGCCAAGGGAGCGAGGAATCGCATGGTAAGTTTCATCCGCATCCGCTGCGCCAATTGGGCCGGCGTGGGCGGCTTGGTGCTAGGTTTAGGTGTTGTCCGCGCACAGGGAACCCCGTTGCGCACGTAATAGATGAGGCCGCC
>NZ_JAMXAY010000087.1 GCF_025460835.1 Parapedobacter soli | reverse complement strand
CTGACTGTTAGTGTGTTGTACAGAATTTAAGGGATGACTAATTATACACTACCAAGGTATCAGCTAAGAACCCCGAAGAATTGCTAATAGTGATAATTTTTATACCTTTTTCAGAATAAAATTCCCGTCAATCGTTATAACTTTCATGAAGCTGTAAACCAAATCCTTTTTCAATACTCCTGCACCAACACATCTGTTGGTATCTGCATGGACGCATGCAGCTTGCGAATCATATTGATGGATAATTTACGCTTACGGTTCAGTATCTCACTTACACGGCCTTTAAATCCGATAATCTCGGCTAAGTCCTTATTGGAATAATCCATCTGCTCCATGCGGAATTTAATGGCCTCAATGGGATCGGGCAGGTCAATGGGGAAGTGTGTGCGCTCATAGTTGTCGATAAGCACTCCCAACACCTCCAGTTCATCCCCTTCGGACGTTCCCGGCTTGGCGTCAAAGATGGTTTCCAATCGCTTCATAGCGGCTTGGTAATCTTTTTCCGTTTTGATGGGTTTAATTTCCATATCCTTAAATTTTAGTTGCGTCAATCTTGTCATACTCCCCGTGAGTGCCTATAAAGCGTATCCAAACGGCGCCATAGTCATAGTTGATTTTGACGACAAGGCGGTAGTTATTGCCCTTGATGTTGAACACCACCCGATTGTCAGCCAATATGCTTGCGCTTGGATATTCCGCCTTAATTTCGTTCGGTGTGCGCCACTGGCTCCGTTCGGCTTCCTGATACCATGACTTCAATGGCTGCTCACTGTCTGCATGCCGTTGCCAAAAATCTCTTAGCGTACTCCGTGAAAATATCCTCATGGACAACAAAGATAACAAATGGTTCCCATAACGGGAAACTACAAACTATCTATTCCCGTATCTTGTCGTTCCGTATCTTTAAACCATACACCCTTATGATGCAGCTGAATTTCTTCAGGAAACTCACAACGATTACCTTATCACTGGCGTTAGTTTGAGCAGGCGCATAAGTCGTACATCGCCAACACGACCCATCTAAAAAAGATATCGCACAACAAAATTCACCTATCCCTAAATCAGGTCATCCCGATTGGACGACCGTTCAAAAAACACTTTATGGAAAAACTGCTGAAATTGACGGAGGATTCCTTTATACGGTCGCAATACCCACTTGCACGTACGTCATCGTCTTTTACTCAAGTGCTGTTTGCTTGTGTATGTGTGTTATTCCGTTTAACACGGGTGCTATTCACTCTCGCAAGCATGCGAATTATTTTTGCAATATTGGAATTTGCTTTCGCACGTGTGTCATTCCGGCTAACACGGGTGCTATTCACTTTTAGACGTGTGCAAAGCATTTTTTCACTATTGAAATTTGATCTCGCATTATTGCAATTTGCTTTTGTACATGCGCATTTCCGATTAGCACGCGTGTTATTCACTTTTGCAAGCGGGCAAATCATTTTTACCCCATTGAAATTTGCGTTTACACTATTGAAATTCTCATTTTCCCTATTGCAAATTGCTTTTACATGCGTGTAGTTGTTTGCGAAAAACGCAAAAACCGATGCTTTTGATATAACCAGACCACTTTCACAAAAAAAAGTGAGCCAAAAAGATTTTCTGGGCACCCCGAAAAATGGCACACTTTCCCTTGTTTTTCTGATTTCTTATCACTAATCGTCTCGCTTTCATTAATTAGGCAAATCGCCCAACAACGATTGGTATAACTTTTGAGTAGGTTAACGATATTTAGTTAAAGTTTATTTTTTGCATTTTCCTGAAAAGGCAACATATTAGTTAACGCCCGCTTATTAAAACGATGATGTTTCGTGGTATCTATCCTCTGCTTGTAATCCTCCTTATCTCGCTTTTTGGCGCATGCGGGAAGGGGAAAGTCGGTATTGATTTGCCAGACGGCACGGATACGGATACAGATTCCATTCCACCGCAAACAACCACACCTCCGAGTGGAAACGGATCATTATTCCTTTATGGTTCCAATATGGGCGCGTACGCGGGCTGGTCCGACGAGCAATTGGCTGAAATCTTAATCGGCAACCCGGCTAAAGATATCGCCGGCGCGGGTGTAAACAGCTTACGCCCGGCGATGTATGACCGCTTCGTACAGCAATGGGGCTACGACATCCGCGTAAATGCATTTGAGACGTACCAGCGTTTGGGAGGTATGGACCATACCATTTTTTTAAACGGGCCGGCAGACGAGCACCGCGACCAGACCAAATATTGCAATGGTACGCAATCGCAAACGTTCGCAAACCTTTACGAGCCGATATGGTTGTCTTCAGGCAACGTAAACCCCAACAACTACTACGCCAACTACGTTTACAATGTCGTAAAGACTTACGGCCCTTACGTAAAACACTGGGAGGTTTGGAACGAACCGGACTATACCAACAATTGGGCGGCCACCCAAACCTGGGACCGTTCCGACCCCGACCCATGCGACCTCACTACATTTGCAGCCCCTATCCAATCGTACGTGCGAATGCTCCGCATCACGTACGAAATCGTCAGGCAGCTGGATAACGATGGGCTCGTTTGCGTGGGTGGGCTGGGCTACCCTACCTTCCTAGATGCGATATTACGCAATACAGATAACCCGAATGGCGGAAGTGTCAGCACTGATTACCCCAAAAAAGGAGGTGAGTGGTTCGATTGCCTAAGCTACCACGTCTATCCGATGTATGATTTGGGCAGCAACCAAAATTCAGATGCGGCAGCCGCAGCTGTTGTCGATCATAAAAATGCATTCCAAGAGGTGCTGCACGATTATTCGTACGATGGAAACACCAAACCCGAAAAAACATTCATCGTAACGGAAAGCAATATCCCCCGCAAAGCCATCGATGGGTATGTTGGCGGCGATGAGGTACAACGGAATTTTCTGATCAAAGCAGCAGTCGTTGCACAAAAAGCGGGTATCAGCGGGATTTACGTGTACGGACCGGCCGAGAGTACAGCGTTAGCACAGGCCACTAACCCGTACCACGCGATGGGCTTCTACCAGAACATCTCCTCAGGCCCCTATAATGCAACCATCACGCCGGGCGGCATAGCTTGGCGTACAGTTAGCCACCTATTAGGTACCCGCCAATACGATCCGGCAGCAACGGAGGCGTTGCAATTGCCGGCCAATGTTGACGGTGGCGCATTTTACAGCACGGACGACAAAGATTATATCTATGTGCTATGGGCCAAAACCAGCGGCTCTGACGAAAACACTACAGCAAAATACACATTCCCAGCAGCACTGGGCGTTAAAAAAGCTACGCAGACCAGCTGGGAGAATAAGGAAAGCGAAGCAACGGGAAACATTCAGCTCACGGGATCCCCGGTATTTATTAAGCCTTTATAAAGGTCGCCGCACATGGTCCTTTCGCAATCCTTATTTCAAACGCTGGTCGCAGCCATCAAGGATAGCTCGCCACACGATTTCACCATCCAATCTATTGTACCCGTATCCGGAGGCGACATCAATCGGGCTTACCGCATCCAAACACCATCTGCCGCTTACTTCCTCAAAGTAAACAACACTCCTGATGCCAACCGGATGTTTCTGGCCGAGTCTGATGGCTTGGCACTTATACGAAGGGTTCCTGGCGTTAGAGCTCCACGGACGTTTACGGTAGGTCAGGCCCATGGTGAGGCGTTTCTATTGATGGAATGGCTGGCGACTGCATACAACGATGTAAATGAGGATACCGCACAAGAACTGCTGGGCCGTATGGTGGCTAGCCTCCACCGGAAACAGTCAGCCAGCTATGGTTTAGACCACGGCAACTTCATTGGCAGACTTCCCCAAAGCAATGCCGTTGCCGGAGATTGGACAGCTTTCTTCATCCATCAGCGACTGCAAGCTCAACTGGATATGGCAAAACCCCACCTCACCGACAGCCACTTGCAAAAGCAATTCGACCAATTGTTCGCCAAACTGGCCTCCCTATATCCCTATGAACCCCCTTCCCTATTGCACGGCGACCTATGGGGCGGCAACTACCTGATTACCGAGCCGGGCAAACCGGCTCTCATAGACCCCGCTGTATATTACGGCAACCGCGAGATGGATATCGCCATGACGCGGCTATTCGGTGGTTTCTCCGGACGCTTTTATGCCGCCTATCACGAAGCATATCCACTGCAGCCCGGTTGGAGGGACCGCGTTGACCTGTGGAATCTTTACCCATTGCTGGTACACCTCAACCTATTCGGCACTTCATATTTAGATGCGGTGCAACGCCGTCTGAAAAAGTATCTGTAAATTCGTACTATGAAGATTTTCGTTTCAACCAAAATCCCCCAGGTGGGAATCGAGTTATTGAAATCCAGGGGATATTCTGTCACGGCTAACCAGGAGCGCCGCCGGATATCCGAAGACGAGGTCATTGCAAACTGCAAGGATAAAGATGCTCTGCTGTATGCGAGCTCCACCCGACTGACGGAAAAGTTTTTCAAGCAGTGCGCTCACCTGAAGATTGTAGCCCTCATGAGTGCCGGATACGACCACATCGCTATCGACATGGCACGCCGATATGGTGTGCCGGTAAGCAATGTTTCGGACGCATTGAACAAGGCAACGGCAGATGTGGCTTTCCTGCTGATGCTGACGGTTTCAAGAAACGCATTCCAATCGTCGCAGCGGATAAACAGAAACGAATGGAGTTTTTCATTCCCCACAGAAAACCTTGGCGTAGAGCTTTACGGAAAGACCTTGGGGGTGTTCGGGCTCGGCAGCATCGGCTATGAGATGGCCAAAAAAGCCCGGATGATGTATGACATGCCCATCATCTACCACAATCGATCGCCGAGACACTCCGTAGCAGACACACTGGATGCACGTTACGTAGACTTTGACACTTTACTGGAGGAAAGTGACGTGCTATCGGTCCATGCAAATTTAACAGACCAAACCAGGGAGAGGTTCAACCGGGCGGCATTCCGTAAAATGAAACCCACCGCGATATTCATCAACACCGCCCGCGGGGGCTTGCATAACGAGCCCGACCTCATAGAAGCGCTAAACAAAAAAGAAATCTGGGGCGCCGGACTGGATGTTACCAACCCCGAGCCTATGCAGGCAGACAATCCGCTGCTGGCCATGCCAAATGTTTGCGTATTGCCCCATATCGGTTCGGCCACGGTAGAGACCCGGAATGCAATGGCAAACACCGCAGCGCGGAACATCATCGCTGCATTGTCTGGTGAAAAGATACCACATCAAATAACCGACTAGTGGCAATGGCTACAGCCGCTAGGGTGTTTTTTGTTTAAACAAACGGCCAAGCCAACTTTCTTTTATACCAATCATCCATTGACCTTGCCGTTTTTCGAGCGGATAAACGGTTATGTAATCTCCCTGCCCGGAATCACCCCTTCCCGTCTCCAGGTTAAAAGCATGCCGATGGTACGGGCAGATCAATCGCCCCGCCTCGCACCACCCACCGGATAGATCGGCGCCAGCATGAGGGCAACGTGCCGAGGTAGCATGCAGTTTGTTGCCTTGACGTATTATACAGACACGTTTTCCCCCTATACTCGTTTTGCGGATGCCGTCCGTATCAGGGATCGCTTCATCTGCTATTTTAATCCACTTCATGCTTCTTCAAAGATAGTACTTAAAGACAATACTAATTGTTATCTTTGCCCCGTTTTCAAAAAATTCGATAATTCATGGCATTACAGTGCGGCATCGTTGGCCTACCCAATGTAGGCAAATCCACCTTATTCAACTGCCTTTCCAATGCGAAAGCACAGGCAGCCAATTTTCCTTTCTGTACCATTGAGCCGAATGTGGGCGTAATTACCGTACCCGATGAGCGCTTAAACAAGCTTGCAGAATTGGTAAAGCCACAACGCGTATTGCCCAATACCATCGAGATAGTTGACATTGCCGGCCTAGTGAAGGGTGCCAGCAAAGGTGAAGGGTTGGGCAACCAGTTCCTCGGCAACATCCGCAACACCGATGCGATTATCCATGTGCTGCGTTGCTTTGATGACGGTAACGTGGTGCATGTGGACGGGTCGGTTGATCCCGTTCGCGACAAGGAAATCATCGATACCGAATTGCAGTTGAAGGACTTGGACACCGTGACGAAACGCGTCCAGAAAGTAGAAAAGCAGGCCAAGACCGGCAATGATAAAGAAGCAAAGCGAAGCTACGAAATCCTGTCTGTGGTGAAAAGCCACCTCGAAGCTGGCAAGTCGGCGCGGACCGCACCGATTAACAAAGAAGATTTCGAATTCATCAGCGACTTATCGTTACTTACCGTGAAACCCATCCTGTATGTCTGCAACGTCGACGAAGCATCGGTTACTGGTGGCAATGCATACGTGGACCGGGTCCGGGAAGCCGTTGCGGAAGAAGATGCGGAGATTTTGGTGATCTCGGCTCAGATTGAGTCGGAAATTGCTCAGCTTGACAGTTATGACGAGCGCCAGCTCTTTCTGGAAGATCTCGGCCTCACCGAGTCGGGCGTAAACAAACTGATCCGCGCAGCATACAAGTTACTGAACCTAGCGACCTACTTTACTGCCGGTGTACGAGAAGTGCGTGCATGGACCATCGAGAACGGATTTACCGCACCGCAAGCTGCCGGGGTAATCCACACCGATTTCGAAAAGGGTTTCATCCGTGCAGAGGTGATCAAATACGACGATTTCATCCAGTACGGCTCGGAAGCAGCGGTGAAAGAGGCAGGCAAACTGGCAGTGGAAGGTAAAACCTACATTGTACAGGATGGGGATATCATGCATTTCCGATTCAATGTGTAAAAGAAATCGAAAATTTTTGTTTTTAATTAATATCTTTGCACTCCCGTTCCCGTAGTTCAATGGATAGAATTTCAGATTCCGGTTCTGAAGATAGGGGTTCGAATCCCTTCGGGAACACAAAAAAGGCCTTAAATGGCCTTTTTTCGTTATGTCGTTGTCGGTTTCGTTGTCGGTTTGAGTAGTGGTGGGTATTTCCGGCGATAATTCCGTACCTTTGGATCAAGGCCGTGAGGCTGTAAATTTTAACCACTTTGAACCCCGTCCGGCTGGATGGGGTTTACTTTAAGTAGTTGCTGATTAATCTTGAGGTTTATTAAGTCGGCGTATAAACGATCTCGAACCCTTCGAAATATGCTCTTTCTAAGTCATAAATACAAATTTGTATAGCTGGATTCATTATCAAGCTAGTTTTCTTTCCCGCTTCATATTTCAACCTTAGATATTTATAGCCGGCAAAGGATTCAGTAGTAATGGCTCGGGCTGCTATAAAGTCAAAGGTATCCATCTTAATTAAAAAATCTATTACATGAGAGACCGTAGTGTTTTCATTTACCAACCCTTGATCCGTTAAATACTCAAATACTTCACGAATCTGTTTGATGTGTTCTGTATTACCTACCAAATCAAATAATTCAGAATCAGTAATCAAGCACTGTCCACGGGCAATGATGTACCTCCCTTTGTTCCATGTTTTCCCCCAATAATGTGCTGGTTCAATAAACTGTTCCCAAAAGTAATATCCCTTATGCAGCCAAGCCTTGCTGTCGGAGCATCTATACGGGCCATGCCGCTGAACTTCTTCGTTATTACCTTTAAACTTTAAGGTTTGGTAAACCGACCTAATCATGTCTTTTATTCAGATTTAGTCGTGGTATTGGCTTTTAGAGGTTCACTGAGGTGAGTTAAATTCAATGTAGGTAGTACCAAAGGTCGTACCTGAGCTTGAGATGTCAATAGACTCACGTAAGCCCTAACATAAGGGAACAATATTGCTACCGAGTTAGTATAGAAAAAATCCGGGATTTCTTCTTGAGTTGAAACATTTTCGAAAACAAAATTTGCGACACAAACAATATGTAAAAAATCGTCTTCAGCTCCCTTGCTTTGAGCAATTGTTTCAAACGTCAATTGAAAGTTAGAGACACCATTAATTTTAGAAAACTGACCCGAAACATCAAATGAAAGACCTAAGTCAGTACTTTTAAGGTTAGCTTTATGAAGTTCTACTCGGGTAAATTGGTAGTCCTTCAATTGAAAAGATGCTGTTTCCATTAAATATAAACTTACAAAAAAGGTTCGAATAAAAATTCGAACCTAAGTTATCACTAATTTCTAAATTTGCATAATCTAAATTCGGCGGATCCGAATCAAGATCAATGCTGATGTGAGTTAAAAATTCATCGATTTTTGGGCCGCAGTGATCCCAAAAATTACCAGATTCCCACAACTCTTTGATTTGGTTTCTTGTTAGATTACCAAATTCATTTTTCAATTTTTCTAAAATGGTAGCCATAGTGTGAATCTTTAGAATGTGCTTGTATTAGAATCTACTTGTTATTGTTACTAATGCAAACTAATTCGTGACAAAGGAAGTATTTATTTCTTATACTTACAACATCTACAATGTTAAAAAGTGTTACTTCATCTACATTTTGACAAACTCCATACCAAATCCCTCCCCACCCGTTAAACCACCTGTTTCTCTATCATTACCGTCCAACTTCCTAAATCGCTCCCCTCTCTTTTAGTATTTCCAAATAACGTTCTTTACTCAGAGGGCAATTAACCAAATCCATGAATTCTTTCTTAGATAACTTGCATTGCAATGCCATCTGGGTAATCAATGGCAATCCTAAATCTTTCTTACTTCCATGGCTTAGCTTGGTATAGAAATGGATTTTTCCGTCATGTACGAACTCAAGATACTTATGGTCATCACTTTTTGAGACCGAGTCAGAAAAGCCCTTCTTTTTTAGGCTTTGGTAGGCTTTCTTTCCGTTGGCAACCATTATTCTTTATTCTTTCCTTTTATGGTTAGGTTTAAAATATTCTTTATAGCCAAGAGCCTTAATGATAATTTAGATTCATCAATCACGTTCAACCAATCATACAAATGGTCGAATTCTTCCTGAAAGCTATCCCTCGCCTCGTCTTCGGATTCACCTGTGCCAACAAGGTCAAACACATCATATTTGATGACGTGAACACCGTCTTCAATTTGATAATTACAAAGCAGATCGTGATTCAAGTTGTAGACAACCCCCTTAAACGATATTTCGCTGAACGTTACGGATAACGCGTGGGTGTCTCCAGTATAAACTTTCTTAATTGTTGTTCTCGGTTTTTTATCTTTCCTTTTCGTGACTTGAACAGTGGCAATTGCTGTTTCCGTTATTGGTTTTTCGATAGCTTGGTCGTCAATCGTTACTAAAAGATTCTTTTTAATCCTATCAGTAAGCTTCCGAACCCTGTATCTATTTTCAAACTGTCCTTGACCTCGATAAACACCTACGCGCACAGGAGAATTACCAAAAGAGTTCGTGAATGCATGTAGCTTCATGACCATTTCATTTCTCCTTTCGGCGTCGGGATACATATCCTTTATTTTCCCGAAATCACCCGAACCTGTTATCTGAAATATGTCGTCGAGCTTTTCTGACAACTCTTTTCTCTGCTCATTTACATCATCAATGGTGGGGCTTATCCTCGGGGTCAGGGCAAATACTGGCACTGCACTGCTTTTGATAAAATCAGTGATTTCTATCTTGAAGTTATCGTAATGGATGAGGTCTTTTGCTGTAATGTCATACTTAGCAACCGCTAACACCAAGTCTTGTAAGGTTTGAGCGATGTTAATAAGGTTTTCAATAGGTAAGGTCTGAAACTTCCCTATTTCGCCTTCTACCTCTAATGATATGCCTTGCTCTATATTAAGATCCATTGGTCGGTTGCATAGCTACATTGCAAACATAATCAATTAGTTTTCATATTTCCAAATGAAAAACCCCGCGCCGGGGAGACGCANAATGATATGCCTTGCTCTATATTAAGATCCATTGGTCGGTTGCATAGCTACATTGCAAACATAATCAATTAGTTTTCATATTTCCAAATGAAAAACCCCGCGCCGGGGAGACGCAGGGCTTTCAAACTAACCAATTATAAACCTAAATTATGAAAAGACAATCTTTACCACCTTAAACGGCCAATAGCCGCGCTTTATTGCACCGGATATGTGATATGCATGTAAACCTCATCGTGGCGGTGACCGCCCCCTGTGATGAGGTGTCCGGCTTTGGCAAAGGTATTGCTACACGCTTACGCAAGCAATACCCGTAATTAGGGATTTTACAACGGGAATGGCAGGCGGATATAAAACAGCCCCATCAGTTGGCAGGGCCGCTTGCAAAATATCTACCGGTACTAAGGTATGCATTTAGCAAGGTGCATTGGTGTGGATTATTCTACTGGTCTCACGCGCGCGCGTAATGCTTGGCAAGGCTGAATACACTAGTTTATGTACCTCAATACGGACTTTTAACCCCTTCTAACATCTTGTCATTTGCCCTGTATACCTTATCATCCACACGTGGCCACATTACATAATAGTTCCAAGTCTTGCCGTCCGGCGTACATCCGATCAGATATTCTCCTTTTGTGGGCTCCTGAACGTGATATTCCCCGCATCCAGTGATATTGTTAGCTACGAGCATTCTGCCTATGGTTACCAATTCTTCTGAATTAGGACTTCTCCAATGAATATCTCTAGAAGCCGTGGACACTGATTTCCTGTTTGTGGATACGTAATTCCGATTGGTGAATGCTCTAAATGCTAAAAATAAGGCGGCAGATACCAACACCGCTATTGTGATTTTATTCATTATTCTCATACCATTAGTTTCAAGGGTATACACGGAATCATTGAATCTTTGCAAGCTCTTTATCCAGGAAGAACAGCAATTGCTGGACTGACTTTTCATAAGATTCCTGCAAGCCTTTACGAGCACTCTTATACCCGAGCACGTTAGGGCGTGACGCCACATTGGAAATTTCCTTTTCCGTTGAGGATTCGCCGTCCTCGAATTGCACATAGAGTGCCGTGGCTGCGTTCCATTCACCTTTTGGAAACGCCATGGCGGCAAAACTCCCTCCAACTATTCCAACGCCGGTGGAAACATCGACACCAAATCCGGCATGGTAGGCCGATAGACCGATTTTTAAAGTGGGCCTATCATGAGTCCCTTTTTTGTAATATGCCGAGTCATTGAGGATAGCAAAGCGGACAGACGGATAAACTTTTTCTAATAGGTGCGCTATTGCGCTGGTGACCTCATCGCTGCTACATTCTATTTTACCCTTCTTACTGATCACGCGTCCGTCGTAGACCACGAGGCCCACCTCAGCACCATCCGCCATTCCAGCTCTTGGCTTTACCTCAACATCGTCGGGACACCACACATAATGCTTTTGAGCATTACCGCTACCGATGGTCGTTAAGAGAATGATTGCCGATAATAAGTATTTGTAAATATGGTTCATGATTGTTTCTTTTAGTCAGACAAATTCATTGCTGTCCCATTAAAATCTGAAATTGTTCTTTGAAATATTT
>NZ_JAMXAY010000086.1 GCF_025460835.1 Parapedobacter soli | reverse complement strand
TTTTACTGATTGTTAGTGTGTTGTACAGAATTTAAGGGATGACTACATAATTGTCAACTTTTCGTGCAAACGATGTCAACTTTTGAGGGCTGAACCCTCGCTACCTTTGCTTGTATGGAGCAAGAAATACATACAAGCAAAAGATATGGCAAGGGGAGCATCGAATATCATACTGCGGTACACGATTGCAAGTTTGCGTTGTTCCGGCGCAGGGCCGTGTATGCTAAACTTCCGTGAGTTGGTGGGAACACCGATTCGCCCGGGCCAGTTGCCTGGGGAACGGCGGCGAGTTCGGCCGATGACCGACTAACCAAAACATTTTTTTAACTTAAGATCAATTAGCATGTGTAGAAAGCTCAATATAGGATTAGGTGCCGGTATGGCGCTTACCTACCTCTTTACATTGATGGGCACCTTTGCGGTGGCCAAAGAAAACGCAGTTTACCACGGAAGCGCTGACGCAGTGGAATACGTGGAAGCTAAGGTGTTTGCGAGCACCGCCGAAAAGCTTCATGTCGAATTCGCACGGCTGCAGGCTAAGACCGGCAGTAAAACCATCCAGGTGATGCAAGCACCGGATAAGGCGCAGGGAGCCCAACTTTCATTTGGAAAAATTGATTCGCGGCCGATACTGCAAGATTTGCAATGGTTTCCCGTTACAGTTAACCCATCGAATCCCAATATGCCCAGTCAACAAGCAATTACCGGGCCTCCAAGTGGAAGCACGGATTCTGGTTGTGTTCCGAACCAACCTACGGGCACTATATGTGCAATCCAATTTGACCTGGACGAAGTACCCAGTGAAAACCTCACCGAATTGGAGGAAATTCTGGAAAATCTAGAAGATGGGGCGACTAATTACACCATCCAGGATATCATCGATCTCGGGATTACGGTAAAAGCCACGGCCCGCCGTACGCCCTAGGGTAAGCTTTTGAACAAGTCTCCATATGCTTGTTCCATTTTAATGTCAAGAGAAGGGGCCGCGTTAACCGCGCCCCTTTCTTCTAATCAATGCCTGTTATTTTGGGGGTAGCCACCGATTTGTACGGCCTCAAAAGGAATTGGCCATACGTATCTCGCGTCGCCCGGTTTGAGTTCAGCCCGGATATCCCCTAGTTTCCTTTCCAGCACTTTTGAATACCGCCCCTCCCTATTCAATCGCCGGAGATCTTCCCACCGCACACCGCGAAAAACCAACTCTTTCCGTCTTTCATCCAATATGACATCCAGGATATCACTTTCACTGGGAAAGTCATATGTCGCAAATTTTTCCGGATGGATACGGTTTTTGAGTAGCAGCGTCAAATCCGATAACGCTTGGTCATGATTGCCCTCCCGTGCCGCACACTCCGCGCGGATCAGGTATACTTCATCTGTTGCAAGGCCTGTGAAAAAGCTCGTTGACCCTTCGTAACTGCCTTTGAACACACCTGACCCATAAATCCCTTCGCCGAAAAAAGCCTCTTTCCTTAAATCACCGTCCCCATAACGGGCAAGCAATGAAGGGTCAATGCTGACAAACATATCGGCAAATAGGATTGCTGGCATCAACCCACTGTTCATCCAGATAATTTCTTTGTTACCTTCACCGTAAGCCCCAAATGTCGGATTACGTGATAGGTCCAATTCGCTATAATTTTCCAACCGATTTTCCAGTTCAAGGCATTGCTGGGCATAGCTATAAGCCAAGTCGTAATCCTCTAATTGAAGATAAATCCTCGCCAGCAGCGCGTACACGGCTGCTTTGCCAGGCCGGAATTTCACCTGCCAGGTGTTTGGTAGCAGGCTTTCGGCGTCCTTCAGGTCGGTTAATATCCGGTGATAGGTGTCCGCCAGGTTTGAGCGACCGACCTTGGCGGTTACATCGCCCTCCAACCGCAACGGCAGCCCAAGGTCGCTATGTTCCGACGCTCGGCGATACACAGGACAAAACAATTGCGCCAAGCAATAATAGTTGAACGCCCTGTGAAACAAAGCAATGCCTTTTACATTGTTCCAACCCGTCTTGAGTTCCGCAGGCGGATTCATGTTGTTGATTCCATCGAGAACAACATTTACCTTAAGTATACGCTCGTAGGCCATGTTCCAGTCGAGCGGGTTGTATACCGGGTCGCCTTCTCCGCCTTCGTAAATATGCTCTTTCCATAAATATGCATTAATCTGCCAAATCTGGTTGGTATTGGTGGGAAAGGAAGCGTATTGTTCTGCACTCATAATCAATTCATCCCCGCCGATCATCCCCAATGCATGACTGCTGTTGGCGTTCATGGTGGATATATAATCCAAAATGCCCATGTAATCTTCAATTGTTTCCGGAACCTTTTGCGAGGCCACCGGTTTAACATCCAAGAACTTCCGGCCACATCCACAAAGCAATATGATTACAGTCGACCAAAGAACCAGGTGCTTAAGCATATAATTTTTCATCTCGTATCCTATTTAAGTTAAAAATCCATTTGCAACCCGATGGCATATGACCTCGGGGCTGGATAATCCGCATTCGGATAATCCGGGTCTATCCCATTTTTGTTCGCTCGCCATAAAATGCCAACGTTTCGGATGTATACATTCAGTTTCAGGTTCCTTACCGGCAAATAAGGCGCTTCCCCGCTTATCTTATATCCTAGACTGATGTCTTGCAGACGTATGACGTCCCCTTTGGTGATCAGTGCATCAGAATATTGATAGACGCTGCTCAAGAACGGATTGTTGCTTTCCATTCCGCTACTTGCAGGCACATCGGTAAACCGTTCATCCCCCGGTCTTGCCCATCGCTTAAAGTAATCCATATGGAATGCGCCGAGACCAGCTGATTGATACTCCTGCGCCGGCGAAAGCGAATTCCGCCGGAACACGTGACCAGTCTTAAAAGATATCAGGAAGCTGATATCAAGATCGCCGAGCCGGAAATCATTCCTTAACGAACCAAACACGATCGGAACGGAATTATAAGCTGCTAACATTGATTTTTCTATTCCCTGCCAGTAAGACTGATAATCATCGGATACAGCACCATCGATATATATCAATGGTGTTCCGTTTTCGGGGTTCAATCCGTGCCAAGGGCTGGCATACAGGATGTCCACCGATTGGCCCTCTTCCAAATAGGTGGCTGCAAGGTATTGGTAATCATATAACGGAGGAGCAGATTTGAGATGTGTGATTTTATTGCTGCTATGGCTAATCAGCAAGGTGGATGACCAATTCAGGAAACCGATCAGGTTCCGGCTGTTTACCTGGATATCCCATCCTCTGGTTGTCAGGTTTCCGTAATTCATTTTGTATGCCGTCCCGATGCCGATACCAGATGTGGGGTCCATCATGTTATCCCCCAACAAATCCTTAGCATATTTAATATAGTATTCGAAGGAACCGGCTATCCGATTGTGTGCTGTTTTCCAATCTACTCCCACATTTGCCGTATTGACCTGCTCCCATCGCAACGAAGGATTGCCTGGACTTCTTAGAAGCGATTGCAACAGTCCGGTGGTATTATTTTGGGTAACGATGATTGTCGGGTAATAGCTCTGGGTTTTATCGATATTGCCGGCACTGCCGTAGGTAGCCCGTAACCGGAGGTAGGGTATGAAGCGCTCCAATGAGTAGAAGGGCTCCCCGCTTAGTTGCCAGCTTCCGCCAAAGGACCACAATGCCGTTCCCCGTTGATTGGTTTTTACACCCAACAGGTTACTGCCGTCCCACCGGAGGCTCCCGCTCAACGTATAGCGCTTGTTGAACATATAGCTGCCATTCCCGAAGTACGACAGATACCGCTGGGTGCTTTTTGATGGCGAGTAACTGGTATTGGGAATCTGGGCGGATCCGGTGGGGCGGGTCGGATACCGGGTTAAATAGTCAAACCTATTGGCGCTAGTCCATAATTTCGGGTCAAAATTATAAAGTGTCTGACCCGGGCTGGATAAACCGATCTCTTGACCGATTTCCGCGCCTGCTATGAACCGGACTTCATGGAGCGGCCGAATGAAGGAATAGTTTAGCATGACCCGCCCGGAATGAGCATCATTTCGAATGCTTGGTCCGTACTCTTTAATCGCTGCAAACGGTATTACCCGTGTCCCATCGGACTGTGTATACCTATTGACCAAGTTCCGCACGTAGTAACTCTCCTTAAAGTGCAGTTCTTCAGCGCCACCATTTAACAGGATGTATTGGTAATTGGAGGATAACTTGAGCCCGGTTAAAAGTTGATAGTCCAGCCCGGTGCTGAGCCGCAATTCACCCTGACGGCTTATACGTTCCCTGAGCGACACCTCATCCAATGGACGGTACATCCAATCCAGCAACCCCATACTTTCTGCGCTTTCGCGGTACACCTGCCTGTATGTGCTGCCCATTACCGCTGCGCTACCATCCGGGTTTACCAGACCGTCATAAGCATGGTTGATTGTGCCTACATTGAGTGCGCCGTAAGTTATTCCGTTATTATGCCGCCGCCGCCCCGTGTACCAAAACCCCGTGTGCATCTCTAAGGACTCACCCGCCTTAAACGAATTTTGCCATCCGAGGCTTAAGCGTTGGTTTCCGTTGCCGAAAACGGTTGCTTGCTGGTGGTCATGGCCTGCCGACAAGGCATATCGGTAATTCCGGACTCCTCCTTGCATGCTGAATGCATACCGTTGCACAAGTCCCCTTCGGTACAGAAGCTCCGAGGCCTGATGGCGTAAATCCGTCTCCTGCATCGTCCGTTCAGCGCTGGCGAAATCCTGCTGATCGATCACCCCGTCACGCAGCTTTATCAACAATTCCACATACGACGGGATGTACGTTCGATCCCGTTCTTGGTAGTTACCACGTTGGAATAGCTCCTTTTGGATACCCATTACGATCGGCGAGGGAAGAAAGTTTTGGTTGTAAAATAAATCAGGCTTATCCGTGAAGTTAAGATTGCTGCTGAACGATACCCGTGCCGGCTGGTTGTAATTTCCCTGCTTGGTCGTAATGACGATCACGCCATTGCCGGCGCGCGCACCCCATATGCTGGCCGCGGCCGCGTCCCTGAGCACGGTAACGCTTTCCACCATACTGGGGTTGAGGTTGTTGATATCTCCGTCATAAGGAAAATTATCAACAACTATCAACGGTGCAGCGTTGGCCTCGATGGTACTTATACCTCGTATCCGCAATTCAGGTGCGCCATCTACTTGCTCTCCCGCCAGGTTTCTCCGGTCAAACAACAGTCCATTGGTCACCCCTTCCAGCCGGTCAAGAATGTTGGTGCTTACATTGCGGTTGAGCAATTCGTTATCAATATGGGTAAACGAGCCTGTGGCGCGCTCCTGGGGCACGGTGTAGTAGCCGGTGTTCACCTCCACCTCCGACAATAGATTACCATCGGCCACCAAATGGACATCAATGGGGCCGGTTGTAAGGCTATCGATGCCGATTTTTCGGGAATGGTACCCCAGGTGGGTTATCAGCAATGTGTCCCGGCCATCGGGCCTCCGAACACTGAACGTCCCATCAGGACGAATCGGGATGACCCGATTCGTGGATAGCAATCGGATTGTGGCGGCAGGCAGGGCGATGTCATCCATGCTGGTCACTGTTCCGGTTATCCCGCTTTGGGCATGTGTAGGAGTTGCATTAGCGGCAAAGCCGATTGCAAAGAAAAAGACTAAAAATACTTTCATTTCTCTTCATTAAATGGTTGCGGTTTTATTTACTATTGTTTGGCGTAGTCGTGTTCCCGGATCACCAATACCGGAACTTTCCGGGTTTCCGTAACCACGTGCATACCGTATCGTTTCAATTCCCTGTTAATTGCTTCCAATGTCCAGCCGTTGCGCATGGCTTTCGGGAAGTGGAAATTGACGTTTAGGTCTGCCGGTATACCGGTGCTGTCTACCAATGGCGCGGTGAATTCACTACCGGCCGCATGCTGTAGTGAAATATCCAGATGGGTATAAAACAACCCCTGGCCATACGGAAGTTCTTTCATGACGAGGTTGGATTTTTGATCTAAATCGACGGGTGGCGAAGAGGCCGTCAGGTATTTCCTAGTCTGGTCCGCCGGGCCGATGTTTCTGAGAACCGGATAGCGATATTCCTGCCGGTGCTCTATCACCGCCTGCAAACCCAGGTACATGCCAAAAAAAAAGTTCAGGTCTTCCTGCATGTATTTGCGGGCTAGGGTATCACTGATCAACTGGGGAATGCGTAAGTTGTAACCAAAAAGGTTCTTTAACTCCCATGCCGCAAACGCACTGTCCTTGCTCAGCTCTCCCTTATTCAGCAGTCCATAGGGAGGGGTCAGCCTCTGCGACATGTTATCACTCACTTCCAATATTACACTGTTGGGTTGACTAGCTACAAGGTCGCCCGCCCAGGGTTGGAAGACCTCATACTTATAGGCCCTGAAAAACAATTCCTGCAACGGCAGATTCACCGCACAGAGGATGCTGGTGTCCGCGGCTACGTAAAAATCCAGCTTCCGGGCGCGATGACCCGGTAGGAATCCGGCTATGGTTGTTTCAGGCGTATCATAATACTTCCGCGTCTTGCCATTTCCCTCCACAAAGACCGGCTTCAGCGGATCGATGTCCCCCGCATCGGTATGCATATAAAGCAATGACGACGGGTCTTCGCCTTGGAGAACCAGCTGGATGTTTTCCGCGGTGACATAATCGGATTTGGGCATCGCGATAACCTTTCCGCCCTTGATCCACACCTGATGGGGAAGGGTTTGGGTCGGAAATGTTTTTCCCAGCACCGAGTCTCTTACGATGGCCAGATAGTCCCAGCCATCGCGCTTCCACACCTTCGCGCCGGTGGATGCCTGTTCATAGGAAACCGGAATAACAACGATTTCATCGTCAAACTCCTTGTTTATGTCATTCAGTCGGCCAAGTGTTGCTATACATGGACCGCACCATGTTGCCCAGAAATCCAAGATGATCAATCTGTCCCTGAATTGATCGAGGCTGATGGTCAGTGATTGTCCGGAAACCGTCATTGCCACTTCGTGCGGTATCCGGTAAAAAAATTCCGGCACGGTATCGCCTATCGCCAGGCTCATCGGCGACGTGGAATAATTGCCGTAGGCCGGGGCGTTCTGTGCCTCTCCGCGTTGCGGATAGGTACAGAACGCAATGATGGTTAGAAAAAGTAATTTTGCAGCGTTTATCATGTTGGTAATAGTTGGTGTAAAAAGATTATCGGCTTCTAAGCATTCGCTGAATTTTAAGGAAATGGGCTGTGACCACCGGGTCGCCAGACACGGTCGCATGCTGCTCTGCTGCCTGTTGTACAGCATCGAGGTAATAACCCGCCAGTATAGCATTTTCTGTTGGCGGGGATATCTGCCCCGAAGGGCCGCATGCCGCCAACATGGCGGAAATATACGCGCGTTGTGTCAGGCGCGCATTTCCGTCCGGGCGCACAGACGCTTCACTATTGTTCCAGATCCGCTCATGTAGTAATTGCAGATCCCGGGGTGGGAGCCGCCTTAAAAGCACATCCATGCTTTTTTCAAGAAGCTTTCCAATCGCGGTAGTGTCAGTACCCAATCCGGATTTGAAAAACCAAGAAGACGAACAGAAAAAGTTTTCGTATAGCCAGTTCACGGAACGGGCATCTCCTACCTGAGCAACATGGCCCATATAGTTGACAAACTGTTCATAGACATCGCGCTGTCGCTGCGCGATAAGCGCAGGCTGACCGACGAACCATAGCGGGATACTGTCAACGATTCGTTGTAGGTTCAGCAACCCATAAGTTGCTGCGGTTATAACGTCATCGCCCAGGTCTTCGCGCTCCACGCGCGGCTGCCCCAGATGAGGCTCGCCTCCGAACCAAAGGAACGGATCAGTCTGTTTGGAGGTAACCCACTCATCCAATATCCTTTTTCCCTCTTCCTGGGAGATAAAAGGATGATGGTAGCGGTATGCCCACGCTATCGCCCATTTATCGTATTTGCCGATTCGTGGGAACAATCCGGATTCCCCTATGCTATCTTCCGGTTGGGCCACATAGTTTAGGCGCGCATAATCCATGACGGACGGGCAAAATGCATGCTCTTCCAGCCATTTGCTGTCTCGTAATTTTTCTACGGGAACGGACGACGAGGCGCCGAAATTGTGGGTCAGACCCAACGCATGACCGACTTCATGGCATACCATGTACCGGATCATCCTGCCCATCAGCGCGCTGTCAACCTCAGCGGACCTAAGCGTTGGCAGATGCAGCGCACCTTGCACAAATAGCCATTGGTCAAGCATCCGCAGCATCCCGTGATGCCAGGATACCTCCGCGTTAATGATTTCGCCGCTACGGGGGTCTACCACACTACTGCCCCGCGCGTTCGTCACACCGGAGGGCTTGTAGGTAATGAACGAATATCGGGCATCGCCCACTGACTTACTTTCTTCGCCCGGAAGCACGCATTTTGCATAAATCGCATTCTTGAAACCGGCTTGTTCAAAAGCTATTTGCCAGTCGTTGACACCCTTAATCATATGCGGAACCCATTCCTTTGGCATCGCAGGGTCAATATAAAATACGATAGGCTTGGCGGGTTGAACCAGCTCGCCCCTGAAATAAGCCTCCAGGTCAGTAGAACGGGGTTCCAACCGCCAGCGCGTAATGAGATGCGCCTTTTGGGGTGGAGAATATATATCGCTATGGTCGGTTACGGCTATCGAGAAAAACCCCAACCGCTCATCCGCGAGCCGCGCATGCAGCGGTTGCCGGGGGAGCATAAACCAAGTAGACTGAATTTCCATGGTCAGCGGGGTGCCGCTGCCGCTATAAAGGTAAGTCCGGCAGCTTCGCACGATGAGGTGCGTGCTATCCGTTAGAACCTCCCGGATAACCAACCGATCCGGCAATGGATTGCCCAGTTTAAACTGTACTTTGAGCGGTTGAGAAAAAGCATTTATACCGTTGTCCTCAGCCATGAAAGCGGTCCATCCGATCAACGAAGCGTCGCTCCTGTCATTTCGAGCCTGTATATCGAATATGCCGATAATGGGCATTTCCGATGCATTGACGGGAACCGATACCGCCGCACCGTTACCTTTCACTCGGTTACTGTAATCCAGTATCCGAATAGCTAACTTGCCCTGGGTTAATCTATCAAAGCGGAAGACAGCTTCGCTGATCAGGTCTCCGCTATAGCCAAGTCCCTGTTTGACGAAATCAAAAGGGTGTGGCCCTGCCCACCCCTTCGCCAGACGATTAATAACTAAGATATCACGGCCAAGCAAGGAGTCTGGGATTTCTAGATAAATCCGGCCGCCTGCCTCATGTACACCCAGCATGCCGTATTGGGATTTGGCATCGGGACCGATGATATCTGCAACTGCCGTAGCCGCAGGCTCCGCCTCTTGGGCGGAAACCTGCTTCACGGCATACAAACACATGATCGTTAGTACAGCCAGTAGGCTGATATATCTTATTTTATATTGCCTTAGTTTATGTCTGGTTAGGGCATAGCAATCCCCTAAGCGTAATTTTCGCTTCATTTTTTGTTTAATTTCAGATGAAGAAAATCAGGTTAATTCAGATTTCTTACGACGAATCAAACAGGCTTGGAAATTACATTTTTGTGAAGATTGGAAGTTGATATTGCCCAGGCCGTGGTTAAAGCGGCGCTTCCATCTCCTATTAGAGTTGGAAAACAGGCAGGCTGTAAAAATAAAAAACTCGTTCTCATAATGGTTAGCTGAAAACGAGTCTCCTGGTTATACTTAGAACCTAAAAACTATAGCAGGCCCTACAACCGCACCGCAAGGTTCCGACGCCTATCAGAAACGGGATTACGATAGGGCCCTTGGTGCTATAGCGGCACGAAAGTACACAAAATATCACCTCGGGCATTAACCTACCGTCTCGCTCTGATTACAAATTGTCGGAATTTGCGGTCGAGACTCTTATGTCAACGCTCGTGGATTGGACATAATTACCAATCACAATGCAATGATAAATAATAATTTATACTATTCAAAATTATTTTAGCTTTTTATTACCGAGGCAATATTCAGCTTCTTGCTTTATGGCCTCACTAATAAAATCTGTAGACAATTTTATCACAAATCAAGTCAAGGAAGTTCGTATTGCTTTTAATCTTACTCAAAAGGAATTGTCAAGGGAAATCAACGACAACCCGGAAAGCAACTTTGTATCGTCTGTTGAGAACAATGAAACAACCACATGTTATAGTGATCATCACCTAAACGTTTTTGCCACTTTCTTTAACGCATTAGCTTCGACAATGACCGATAATGAACTAGAAGAGCGAGGACTAAAACGGAATTATTCCCTTATTGACTTCTACCCGGATTGCCCCATAGAAGAAAAGCTTGTCGAAAAGGACATTAAGTTCATTCCCAACAGACTTAAAGCATCAGGTGCCTTATTTATACTAATAGAGTCAAAAGATGACTTCTTAATCGACTGGCATAATTCAATGGAATTTGCCGACTATTGTAATACCAAATTTAATAAAAACTGGACTCGAGACATTTTTAATGGTACATTAGCTTACGCACACAAAAAAGGGGTGCTTGACAGAGAGAGTGATGACAGTCCTAGGTATAAATTGAGGAAAGAATAAGTTTTAAATTGTGCCTATGCCTGAAGAAGTATCCAAAAAAAGAAAACCTAACAAGAAGTCAACAAGTAAAGCCTCTCCAAGTGCTATTGAGGTTGAAAAAGCTTACAGTCTGCAAAAAGTACGTATTGATTTGGGATGGACGTGGTTTGAACTTTCTTACATGATGGGCAAAGACAATGGTTCATATGTGCGCGATGTCGAAAATCCGTTGCACACGCTAAAATACGACCCAGCCGATGTCAATTATATCGCACTCATTCTGAACAAGACATTCAAAATAATATTACCTCCTCCCGTACCAGCAAAGAATTACAACCTTCTCGTAACGGAACAATTGGACCAATCGCGCCGGAAGGTATATGAAATTTCGCTTCAGCAGTCCGATGGAATATATACGCACTACCATATCTTTACGGAAGAGCGAAAAAGCGACGCTTTGGACACCCCGTTGAATACCTATGAACCGGGCGAGGTCAAATCATATATGGACGCATTGATTGCGGATGGTTTTTTCGATTCACCGAAAACTGCATTGGATGTACTAGCGAATTTCAGGAAGAATTTTGGTGAAGATTTCCACCCGAAACATATGATCACCACGTTAATTGATTTTTGTGATGGGCGTAAGGGCAAGAGGCTGGATGACAACGGAAAGGATGACTGTGGACGAAGGGTTTACGTGTTATTCAACCCGCCAGCGCCCTAACCCGGGATTGGGGACAATGCAATATTTGATCTAATAACGTGCATCAAAGATACGGTCTTCTTCAACTCCTCCCCAAATACTCAATAACCGCTGCCATTGCTAATTCGAACTTGTCCCGGCCTAACTCGGCGCCGAACAGCTCTTCCACCATATAGAGATCGCCAATCTCATTGTAAATTAGCCGGTCCGCACTGAACTGGCGTTTATATTCATCGTCAGGGGTGAATAAGAAGCCGTCACCGTTCTCATCAATCACTATTACCTACAGATTATCCGGGTTAGTGAATATCTTATAACTCATAGAAATACTAACACTATTTTCAGGTTATTGTTGGCGACCTACTATTAGACGTACAAACTATTTGACGTTGAATGTTTGTTAAAACAGACAGTATGGCGACTGAAAAGAAAAAAGCCCGTCTCGTTAAACAAGACGGGTCCGCCCCAATGGGGTTAGGGGCTATCAACCTCATATCCAAAACGAAGAAATTGCCGAATTATTTTGCCGGATGAAAAAAATACCGGCCGTCCTTATTTACATGAGAACGGCCGGGTGGTTAACCGCATCTCATGAAAAAGACGCAGATCCGGCCTATGGCCGGAAACCAATAAACATCTACTGTAAGCTAACTTACAAAAACGATTTGATGTTTCAAAAATTTGGATGTGGCGGTTAAAGTTTTTACCTTTAGCGCAACCAATGTGACCGTGATAACTATAATTCCCCCCGAAAACAGGACAGCAGTTTAAGTTAGATTTT
>NZ_JAMXAY010000085.1 GCF_025460835.1 Parapedobacter soli | reverse complement strand
CTGTGCTTCCGTGGCCGGCACGTTGCTCTTTTTCGCCAGGCCACGCAGGTAGTGGATGCCGCGCCAGCTGGCGCCGATCACGCTACCCACTTTTCCGGAAAAGGTACCGTTGGCACCGTTGATAAATTTTGCCATTGTTTCTAATGATTTAAAAATTAATACTTCAATTTATACTCTTTGCCAGTGTTTCGATGTACCGGTACGTTGACTGACAGGGGCAAACATAGGACGCTGATCATCAGTATCCTAGCGCTGTCACCCGGCTGTCACCGGATCCGGGGAAGGTTGTCACCGATACGCCCTTTTGGTGACACGGTTGTCACCTGTTTCCTGAATGTTCCCGGAAAACTCCCCAACCGCTGTGCGTCATGGGCGCACCTACAGCGTACCAAACGGCGGTCTTCCTGCTGCCACGCTGCTTTGTACAGCAGGCGGACTGCACGGCAAATGCTGGCGGACAGCCAAGCCACCCGCAGCAGTCTGGCAGCGGTCAGGGAGCAGTTGTACAGCCGTTAGGGCTTTTTGCCCCATTTCCAGAAATAGCAGGCATGGAGGTCTTCCCGGCGGTAGCGGATGCGGCCGTCGTCGTTGCGCACGAAACGGAGTTTACCGTTGATCCGGTACCGGGTTACCGTACGGGGGTCTACCAGCAAGAAGTCTGCGGCTTCTTTGCGGTTGTATAGATGTTCATCCGCCGGGGAAACCGGCTCCATCAACGGTTGTTCACGGCCATTACGCCGTTCGCGGATGTATTCGTGCGCCTCACGGATAAACGGGCGCAAATCTTCTTTGATAAGTTCATAAAGTAACTGCATGAGTCTGGTTAACATGGCACTTTCAGTTAAAAGCACCATCGACAGGCGTCGGATCCGGGCAATGGCAGGCCAGGGAAAAACAGCAAGCATTTTTCGGGAGCTACAGATCTATTTCCGGGATCAGCCATTGTTTCACCGTAGATGGCTGTGAAACAAACGGTTAATTAGGCGATAAAAATAACGGTTCGCAATCAGGAATCCAAATTTTCCAATTCGGCTTCCATATCCGTCGATCCGTGACGGGAAATGGTTTTCACCTGTTCGAGTATCCAGTCTTTCAGCTTGCTTGAGTTGCGGATACTCAGTTCCACTTCCACGGCATCGGGCGATAGGGTTAGCATCAGTTTCCCCGACTCCCTATCCTTCATACATGCAGCAATGGCATGCTGCCCCACCACATACCGCCGGCACACCTGTTTGAAAAAGCCTTCCGTATGCTGTACTACCTGCACAAGCGAATCCTCCTTTGCTTTAAATTTCCTACCATCTTTACACACCAGCTCAATGAACCGTACGGGCTTGCCGCTGTCGTTCTCCTCGATACACATCCTGAAATAGCAAATATCTTCATAGGGAATGGCATGGCTGCCTTCGTCGTCGGCGAGTGAATACGTTCCGGTGTTTCTCTCCGGCTCAACGGCTTCAACCGATGCCGTCCGTTCCCGCTCTATCGTCAATAGCTTACGGAGCCGTTCCACTTCCACGTGCAGATTCCGCACATAAGCAATCAGGTACGCAAAGGCGTAACACATACTGAGGATGATGAGCAGCAGAAACGAGAGGGGATAGTCGGAATAAAAATATCCGGATTCCTTCAGTTCGGACGTATCCGAAAAGAGGTTGTAAAACAGGACGGCAAACAGCAGAACGATGAGGGTGGGTACGAGTACCGCACGGAAAAATTGGTGGAGCAATCGGCTCCAAACATCGTCGAGCCAGGGATGGGAGCGATCCAGAATACGGGTTTGGGCGCCGACGTACCGGATCAGGAACCAGGCCAGCGCGAACGAAAGCCCATAGACCACGGCTACTGCCCAGGTGTGTTCAACCACCAGCACCAGAAACTGTTCTCGCATGCCGATGACCGCCACGGCCAACGCAGCAATGGCAGCACCCCAAAGGCGGGGCAAACGATCGTGATAATTCTGTGGAGTAAAGGTTTCTTCCATAATTTTTTGGTTCAGTATTTAAGTACAGATACAACAAATCTAAAAAATCCGTTCGGTTCGTTCAAGAAAAACAAGTGTTCGTTCGGCATTTCCCTCCGTTCGTTCGGCATTTTTATTTGTTCGTTCAACAAACTGGCTCCCACTTATTTTGTTCACAATCAATCATTTGCATTTTTGACAACGTAAATCAAAACAAATATTTTATGCAGTATCCATTCACATCCATCGGCGTACAGGACTGGCAGACCCACCTCTACGCCCAACCGGATCCCGACATCCGGAACGAAGCCGAATTTGCTTACCTCCATTTCGAGGACTGGGTTACCCAGCGCTTTTCGCTTGATCAATCGCAACGGGACTATCTTCACAACCTGGACTATGCGACCATCCGCTTTGCGGCCGACGGCGTTTACTTCGCCATTACGCACCGGCTACCCATCGTGCTTGAAAAAGACGAGAAGCCCGTGGTGCGAGGAGCCAAGCTGGCCACGCTGATCAAGGAGTTTGAAGGCAGTGACGGAGAGGCCCGGAACACTTCCTTCACGGGTCGGTTCATTGTGCGGATTACGTACTGACCACTGGCGCAACTACAGATCAAAACAACAGCAAATTGCTAACACCCGACGACGTGCGTGCCTGCGGATCCTGGCCCAGTCGTCGGGTGGCGGCTTTTCCGTAAATGGGTATTGAATGAAACGCCTTGCCGACGATCCCATTCTGAAAAGACAGTTGTTGAGCCGCTACCTTTGGCCCCGCATGGGGCTGTCGTGCGGACCGGACGCCTCATTGACCGTCGATATGGCACGCCTGAGCCATCGCTACGAGGTGGTGCGCGGCGAGCATTTCGAACTGGCTGGCCCCTATGAAACCGGGCAGGCCTTCGTTTTTGAGCACGCACTTTCGCACAGCTACTACCACTATGCCGATACAGGCGACGAGCAGGGCGTCTGCATTTACCGACCGCATGAATTGATTTTTCAGCACGATAGCCTGCACTACCGTGAAGACCGGCTGGCCAGCCTACAGGCGCTGGAACCCGGCGGTTTACTGGCCATTCCCTATCCTGCCTTGTGGCAGCTCATGGACCGTCATCCTACGCTGCAAACTGCCGTGGAAACACTGACCCTCCAAAACAAACGCCAGGTGAACGAACTCGGCCGTTTCCTGGGCATGCCTGCGGAAATGCGCTTCCAGAAGTTCAGGGAGATGCATAGAACGCTTCTTCATCGCATACCTCATCGGGTGCAGGCACTGCATATCAACGTATCGAAAAGGCAATTTAACCGGTTTCTGACAAAAGAATAAAAATAGTTGGAGCGTATTGCGCGGTTTTTCTCCGAAGTGCCAAATGGCATAGAAAAACAGTGCCATATGACACTGTTGGGGGATGGAATACCCCCTACCTTGGCTTTTGTAAATCGAAGAATATTATGAACAAAGCCATGTGTCTAATTAACGCAATACATCCAGTCAGTCGACTGGATTTCCACATAGCCACACGTAACCGCAGGTTTGCTTTATTTCGGCGCAGGGCCGTGAGGAAAAGATTGGGGATGTTTCCGAGCCAGATACCGGGGCATCCACGGCTTGGTCAGCCGATGACCGACTAATAAGCAGTTATTGAACAAATAGTTATATCAAACATTAAACGGTAAGCATTTCCGTATAGAAAAATGCCTTTTACGATTATGGAAAAGATAAAAAACATAATCACAGGAGTATTGTCAGTTGCGGTGCTCTTCATTGCCTTTCAAGTGAGTGTAGCTAACGAATCGTCCACAAACAAGTCAACGTTTCTGAAGAAACACACCCAGTCATTCCTTACCGATTTTACTATCCAAGGGGATACCCTGTGGTTTCCGGTAACGATTAATGGACTGGATGATATGGATCCTGCCAGCCAACAGGTATCCGATCAGCCAACCGACCAGCGGCCGAGCGGCGATTGTGACCCGGACAATTCCGGAAAAGTATGCTCGGTGAAATTGGACATTTCGGGTATAACCGACGAAACCGCTTATAATGAATTAAAAAGTCGGATCAATGATTCCACAAACCCAGCCACCATCCAGGATTTCCTGGATCTGGGAGCAACGGCTGAGGAATACTCTCACGAACTTGCGCCCTAACCAAATTTGTAACCCGGCTGGCACATTGTACCAGCCGGGTTTGCTTTATCGTTCATTCTGTTCGTATCCGCCTACCTGGATTGCTTCCAACGGAATTGGCCAGATGTACCGATTACTACCTGGCTCGAGCGTAAACGTACGATCTCCCAAGACCCGCGTCAGTGTTTTTGCATATTTGGTTTCCTTATTCAGTCGTCTCAAATCTTCCCAACGCACCCCCCTGAATACCAGTTCCCGCCTGCGTTCCGCCAAAATTCGATCGAGCAATTCATCGGCATCCCGAACATCCCATGCCACGAATGTGTCTGGCAAAAAGCGGTGTTTTCGTAGGTTATTCACCGCCGCCAGCGCCGTTGGAATGTCCCCTAATCTTACTGCACACTCCGCCTTGGTCAGATATACTTCATCGGTAGCCATCCCCGTAAAATAAGAATACGACGTTGCATCATAGCTCCCTTTAAAATTGAAATTTTCGTCGCTGTTTTTGAGGAAATAAGCCTCACGGCGAATGTCCCCATCTTCGTAGCTGTTATACAGATCATTATCTACGAGCATATAAGTGGTAGTCAGCATGCGTAAATAAATAGTCATTTGACCGGAAAGAGTAGTCAAAAACAGCACTTCGGGATTGCCTACTGCCAGGGGCGTAAATGACAATGGCTTGTTTACATCTACCGTATTGTAATCCAACAATTCGTTGGACAGTGCAAGGCATTGGTCAGCATATTCATACGCATGCTGATAATCATCCATTTGCAGGTAAATACGGGAAAGCAGTGCAAGTACAGCTGCCTTATTAGGTCTATAGGTGGTAACGGCGTTGACCGGAAGCAATTCCTTGGCCACTTCCAGGTCTTTGATAATTTGCCGGTACGTATCCTTCAAACTCGAACGTCCAATCCTGAGGGTCAAATCAGGCTCCAGCCTGAGCGGTAAACCCAGCGATTCCGAAGCCGAACTTTCCTCATATACCGGGCAGAACAACTGTGCCAAGTTATAGTAATTCCATGCCCGGTGAAAGAGAGCTATCCCTCTCGCCTGTTCCGCAACCGCTTTGTCACCCGCAGACAGGGATAAATTGCCGATTCCATCCAATACCAGATTCGCCCACAGGATGCGCTTATACCCGTCGTTCCAGTCCAGCTTAGACGATTCATTCCCTTCAAATATTCGCTTCTCCCACGTGTAGGCTCTTTTTTGGTAATTGTGATTGACACCCGTTGGGAACGTATTGTAAGACGGTTCGGTGAGGTAAAGTTCGTCGCTACCTATCATACCCAAGGCATGGGAAGACACACTCATTGTGCCCGTATTATCCAAGAGCGCGATATAGTCTGCCAGCGACTGAGGGACGCGCTGCCTTACCGAAGGTCTGGTATCCAGAAAACTTTCCCCGCAGGCACACAGCAGGCACGCGGACAGCGTAAAAAAGAAATATTTCATTTTACAATTTTATTAAGTTGATGTTCCATTAAATCGAAAACTGTAAACCCAGCGCAAAGCTTCTTGGGGCAGGATAGTCTGCAGACGGAAACTCGGGGTCGACGCCCGATTTGTTGGCACGCCAGAGAATACCGAGGTTACGCGCATAGAGTGAAAGGCTGATACTCCGGAACGGCAATCTGCTGAAGGTGTTTTTATTCAGCGTGTAGGAAACACCGATATCCCGTAGCCTGATCACATCCCCCTTATCGATCAGTGCAGCAGAATAACGGTAATAATCAGATATCCCCAGGTCGCTTACCCCAATCGCGGCGGGCACATCGGTGAAGCGTTCATCCCCGGGCTTTTCCCAGCGCTTGAAATAATCCATGTGGTAACGCGGAATAAGTAAGTTAAGATATTCGTCGCCCGGGCTCATCGACGTTCGGCGGAACACGTGTCCAAAGTTGTAGGTAATCAGGAAATCCAGTTTGATCCCTTTCCATTGGATGTTATTCCGCAATGAGCCGAAAAACGGCGGCACGGTCACTCCAACCTTAGCCAGTTCATCATAGCTAAGCCCTAAAACGTAATTTGTATACGCACTGACTTCCGTTGTCGGCTTGCCATCCACATACACAACCGGCAGACCATTATCCGCGCTTAAGCCATTCCACGGCGTAGCATACAGCAGATCGACCGATTTCCCTACTTCGGGAACAGACTTCGTGACGAACTCATAGGCATAGCGCAACACCGGCCTTGTGAGGTGGGTAATTTCATTCCGGCTGTAGCTTAGCATGGCCGTGGTGTTCCAGGACAACGCTCCCGTCAGGTTGCGGGTATTCAACTGGATGTCCCACCCGACGGTTTTCAGACTTCCATAATTTACCTTGTAACTTTGGGAAGTCGGTATGCCCAGGGTAGGATCCACTAAATCCGACCCCAGCAGGTGATTGGCCCATTTGGTGTAATACTCAATACTGCCATTGACCCGCTGCTGTTTGGTCCGCCAATCCAGCCCTACGTTCAGCGTATTTACGCGTTCCCACCGAAGGGATGGGTTTCCCGGGCTGGTGAGGTTTGCATACGTGAGCGAGGTATACCCATTGGTGTTCAGGGAAATGGTTGGGTAATGACTTTGTGTTTTATCGATGTTGCCCGCGCTTCCGTAGGTAGTCCGTAGCCTAACATAGGGGAAAGCCGACAGCCGGTAAAAGGGTTCCTGGCTAATCTCCCAACTGCCACCTGCCGACCAAAGCAGCGTGCCCCGCTGGTTTGCTTTCACGCCCAGCAGATTGCTTCCATCCCACCGCATGCTGGTGCTCATTGTATACCTTTCCAGGAAGGTATAACTGCCATTCCCGAAATAGGACAGATACCTATTGGTTGTCTTATCGGGTAGGCCGACGCCCGCGGCAATCGACGAGGAACCGCTGGGTCTGGTCGGAAACCATGTGCTGTGGTCCAGTTGGCCTGTGCCGGTCCATACATCCTTGTCAAAATTGTACAGCGTTACCCCGGGTGTCAACCGGGTGATTGTTTGCCTCACTTCCGCACCACCCAAAACCGATACCGCATGCTTATCCCTAAACGATTTGCTGTAATTGAGCTGCAACCGGCCCGAATGGGCCTGACCGCCAGACGTTGCGTTGTAGTCCATGATGCCATTATAGGGAATAACGCGGTTTCCTGCCTCACCGGTAAACCGGTTCACCAAATCGCGCACATAGTAGCTTTCCTTATCGTGATATTCAGAGCCACCCGATTCACTTACCAGGTATTGATAGCTAAGCGCTGCCTTGACATCCCGCAAAAAGGTGTAGTTGACAGCGCCGTTGAAACGTACCGTTTGCGCGCTCGTCCGGCTATCGTTCAGCCTGATCTCGTCAAGGGGGCGTTCCATCCAATCGAGCAGCCCCGACTCTTCGGCCCTTTCGTGATAACTGCTGCGGTACCTGCTTATGATGCTGCGAGGGTTGCCGTTTTCATCCACAAGACCTTCGTAAATGGAGGCTGCTTTCAAATGCCCCCGGCCATTGTTTTTACCGGACTGCTTGGTATACCAGATGGCACCTGTTATTTCGAGGCCTTCAAGCGCCTTGTAGCTATTCTGCATCCCCACGTTGATCCGCTCATCGCCATTCCCCACGCTGACGCCCCGGTTGCGGTTGTAGCCGCCCGAAAACGAATAGCTGTAGCGCTCACTGCCACCCCGCACGCTCAGGCCGTACTGCTGGGTTATGGCCGGTTGATACAGGTATTGAAGCGACTGGCGGCGGAGATCCGTCTGTTTCATCGCGTTTTCAGCAGCATTAAAATCGTTGTCCGCGATCAAGCCATCACGCTGTTTGATCAGCAACTCCACGTAGCCGGGCAGGAAGGTACGGTCATCTTCCCGGTAAGCCCCGCGCTCGA
Source organism: Parapedobacter soli (assembly GCF_025460835.1). Lineage (GTDB taxonomy): Bacteria > Bacteroidota > Bacteroidia > Sphingobacteriales > Sphingobacteriaceae > Parapedobacter > Parapedobacter soli. The sequence goes on along the minus strand of NZ_JAMXAY010000085.1, from coordinate 4,346 downwards.
AGAGTTCCTTTTGGATATCCATCACCGTGGCGGCGGGCAGATATTGCTGGCTGTAAAATAGATCCGGCTTGGAAACGACGTTGATGTTGCTGTTGAACGAAATGCGTGCCGGCTGGTTGTACCGTCCGTGTTTGGTGGTGATCACGATGACACCGTTGCCTGCCCGGGCTCCCCAGATGCTGGCCGCCGCAGCGTCTTTCAGCACGGTGACGCTCTCCACATCATTCGGATCAATGGTGTTCACATCGCCCTCAAACGGGAAATTATCCACCACGATCAGCGGTTCCGAATCGGCCTCGATGGTGCTCAACCCCCTTACCCGCAGCCTCGGTTTGCCGTTGATGTCCTCGCCGGACAGGTTGCTGCGGTCAAACAGCAGGCCGCTGGTTATCCCTTCCAGCCGGTCGAGTATGTTGGGGCTTACGCTGCGGTTGAGCAATTCGTTATCAATGTGCGTAAACGAACCGGTGGCACGTTCACGCGGCACGGCGTAATAGCCGGTGTTCACTTCGACTTCCTGCAGCATGCCGGGATCCACTTCCAGCACGATCCGCAGGGTTTTGGTGCCGGCATCGATGGGCACTGTTTTGCTGAGATATCCCACGTGGGTAAACAGCAGGGAATCCGGTGCCTGCGGGCGGCGGATGGAGAAGTTTCCGCTGGCGGTTACCCGGATGGTCCTACCATTGCCCAATAGCTGCACAGAAGTCTGGGGCAGCGGATCGCCCTCTTTATCGGTCACGTTTCCGCTGAGCAGTTCCTGCGCCGCAACCGGGCCGCAGGAAAATAAAATGAATAGGGTAAAAGTTATCGCTGTCTTCATATGAAAATGGTTTAGTTTGGTTACCGGGTTGGCTGGTTACCGGCACGCTGCGGTTGCCTGGCTTCCAGGGGAAACGCTTCGCGATGACCCGCCAGGACCTTCCGTATGTTTTCGGCCGTGAGGAATTTCGATTCGGGGGTTGCATACACCCGTCCGTCTTTAATCCAGGCCGTATTCCGGAAACTGCGGCCCGCGAATGCTTCATACAGCACACTGTCTGCAATGATGGAAGTCATGTTCCATTGAAACCGCCTCAATATCCGCTGCGTGGTTTCCAGGGTTTGGTAAGTAAATGGAATGACCACGTAATTCTCCCCCTTCAGCAGGGGCTGTATGCTATCGCATTTGATGAAGGAGCGGATGCAGGGACTGCATCCATTAAACCAGAAATAGAGGATGACCAGTTTATCCCGGTAATCCTCCAGCTTGACGGTAGTGGATTCGCCGGTTGTCAGGTCCATGGCCGGATGCACGGTACTGAAAAATTCCTCCGGCAGGCTATCGCCCACCGAGTAGGTTTGCGCATGCGTGTACCCTGCCTGAAACAGCAGCAACAGCATGACCATACTGAGTTTGATTTTTTTCATCATACATTAAAAGATTTGGTGTTGTAATTGATTAATAAGCAGTTCATCGCCCTCCCGTTGCAGGAGGGTGCATAGGTTTGAAATCGTTTCCCGGGCAACGAGCTGTTGCGGTGTGGGTGCCTCCCCGGCCTTCGTGTTTTCAGGGAACGCGATCTTTTTGAGCTGCATGGCGAACGTCCACCGGAGGGATGTACGGTACCGGTTGTCCGGTTCCGGATTGCCTATCGGTTGCCCGAAAATCCATCGGCAGAGCCGGTCCGGGTGATCCGGGCTGCCATCCGCAACCGCTTTCACCAGCAGCGTCTCCATCAGCCGTTCGTGTAGTTTGGTGATGTCTGCCATGGGGTCCAGGCCGATCCGTCCGGTTGCCGGGTTATCCAGCAGCCATCGGGGCGGGGTGATGAACCTGTCGCGCAGGAACTCCAATGCCCGGGTCTGGTCATCGGTTGATACCCGTACATTATTCCACTCCCCTTCCGCCGTGCGGATGCGGTGGTACCTCCCACCGATCCATGCGGTTACGGAATTCAGGTAATTGCCGTATTGACCGATGACCTCACGGTACACTTCGGTGGCCTGCCCGGGATGGGGATACCATACGGTCAGGCTGTCCACCATCCGTTGCAGGTTGTTGATGCCATACGTGGCTGCAAGAATGGGATCGTCCCCCAAATCCTCAGCCTGGCAGCGGGGATCGGTGGATTGCCGTTCCTCTGCGCCGAACCAGCGCATGCCGCTGTCGCCCGTTTCCGCTGTCCAGTTATTCAGCCGTTGGCGGTCGGCTTGGGTATCGCCGGATGAAAGCCGGTAGCGGTACCCCCATTCGATGGCCCACCGGTCATACGGGCCGATGCGGGGAATCAATCCCGGTAGCGGCACCTTATCCCCGGGCTGCGCCACGTAATTGACGCGCACGTAATCCATAATGGACGGGCTGATGGGGTTTTTGGCCAACCAATCGGAATCCCGGAGGTTTTCCACGGGCACCACGGACGACGCCCCGAAATTGTGCACCAGACCGAGGACGTGGCCCACTTCATGGGCAATGATTTTTCGGATCATGGCGCCCATAAAGGCCGTATCCGTTTCATTGCCCCGCAGCATGGGCCGGTGTACTGCGCCCATCATGCGTCCCCATTTGATGATGTTCCGGATGTGCCCATGGTGCCACGCGATGTGTGCGTTGAGTATCTCCCCGCTGCGGGGATCGGTGACGAGCTCGGCCGTTGCATTCCGTACGCGGCTCGGTTTATAGCTGACCATCGGATAACGTGCATCACCCACCATCCGGCTTTCCATTCCGGGCGGCACCCGCTCGCCGCGGATGGCGTTTTTGAAACCCGCCTGCTCCAGGGCAGGCTGCCAATCGTTAATGCCCTGTATCATGTAGGGTACCCACTCCTCGGGCATGGCCGGATCGATGTAGATGACCAGCGGTTTGGCGGGTTCGACCGGTTCGCCCCGGAAATAGGCCTCCCGGTCCTCCGGGCGCGGTTCCATGCGCCACCGTTTTACCATCCGCAGGTCCTGCTGCGGCGTATAGGCGTTACTGTAGTCAGTGGCCGACTGCGTATAATACCCCACGCGATGATCGGGCTGCCGGATTTCATACCGAATAACAGGCAATAGGAACCAGACCGAACGCATACCAAACCGTACCGTTTCGCTGTTGTAGCTATAGGTTTTGATGCTGGTGGTTATGAGATGATCATCAGTTACTTCCACTTCCGAAACCGCCGAATGCTGCGACTGCATGGCTCCTACCTTAAATTTACGGCGCAGCGAACCGGAAAAAGTCATGATGGTATTATCCCCAGATAGGAAATCCGTGGCATCCACGAGCGAACCGTTATCTAATCTGTTGCGGCAAAGCACCGGAAAGCTGTGGAGGATGGGTAAAACATCGGCGTTGGTAGGTAACGCCAGCTTGCCGTCTTCAGCCTGAATCCGGTTTGAATAATCGAGCGGATATATTACGATGGCGTCATCGGATTCCCTGTCGAATCGGAACAGGCTTTCGTTAGCGAGATCGCCACTGAAACCGAGGAAACTGAGGAATGGATCAAAAGGCTTATCACCCGCCCATCCATTGGCTATGCGGTTTATCGTCAGGATATCGCGGCCAAGGAGTGAATCGGGAATCTCCAAATAGATCTTCCCTCCTACCTCATGCACGCTCAGCATTCCGTATTGGGAATTGGCATTCGCGGGGATAATTTCGGTAAATGATTTGTTGCCCGACAACACAGGCCCCGAGGACTCGGGGCGCTGTGCGCGGGCTTCCAAACACATGATCGTGTAAACTGCCATCAAAAAAATTGGCGGTTTTATGCGGTATTGGCTATTTTTGGGACATAGCAATCCCATTAAGCGTAATTTTGACTTCATTTAGTTGTTGATATGGTTAGGCAAAGAAATATAATTCCCCCCAATCGTTGGACAGATTTTTTATAAACTAAGTGAGATATTTCTATTATCCCACCCCCAAACATCAACCATAACCTGCCTGCGCGGCGAGCGCCCGCCGGAGGCACCTGTTTTCCTCAGCTTCATGCGACCTCCTTTTGCTTGAGGCTATGGTAGACCTCACCGGGGATTTCATCTTCCAGGCTTTGGTGTCTCCTTTGGTTGNTAACCTGCCTGCGCGGCGAGCGCCCGCCGGAGGCACCTGTTTTCCTCAGCTTCATGCGACCTCCTTTTGCTTGAGGCTATGGTAGACCTCACCGGGGATTTCATCTTCCAGGCTTTGGTGTCTCCTTTGGTTGTTGTAATACCCGAAATACGTTTGCAGACCTTGGTAACAGGCCAGGCCATCTGCAGCTGGAAACAAGTACACATGTTCGTACTTTACACTCCGCCACAGCCGTTCGATGAAAATATTGTCAATCGCGCGGCCCTTGCCGTCCATGCTTAACCGGATGCCGTTTCCGGTCACC
>NZ_JAMXAY010000084.1 GCF_025460835.1 Parapedobacter soli | reverse complement strand
TGCTGGTGGTGGTTTCATCTTGTTAAATTTGTTCGTATTTATTTTGTATAATGTTTTTTGATTTTGTGAGCTTCTCGCAATTAACGAGCCAATTTTAATCGAATTTTTGAGCTAAGCGTAAATAGATAAGCCCAACTAGGATGGCAATCCCGAAACTAAGCAATGTGCCAATCAGGACGTATTCGGTGAGCTTCCGGTCTTTGCTTTGCCTTAGGTCGCCGAAACGGAAAATGGATTTGGCAGCCAAGAGGAAGCCGATGGCTTCCCAATGGTCGGTTATAACAAACAAAAATATAAACAGACGCTCCAATATACCGATGAACCGGCCTGCCTTGATAAGTGATTCTTCATTTTGGAACAAGGCTTCGCCTTGTTTATCCTTGGTTGCCGGCCGCCACTGGGCAATTACTATTTTTATTAACACGGCGGGAACAAAGATGACTATGGCTAGTGCGGTAAGAAAAAGTATGTGGCCAGGGGAGACGATACTTTGCCACGTAATGTCGAAAGGTTCGTATAGGTGCGCAATCAAAGCGAGGATAGCAATATGTAAGGCTTGGTCAGCCAAGAAGTAAGCCAATCTATGGTTGTCATGTTCGGTATGCAGCTTTACCAGATCGATCAGGTAGTGAGACAGGATGATAGCGGTGAAACCTAACCAATAGTTGGTGTTGAAACCCAGAAGGATAGCCAATAAAATGGTGTGGACAAGGATGTGGGTATAGAACCTTTTCGACTTATGCTTGTAACGTCTTTTGTCTGTCACCCAGCTGTCGGGCTGGAAACAGAAATCGCCAAGGATGTGGGCGAGCAATAACATGAGGAAAAGTGTCATCCGTTGTTCTTTTGTTGTATGGATTCCTTGAAATAGGCTTCCAATTTCATGAGTTCGTCGTATCCGGCACGTTGTTGCCGCTCACTGATTCGACCTTGGCTGATTTGTAAGATGTGCGCCAACTCGAGTTGGGTTTTGCTCGGGTTTTCTATCGTAAGGGCTACGATCTCGGCCGAGTTGGGTGTCCAACGGTCTACCGTCAACAAAGCAAGCTCTAAACACATATTGATAACCCTATCCACATCTTCCCAAGGCGAGCTGATTGCCAGTGTATTTTTCTTTAACTGATCAAACAATCGCCCCGATCTCACGAAAGCATCGCCATTCGCTTCACTGATTTTAGGTGCATCATAGCTCTTTGTGCCTATGCCGATAGCCATACGGACATCTAAGCCTGGAATCCGTTTGACGGTCGCCTTGATATGTAGTGCTTTTAGCAACACGTTTTCAGGTTGCGCGATTTCGATCTGGAAGCTGTCGCCACGTGTAACCTCCCAAACTTTTGGGGTGGGGCCCTCCGTTTTGAAAGTAGTTTTTAGTCGGCCTAGCCACTCACCAGGGTCAGCTGCTTTTCTGGAATTGATAATATCACCGGTTATGACGCTTATCATAGCAACGTGTTATGTTATATGCGAAGGTAGTAAATCCAGCATTTAAACACTAATTTTATCTGTTTATTAGCAGATTTTTTGTGTTATCTGCTTGAGAGCAGATTTGATGATTTATCTGTTTTTAAACAGATAAATTGGGTAATAAGCGTTTGCGTGAACTTATTAGCAGATTGCAAATGCAGCCAAATTTGCCTAAGTTTGCGCGGTATATCAAACGCATTTTTTTCAATGACAAGCAGGGAAATCCGCGACGCTTTTTTGGCTTTCTTCAAAGATAAAGGCCACCAAATTGTACCATCAGCCCCCGTGGTAATCAAGAATGACCCCACGTTGATGTTTACCAATGCGGGGATGAACCAATTTAAGGATATCTTTTTGGGTGACGCGCATGCATCCTATCCCCGTGTAGCGGATACACAGCGCTGCCTTCGTGTATCAGGTAAGCACAATGACTTGGAAGAGGTGGGTATCGATACCTACCACCATACCCTGTTTGAGATGCTAGGCAATTGGAGTTTCGGCGACTACTTTAAAAAAGAAGCTATCGCGTGGAGTTGGGAGTTACTCACTGGCGTATACAACTTGGATAGCGACCGGCTGTATGTGACCGTTTTTGAGGGGGACAAGGGAGATGGTTTGCCTAAAGATGAAGAGGCCTATGATTTCTGGAAACAGGTGGTGCCGGAAGATCGTATACTCTTTGGTAATAAAAAGGATAATTTTTGGGAAATGGGCGACACGGGTCCTTGTGGCCCTTCTTCGGAAATCCATGTGGATTGCCGACCGGATAGCGAGCGCCGCAAGGTAGACGGGAAAGCCCTGGTCAATGCGGACCACCCGCAGGTTATCGAGATATGGAATCTGGTATTCATGCAGTTCAACCGGCAGAAAGATGGCTCGCTCAAGCCGCTCCCGGCAAAGCACGTCGACACGGGGATGGGTTTTGAACGACTGGTGCGTGTTATCCAAGGCAAGGTATCTAATTACGATACGGATGTGTTCCAGCCCATCATCGGATGTATTGCTGACCGGGCGGGAATACGCTATGGAAGCAGCGAGAAGACCGATATAGCCATGCGGGTAATGGCCGACCATATCCGTGCTGTGAGCTTTGCCATTGCTGACGGCCAGTTGCCATCCAATAATAAAGCGGGGTATGTAATACGCCGCATCCTTCGCCGTGGTGTGCGTTACGCATATACGTTTCTCCATTTTAAAGAACCTTTCTTGCATGAATTGATTCCATTATTGGCAAAACAGTTCGAAGGTGTTTTTGATGAATTGATTGCACAGCAAGATTTTGTCCAAAAAGTGGTGTTGGAAGAGGAGCAATCGTTCTTACGCACACTGGTGGCCGGTGTGCATCGTTTTGAAAGCTATGCTGCCGAATACCAAACGATAAGTGGCGATTTTGCATTCGAACTCTATGATACGTTTGGTTTCCCGATTGATTTGACCGAACTGTTGGCTAGGGAAAAAGGACTGTCTGTAGATATGTTTGGGTTCAATCGTGCTTTAGACGAACAGAAGAACCGATCGCGCGCCGCAACGGCCATCGATGCGGATGATTGGGTTGTATTGAGGAGCGAAGAGGCTATTGATTTTGTGGGTTATGATCGCCTTTACTGCGAAACTGAGATTGTGAAGTACCGGAAAATCACGGCAAAGGGCAAAGATCGGTACCAATTGGTATTAGGGATAACGCCTTTTTATGCTGAAGGTGGTGGGCAGGTAGGCGATACCGGATTTTTAATTGCTGCCGGTAATCACCAGACTATCGCGGTGGTGGATACTAAACGTGAAAACGGACTGATAGTGCATTATACCGAAGAACTGCCCAGCGACTTACAAGGTCTTTTTATCGCTAAAGTTGATGTGGAAAAACGGCGAGATACAGAAGCCAACCACTCAGCCACCCATTTGTTGCATGCGGCACTCAAGCAGGTGTTGGGGAACCATGTGAACCAGAAGGGGTCGCTGGTCAACGCCGATTACTTGCGCTTTGATTTTTCGCATTTCGCTAAAATGAGCGAAGAAGAGTTGGTACAGGTTGAACGAATAGTGAATACGAAAATCCGTGAAAATATTTCGCTGAAAGAAGAGCGGGATGTACCATTCCAGCAGGCAATAGACGCAGGGGTAACGGCGCTGTTTGGTGAGAAGTATGGTGATAATGTGCGTGTTATTACTTTTGATAGGGAGTTTTCTAGGGAGCTATGTGGCGGCACCCATGTGCGTGCAACTGGCCAGATCGGTTTTTTTAAGATTACCTCCGAAGGCGCTGTTGCTGCCGGTGTACGACGCATTGAAGCCATTACAGGGAGCGAGGCGGAACGATTTGTTTATGAACAATCCAATACGCTCAACAAGCTCCGAGGGATACTGAATAATCCAAAAGATTTTGTGGTGGCACTCGACAGATTGCTCGAAGAGAACAATTCCTTAAAGAAGGAAGTGGAGCAAGCCTTGGTCGAGAAAGCACACCAACTGAAGGGGGAATTATTGGCCAAGTCGGAGGATATCAACGGAGTGAAAGCTATCATCGCGCGTGTGGACCTACCGTCTGAGGCGGTAAAGACATTGTCATACGCATTGAAAGGCTCTGTAGATAACCTTTTCTTGGTGTTGGGTGCCGAGGTCGGTGGAAAGCCGGGACTTACGGTGGTTGTTTCGGAAAAATTGGTTAAGGAGCGTGGCTGGAACGCAGCAACGATTGTACAGGAACTGGCTAAAGAAATAAGTGGCGGCGGCGGTGGCCAACCTTTTTATGCCACTGCCGGAGGTAAGGATGCAAGTGGTTTGGATAGGGCACTGGCAAAAGCGAAGGCCTTTTTGCAAACCGAAACGACAGCAAGCTGATGTGGAAAAAAAATAGAATAGCGGAGCTGCTTGGATGGGTGGCACTTATGTTTTCGTCGTGTACGGGTAACGATGTGTTTGTCCTTGACGGACAGATAACCTCTGCCGAATCCATACAGACCGTGGCGCTATACGAAGGGGAGCGTAAGTTGGATTCGGTTTTTATCGATGAGCACGGTAGGTTTAAGTTTGAGCGGGCGGCATCGCACCCGCGGTTGCTGACAGTGGAGGCGGGCCGTAGCAAATACCACCTCATTCTGGAAAATGGCGACCGGGTTATGTTTCGTGCCGACCTTTCACAACCTATGGACTCTTATGAGGTGAGCGGATCGCCGCTTTCCAATAAGATCAAACTTTTTGCGAGTACATTTGCAAAAAGAGAGCGGTCGAAACAGGAACTGGAAGAGTCATTTGCAACCCAAGCAAAAGGGTTAAATGATACGGCGTTGATTGCCCTGAGGCAACATTTTCTGCAGCGATATCGACAGCAGATGGCCGATTATACCGATGCGGTAGTTCGGTTCGCTGCAGAACACGATGACCTCGCCGGATTCTACGCAATGACGACATTGGACAGGGAGCTCGCTGAATCCGAGCTGATTGCCTATGCTGACCGTATCGGCAGCAGGTGGGACGACAACGCAAGTGTACGGCAATTCTTGGAGGAAATTGCCCGGTTGAAGCTACTGGCCGTCGGACAGCCGGCACCTGACTTCGAATCGCTTACACCCAATAATAAACCGGTCAAGCTTTCTGATTTCAGGGGGAAATACACATTGATAGATTTCTGGGCATCTTGGTGTGTGCCTTGCCGCGAAGAAAACCCCAATATAGTGGCCCAGTATCACCTGTATAAAGACAAAGGATTTACGGTCTTCGGCGTATCGTTAGACGGTAATCCGGGCTCATGGTTGCGAGCTATCAAAGAGGATGGTTTGGAATGGACGCAAGTTTCCGATTTACAGCAGTGGGGAAGTGAAGTGGTGGGACTGTATCGTATCCAAGCAATCCCTACATCGTATTTGATAGACCCCAACGGTATTATCATCGCAAAGAATCTACGGGGGGCCGATTTAGCAGCATTTTTGGCGAAGACTTTCAATTAATACGTTTTTTACGTTAATAAATGGTGTGGTTTAATGATTTGTTAATATTGATTTAACGATTTATTACCTTTATGTACATATTTTAGCAGAAAAATAACACCATGAGTTCGATGAAACAAAAGATATTGGTAGTGGATGATGAGCCGGATATCGTAGAACTGATAGCCTACAACCTGAAGCGCGAGGGTTACCAGGTATATACAGCAGCTAATGGTCAGGAAGCGGTTACTACCGCTAAGAAGGTGATGCCCGACCTCATCATTCTGGATGTGATGATGCCGAAAATGGACGGTATCGAAGCATGCAGGATTATGCGTGCCATGCCCGAGTTCAAAAGTACATTCATGGTTTTCCTTACGGCCCGTAGTGAGGAGTATTCGGAAATTGCTGGCTTCAATGTAGGAGCCGATGACTATATCGCAAAACCCATCAAACCCCGTGCGTTGCTCAGTCGTATCAATGCCATACTCCGCCGCAATATGCAAAGCGAGGAGCCGGCCGAAGAGAAGTTGGAGGTCAAAGACCTTGTGATCGATCGTGAAGCATTTCTAGTATTTCGAAACGGGGAGAAAATTGTGCTCGCAAAGAAAGAATTTGAGTTGTTGTATCTGCTAGCGTCTAAACCTGGAAAAGTTTACACACGTGAGTCGATTCTCAAAAATATCTGGGAAGACTCTGTTGTGGTGACGAACCGTACCATCGATGTGCATATACGCAAACTGCGCGAGAAAATCGGTGAGAACTATGTAGCCACAGTCAAAGGGGTGGGATATAAGTTCGAAGCCTGACGGCGGTTGTTTCCCAATCAACGGATGTTGAACATATCGTATACTTTTTGGTGGAGTTGATTGCCGCTTTCCTCCGCGGCCCGGTTTGCTTCCTGTACAAACTTTCCTTTGCTAATGAGCTGGTGGAGGACGTTGATATCATCTGCCAAAATGCGGTCTCGTTTGCTAAAAGTAACGTACTCCCTGACCAGTGTGTGGCATGACTCCAATATTTCTGACGACCGTAGCGGTCTTCTGAAATCCATAGCCTGTGCAGCATATAATAGTTCAATCGCGAGGATATATTCGAGGTTATCAATTACCTTATTCAATTTACGGCCACCGATAGCACCCATAGACACATGGTCTTCCTGCCCCAGTGAGGTAGGGATACTGTCGGCACTTGCGGGGAAACATAGTGTCTTGTTTTCCGACGCCAAAGCTGCCGCGGTATATTGCGGTATCATGAACCCCGAGTTCAACCCTGCGTCTTGGATAAGCAGCTTGGGAAGGCCATAACGGCCTTCGATGATCAGGTAACACCTGCGGTCAGCAATATTTCCTAATTCGGCGGCGCCCACGGTGGCATAGTCGAGGGCGATGGCTAGCGGTTGGCCGTGGAAATTGCCGCCACTGATCGTGTCATGGGCTCCCAATATGATTGGGTTGTCGGTTACCGAGTTGAGTTCGATCTCTGTAAGTTCTTTGAGGTGGAGCCATGCCGTGCGCGAGGCACCATGCACCTGTGGCATACATCGCAACGAATAAGGGTCTTGCACGCGCCCGCATTCGGGGTGTGAGTTGGCAATTTCCGACTTGTGAAGCAATTGCCACAAACGGTGGGCGACCAGCTGGTTCCCTGGGAAAGGCCGTATTTGATGAAGGCGTGCATCGAAAGGCTTGTAGGACCCCATCAGCCCCTCAAGAGACATGGCGCCGATTAAATCTGCGGCTTCCAGCGCGTTGTGCATACGGTGCAAACCGTGGATAGCATGGGCAGTGATGAATTGTGTGCCATTTATGAGGGCCAGGCCTTCTTTGGGCGCAAGCTGTAACGGTGGCATACCCCGTATTTGCAGTACGTCTCTCGCAGGCCTGATATCCCCATTGTAATACACATGGCCGAGACCGATAAGTGGCAAAAAGAGATGAGAGAGCGGTGCGAGGTCGCCAGAGGCGCCTACTGAACCTTGCTTGGGGACAATCGGGATGATATCTTGCTCGATCATCCAGATGATGCGCTCCAAGGTACGGAGTTGTATGCCCGAATACCCCTGGGCTAAGGCCTGTGTCTTGATGACCATCATGGTCTTCGCAATTGACTTGGGAATAGGAGCTCCCACGCCAACAGCGTGGCTTTGCAAGAGATTGTGTTGTAAGTTGGCTGTATCTTCAGACGTAATAATGGTATCGCAAAGGGGGCCAAACCCGGTATTGATGCCATATGCCACTTCGTTATGGGCAACGATATCCTTTACAAACGATGCTGATCGGTCGATTTTTTGCCGTTCTCTTGAAGTAAGCGAACCTTGGATCCGGCCATGGGTCAGTGCCATAGCTGTGCCTATTGTGAGTTTATCGGTGCCGTACCTAAAATTTTTCATTTAATTGAATGATTGACTATTAATCATAAGCCAAGTTTGGCCTTTTTGTTTTATGGCTCTGAAACCAACTCGGCTTCGTAATACGGGATAGCACGCAAGGTAGTAAAATTAACTGTTCCTTTAATGCAGCTGATGGGCTCATAATAAAAATATTCCTTTAATTTTGGTAGCTTATGTCAGTATTTCATTTTAAGCAATTCGCAGTCGATCAATCGGGATGTGCCATGAGGATAAATACGGATGGTGTGTTGCTGGGCGCTATGGCATCCGCACACTCCCCTAAACGAATTCTGGATGTCGGCACGGGAACCGGTGTAATTCCGTTGATGCTCGCACAGCGTTTTCCCAATGTTAGGATAGATGCGATAGAGATAGATGCATTGGCAGCCGATACAGCGCGTCGTAATTTTGAGGGGTCGCCTTTTGCAGGTAGGCTTAAAAGCTGGACAGTGTCATTGGCTGATTTCGAACCGGATTCGCAGTATGATTTGATTGTGTCGAATCCTCCATTTTTTTTACGTTCCCTTCAGAATAGCGATATCCGGAAACGGATAGCCCGGCATGCCGAAATAGGCTTTTTCGATCAGTTACTGGTAGGGTCGAAGCGGTGGCTGACACCTACCGGGAGCTTGCAGGTGATCTTGCCGACTTCTTCGGTCGGGCTTTTTGGCCAGAAGGCACGTGGGGATTATGGACTGACTGAAAAAGAGATAATAGCTATCCGGTCCTTCCCGGACCATCCACCGATCAGGCACATATTGCGTGTCGGAGTGTCTCCGGTTTCACCAAGGGTTGATGTCAGGGCATTCCATATTTACGAGCGACGTGGTGTGTACAGTCAGATGTACCGCAGCTTGCTTCAGGCATTTTTTCTAGCGTTTTAAGAATGTTTATCTTCACTGACGCTTATGACACGGATTGGGTTGCTCTCAGACACACATGGATATTTAGACGATGCTATCTTGACGCATTTCGATAAATGCGACGAAATATGGCATGCGGGTGATTTTGGGAATATCGCTGTAGCCGATACACTTGCTGCATTCAAACCACTGAGGGGGGTGTATGGTAATATAGATGGGCATGAAATTCGTACTGTTTATCCAGAGCATTTGCGGTTTAGCTGCGAGGAGGTTGATGTATGGATAACACATATCGGAGGCTATCCCGGCCGATACAGTCCGCAGGTGAAGCCCGTCATCCAGAAAGATCCACCCCGGCTTTTTATCTGTGGTCATTCCCATATCCTCAAGGTGATATATGACCAAAAGTTACAATGCCTGCATCTTAACCCCGGAGCGGCTGGAAAACATGGCTGGCATAAGGTTCGAACACTTTTACGTTTTAGCATTGACGAGAACCGTATTGAGAATTTAGAGGTTATAGAATTGTTGTCGTAATCGATAAATAATTACACTAAGTTTCATTTTTTTATTGCTATATATGGTTATTTAGCTATTTTTGTGCCGTTTTGAAATTGAACGATATACACTAACTGAATCCCATATTATGACAAAAACGACTACGCTGGGTCAATTTATTATCGAGAAACAGTCGGACTTCCCGTATGCAAAAGGCGAATTGTCTCGACTGCTTCGTGATATTGGCATTGCCGCAAAGATTGTCAATCGTGAGGTTAACAAAGCCGGACTTGTTGATATCCTTGGCGATAACGGGACTACCAACGTGCAGGGGGAGGGGCAGAAGAAACTTGATGTGTATGCCGATGAGCAATTCATAACCGCGTTACGGAGCGGTGGCGAGTGCTGTGTAGTGGCGTCGGAGGAACATGATGAATGTATATTCATCAACTCCAAGATATCACAGTATGCAAAATACATCGTTTGTATAGACCCTTTGGACGGCTCGTCTAATATTGATGTGAATGTATCTGTGGGTACCATTTTTTCTATCTACCGGCGAATCGCCGACCACGGGCAGGTGCAGCCGTACGAAATTCTGCAGAAAGGTATCCATCAGGTAGCTGCCGGTTATGTAGTATACGGATCATCCACCATGCTGGTTTACACCACCGGAAAAGGGGTGAATGGATTTACTTTGGATCCTTCTATCGGGGAGTTCTGCTTATCCCACCCGAATATGCAAATCCCTCGTGACGGTACAATTTATTCCATCAATGAAGGTAACTACATCAAATTTCCACAGGGCGTGAAAGATTATATTAAGTATTGCCAAGTAGAAGATGACGCAGGGACTAGGCCGTACACATCGCGTTATATCGGCTCTATGGTTGCCGATATTCACCGTAACCTGATCAAAGGAGGTATATTCCTCTATCCGACCACATCTTCCCATCCAAAAGGCAAATTGCGGTTGATGTACGAATGTAATCCATTAGCATTCATTGTCGAGCAGGCAGGTGGCAGGGCAACGGATGGCTATCGTAGGATATTGGATATCCAGCCTAAACACTTACACCAGCGGACCCCGGTATTCATTGGTAGCACCGCGATGGTGGAAAAAGTGGAAGAGTTTGTGCGCCTATCAGAGACGGAAGAATCCTTTGCCGGAAATTATTAGAGGCTGTCCCGTACTTCAAGTAAGAATGTTTTGAGGCGCTGGAGCGAATCGATGACCCGCTGATTTTCGCGTGCTTCATTCTTGTTATTTCGTAAGTAGTCACGCGCACCTTGCAATGTATACCCTTTGTCTTTCACCAGATTGAAAATGATCTTAAGGTTAGCGATGTCGTCTGGAGTGAAAAGACGGTTCCCTTTCCGGTTCTTTTTGGGTTGGATGATGTCGAACTCACGCTCATAAAACCGGATTTGGGAGGCGTTTACACCAAACATGGTGGTCACTTCTCCCATCGTGTAATAGAGTTTGTTTATTTCACGCTCTTTATATGGCATAAATTTGCTTGTCTGCTATCACAAACTTAGGCAAAGTTGTGTTGATATGCAAGCTGCTTTTGGATTATTGTTTAGCCTGGCTAACCGCTGATGGCTTTTAATCGAACGACTGGTTTTCTTGCGAGGCGGCTTCTAAGACCGCAGCATATTCCAACGGTGTGAGGTCGTTATAGATAAAGTTAATCGGATTCACAGGCTTGCCATTTTTGTGTACCTCGTAGTGGAGATGTGGTCCTGTCGACGTGCCCGTATTTCCTACGTATCCAATAAGGTCGCCCCGTTTCACGCGTTGTCCAGCCCGTACTGTAAAGCTACTCATGTGGCCGTAGAGCGTCTTGTAGCTGTAGCCGTGGTCAATAATCACCCTACGGCCATAGCCACTATCCGGGCCGGCAACCTCTACCTTGCCGTTGCCTGTTGCGTATATGGGTGTGCCGGTGGGCGCGGTGAAGTCAATACCAGTATGCATCTTCCGGATTTTGTATACTGGATGGATGCGTATGCCAAATCCTGAAATACCTGCACGTGCTTTTCGGGAATCGACAGGCTGTATGGCAGGGATGCTTGCCATCATTTCCGCTTTCGATTTGGCCATCTCGGTCAGCTCATCGTACGATTTCGACTGGACATACAGCGCTTTGGATATATAATCAAGCTTTTTGGCCGTTTCGACCATCAGATTGGAGTTGCTGAAATGCTCAAGGTTTTTATACCTGTTTACACCACCGAAACCGGCTTTACGTACATCCGGAGATATTGGGTCGGCTTCGAAAATAACACGGTATATATTATCGTCGCGGTGTTGCATATTTTCCAATGCAGCGTCAATCTGTTTCATTCGCTCCTGCATGATGTTGTATTGAAGCGCCATCTGATCGATCTCCCGCTGGAGTTGTTTTTCCTTTGGCGAGTCAATGAACGTGAAGCCGATGTAAAGGAGTAACATGGCACAGGCAAATGAGCTGGTTAGGAATCCAACAGCCCGCAACGCCCAGGTCCGGGTGCTTGTCTTTATTTTTTCATACTTGAGCGTATGGGAATTGTAATGGTACTTCGCTTTTGCCATTTACACTGCTGTCAATGGATTTTACTTTTGGGTACAACGAATTTCAGGCAAAGGTAATCAAATTATGTATTGTTGAGATGTAAAGTAATGTTAAAAAATTCACTTGATCATGTTCAAGAACAGTGCGATTTTTTGCTTCAACTCACGTCTGTCAACGATGAAGTCGAGAAAACCGTGTTCAAGGAGGAATTCGGACGTCTGGAAACCTTTTGGTAGGTCCTTTTTTATGGTTTCCTTGATTACGCGCGGCCCTGCAAAACCGATTAGCGCCCCTGGTTCTGCGATATTGATATCGCCCAACATAGCATAAGAGGCTGTCACCCCTCCGGTGGTAGGGTCGGTCAACAAGCAGATGTAGGGCAGTTTGGCTTGGTTGAGCAGTGCGAGTTTCGCTGACGTTTTCGCCATTTGCATCAATGAAAATGCTGCCTCCATCATACGTGCACCACCCGATTTGGAGACTAGCATAAATGGGAGCTTGTTTTGTAGGCAATAATCGATGGAACGGGCAATTTTTTCGCCTACTACTGAGCCCATGGAACCGCCGATAAAAGTGAAGTCCATACAAGCCAACACGAAATCCCGCCCTTCAATCTTACCGTGCGCACACCGGATAGCGTCGTTTAATCCTGTTTTGGCATAGCTATCGTCAAGCCTCTCGGTGTATTTTTTGGTGTCTTCGAATTGTAACGGGTCGCCCGACCGGAGGTGGGGGAAGAGCTCAACGAATTCGTTGTCGTCAAATAGGATGGAAAAGTAAGCAGCAGACCCTATGCGTAAATGGTAACCACAGTAGTGGCATACGTATTTATTTTCAATCTGCTCGATGTTCAGTAGCGGTTTCTTGCACGATGGACATTTGTTCCAAAGCCCGTCGGGTGCTTCCTTTTTGTGTTCGGTAGCCGTATTAATCCCGGCCTTTTCACGTCTAAACCAACTCATGCAACTAATATTATGGGATGCAAACTTAGATAAACTTGTGTGGATATGCAAGTGTTGCCGAGGGTAATCAGGGATTTCGCTTTTAAGAATTTTGGGGATTGGATTTGCAGGG
>NZ_JAMXAY010000083.1 GCF_025460835.1 Parapedobacter soli | reverse complement strand
GGGATACCGGAAATATCTCACTTAGTTTATGAAAAATCTGTCCAATGATTGGGGGAATTATACCAAGTGACTTCGCCGATCACGTTCCGGATATCCAAACGGTAGGGATACACCCCCGTCGGAAGGGGCAGGGGCTTAAAGAGGTGGGAATCATTAACGACATCCCTTAGGAAAACTGGTCCTGTCCGCTTTGCATTCATCATATCACAAAGTTAACAAGGGTATATTAAACATGTGTTAACGGACGGCTAAACGTCTGTATCCATTGCGTGCGATGTCGAGATAGCAACGGTTAACGACGGAGAAACCGATGGCAATAAAACGGTCTATTTCAAAGCGACGGCCGACGGGTTTTCCGCCGGCACAACCTGGGCGGTCGTGACCGACGCCAACCGGCCGGATCTGCAGGTGTCGTCGGTGCAATCCGCACACGACCAGCTGGAAACGGGCGCACCCCTCACCTATCGGTTCATCTTAAAAAAACAGCGGCTTCGCCACCGCGCCAAGCGGTATGGTTGTACGCACCTATTTATCGCGCGATGCATTCGCCGATGCCGGTGATATCCTGCTCCATGAAGAACATACCGGCGCAGCGATACCCCAGCAGCAGGAAGTGGAGGTGATGCATTCGGTATCCGCTCCGCAAACACCGGGGGCGTACCACCTGATTGTATGGGTGAACCCCGACAACAGTTTCGATGAGCTCTTGCATACCAATAACCAGTCCCTCGCCCTCCCGTTAACCGTCGGGCCCCGATACGCCGCGTCGGCCGAGGTGAGCGATGTTTTTTACAGCCAGGGGGCGCTCATCCCGATTACCGGTAAGGCGACCCTCCTTGATGGAAGCCCGGCGGCCCATGAAACGCTGGAAATCACGATCACGGTAAACGGCGTGTCGAGGCGGTTCGAAACCAAAACAGATGCAGGCGGGGAGTACCGTTACGACTTCGTGCCGCTGGCCAACGAAGCCGGGTCTTACGGTGTTACGGCCGGATACCCGGGTACGATGGGTATGCCTGACCAAGCGACATTTGACATCATTGGCATACAAGTGGAGGATGGTAAACCCCTTCAATTCCCCGTAATATTGGGTTTGCGCTGCCAATGGCCGAGGGGCTCAGTAGCGAGCCCAGAGCCGTGGCCGCCGTAGAAATAGCGCTGCCCACCGGCAAACGGATTACCTTCGCCAGCACCCATTTGGATCTCCATCCCGAACACTGCAAGTTGCAGGCTTCAAAAATCGTTGCCGAACTGGGCCATTCCAGCAATCCGGTCATCATCGGCGGCGACTTTAACGCCGTTCCGGGAACTGACCCCATCAATATCATCGAAGGGATCTTCCAAAGCACCTGTGTGGGTACGGGTTGTCCGGGAACAATCCCCGTGGATAACCCGACGCGGATCATCGACTATATTTTTTACAGGCCATCCGATGAATTTGAAGTCGTAGACCACCGGGTAATACACGAAACCTATGCATCTGACCACTTGCCGGTAGTAGCTACGTTGCGGTTGCAAGAATAACCGCCATAAGGCGAAAAGTCATAGGCATGGCCGCCATTGATCAACGAATGGGCGTCGCGCCCAGCCGCGCTAAATATTAACTAAAACTTAACAAATGGGGTGCTTAAAATTTTGTACCTTGCCCTCGTAGTAATTTGACATGAGGATTTTTTTTTATTTCTGGATACCGTTTGCACTTTATTTTATCATTGCCCACCCTGCCATCATTTATTACAATACCCACACGCCGCCTTCGCTGGAACAGAAAAACCCCACAGTGGCACTCATTTACCTTGGCATTGCGGTAGCCGGCTGGATGGCCGTTTTGATTTACCTATTCGTCAAAATACAGCGGCATACGTTCGGCATCCGAAATGGAATACGCCAGTTGAACAAATCGGGCAAATTGGTCAATGCCAAAATCGAGAGCGTCACCACCCGAAAGCCCGTTAAGGGGTTTGAAACTTACGAAATCGTGGTCTCGTTTACCAATTTCAACCATACGCCCATTACCTACACCCTGATCTTGACCGACAGTAAACCGCACTTGAATCGGTATGAACCGGGGAAAACCATCAGACTACGTGTAGACCAGCACTTGCAGAACCTTCCGTACGTTATTCCGGACGACGCGGAAGCGAAGCTGAAATACCCTACCGTCATCCTGTTAAATGGGCTCTGGCTTATTGCGGGTATCGGTATAATCAGTTATTTTATCTATGCGTACACCACAGAAAACCAGGGTTACGGGTGGCGTTTCCTAACGTGGCACCATCCATTAATCATGTCGTTGGTGGTGGCTGTGGGCTTTGGGTTCATCTACAGCCTGATCGATAAATTCATACTATCTAAAATCTCCGGTGTCCCGAACCGTACGGCCATGAGCCTGCTGTTCCAAGGTATACAGGCTACCGCAAAGGTTAAGGAGGTTTCTCAAACCGGAACGTATATCAACGAACAGCCTGAGGTGAAGTTCGAGATGACATTCGTAGATAAAAAAGGAACGACACATGGTGTGTCGATCAAAAAAGTCGTTCCCCTTATCCACCTGCAAACGGTACATCAGGCGGACCGTTCCATCCTGTATTTACCCGATTCGCCCACTACCGTTGCATTCAAGGAAGATATAACCGCGTAACGTACACAAATGATAAAAAAAGCAAGTCTGTTCTTGAGTTCGCTCCTGTTACTTTCATGCGGCGAACTGTCACAATCTATTAAAGACACGGTAAACCCGAACGTCCAAAAAGCCAGTCCGGAGATTTCGGAGCAACAACCTTCGGCAGATCCGGCGGTTCCATCGGGTCCAATCGCCGCAAGCGTTGAGGCATTGCAAAACGCTGAAAACAGCCTGCGTAGCCTCCCGCAGTTTAAAGGGAAAGATATCATCGTTTTCCGATCGGTACATTTTTACAACGATGGCCGTATCATGCTGAACATACAGCATCCGGCCGACCCCAACATGATTGACCGGTACACGTACAAAAATGGCGCGTGGGAGGAGCCGCAGCCTGTACGAATAACCAAGTCGGACAGAGTAGAAGACTATTCGGCTTCATTGGATAAAGCCCCGTTTGTAACGGCACATAAAGTGTATGAGACCATACAGCAAAAACTAAAAGAGATAAACGGTGATGAAACTAGCGGACACACGGTCTATTTCGTACCCGTCAACGGAACGATCCGTTGGTACCCTACCCGCCTCGAAACAGACCGGTCGCGTTACTCCCTGAAGTTTGATGAAAACGGCAATCTGTTATCGTTTGAGCAAGATTGAGAAACGAACGTTATAAAAGCCGCTGAGGCACCAAATAAAACGACAATGAAACATAAAATACGGCAAGCTATGTCCCTTTCGCCCGAATTGGAAGACAAAACCTTCGACATGCAGGGCGAATCGTATCAGTTGCTTGAAGATGGACGTAACGATGAAGCAGTCAGCAAAATTAAGGAAGCTTGGGACCTGCTACCGGAACCCAAATTCAATACATCATGCTCTGACACAATTTTGTGTCAGTTGGTTGAAACACTGGCACGGGTTGGCCGGCACCAAGAGGCACGGCCCATCCTAGACGACTGGGTGCATGATCTGGAAAGCTGCGGCTATAAGATCATTGATACCACACCGTTCATCCTTTCGGCAGAAAACTACCTGTATGCCGGGGATATCGAGCAAGCAAAAGCAGCATTTTATAGTGCCCTACAGCATGGCGCTACGAAACGGGATTTTAGCGATAAGCCTGCCTTTTACTTTGATATCGCTACCAAAAAAACAACTAACAACCAAGAGATAGCTAACTTGTTCGCAACTAAAACCAACATACATCTGCCGCAAACCCCGGCCCATGAAGACCTTTCCGACGAGGTGACCGACCAGATTGAAAAATTAAGCGAAAAGGGAAATACGTATTTTGACGATGAGGATTACGTGAGTGCTATCGAGACCTGGCAGCAAGCGCTGTTGCTCATTCCCCAACCGCAGCATACCTACGCCGAGAGCCAATGGTTAGAAACGTCCATTGGAGATGCCTATTTTCTATTGGGAGAACAACAAAACGCCCTCGCTTATTTCCAGCGTGCAGTGAGTAATATTGAAGAGAACGGGTATGAAAATCCCTTTATCATGCTTCGGCTCGGGCAGACTTTGCTGGAAAACACCGCCCCCTGGAGGCGAAGGAATACCTTTTGCGGGCATATTTATTTGAAGGGGCGGAGATTTTTGAAAACGACGACGACAGATATTTGGAATTCCTAGCGCAGCACGTTAGCCTCGACTAAGGTTCGGTCCCACACCAACTTCGGCTTTCCGTCATCGCAGACCACGTGGTTAGGCGGGGTTTCGTAAGCGTTGACAAGCAATTGTCTAAAGCAACGGCCGATGAGTTTAATGTTGCTTAACGACGGGCACAACCAATTCTACCGCAATGACTTCGCCAACACGTTTTTTCTCCAAGTTGTAATCGCTTCTGTTCAGTTCGAACTGGCCGCGGAATACCCCTTCTTCCCCAGCCCCATCAAACGTAAACGGGATGGCAATCGACCGCGAAATGCCTTTGATGGTCAGGTTGCCGTTGGCCACAAAGCCCTTTTCCGTAGGTGTAACCGTACTGGAGGCGAAGCGGATGGTGGGATACCTTTCCGCATCCAGGAAATCCGCCGCAAGGGCATGCCTGTTTTTGAGCCTCATGCCGGTACTGATCGTGGTTACATCCACAGTGACATCGAATGCGGAATTCGCCAGGTTTAGGCTATCAAATTCAATGGTCCCCTTCAGTCCCATTAATGTGCCCGAAGCGCCTTTGGTGCTGAATTTCACCGTGTAGTCGTCTCCCTTTACCCGCCACCCGACGAAATAGACTGAGGTAAATGCCGAAAGAAGAAATAAAGCGATAACGCCGGAACACAGGATTTTCTTTTTCATCTTCTTTGTACTAGTGATTACAAATGTCCGCGCTCTTCGTTGAGTCGCCGTAGTTTATTAGGTTAAAGGTAAGGAAATTCCGAATCATTATAGGTTTTTCCATGAATGTACAAAATCCATCCGAGAATCTATACAATCTATTTTTTACCTTTAGCCGTATATGATAGAAAATACGGCACCGGATCACATACACTATACCATATACCAGCCGCCGAAGACGGCAATCAAGGCGGCTGTCCTCATCCTGCATGGTATGCAGGAACATAGCGGGCGGTATGAAAACTTCGCCAATTATTTAAAAACGAATGACTATGCCGTACTGACGTATGACCACATTGGGCACGGGCGAACGGCAAAAACGAAGGCCGCGTTGGGCTTTTTTCGCGCGGACGATCCCGGTGGGTGCCTGGTTGAGGATGCGGAACGGATGTTGCGCTTCATGGCGCAGCGTTTTGCCGGTGAAAGTCTGATCTTGATGGGGCATTCCATGGGTTCGTTTGTTGCCCGACTCCTATTAAAGCGGGTTCCGCAGTATGTTGCCGGTGCAATTCTGATGGGAACAGGTGGACCGAATCCACTGGCTGCCCTGATACGCCCAGTATTAGCTATAGCGAATCTAATCGCTCCACAACGCCGGAGTGAACAACTCAATGAACTCTTTTTGAGAATCAACAACAGAAAATTCAGACATGAAAATCCGAACGACGGAACGAATTGGCTAAGTGCTGACCTGGCCAATAGAAGGGCGTTCCTACAGGATGAGCTATGCGGGGTAAACTTCAGCAACAACGCGTTCTTTGGCCTCATTTCCATCAATGTGGAAGCGACCAAATCAAACTGGGCTGAAAGTCTTCCCAAAAACATGCCCTTACTTTTTGTGAGCGGTGCAAACGACCCCATCGGAGACTTCGGGAAAGGCGTGGTAAAGACCGTGAACGCGTTACGGAAGCGTGGCTTTGAGCGGGTTGAACTGAAACTGTACCCCGGCATGCGCCACGAGATACTCAACGAGGGTGATCGAAAACTGGTTTTCGAAGACATCGTCGCTTGGTTGGAGAAAACCGAGAAGCTTCCCCGCTAAACTTCAAATCATTGCTACTCAGGTAAAATTCAACTCCGGGTCGTCATACAGGTCATCTATCTGATTGGGCTTGCCCTTTTCCAGCATCCCGAGGTCCGCGCGGAGCTGGACTTTTTTGCCCGGCACGTCTTCGGTATATGCGTTATATAGGATCATGTGGGTATCCGTTATCTCAAACATACTCGTTTCCCCATCCGGCTGCTGATCATCCAATCCCTTGGCTACTGCGGGGTTAAAGCCGCCGTATTCCACCGTGTTACAGGTGACGTTCAGGTGATGCGCCATGCCCCCGTCATAGATGCTTATCGCCGTTACAGAAGCCCTCGGACCGGCAGACACTAACGTTATTTTCAATCCATCGGGAAAGATAATCGTACGGTTTTTTGCTTTCCGTTGCTTAATTAGCTTACCATTCAGGTTTTCATACAGTGCGACGTGCGGTGCGCCGTTATCCGTTTCATCCCCCCACAGTTGGACGGTGGCAGGCTGCCCCGGAAATGGCGTAAAGGTCATGGTAAGGACAAGCCCCCCATCGTCCCGCAGATTCAGCTTGATATCCACTCCCTTGGTCGACGTGTAGGCATATCGACCATCTTCTTCATGTAAGCCGCTTAACAGGCCGATCGATTGGCAGTTGCCCAATTGGGGCAAGCCATAGTTCGTGCCTGCGTCCTTCTTGCAGGAAACCATAGGCAGCAACAGACAGGCCCACAGGCCAGTCACGAAACAGTAACGAATTTTCATAATTTTTCAACTTATATCTTGTTTACGTTAATATCGAAAGACAATCCTAAAGGTCATCAGGCCAGGCTGCATACAACCCTTATATTGCCGGGCGGTGTGCAGAGTTGGAAGCGATTATACATGCTGTTGGTTATGAGCAACCGATCGACATCAATAGCGATGATCGGCGGATAGACATCCGGTAGGACGCTACACGGGCGGTGTAGGTGCATTTTTGGCATTTTCAGGGGAGTGCAAATGCTACGTAACTATCGCCACCGTGCGTGCCTAATTTCGTACCACCACAAGCGATAACAACATATTGCTTTCCGGCTATCGAATAAGTAGATGGGGTGGCGAAGCCCGAGGCTGGTAGTTGATATGACCATAACAGCCGTCCATTTGTCTTATCGAACGCCCTGAACATATTATCTTTGGTTGCTGCGATGAACAGCAATCCGCCGGCTGTCACAATTGGCCCACCATAATTTTCCGTCCCCGTTACAGGCATTCCACGTGCAGTCAACTCCTCATGTTCCCCTAACGGTATTTGCCATGCATGCTGGCCGGTATTCAGGTCGATGGCTGTCAGCGTACCCCATGGTGGAGATATGGCTGGATAGCCCGCACCATCCAGAAATTTGTTATAGCCATCAAACCGATAAGGTACTTCAGATACCTTTTCTATGGTGGACGACACTACCTCCGTTTTCTCCTCACCGAAAAGGTAGTTGACGATAGCCTGCTGCTCCTGTTTGTTGATCTCTGTAAATCCGGGCATCATCCCTTTACCGGCATATATAATATGTGTTACTTCCTTTCGCTGCATTTTTTCCTTCAACCCGTACAAAGCGGGATAACCGCTCGCCGGATTGCCCGAAAAATCAGCTTTGTGACACGCCGCGCAGTACACGGTGTACAGCTGTTCTCCTGTTGACGCACCTATTGATTCCGAAGACTGTTGTGAGCTCAGGCTGAAAAGCCAAGCCATTTCATTGGAGTTAACATACATAACACCTTCCTCATCAACAGCAGCACCTCCCCACTCGGCTCCGCCATCAGCACCTGGGAAAAGGATGGTCTGATTCAGGTCAAGGGGATGGTATAATCCTTTATTGGCCTTGTCATATATCCGAAGGAGCGAATCGCGGCCGTCGGCGAATGCATTGATATCGTCGCGCTTCAATTCCTGTCGGGCGAAAGGCAGGGGCAACCGTGGTATCGGCTGGGTAGGCCATGTCTCTTCACCAGGCAGGGATGATGCTGGAACGGGTACCTCATCGATAGGGAAAATTGGGTTGCCGTTCTCTCGGTCAAATACAAATACATGTCCAGTTTTCGTGATTTGGGCCACCGCGTCAATTTTTTCACCATCGATCACCAGCGTTACCAAGTTAGGAGGTGCGGGTAGATCGCGGTCCCAGATATCATGATGCACCATTTGGTAGTGCCAAATATATTCGCCCGTTGCCGCACGCAATGCTATTAGGGAATTAGCGAACAGGTTCTGCCCTTTTCGGTTTCCTCCATAGAAGTCAAACGCAGCCGATCCTGTCGGGATATAAACAATACCCCGTTGCTCATCCACTGCCATCCCAGCCCAGTTGTTGGCCCCGCCTATCACTGGATTCTGGTGTGCTTCCGGCGGCCAGGTCCCAAAGCCTATTTCCCCTGGTCTCGGTATCGTGTGGAATACCCACTCCACCCTACCGGTTATGACACTGAACGCTTGGATAAACCCGGGTGCAGCCCCTACACTTTCACTCACCCTTGTAGGCATGATAATCAGGTCGTCGAATATCGTACCCGGAGTTGTGGAAACTACGAACTTATCCACCGCAGATGCGCCCAATCCCGATCGTAAGCTCACGCGCCCATTGTCGCCAAAGGATGTTATGGGCCCGCCAGATGCAGGATCGATTGCGTACAACCACGATTGAAAAGCAAATAGGATCCGGTGTTGCTCTCCTTTACTCCAATAGGCGATACCGCGGTTGACATTACTGGGGCCTGTTTGTTGTTCAGGAACGAATCGCCACAACTCGTCACCGGTAGCGGCATCCAATGCAAAGAGATAATTGGACGCCGTGACACCATACAACGTGCCATCGATAATTAACGGATTGCACTGCACTTGCCCGGTATCTCCAGAGTGATAGGTCCACGCTACGTCAAGGGACTGCACGTTGGTCGTGTTGATTTCTGATAATTCAGAGAAATGATTGCGCCCTTGGTCGCCCAAGTACGTCGGCCAATCTACATTTCGATCATGCTTCGAATCACAACCCGGCACTACGCACGAAAGCACCCCTATCAACAATACAATCAACGAACGCATCATAGCATTTACAATAGTCCTCTTATTTCCTGCAACCTTGTTTATCAAAACGTTATATTATTGTACTATTTTTCTGACTTAACCTGCTTTTCTATGACTCGTTCCTGAAGCTTCCATTGAACGACTCAATATACGGATTATCCATTGGTTTACCCGGTCCGGGAAAAATTAATTCGACCTGATGTTCTTAAGCCCATCGGTGACTTTGGGGATGGCGTGGTAAAGACTGTGCACGCGTTAAGGGAAAGGGGCTTTGAGCAGGTGGAACTAACGATATACCGGTATGCGCCATGAGATACTCCATGAAAATGATCGGAAATCGGTTTTCGACGACATTGTGGTATGGCTCGATAAAACATAGCGGTACACGCAAACAAAATCTGTTTTCGGCACTTATATACAAGCGTTATATTCCAAGTTTTAGGAGAAATGAACTATATTAAAGTCCAAGATTTATGAACACTATTTCATCAACGAACGTTAACATAATAAACATCAGGAGTCTTATGATGAATAACATTGTCAAAAAATTGGAAGAAAACCGCAGTCAAATCGATGAATGGTTTGAACACATGCATCGCTATCCGGAACTTTCCATGAACGAGCATGAAACAGCCAAATACCTGGCTTCGGTTATCAGTTCGTGGGGTTACGAGGTTGAAACCGGCGTCGGCAAGTATGGCGTCGTAGCATCATTGAAAGTCGGCAATGGCGATAAGTCAATCGGGTTACGGGCTGATTTTGATGCACTCCCGATCCAGGAAGTCAACGACCTTCCTTACAAAAGTATGGTTGAAGGTGTATCGCATCTTTGCGGGCATGATGGGCATTCGACCATGCTGCTGGCTGCCGGGAAATATTTGGCCGAAACGAAAAACTTTAACGGGACTGTACGACTCATTTTCCAACCGGGAGAAGAAACGATGGAAGGTGGACCGGCGATGATTGAAGATGGGCTGTTCGACCGCTTCCCGGTGGATGCCGTGTTTGGTATGCACAACATGCCCGGTTTAGCACTTGGTAAACTATATTTCGCCGATGGTGATGTGATGGCGGCCGTTGATAACTGGGAGATTGTGCTTACCGGCAAAGGGAGCCACGGCGCGATGCCAGAATTGGGAATCGATCCGGTTGTCGCCGGATCTTCGCTCGTGATGGCCTTACAGACCATCGTAGCACGTAATGTGGCACCTGCAAACAGTGCGGTAGTGACCGTGGGAGCCTTCCAGTCGGGATCGGCCGGAAACGCGGTGGCGCAGTCGGCCATCCTGCGCCTATCAATACGCACCAAAACGCCCGAGGATCGCACGCTCGTGCTTGATAAGGTTCGCTCGCTCACCAAACACCAAGCCGAGGGATATGGTTGCACGTATGAAATCCGAGAGGGCATACCGGGAGCGGTGCTGGTCAACGACGTCGCGGAGACGAAAAAGGCCTATGAAATTGCCAGGGAAGCGTTTGGTGATGAAAGCGTGGTCTATCCGGGGCCTACGTTCCTGGGCTCGGACGATTTTGCGTTTATGCTGCAGCAAAAACCGGGAACCTATTGTTTCATCGGCAACGGCGATACGCCGATGGTCCATCATCCGAGATTTACCTTCAACAAGGCCAACCTAACGAAGGGTGCAGCCTATTGGGTAGCACTGACGGAAGGGTACTTGGCCGTCTCGGCAGGTGACCAAAACGATTAAATAGATGGAACAACATGATATAGTGACTTTGCTGACAGAGAAAGCAGAAGAGACACAACGAGATTTAATAGGAGCCAGCACAGTGGTCATGCCCTGTGGCGGCCCCTACCTCGTTATATATTAACCGATGACGTGGGGGTTTCGGCTCGTCTGGATGCCCGGATGTTTCCGCAGTCTCCTAACCGAGAAACGGGATGGTGTGAATGTACGATTTTTAGCCTCCGATGAAACAGTCTTCAAAACGGCGGGCTGTTTTTTCTGTTGCGATTGTGGCTTTAAGATCTTTTCCATGATGTTCAAATTACGTTAAATGTGTACTATTTATTTACTGTTACAAATATACGCTTTATAAGTCGATCATTTGTCTACTTAGTGTAATTATTACACACTTAAAAATAATTACATATCAATCTGTTTAACATGTAATTATGTGTTATTATTTAAACAATATTGGGATATACTTGTTTTTGAAACCCTGTCGTAGCGGCAAACGACGTGCAATTGCTTGGTTATTGCATCTCGCGATCTCCTGTCGCCGACGTCTACAATGCGCTCAGTGGGGCAGCTGGCCCGGCCACATACCAGGGCCACGGCTGTTTCAGAAACGCTATCATATCAATAACGGAATTTACACAACTGGATTGCCATTTTCCTTCCATTCTTTCATGCCTCCGGAAAATGTCTTCACACGCCTGATGCCATTCCTTTTGAGGATGGAATAAGCAACCGAGGCACGGTCGCCCCCTTGGCAGTGGATCACCACCTGCTTATCGCGGTCTACCCGCTCCAGCTGGTCTTGCAGTGTGCCTACGAACAGGTGTTCGGCCCCCTCAATGTGGCCGGCCTTGTATTCGCTCTCGCCGCGTACATCCAGCACCTGCACATCATCCCTGCCGAGCAGGCCCTTGAACTCTTCGATACCAATCACGTCAACCGATTCCAATTCGATGCCGGTGGCTACTACATCCGACACATAACCCAACACATTGTCCAAGCCAACACGCATCAGCTTACGGGTAAGGTCTTCCATCTGGCTATCATCGGCAACTAGCATGAACTGTTCATCATAGTCGACGAGCCAGCCCACCCAGGTCGAAAAGGAATTGTTGCCTTGTATATTGAGGCTGCCGGGGATGTATCCACCGGCGAACACCGCTTTATCCCGGGTATCGATTACTTTAACGCCATTGTGGTAAGCCGCCCTGAACTCTTCTATCGTCAGCTCCGGGTATTTCGGCACCTCCAACAGTAATGGCCGCTTCACCTTATTCAGGTGTTTCATCATGGCAAAATACTTCGGTGGCTCCGGTTGGCCGGCCAATACGTCGTTTACGAACCCCTGCTCGTCGTCCTCGTACCGGAATGCCCAGTTACGGATCTTTTCATACCCAACGGTTGAGCTGGGGACGGCTCCGATGGCCTTCCCACAGGCCGACCCTGCGCCATGGCCCGGCCATACCTGAATATACGGGGGGAGCTCGGCAAAGGCTTGGAGCGATTTGTACAACTGCTTAGCTCCTTTTTCCTGCGTGCCGGTAATCCCCGCAGCCTTTTCCAGGAGGTCCGGGCGTCCGATATCGCCAACGAAAACAAAGTCGCCGGTAAAAATCATGGTGGGCGCGTCGGTAGCAGGATGGTCGGTCAACAGGAAGCTGATGCTTTCGGGGGTGTGCCCCGGGGTGTGCAGCACTTCCAGGGTAAGATTGCCCACCTTTATTTTATCACCGTGCTTCAGTCCTGTATGTGGAAACTGATATTGCCAGTCGTCGCCACCCTCATCCGAGAGGTAAAGTTTAGCTCCGGTAATCGCAGCCAGCTCGCGCGAGCCGCAAAGGAAATCGGCATGGATATGTGTTTCGGTAATATGGGTGATCCGCAGGTTATTTTCCTGGGCAATCCGCAGGTATACGTCCACGTCCCGCTGCGCGTCAATTACCACAGCCTCGCCTGTCTCCTGGCAACCGATCACATAGCTTGCCTGCGCAAGGGTTTTATCATAAACGTGTTCAAAAAACATAGTTCAATCAATTATCGTTCTTATTTTATCCACTGTTGTAGCGGTGTGTTCAATGTCGCTATTTTGCAGAGGCTTGCAGCTTCAGCACCTTACCGAACGCAGCCGCTGCCTGGTGCACCTGTACCGTCCAGTCGGCCGCAGCATTGCCATCGGCACCATCCGAGATGTATTTGAGGCATAGAAACGGGATGTTTTCCTTCATCGCAACCACAGCCAGCGCATACGCTTCCATATCCACCACATTATAGCCCGTTGCGGCATGTGCCATTTCAAAATTATCACCTGTGCCACAGACCCCTTCTTGAAGTCCTTCCTATAATTCCCCCCAATCGTTGGACAGATTTTTCATAAACTAAGT
>NZ_JAMXAY010000082.1 GCF_025460835.1 Parapedobacter soli | reverse complement strand
TGATTGATAAACAAATAAATGATTTAAACATATTCTGATGAAAAAGTTGAGCTTAATATCCCAAATCTTGAAAATGATAAATTTTCAATTGGAGTTATTTCGTTAATGACTAATCAACGTGAACTTATTTCGGATTTGATAGAAGAACACATAAAGTCCGACATCATAGACAAACACAATATTGAAGTTTGGACACCACAATCTGCACAGGGGAATGAAAGAGATATTATTATCCTTTCGCTTTGTCTTGACTTTTCTTGTAATGGTATGGGTAATTACCATAAGAACCCAAGACTTTTAAACGTTGCAACTAGCCGAGCAAAGAAATTTACGATTGTGGTTCATAGCGGTTTCCAAACTGACAAGTATCCACAGCTAGGCAAATACCTTAATCTAACAGCCAATAGACCCGAATGGACTTTAAACCACGCTTTATATGATTCAGAATTTGAAATAAAGGTTTATGAGCAATTAAGAGAATATGTTGAAAGCAGACAAGATGAAGCAGACTTGAGAATTTTTAATCAAGTTGAAACTTGCGGACAAAAACGACTTGACTTTGTAGTATTTAATCAAACAAATCAAAAAGCTGTAGCTGTTGAAGTTGACGGAAGTTATCACTATCAAGAAAATGGGCTATCAAAACAATACTCAGAAGAACACACTGAACGCATTGACATTCTAAAAAGAGCAGGTTGGAATGTAATAAATACACCATATTATAAATGGTATCGAAATGGTTGGCTATGTGACACAAATCACCCTACCTTCCAAAGAGAAATTGACAGAATTATTGACGAACTTGACTACTATTTGCTATGACAATCTTGACGACAAAGGAAGAAGAACGAACGCCCAACACACGTTTTGCGTCATGCGGGGTGACGTGCTTACATTCAAGTTCAGTTTTCCAATTGGGCTTTAGTGCTGGGTTGACAGTTTTGTGCTCCGAAATCCGCCACTGCGCAAAGCCGCAAACCGTTGTGCGACACCCTATTTGAAAATCGCGCCCTAAAAGAAACGAAAGAAAAAACAGAAATGCAGAAATATTCAGTAAACCAACACTTGATTGAAACCATATTAGCTTGGGTAAATTCAGGAGAAATAGCAATACCAGAAATTCAAAGACCTTTTGTTTGGGACAGTTCAAAAGTCCGTGATTTAATGGATAGTTTATATCAAGGTTTTCCAATCGGTTACGTAATTGCGTGGAGAAATCCAAATATAAAACTTAAAGATGGAAGTTTAAGCGAAGGGAAAAAGGTTTTGATTGACGGACAACAACGAGTAACAGCTTTGACTGCTGCAATTTTAGGTCAATACGTTATCAACAAAAATTATCAACAAGTAAAAATTAAAATTGCTTTTAATCCGCTTGAAGAAAAATTTGAAGTCCAAAACCCTGCAATTTTAAAAGACAAAACTTGGTTACACGATATTACAGACGCCTTTTCGGGTAAAGTAAGTTTACTCAAATTAGTTCGAGATTATTCGGCTTTAAATCCCGAAATTGATGAAGATTTAATCGAAAATTCTTTTTCCCGATTGATTAGCATTGTAAAAAAGCCAATCGGAATGATTGAATTAGCACCCGAACTGGATATTGAAACGGTAACGGAAATTTTCATTCGCATCAATTCCAAAGGAGTTGTTTTAAGTCAGGCAGATTTTGCGATGAGTAAAATTGCTTCCGATACAGAAAATGGAGGAAATGAACTACGAAAAGCGATTGATTATTTTTGTCATTTAGCTATTGCACCAGATTTCTACAAACACATCGTTGACAACGATAAAGATTTTGCACAAACCGACTTTTTTCAAAAAATGTCTTGGCTCAAAACGGAAAACGAAGATTTATACGACCCAAGTTACAACGATTTAATTCGTGTTGCATTTACTTCACAATTCAACAGAGGACGACTTTCGGACTTGGTAAGTTTGCTTTCGGGTAGAAATTTTGAAACCCGAACTTTTGAAACAGAAATTGCCGAACAATCTTTTCAAAAGCTGAAAAATGGAGTAAATAATTTCATTAACGAAACCAATTTCAAAAGGTTTTTAATGATTGTAAAATCTGCAGGATTTATTTCACCAAAACTTATTCGTTCACAAAACGCCATCAATTTTGCATACATCGTTTATTTGAAATTAAAAGAACTTGGAGTAAATTCAGTTGCTATTGAAAGTTACGTTAGAAAATGGTTGGTTTACTCAATTTTAAAAGGAAGATATTCAGGTTCGCCAGAAAGTACATTTGAGTTCGACATCAAACAAATTTCTCAAAAACCTTTCGGTGATTATCTGAAAGAAAAAGAACAAGGTGAACTTTCAGACGCATTTTGGAACGCTTCTTTGCCACAGAGTTTAGATACTTCGGTCGCGAGTAGCCCGTATTTTCACGTTTTTCTTGCATCACAAGTAAAAGCAAATGACAGAGGATTTTTGTCGAGAGTTGTTTTGGTTAGCGATTTAATTTCGTTGCGTGGAGATATTCATCACCTATTTCCAAAAGATTATTTGAGCAAAAATGGTTTGGACAGGAGTAAATACAACCAAATTGCGAACTACGTTTATATGCAGTCGGAAGTGAATATAAAAGTTGGAAACAAACCACCAAAAGATTACTTTGAGTTGATTAAATCACAAATGCAAGAAGGAAATCAACTTGTAAGTGGACTTTCAACCGAACAAGAGCTTTCGGACAATCTGAAAATGAATTGTGTGCCAACCGAAATTATGGAAATGAACATTGACGACTATCAAGATTTCTTGACATTACGAAGAAAACTAATGGCTCAAAAAATCAAGGAATACTATCATTCGCTTTAGTTTAAAATTAGTTAATGGAATAAAATAACGGCAAAAACATTGCGTAATCAAATTTGATTATGTATCTTTGCATCAACAGTACCCGCTCTGCATACCATAAGAACTGCAAGTGGGTCATTTTTTTTATAGCTATGTCAAATAAACCTGCTTACAGCATAGCCGACCAAATCTCTCTTTTAAAGCAACGTGGAATGTTGTTCAGAGATGAAGGCAATGCACCACATTTTTTAGGAAATATCAGTTACTATCGGTTAAAAGGGTATTGGTGGGATACGCAAAACGATTTCACAAATCACACCTTCCACGCAAGAACTTATTTTGAGGATATTATTGACCGTTACAATTTTGACCGACATTTACGGCTGATTTTGTTTGATGCCATTGAACGTATCGAAATTGCACTACGAACAAAAATGATTTATCATTTGTCAATGACTTATGGTGGTTTGTGGTATTTAGAGACTTCTCTTTTCAATTCTTCGACTATTACAGTAAATGGAATTACAAAAACCGTTCATCAAAACACGATTGAAGAACTACAAAAGGAATTTAACCGAAGTCAGGAAATTTTCATAAAAGACCATCGCTACCGTTATCCAAACCAAAATGCCGATGCTTGGAAAATTTTGGAAGTTGCATCTATGGGAACGCTTTCTAAATTATATAAAAACCTAAAACATCAACTTCCCGAAAAATCTGCAATTGCCAAAGAAATGGGATTGAATTTACATAGTGAATTATCCAGTTGGTTGGAGGCAATTACTTATGTCCGAAATATCATTGCTCATCATTCGAGGTTATGGAGCAGAAATATGGTCAAAAGACCAACGGAAAACATAAACAATCCGACAGGACAATGGTTTGTCAATCCTTTGACACAAGTTCAAACCAAAAAACCATTCTTGATAATTTCCTGTATGGTTTACCTATGCAACGAAGTGACACCAGGACACCAAATTAAAACCAAAATTTTAGACTTGTTCAATAACAACCCAAATATTCCAATATACAAACTCGGATTTCTAAATAATTGGAAAAACGAACCTTTGTGGAAATAAGGGCGGTCCCATAACAAGGGTTTTGTGAAATGGCAGGGAAACGGCTTCGATTGAAAGTTAGTGCAAATAATCCGCCACTGCACAAAGCCCCAAAACGTTAGCGGTCACCCTACGAACGACCGTGCAAACATTCAACAGACAGACAAATGAAGGACGAAAACACGATGCTTTGCACTTTGACGCATCTTCCGTACTTTTGTCTGCGATGGATATGTTCGATGACATATTAACGGACTACCTGGAGAAGACATGCGACACGGAGCCAGCCCTCCTGCAGCATATCAACAGGGAGACCTATCTGAAGGAAATCTCCCCGCATATGCTCTCGGGCCATTACCAAGGCCGTTTGCTGGCTTTCCTGAGCAAGCTGGTGTCGCCAAAGCGGGTTCTCGAAGTAGGTACATTCACAGGGTACGCCACGCTGTGCCTGGCGGAAGGGCTTGCTGCGGGGGGCGAAATCCATACCATCGACAACAACGTGGAATTGGAAGACCGCGTACGTGGATACTTCGCCCAGTCAGACTTCAACGGTAATATCCATTACCATATCGGCGATGCTGCCGTGATCATTCCCACGATTGCCGGGCCGCTCGACCTCACCTTTATCGATGCCGACAAGAAAAACAACGGCACCTATTACGAACTCGCCCTTGAGAAAAGCCGCCCGGGAGCACTGATACTCATCGACAACGTGCTTTGGAAAGGGAAGGTGGTGAACGAGGCAGCCGACAGCCAAACCCAGCAGATTACCGCCCTGAACAATCAACTTGCCAACGATGAACGCATAGACAAACTGATTCTCCCGGTTCGCGATGGGCTTTTCCTGTTGCGGAAACGATGAGGAACGTAAAACATGAGGAATGAACGTACCAAAAAAGACTACTGTAATCACCTTATGCCTAACCTCCCTGTTGATCGCCGTCTCGGCGATGCAAACCGCCGCCCAACGAATCTCGCCCCATGCGTATATCGAACAGCATAAGGCTACCGCCATACGGTATATGGAAGAGTACGGTTGCCCGGCTAGCGTCATCCTTGCTATTGCCATGCACGAGAGTGCGCACGGAAACAGCCGGATAGCCCGGTACCTCCACAACCACTTTGGCATCAAGGGGCCTAATAACAATAAAGAAATCCGCTCTGCATACAAAGGCTATGATTCGGTCGAAGAATCTTACCAGGATTTTATCGCCTTCCTAAAGCGGCGTAAGGGCACCGAAGAACTATTCGACCGCTACGAGCCACACGAATACCAGCAATGGGTACAGGGCATTGCCCGCTCAGGATATGCACAAAGCCCCACGTGGGCATCGCGGGTTATCGGCATGATCCGCAAATACAGCCTCCACGAATTGGACGAAAAGCCGGAAACCGGCACGCTTGCCGTGGAAACCGAGCCTGCCACCAGCGATACCGTTTGGTACACGGTCAAGAAAGGGGATACATTGTACGACCTTGCCCGTAAATACGGCACCACTGTACGGGCCATCCAACACGAGAATGGGCTTAAGGGGTCGCGACTGCGTATCGGCCAACAATTGATTTTGCAATGAAGAAATACCTATACGCCTTCCTGGCCATATTATCGCTTGCGTCGTGCCTTTCCAAACAAGATGTGCTTCAGAACCCACGGGTGGCCAAGCGGCCACAGCCGGCCGAGCCCTCGCGTAAGCACGAGGCCCCCAAGCCCTCCAAACCGGCAGCTACCAGCCTATCGGGGTTAGCATATATCGACCAATACAAAGACATCGCCATCGCCGAGATGGAACAATATGGTATCCCTGCGAGTATCAAACTTGCACAGGCCCTGCTTGAATCTGGCAACGGGAACAGTACGTTAGCGCGCGAAGCCAACAACCATTTCGGCATCAAGTGCACCCCTGAGTGGAATGGGGGGAAAACCTATCACGATGATGACCAGCGCGGCGACTGCTTCCGCGTTTACAAACGGGTGGAAGACTCATTCCACGACCACTCACAGTTCCTCCTGCGCAAACGTTATGCGGCATTGTTCGAGCTCGATAAAGACGACTACAAGGGGTGGGCCAAGGGCTTAAAGGCAGCCGGCTATGCAACCAACCCAAGGTATGCCGACTTGTTGATCAGCCTCATCGAACGATACGAGTTATACCAATACGACCGGGCCGAAACGCGGAATGAGAAAAAGCAACGGGAGGCCATCGTGCAGACCGAGATCGTGGAAAGCAAGGCCGAAGAAGCCGTGGTGGCCCAAACCAAAGCACCTGTCCGTATCGATATCCACGAGGTGAAACAGGGCGAGACCTTAGCCGCTATTGCCCGCAGATATGGGATGGAAACTGCCGAGCTGATGGACCTCAACGGGCTCAAAAGCCAATCCATCTTCCTCGGCCAGCTGATCCTGGTGTCACAATAACGTTTCGGAGTTGCTAAATGATGTTAATTTTTTCGGGGAGTGCAAACTTACCCGTAGTTTTACGACGGTGAAACAGGTGGGAACTATTTTCTGTGGACTGCTTTTGAGTGTCGCAAGCCATTTCGCTTCGGCACAAGCGACCATTGAAGGCATTGTTTTCGATACCCACACCAAACAACGTATTTCACAGGTGTATATCTACAACACCGGAAACGACGATGGGGGCTACAATAATACGCGAGGTGAGTTTACCATTACTGCATCGCCTGGCGATATCCTGATCGCCGCCGCCAAGGGGTATTACCCCGATACATTGGTCGTTTCCGATAAAAAAGTGGTGCTTTTCAACATGACGCGTTCCACGATCTGGCTCGACGAAGTTTCGGTGGTAGCGAGGCGTAGCCCGGAGGAACGGCTGGAAGAAAATAAGCGTGAATATGGCTCTGCCTACTCCAAGGGCAGCGCGGGCTCGATTTTCTCCACCGGCCCCACGGGAGCCGGCCTGAGTATCGACGCGTTGTATAAACTCATCAGCCGTGAGGGTAAAAACTCCCGCAGGCTCCAGGAAATTATCGAACGGGACTACCGCGAATCCGTTATCGATTACCGGTTCACCCCCGAGTTGGTGAGCAGTGTGACCGGCCTCCAGGGCGAAGATTTGGCTGATTTCATGCGCCAATACCGCCCTTCTTACTATTTTATACTCAGTACAAACGACTACAACCTGGCGTTTTACATTCGGTCTTCATTGGCCCGCTACCGGCAAAATCCCGCAGCCCGCAGGCTCCCCCCGCTCCATACGATTGAGAAATAAGCATACTTGCAGAAAAACAGCACGATATTTGTTAATTTAGCACCGGTTATGAAACAACAGTTTTACTTTTTGCTAACTATCCTCTTGGGTTGGGCTTCGATGGCCAGTGCCCAGATTTATGATATCGATGAGCTGCGGTATAAGCCCGACTCCAACAGCCTGAGAGTTGAACGGCCCGAGCTGGATATCCGCCCGGTAACGTTGCCCATATCCGCATTAGACCTGAGAGTAATCTATTGGCGGCACTGGTCGTCGTTCGGTATCAATGCCAACCAGGCCTCCTTCAGTGACAACTGGAACGGGGGTGGTGTCAACTCCATATCGGTGGGTCTCCTGCTGAACCACAAATCTGACTATACACGCAACAACACCAACTTCGTTACCGAATTGATATTGCAATATGGGAAACAGAAGAACAGAGATCAGCTCCCGCGCAAAAATAACGACCGGATATACTGGGACAACAAGCTTTCCCAGAAAATATCGAAAAGCTGGTCCATATATACATCGCTTACTTTCGACAGTCAATTTGATATAGGTAATAGCTTTGGAAAGGACATCAGCGGGCGGGATAGCATAACCGGGGTTATTTCCAACTTCATGGCACCGGGCCGCCTTACAGAGTCACTCGGTATCGAGTATAAGCCTGACAACACGTTTTCATTACGCTTCGGTACCGGTACCGCACGGCAGACGTTCGTCCTCGATAGACGGATAGATCCTACACGCTACGGCGTAGAAGAGGGGAAAAGGGTTAAAAATGACCTCGCTTTTCAGCTGACGGCAAACTTAAATAGAAATCTTTCTCCCAATCTCAACCTCACGAGCAAATACAACCTGTTTGCAGATTACGAAAAGCTAAACGACCCATCACACCGGTTAGATGCTACATTGACCGCCAGGGTGACACGGCTCGTAAACGTAACGTTGAGCGGCACGGTGCTGTATGATAGCGACTATATCGAAGAGGGCAAAACCAAATCAGAAGTGCAATATAGCCAAGCGTTGAGTTTGGGGCTTTTGTTTAAACTCCCGAAATAACCCGCGCAAACGACACACATGCGTATACAACAACTGGTAATACTACTAGCCGGGGCGGCATTCATGCTATCCGCATGCAACACCAACCGCTATGCAAAAACCAACCGTGTCTACAAAAAACAGCTGAAGGCCCTCACGGACCAGATGCGGGAGCCACTGCCGTACATTACTCCACGCCTAACCACCACCTACGATAGCTTGGGGATGCCTGTCGTTTCGGAAGACCGGGAGGCACGGCACCGTAAGCAATGGGTGGGAGCTATACATTTCAACCTGCGCAAGCCCAACTACGTCATTATCCACCACACTGCCCAAGACAGTCTGGAGCAAACACTACGTACGTTTACCGTACCCCATGCACAGGTAAGTTCTCACTATGTTATCGGCCGCGATGGCGAGGTGGTACAGCTACTCAACGACTACGTAAGGGGGTGGCATGCCGGTGCCGGCAAGTGGGGTAGCGTTACAGACCTCAACTCGGTATCGCTGGGCATCGAGCTCGACAACAACGGGAGCGAACCGTTTTCTGAGGCACAACTCCACAGCCTACTTGGCCTACTCGACACGTTAAAAAGAAAGTATAATATCCCAACAGCCAATTTCATCGGCCATTCGGACATCGCCCCGACGCGGAAGGTTGACCCCAGCGCATTCTTCCCCTGGAAGCGGCTGGCGGACCATGGGTTCGGATATTGGCCGGGAGATTCCCTCTCCCTACCTCCGGAGCACTTCAATCCCATGGATGCCCTGCGGATTATCGGCTACGATACGAGCAACCCCGAAGCCGCGATACGTGCATTCAAATTGCATTTTATCCAGCATGATGTAAGTCCGACGCTGAGCGAAGACGATATCTGCGTGCTATACAATCTTTACCTCAACTACTGATATTGGATATAAATCGGCCGGGGTGTCAATGCAAGCACTTCCTCCAGCGTCATCATCCGGTGCGGTGGGGGGATTAAGTCGTTCTTATAAAAAAATTTGAATCCTGTAAATTGGATCGGCTCGCGGAAGACGTAGGTGTGGTAGGTGTTCTTTTTGAGTGCCGGGGCTCCCCATCCGTCCATGTCGATCACCAATTGTACTTCGGGATGCAGCTTGATCTGTTTATAATCCCTCACCATACCCTGCGTAAATCGGTGTACCACCAGTACCTTCGGGGGCAGGTTGTGTGCCTGCACAAGCCCGGCGAGGTGGGTAGACGCAAAGTTGATATCGTCTGCCGTGAAATGGCCAATACGTTTTCCCGGGGGCAAGTCGTCTTTCATGGAAAACTCCGGGTCTATACCGAGGTGCACATGCGGCATACGCAGGAAGGTATCCAAGCGTGGGATCTCTGCTTGCAGATTGCTAAACCCCACCTGGATGTCGAGGAATACGAGGGCGTTGCGTTTCTCCGCAATCCGGAGTACGGAATCGATCTGGCTGAATGGCATCCGCGCACGATATTTACCATCGCGGCCCGCATTCTCCTGTGCTGTTACCGCTATATAATGCAGTGCAGGTATGGCTTCGGTAGCCGGATCTGCCGCGTTCCAGTTGGCCACCTCCCCATCCAGCTTGGCCAGCATCTCATCGGGCGGCAGCTCTCCCAAAATACCCATCCTGGTTGAATACAGGTTGCCATAAAAGGCTACAATACGCTTATGCGGCAAAATAGCACCCGGCAGTGGCAGTGGTTGGTCTATCACCGGCCAGCGCCCAGTGGTGTCACCGTTGGCCAGCGACTGTAGCTTGGCCAGATAGTCTGCACCGGTATCTGCGGGCTGCTGCTCGACAACGGTCGTGCCGGCAGAATCCACCGCTATGGAGTCGTCCGCAGCTTCGGCCACCAGCCTTTGGACGAATCCACCGCTAATAGCGCCACCGCCGTTCTCTTCGAACGCGCACCCGCCCAAAAAAAGCATTAGACTTAGACCGACAGCAAATAGCATCGGATATTTCATACGCAGTGCATCCATTGTCGCAAAGAAACAGAAAAAAACGATGTGTATCTATGTTATTTTGGGAATCGACGAAACATACTGCTCATATTCGGCCTGTTGCTGCTGGATAAACGTATTATCGGCCAGGGCCCCCACCACGGCGTCCATCTCCGATTCGTTTTCATAAACCATCTGGCGGAACCGGTTTTGATAATCCTTTGCCCGTGTTTTGTAAATTTCCCGACAGACCCATTGCTTGGTCTCCACACTTTCATCGATCAATTGTTGGATGAAGTCGGGTGTCAACATACCCTTGTCGAGATTATCGATATCGATCAACGACGCCAGTGCATGGTCAAATTTATGCATCGGATAGTCGGTACTAAGCCGATGGTAACAGTGGTGCACGGCAGCCCAATCGTCAAGTTTACCTTCGCGGATATCATCCAGTAACGCATTCAGGTCCTGTTTTCGGAAAAGTTGCCCCCCTACATCCTCAAACGCTCCCCGTTGGGGAAGGGCCTGGCCCGCGAGGTACTCATCGGCAAACTGGGCGAATGTGTGCATGTCGAAGTATTGCTTCAGCTGGGTGGCTGCATAGTACCTGATCATACGCCGGTAGGCGTGGTAACCTTCGCGCACTTTGATAAGCACCACCCGCCGTTTCGAGTTTTCGGTACCATCCAACAACACTTCCTTTGCATGCAGGTCCACACTGCTGTCGGACAGGATTTCACGGCCACACCGGACACACTCATCGGCATCACCCAGGTCCGGGAAGAACGTCCTGCCCACAGCGGTCTCAATCTCACCCAGTGCCGCGAACATTTCGTTAACGGTATCGGGAGCCAACACATCATACTCAAAGTATTGGTTCTTCAATGAGCGGCGGTCGCGGTTAATAAATTTGGTGTTATTGCGCATAAGCGCATACATATTATATAAAAACCAATACCCGGGGAGGATAACCAGCCTATCGTTCACCATATCGTTGCTTACCATCGCAAAAGGCAGCCTGATATCGAGCTCGTGCATGAAGTCGCCCTTGGTGATGAGCGTATAGGAAGCAAAGCGCGAATTATGTTTGAGGCTCACGCACAGGCCGGGCCAAAAGCCGCGGCCAGCTACGATCTCGCCGTCGGCTGCACGCGAGTTATGGTTCGACCCCACGGTAGCCCCGGCAGCCATATTGCTTTGGCCCATTACCAGTGCCGCACAGAGGAAAGAATTGTTATGGTGCTGTTCATGTGCCGGGAAAATCAGCGAATTGAGCACCTCGCAGCACGAGATGGTACTGTTGTCACCCAGAAACGAATTAATCAGCCGGGCGCCATACTTCAGCTGTGAAAATGCCGATAAGATAAACCGCACCGCCTTAACACCATAAAATATACGGCAGCCATGGCCCACAATCCCATTCACCAGCTCGCAGCCCTCGCCGATCTGCGTATAAGCACCCGTGATGGAATTGACCGTTACGTTCTTCAGCTTATTTACGCCCTTGATATACGCATCCGTACCTATTCTCACATCTTTGATGATATCCGAGTTCTTGACCACCGTGCGGTGACCAATGGTACTATAATAGCCCCTGTGTGTATCAAACCTCCGCAGCGCCATTTCGCGGAACCGCGCTTGGAGGCGCTGATCATGCCGGTTGCGCGTCCACAGGTACACGTCGGAGGCTTGCATACCATCGAATGGGAGCACGGCGCGGCCCCCATTCTCATTGCAGAGCTCCAATGCGATGAGGCTGCTCTCCGGATCACCGTCCTTGAGGATACCATTGCCGAACTTCGCATTGCTGCTCGTTTCCATCTCGTTGATATTGAACAAGACGACCTCATCACCAAGGATAAAATGTGCGATATAACGCACATTGTGGATGGCATTACAGCCACCGATATCGCAGCTCACCACCACGCTGTTGTAGATGCCAACGGGCAGGTGCAGGTCGCGGTAGTCCAAAAAGCTCGCCTCCATATCGCCGATGCGTACGCGTCCATAAAACTTGGAGTGCTGCACTTGCTCGGGGATAAACTTGTCTGTTACCCAAACATCTGCCCAGTTGGGAGCATAATTCCCGTTTCGAATAAGCTGGTCAATCTCTGTGGCCTCAAGCGGCCGATAAGTATAGCTCGTCAATTGTTGCTGCTCACGCAGGTAGTATTCATCTTTTCCGCTCGGCAGGTATTCTGCGGGAATAAAGTGATACCCTAACGTATCCAGCGGTTTCCGTCTCAATGTCATTATAGGTAACTCATTACGTTTGCGTACGCCTCAGATGGTGCGGCATACAGAAAATCACACAGCTATTGGCCATGATCCGGCCGCAAAAATAGTATTTTTAACATTAATCAATCGATTGCGTGCAAATAAAAGTGATATTCACCACATCTGTATTATTGCTATCGAAACAGTTCCCTACACGAACCCACATAATAGTNTAGTATTTTTAACATTAATCAATCGATTGCGTGCAAATAAAAGTGATATTCACCACATCTGTATTATTGCTATCGAAACAGTTCCCTACACGAACCCACATAATAGTGATCAAGAAAATCGGAATAGATAATATAGAAATAATACATAGGTGAAAATTGGAAAAAACAAAAACACCCGCCAGATGACGGGTGTCGTGGTGGGGCCAAGGACACAAATTTCGAACCGTTTCTTGTCTGATTTGAAGAGAATCGTGGATTTGATTTTTTAGCTTTACTTTTGAAACATGACAGACAACACGGGTTGGACACCTTCGCCTGAAGAGAACCTATTGGGTTTGACGGACAAAAACCTTATAAATGAGCATGAGGCGAGGGGGATTGCCAAGGCAGAGTATTCGATATTTTCACTTGATTTGGAGGAGCCTATCTCCACAAGCCTGATACTGGAATGGCATCGCACAGCATTCGGCGAATTATATGATTGGGCAGGCAAATGGCGCACGACAACAGTTGTGGTTGGCCAACTTGTGCCGCCCCAACCCAGCCAAGTGCCCCAATTGATGTACCAATTCATCGATAATCTTACATTATGCAATAGGGATATAATATTTGTTTGAACTTCTTAA
>NZ_JAMXAY010000081.1 GCF_025460835.1 Parapedobacter soli | reverse complement strand
CTGGATGACCAATTTACCTCTTTTTGCGCTAACGGCGCTGTAGGAAGTAGGGTTCCGGACGTTACTTCTTTCTCTTACTCAGATCAGCACGGACTTTTTGGACAAAGCCTTCGGTTACCGTTGCAAAGTTCGCGATTTCAGAATCAGTGAATTTTCCGGCGGCCAATAGTTTACTCACAACCTCATAGCTCTTCTGCTGGGCACCGAGCTCAAATCCTTCTGCTTTTCCCTCTGCCTTTCCTTCTGCCCTTCCTTCTGCTTTCAGCAATTCATAAGTACTCATAACTTGCTTCCTTATCGTTTCGGGTAATTTTTTAATCAACCTCCTCGCCTCCTCCGGCGATAACTCTGCCTGATGCAAACAATACACCACCAACTCCTGCCCTAGATGTCCCGCTGTACCGGCTAGCCCCATTTTAATCACCGAGGAGAAATTCCTTCCCAACCACGCCTTGTCATGTGCATGTTTGAGTGACAACAAGGATGCCATCAGGAACTGATGGTCCAACGCCTTGATTTCCTCGTCACTAGCATCGTGCAGGTTGGAGTAAAGGTAGTCAAACTTCGGGAGAAATCCAAGCAACTCGGATTCCAACTCATCGAACAATCTATCCAGTGTCCAGTATTCCCATTGCTGCTCGCCATGGTAGAAAAGGATTGGGATAATAGGTGACAACTGCTTTTCGCCTTCTTCTATTTGCTGCTGATAACCCGAGAAGATATAACCGCCCACCTGTATCGGCATATATTTGTCGGGCCGGCTTTTGTGCTCCACGAGCAGCGAGATATCCACACCGCCCTTGCCATCCTTGCGCTGGCAGCGGTACACCACATCGGCGATGGTCTTAGCGAGCGATTCGGAAACATAGGTGCCCGACACCTGTTCCATAGTGGAGAAATCCAGCAGCTGTGCGACGTGTTTGGGTAGTACCGACTGGAAGTAGGTTATCGCCACCTGCTTGTCGGCCAGGATGGCACGGAAAAAATTGTCATGTACGGTCGGGATATTCGCCATATTTCAAACAGTTACATAATCGGTGATTCGATGGTACCCATTCCCTGCAAATATAATTAATACCGGCCCAAAATACTAATTTTTTTAGACAATCATTTTCCATCGCCATCCGGAAGTCCATGAGCAACTACCGTGAAGAAAGTTGGATGACCAATTTACCTCTTTTTGCGCTAACGGCGCTGTAATACCTATCTTTGGCGCATGGTTATAGACCCCAACGATGTGAGCAGTTTTGACAATACACCTGATGAAACGCTGTATGGATTATCGCCACGGGATTTTTTCGCCCTTTGCACCGGGTATTTCTTCAATAGTTAGTTGGGTGTCAACGCAATTTTCCTTATAATTGCGAGATAGAAATGGCTGTTTCGGAAATGG
This sequence comes from Parapedobacter soli, assembly GCF_025460835.1. GTDB lineage: Bacteria > Bacteroidota > Bacteroidia > Sphingobacteriales > Sphingobacteriaceae > Parapedobacter > Parapedobacter soli. The sequence continues at coordinate 11,861 of NZ_JAMXAY010000081.1, read as the reverse complement.
CTGTTTCGGAACTGAGCGTTTTGATAGGTGTCACGTGAGGCACCCGTTTGATTGGGAATTATGGATTTTTACGATAGGGAAAAAGAGCTAACTAAATTATCGGCGATACGTGAGCAGTCGCTGGCGCATGCGCAGTTGACGGTAATTACCGGACGGAGGCGTATCGGCAAAACCCAGCTCCTGCTGCAAGCCACGGCCTCGCAACCCACGCTTTATTTTTTTGTCGCGCGCAAGGCAGAACGTTTCCTTTGCCAGGATTTTGCTCAGGAAATAACGGACAAACTTGGTATACCCCTGTTGGGCGAGATTAACCGATTTGCTGAGCTGTTCCGTTTTTTGATGGAGTATTCCAAAACCACATCCTTCAACCTGATCATTGACGAATTTCAGGAGTTTTACCATGTGGCTCCCGCTGTTTACAGTGAAATCCAGCATTACTGGGATATCCATAAAAATCAGAGTAAAATCAATCTCCTATTGAGCGGCTCGGTCCATTCCCTGATGTATAAGCTTTTCCAGGATTCGAAAGAACCGTTGTTTGGGCGGGCTACGGCGTTACTGAAGGTGAGGCCTTTCGAAACGGGTGTGTTGAAGGAGATTCTTGCCGACCATTATCCGGCTTATGCGCCGGAAGATTTGCTAGCCTTATACGCTTTCACTGGCGGTGTGGCAAAATACGTGCAATTACTTATCGATTCTGGAGCATTCACGCTGCAAGCCATGCTTGACTATATCATCAAAGAAGATTCGGTGTACATCCCCGAAGGCAGGAACATGCTTGTTGAAGAGTTCGGGAAGGAATACGCCAATTATTTCAGTATCCTCTCTGCCATTGCCCAAGGAAAAAACATACGCGCACAGATTGAGGCTGCTGTCGGCAGGGAGATCGGAGGCTACCTGACCAAATTAGAACACGACTATGGATTGATCTCCAAGGCAACGCCAATTTATGCCAAAGCGGAAACCAAAAATGTCCGGTATCAAGTCAATGACAACTTCCTTACGTTTTGGTTTCGGTTTATCTACAAATACAGCTACATGGTTGAAGTGGGGGCATACGACCAGTTAAAGGCCATCGTGGCCCGGGATTATACCACCTTCAGCGGAATCATTTTAGAACGGTATTTCCGTGCGCAATACATGGAGCAGCAGCTTTTCTCACGTATTGGAAGTTATTGGGACCGGAAAGGTGAAACGGAGATCGACCTGATTGCGGTGAATGAACTCGAAAAAGTTGCAGTAATCGCTGAAATCAAGCGCAATCCGGCCAACATCAATTTAAACAAGCTACGGGATAAAGGCGTTCGCTTCATGCAAGCCACCGGTGCATTGGTGGATTACACCGTAGACTATCGGGCACTTTCGATGGGCGATCTCTGATTCCAACGGTTATCCGAAAAATTTACAGGAATAGTTAATGTGTGTAAACCCTATTGTTATCACGAAATAACTATGAATTGTGTGAAAAAAATCACATTTTTGATATTTATAATGTGAGGGGAATCGACACCATGCAGATACAACGCAACATCCAGCAAAAGCTGGCCAAATGGAAAAACGATCCAAATCGTAAGCCCCTGGTATTGCAAGGTGCCCGGCAGGTGGGCAAAACGTGGTTGTTAAAGCAACTGGGAAAAACGGATTTTGAGGACGTTGCCTATTTCAACTTTGAGGAACAACCTGAGCTCAAACAATTTTTCGAAAGTACAAAAGACGTTCAGCGTATTATACAAAACCTCTCCCTGGTGCATGGAAGAACCATCGCCCCACAAAAAACGTTGTTGATTTTTGATGAAATACAGGAATGTAACGATGCATTAAATACACTTAAATACTTTTGCGAAAACGCCCCTGAATACGCTGTTGCAAGTGCAGGCTCGCTATTGGGTGTAGCGATGTCAAGGGGGCAGTCATTCCCCGTGGGCAAGGTGACTTTCTTACAGGTCAATCCAATCAGCTTTGCCGAATTCCTTTCCATAGCTAGCCCACAGCTATTCGATTATCTAAATGGTATCGATAAATTGGAGCCACTGCCCGATATTTTCTTTAATCCGCTAGTAGATAAGCTTAAAACCTATTTTATTTCCGGCGGCATGCCCGAAGCGGTAGCTACTTTGGTAGCAACGGGAGATGTGCAGGCCACACAGCAGGTATTGCAGGATATATTGAACGCCTACGTGCTCGATTTTTCAAAACACGCTGACAATAAAGATATACCGAAAATCCAATATATCTGGTCTTCCATCCCATCGCAATTGGCCCGTGATAATAAGAAGTTCCTGTATCAAACGGTACGCGAAGGAGCGAGGGCGAGGGACTATGAGAATGCGTTGCTTTGGCTTTCGCATGCCGGACTTATCCACCGCGTATTCCGGAACAACAAACCTGGCCTGCCCTTATCGGCCTACGACGACTTATCTGCGTTTAAAATATACCTCCTGGATGTTGGGCTGCTGCGCCGCCTCTCCCTGTTAGATCCAATTGCTGTAAAGGAGGGCAACCGTCTATTTACCGAATTCAAAGGTGCACTGACCGAAAATTTCGTGTTGCAGCATCTTGTGGCATGTTTTGAAGGCACCCCCCGGTATTGGACGTCGGGGAATCAGGCGGAGGTCGATTTTCTGTTGCAGGTGAAAAATGACATCATACCCGTTGAAGTCAAGGCAGAAGAAAACGTAAGGGGCCGCAGTCTGACCATTTATCATCAGCATTATAACCCCCCTGTACGACTCCGATATTCACTGAGAAACCTGAAAATGAACAACGGCATATTGAACATTCCGTTATTCATGGTCGATTACACCGAGAAATTGCTCAACTTGTCCGCACAGGCGCGATAAAGGTGGGCGAAGTGACCGACGACCTCGAAAAATTCATATAATCCCGGGATACCTTGAATGGGTTTTTAGCATGCAAAATCCGTTAAGATTCAAAAAACTGATGCGCCGGATTCCGGTGATTATCGTTGCGAAATTGGGTTCAATCGGTATGGAATTCATCGCATCCCTCATGATAAAATCGTGGTTTAGATGGAAAGACATCATCCATTACAAATGGGGTAGTTTTTCCATGTGTTTGTTTCCCCGATTAATTGGGCGCAAGATATGATTTCTAGGAAGATTGGCAAGCTCCCCATGCCGGATATTTACCACTAACCATGCCGGATATCTACCAATAGACGGACCGAATACCAGGTATTTTTGCTAATGTAAATGGATGATGCCATGAATACAACAATACATCAAATACCGCCAAACAGACCTGCCAGTAGGCCGGTCTACCACATATCCATCCGTAACCGTCGGTTTGCGTTGTTTCGGCGCAGGGCCGTACGCGTTATTTAATTTCCGGGAATCGCTGCCAAGGCGATTCTCCCCCGGCCCCAGGGCCAGGGACCGGCGGCGAGTCCGGCCGATTAACCGACTGACAGATTATTTAAAGTAAAATTCAAAAATTATGACTAAAAAAATAAGAATAGGGATGAGTGCGATGGTCGCATTCGCCTTGATGTTCACCTCATCAATAAACGTAGTGGCGCAGGAGAAAGTAGTGGCTTCGGATAACGTGGAAGTGGCGGAATCAGTGAAGGCTGTAGTTTTGCCCAATACTGTTCAAAAGTTGAAGCCAACGTTCGAACAATTAGAACAGAAGAAAGCTGAAATTGATGTGATGAAAGAGCCTTCCTTAAAGGAAGGATTTGCGGCAAAGCAGACAAACGAATATTGGTTTGCCGTTAGCCCGGATGGTACCATCGGGGCTTACTTGGGTAAAGGCAGTGCGGGTGAAGCGAGTTTGCCTCAAAACTGCGGGCTAGGCCTAGATGCTTTATGCGGAATTATGCTGACCGATGAGGATGTTACCGAAACCACTGAAGATGAATTCGCGCCCAATATCGCTAATGTATTGGAAGATGAGGGAGACATCGAAGGCGATTATCAAATTCGGCATCGACCAGACGAATAACCCAATTAAACAAGGGGCCGTATAGAAGTGGTATACGCCCCTTGTTTTTATGGTCACGGGTTTTGCTGCAGATTATTTATTTCCACCACCTCGTGGGGTATCGGAAGCACATACCCGTCCCCACCTGGTAATAGCTGAAATTCACTTGATCCTAATTTTCTGTAAATTGGGTGGGCGAATTCCGTGTTGGTATACCTTCGCAGGTCACCCCAGCGGATTCCCCTCAATATAAGTTCCTTTCTTCGTTCGTCGACAATCCTACGCAGCAATTTTGCCTGGTTGTTTTCATATCCCGCGTTCCAATGGCTGGCATCTTTCCGATGTGCCATTAATGTATTTAAGTCTTGGTTCGCTTGCTCGATGAGTCCTAGTCTCGCAGCAGCTTCGGCGCGTATCAAGTAGATTTCATCGGTAGCTATCCCCCCGAAGAGATTGACGGAAAGGCCACTGTAAGAGCCTTTGAAAATTATCTTACCGTTATTGTCCCGGAAAAACGCTTGCTTACGCAAGTCGTTGGCTGCATAAGAGACATACAGTACGGAATCAATATTGATGCGGTTATCCATCAAAGCAGGCGAGGCCACCATGAGACTATGGAAAATGACTTCTTCATTGAATTGCATAAAGGTTTGATTTAGCGTCAAATCGATTTCGTTGTAATCAATTAGCGTAGGCTGGATTAATAAACACGAATCAGCGTATCGGTAAGCCTGTTCATAATCTCCCATTTGTAGGTACACACGTGCCAGCAAACCGTAAGCGGCTGACTTTCCGGGCCGCGTTTTAACAACGGGCGTTTCTGGGAGTAGCCGGGCTCCCGCTTTCAAGTCCTCGATTATCCGGCTATACGTGTTTTGGACGGATGCCCGTTTGGATTTCAAAGTGATATCCGATTCGAGCCGGATGGGTAGACCCAAATCACTATCGGCCGTATTTGAATGATAGGGCTTACAGAAGAGTTGGGCCAATTGATGAAAAGCCCACGAGCGGTAAAACAATGCGCTTCCCTCAATTTGGTTGAGTTGAACGACGGTGTTTGGAGTTCTTTTGATTTTTTGTATCCCTTCCAGTACATAGTTGGCTCTGAATACACAGCCATAAGGATGAGACCATGCAGCAACGGCACCCTCCTTTACGTCTCCTTCAAAGATATCCGATGCCCAGACGTACGTATTCCTGGTTGTCGCATCCCCGATAGATTTCCAATCGTTTTCAGTAAGGTAGTAATCATCGGAACTCACTTCAATCAGCACAGGTGTCCTCCATTTGTTCATATTGTCTGTATTGTCATCCAGTATCGCCTGGAAGTCTTGCGCTGAGTTCGGTACAACCCAGCTCCTATTGGGCTTCACATCTAAAAAGTCTGCGCATGATGAAATCAAGACGGAGATAGACGCAAGGACCGTCGCGTAAAAAGGTAAAGCTATACGTTTCATTGTTAACGAATTCAAAAGTTCATATTTAAACCGAATGCCGCATTCCTTGGGGGCAGAAAGTCAACGTGGGGGTAGTCAGGGTCAATAGATCCTTTATAAGACTTCCATACGGTTCCAAGGTTTGACATGATCAGATAAAGGCGAAGGTTTCGTATGTTTATTTTTCCGAAATGCCGGTTACCCAGCGAATAGGAAATACCGATGTCGTTGATTCTAATATGGTCAGCCTTTTCAACAAGTGCCTCACTGTAGCCGTAGACATTATCACGTGCCTGGTTTACCACTTCGGGCATGGAAGGGACGGACGTTGTCAGTTCGTCGCCGGGCTTGATCCAACGGGCATCGTAATCTTTATGCCCTTCACCTGAATTGATCAGATTGTAATAATTTACGGATTGTTTCCTGAAGTAGTAATCGGCCTTCCATGAGAAGTTGATTGTTGCCTCTATGTTTTTCCATGTTATCGTGTTACGAATGGAACCGAAAATCGGCGCTAGTGATAGGCCATGCTCCACTAAATCGCCGATTTCGAGGTTATTAAGATAATCGCGGTAATTATCTGACGGTTGGCCGTCCATCACTACCAGCGGGTTTCCCGATGTATGGTCAAGTCCGATCCATGGATAACTGAAAAGCGTGTTCCTTGATTTACCGACAACTGCGGGGATACCTAAACCTGAAGTAAAAGAAGCGATATTGGACGAGCTGTTGGAATATTTCATCACCCGATCCTTCGCATAACTGAACAGTACATTTGTCCTCCATTTCACAGGCCCTTCAACGTTTACACTACTGACGGAAATATCCAGGCCTCTCGTTCTGATATGTGCATCATTTATCAAGTAGCTACTTGCCCTGCTATCCCACCCGCTCGTAATGTCTGTTATTACATTGCCAAGCAGGTCCCGTCCGTCTTTGATATAATATTCAAGCGTACCGGCGATTCTTCCATCAAACATTCCGAAATCTATTCCGAAATTCTGGATTCCTACTTTTTCCCATCTCAGCATCGGGTTGCCCGGGGTACGTATCGACGCAGCCCGTAATCCGGTTAATCGATCGGTCCTGTATATCGCAGTGGGAGCTGCTGAAACATTTCCGTGCGTGTTCCCGTTGAACCCGTATGACATCTTTATTGTGAGCGGCTGCAACCAATCCAATTGGTAGAATTCCTCATCACTAAGCAACCAGTTTGCGCCTGCCGACCAAAGCGGTGTCCCTTTTTGATTGGTCTTTACACCAAAAAGGTTCGATGCGTCCCATCGGGCGCTGGCTGAAAAAATGTATTTATCCTTAAACGAATAAATAGCATTTGAAAAAGTGGAAACATATCGGCCATATACGCCGGATAATAGGGTTGATGGGAGGGGAAGGCGGGCATTCGTGCCTCTCGGTCGCGTAGGATATCTTTCCTGAAAATTGAATTGGTTATTCCATGTGAAAAGGTCATGATCATAATCGTACAACTCATGTCCAGTCGTAATACGGTCAACGGATCTCAATTCCCATCCGGCCAAGGCCCGGAGTTGGTGGTTGTTCTTCACTAGCATATAATTGGTTTGGAGCCGGAGCGAATGACTTACCGTCTGGTCATTCCTGGACGTAAGTATGCCGCCATACGGAAAAACCATACTACCATCGGCTTGCGTAAAGCTATTCACTAGGCTCCGAACCTCATATCGTTCTTTTGATACGTGGTTTTTGGTCTCCAGCCCCTGTTTCTGGTATTGGTATTTCACGTCTACCTTCAAGCCCTGAAGTAGCTCGTAGACGGGGTTTAAGAATAACCTAATTTCGTTCGTGCCGGACTGATAATCCATAAGGTCTCTTTCGTCCAGTGGAACGAATTGCCAGTTTAATAAGCCGATTTCCTCCGCACCCTCTGCATATAAAGACCTTACGTCTTTGGTAATCGGTTGGCGGATGCCCAATTCATCCAGCAGGCTGATGTAGGGCAACGGCTGGCTGCGCCCGCTCTGCCTCAATACGGGGGAGTTCAACCCAAATCCGTTCTCATTTGAACGAGAGTTGGTGAAATAGGCACTCGTGGATACTTCGAAAGAACTGAATTTGAAAGAATTCGCAGCATTTATGGTGACGCGTTGGAAATCGCTGCCAACCACATGATTTATGTTGTTGTCATAGCCGAATGAGAGCATATAATTTTGCAGGGATGACCCTCCCGAGAAACTGAGGGAGTGTTGCTGGTCCACTCTTGATCGGTAAAGGAGGTCTGAGGCCTGCTCCCTTATATCAGAATTTGACAGCTGGTGGATGCGGTTTTCAAAACTCGAATCGTCGATGCGCCCGTCTCGATTGGCAATGAGCAACTCCACCACCGGAGACAACGGGGTCCAGTCGTTTTCCGTGTAATGGCCGCGTTCAAATAAGGTTTTTTCAAGTTCAATATACGAGGCGGATGGGATGAAATGTTCATCATAACCGAGATCCGGCTTTTGGTATACCTTTACGTTGTGGTTGAAGGTAATTGAACGCTTTTCATCGTATCTGCCCTTTTTGGTTGTAATCACGATGACCCCGTTGCCGGCCCTGGCTCCCCATATCGAGGCTGCGGAAGCATCTTTTAACATGGTGATGCTTTCGACATCGTTCGGGTTGAGGTTAGAAATATCGCCCTCATACGGGAAATTATCAACAATCACCAACGGCGAGGAGCTGGAATGGATTGTACCTAAACCACGGATTGTCAACTCGGGACTGTCCCCGGATGCTGCGGCCCCGCGCCTATCGAAAAGTAAGGACGTGGTGTTGCTTTCCAGTCTGCTGATGATATCCGTACTAACGGTCCGGTTTAGAACGTCGTTGCTAATCAAGTCAAACGATCCCGTAGCCAGGGATTTGTCTAATTCGTAATAACCGGTGGATACCACGACCTCTTCAATAACATTTGTTTCAGGTGCCAGAAAAATAAATAAGGTGTCGGGACGTAGCGTGTTCGTTAGTATGTGCATCTTTGGTTGATATCCGACATGGGTTATTGCTAGGGAAATGGCATCGTTTAGGTCCGTTAGCAGGCAAATCCCATCTTTGCCGGTTATATAGCTTAACGCCGTCCCTTTAAGGGTCACTGTGGCTCCTTCCAGCGGTGTTTTGGTATTCTGAGCCGATACTTTAACAACCAGTGGTTGCTGTGCGTTACTGATTATGGGCGGGAAAAAAGTAAGTGCCACCCAAGCAAACATTTCAAGAATTCTCATTAGTTTCTTTTTGATTTAAGAATGATCAATGATTAGTATTTCCGTATCGCGGTATTCCATTTTTATATCGTATTCCATGCGCTTTAGCTGTGCCGCCAAATCCTTCAGGTCGTCGGTGGGCGTGAGCGCTGTCTGTGGGATACGGGAACAGCTAGCGTCTATTAAAATGATCCCATCGTTGTCTTTAAACCAGGTGTTAAGAGTCGCTGCCAGAGCAGTGTTGTTTGCAGCGCTGCCCGGCGACTGACCCTTGGTGGATTGTTGCGGGTGTACCGGCGTAATAACGTAATGCCTAAGCGGTACCGTTACTGCCCTGCAGGTTATACCCAGATGTGTTTCAAAAAACTTTCGGAGGTCTTGCTTCATGATATCCCGGGCGGCCTGTCTGGAAATCGGAGTCGGCGTTGTCAGGCTATAAGAAAATAGGTTTTTGTCAAACCAGTAAAGCATTTGTTCACCCTGAATGTGTTTCGGTAGTTCAATCCGCTCGGCGAGCGAATCCGGTAGATTAAGCATGATCCTTTTCCGGTTGGAGGGCGTTATCATACTTATATTGAGAAAGGCTTTGGCCAATAGCCCTAAAGCCGACGTGTTGAGCGAGTAAAACGTGCGGCCGGCATGACCGGATGTCGTTGTGGCTCCTTTGACCATTTTTGTGACGACAGATTGGTACAAGAGGTTCTCCGACCCACCGCCATTCCCCCCGATTAGAAGTGGGGCTGACGGGTTGAATGCTAAATCATCGTCTTTTTCGTAAAAACTGATCTCGCAGCCATCCAATGCGGCCCGTATGTTTTCGAGTGTGGAAACGTATTGGTAGGAAATCACACGCACTTCATCCTCCATGATCCATATTTGATGGGGAAGTTGATTATGCGGGAAAAATTCTTCCAGTAGGGGTGCGGACACGACTGATGGAAGGCTCCATTTCCGGTCCCTGATAGCGTCTTCGGCGAGTTTTGGATTTTGATTGGTAACTGGCAGGACCATTACCTCTTCTTTGAATGTTGCCGACAATGAATCAAGGTGCGTTAAGGATTTGATACATGGGGCACACCATGGTGCCCAGAAATCCAGTATGATAAGTTTCCCCCTATATTCATCTAGGGTGATGGTGATCTGTCCGTCGGGGTGATTCACAACATTTAAAGGATGGTGCCACAGCCACTCGGGAATCGTATCCCCTATTTGCAGCGGCTTGATGTTAAACNGTCCGTCGGGGTGATTCACAACATTTAAAGGATGGTGCCACAGCCACTCGGGAATCGTATCCCCTATTTGCAGCGGCTTGATGTTAAACGCCGTAGCCGCAGGCTCCGCCTGTTGGGCGGAGACCTGCTTCACGGCATACAAACACATGCTCGTCAGTACCGCCAGTAGGCTGATATATCTTATTGTATATTGTTTTCGTTTATGTTTGGATAGGGCATAGCTATTCCCTAAGCGTAAAATTCGCTTCATTTCACATTGGTTTTTAACGGTTTAAGAAATTTTCGTTTCAAAAACCAACCGCCAACGCCAAAGAAATTCTCCGATACATTTGCAGGTTTGGAAAAAAGCGTCTACTTTTAGCTGTTGAGTAGTAACCGAAAATAAACACCTTCTCCAACCTGAATGATAAGGGTTTTTTCTTTCAGCATTGGGGTCGGTGGCAGCCGGGAAGCGGGGCTTTTATAATAGCCTGTGCTTGGGATAGACTTTTTTATTGCCTTTCCCCACGCGTACTTCTGCGGCTGCAGTATTTTCGGCTAGCCTATATTGGGCTACGTTTGACGTTCTTTATCAGGATAGAATAGGCAAATCGGCGCCAAACCTCCTTGAGGTGGCTCGGGTGCTGGTGAAGGGTGATTAACTCGTTCTTTTTCATAATCCTTATTGGTTTATGCAGAACGACTTTTCGCGAAGTGTGGTGGAAGCCCTTTAAAAACAGCAAGGGGTGGCCCGCACTTTAGACCTGAGGGTGACCAAACCCTGTTGTCTGTGCCTTCACGAGAACACTTGACTCTACCATCTAAAGCTTAACGCGAGACCACCACCATGCCGTAGGCAAAAGTAAAAACTTTTCAAGCATGGGGCGATCTACACGGCTCTCTCGATGGTACGTTGGTCGTTTACAGGTCGAGAAAACGTCGTTCGTCAAGGCTATGTGCCGTGACTTTCAAATCGCATATGCAAAGATAAAAATAAGTTTCCATTAAAACAAACAAACATAAATGGAAACCAAACATTTCACGCAATGACCGAAGATGAACTATTGGTAATAGAAGTCGAAAACTTTTCGAAATACGTAGAAACTAGAAAAAAGGATTCGGGGTTAGCTATTGAGCGTTTCGCTGAAATGGTTAATGTCTCAAAGGGCGAAATAAGCAAAATAATCAACCAAAGGAAGAAAAGTGTTTCTCTTCATTCCTTTTGCAACATCGCTATAAATAGCGGTGACACAATTGAAAATGTACGAGATGCAGTTTACACGCACCGTAAGTTGGATTTAATCAACAATTATGAAATAGAAAGACGAACGAATTTCGGCGAATTTATGCGTAGTGAGATTGAAGGAGAAAATACTTTTGAACATATACTTGGTAAAACCGGAATAGAAAAGCAACGGTTGATTGATATCTATTTTAATACCGGCGCACCAGAACCTTATGAATTTCTTTTAATTGAAAAGGCCGTAGGAAAAGAGCCAGGAGAAATGATGAAAGCATACGTAGAAAAATATCCGGTAAAGAAAGGGAATGACTAATATAAGCAAAACCTAATATCGCCATTTGTGATGTCAACAACCAATTATTGAACCGAATCACAATTTTAATTCATGAATATCTAAAGTCAGATATACAATAATTTGCTCAAAACGAATAAGCGGTAAGCCCCTTTCGTTTTTACCGGATCCTGCCGTTGAGTGACGTGAGATTAGCGTAAAAAATTTATCTTTCCACCATGGTTTACCTGTTGATAGCTATTGTACTATTTGCTGCCATGTTGGTGTATTTCCGCATTGCGGATAGGTATAACATCATCGACCGGCCCAACGAGCGGAGCAGCCACACGAAGCTCACCATCCGCGGTGGGATTTTCCGTTAAATATTGTTAATAAGTTGAGCGGGATTTTCCTATTTGCGATTTTCTTAATATATTAGTATCCAAACTAGATACGGTTTCGCAATAATGAAGTGATTAATGTAAATCATTAAGCCATTGCTGTCCCATTAAAATCTGAAATTGTTCTTTGAAATATTTG
>NZ_JAMXAY010000080.1 GCF_025460835.1 Parapedobacter soli | reverse complement strand
ATTGACTTCAAAAAAGAAATATTGGGCTTTTTAAGGGTTGACTAGGTAGTAGGGGTTTTCTAGGCATTTCCCCCTATGAAGTCCCTAGAAAGTCCCTATGATATCCCTATAACTTCCCTGTAAAAATAAGAGTTAGTAATACATTGTTGTTCAGAAGAAGTGAGAAAAATGTATTTGCAAGGTGCGTTTACCGGGAGAGTAATGCTACCACTTTAGCTAGATATGCTGCATCCGTCTCATCGAAATGGTTCAGGTATTCACTGTCAACGTCTAATACGGCAATCACATCACCGTGTTTCATGACAGGAATGACGATTTCCGATTTAGATTGGGCACTGCAGGCGATATGGCCGGGGAATGTATCCACATTGGGTACAATGAGTGCTTCGGTGCGCTCCCACGCGGTACCGCACACTCCTCTGCCTTTGCCGATGCGTGTGCAGGCCACCGGCCCTTGGAATGGTCCCAGTATCAATTCGTCGCCCTTCACCAGGTAAAAGCCTACCCAAAAAAAGTCGAATTGCGCTTTAAGTACTGCCGCTATATTTGCCATGTTGGCGACGAGGTCGGGTTCTCCTCCAACCAACGCCCTTAGTTGGGGTAGTAGTGCTTTATATTGCTCTTCCTTGGTTCCGCGGACAATATTGAATTCCTCTGCCATGGTGCTGATCGATTGAAAATGGGTTGCTTTACCCAGCACGCTAAATTAATCAAATTTCCCAAGGACAGGAAGCGCTAAGGTCGGTCAATCACCGACCGTGGGTCTTCCAATGGGAGAGGAGGTACTGCACCCCTCAATGCCGCGGCCGCTGGCTTTAGGGCGGCGGCCGTGCGTTCGTTCGCACGGATCCGCAACACGGCGATTACCCCAACGATGCCGATGGCCAGCCATAGGAGGTCCACCACAAAGATGTCAAGGGCACCGGTACGGAAGGTCTGCCACATCCAGTGACCGGTTTTGACGCCGTTCACGAGCGGTATGCACAGGCCGAGGAGTGCACCGGAAGCCAGTGTCTCCATGTTGGTCGTACGGAGGTCCCGGCGGGCTATGTAGAGGCACGATAGGGCTAGCCAACTGTAAAAGTATATGCGGTAGATGAAGGTTTGGTCTGCCGCAGGGTTTAGCTTGATAGCGATGAAGGTGAGCGCCGTGACAGGCAGCATGGTAAGGCATATTGCCACGAACACGTTAGCTGCCCAGAAGTTGAACTTCCGTTTATGTATTGGAACGTTTTTCTTGTCGCGCGCAACCAACCAGATGAGGATGCCCGAAATGATGACCAAGCATCCCATGATGCCGAGTATGAAAAACGTGGTTTTTACGGGGTACCCACCGAAATCGCCGAAATGTAACCGGTAGATGAGCGCCTTAACGCGGTTGGGGTAGGTGACGGATACGTTGGGCGGTTTTTCACTGGTGATGGCTTGGCTGGCAGGGTGGAAGGTGATTTTGCCGACACCCGCAAAGTTCGTTTCCGCGCGGGGAGTGGCTTCCACCGTGATATGCATGCTTTGGTCACCGTAGTTTTTGATATAAATCCGACTGACGTGGCTTTCTGGCCACCGCTCACTGACCAGGCCGAGGTAATCGTTTAAAGCAACACGCTCGCCCAAGGGCTGGTGTAAATACGCGTATGTGGTCGCGTCGTTGTATCCGATGGCCGTATATAGTTTGTCGCTATCTCCGTCGAACAGCAGCTTGCTGAACGGAAGAACAAGCGCCGTATTGACGATGAGGATAACGCCCGTAACCGCATACATCAGCTGGAAGGGAAATCCGATGACACCCAAAGCGGTGTGCATGTCGGTCCAGATGGTTTTCCACTTGCTCCCCGGGCGGAAGGTGAAGAAGTTGGAAACGATTTTATCCCAATGCAACAGCAGGCCGGTGATGAGTGCAAAGAGAAATAAAAACGATACGATCCCTGCTACAAGATAGCCGAAAGGGGTACCGATGCGGATGGGCACTTGGTTAAGTTGTGCCAAAAAATGCAACCGATACAGGAACTCGCCCATGTCGTAGGATTCGGCATAAGATCCGGCTTTGTTTTTCTGGAAATCGTACTGGAAATACGCCGAATCGCCGTTGCCACGGCCCCGCCGGCCACGTTGTGGCCCCTGGCCGGCGGTCGACTTCTTCCTGACCGTGGTATCCTGCGATGCGCCCATATTGACGTAGGCCTGCACATCGTTATCTTGCACGTAGAACGTGATATCCCTGCCCAGGAGATTGTATGCCGCGTGTAACGAATCGAGCACATAATCGTAGTCATTGGCCGAGGCTGCATGGGTGTATGCAGAGCGATTTTTCTGCCAGGCGGATATTTCATCGCGGAAGAACGAGAATGAACCTGCGAAGAAAATGACGTATAATAGGGCGCAGATGATAATGCCGCTAATGGTGTGGGTGTTGAAATAGATGTTGTAGTTTCTGTTATTCATGGCCTCAATGATTTAGCAAATGGAAAAGCCCATAGAATATACCCGATAGTACGAGGTAGACGCCCCAGATTTTCCAGCCGCTTTTGCTAAGGAATGCCAATAAAAGCAACACAGCCCACAAGATATATCCGGTAATGAACGCCGTAATGACCACGTGTTCTTGCCGGAATATCCGGGTGAGCAGCAAGTGGAGGGAAAGCATGACGAAGTAGCCGCCTACAAAACCTGCTGTGATTTTGAGAAAGCGTTGCCCGGGCGAACTAAGGTATTTTTTGTTTGCAGGCATGGTCAGAAGATGAAAATTTCCATGAAGAATGCCGCTAGGGCAACCACGGCCAACCGTGTGGTGTTGAAGTACTCCAGCGGTTGGAGCAATACGACGAGGCAATAACTGGCCATGAGATAACCTATCATAGCGAAGGTGCCGGAGCCTGGGCCCTGTAAAAAAGCCACGGCAGCCCAGCTTGCCAGAAAGATGGTGGTACCGAGCATGCATGCCCGTCGTGGTGTTTGAGCCAATCGAAGGATCCACGCGGGCTTATGTGCCGGTTTTACCTTTTCCGAGGCTCCATAAAACAGCAACGTGCCGATGGTGATCAGGATGAAGAGCGTGGTATACATGGTGATTTCTTAAACAAGGCTTCCCGCGGGTCGTAGCCCAACATGCGGGAAGCCACTGTGCAACGCTTCTAATTCAAATGATTGATGGCGGTGATGGTGCCGCCGTCTACCCGGAGTCCCTGCGTACCTGTTGCGTTGTTCGCATCGATTTTATAGATATAACCCACACCTGAAACGAGGTTAACGCCTACATAACCGAACCGGCCGTCTTGTGGGCTGTAGTTATTCAACGAGGTGATGGATTTGATGTCGGTCGCGGCAGGTATCCCTGTCACCTTCTTAAAGGTTTTGTCGACCACGTTGACGATACCAACAGTTTTCCCGGCTGCGTATGGACCCTTTTCATCGGCGGTATTGAGCAGTACGATGAATTTGTTGCGGCCTACGTAAAACCAATCGCTGATGCTGTATCCACCCGATGCCGCTTCGATATCAAAGAAATAAGATTGGTCGAATTCCGTGGTGTTTGCAGGGATTTTGACAATTGCCGATTGCTTGGTAGAAGATAGTGCGCCGTCGGTCATGGCAACCGATGCCGAGAATGCGTAGACATCGCCGTTTTCGGTTTCGCCGAGCCCATTCACGAAATAGCGGCCGATGAAGCTGGTCCGATTGTCTTTGATCACCTTTTCCAGTTGCATGTCAGGATAAGAATATACCGCCACCCAGGCACTGTCAGGATAGGCCGTTTCAAAAGAGGCACCGCAGCAGGCTTTGATAGAGAAATACGGTGCAAAGACTTTGTTGCCGACTTGTTTGATCCAACTGAAATGTGCCAGCTCACCGTTGGCTGAGGGGGCGCTTGTGCTGATTTGCCCTTCGCTCTCGATCTGCAAGCTGTTGGTATTGATTCGATACCAACTAGCGAACGGGTTGGTGATATTGCGGGATATTTTCATGATCAGCAGGTCGTCATCAACCGGTGCAAAGGCTTGGACGGTTTCCGTTTGGAAATTGGAAAGTTTGTTGAGTTTGCCGTCCAGTATGTTGTATGTGGTAACGGCGCCGGGGTTGCCCTGACCGTACAGGAGGCTGAAAAACTTATTGTTGTGGGTTACGTAATACCGATAGGTACCGTCTTGTTCCACGCCCTGTCCAGCCGTTGAAATACGGCCTGTATCCAAGCTGCTGGCGGTAAGGAGGTAATCGGCTACGCCGGTACTTGCCGCCGGCGTCACTGCGATAATGAAATTGCCCGGATTTTCGGGGGTGCGCTCGCTTTTGTTGCAAGATGCTAACAGCGCGGCACTGGCAATGCCTAAAAGTAAAGTGTTTGATCTGATATTCATTTTTCTCGTTTTTATTGTTTATTAAAGAAATAGCGGAGATTAAGGTAGAAGCCCCGGCTGGGCTTCTGTAAACTGAAATTGTCGTACATCCGGGCGTCCGTAAAGTTCTTGGCTTCCAGCGCGATGTTGTAGCGTCCATCCCACATGGAATAAACGACGTTGAAGTCGTGGCTGAGCTGCTGCGGTATATTGAGCTTATCGCCACCTCGGCTGGGCCAGTAGAGGTAGAAATCGTGAACAAAAAGGAGGTTATAGCCAAAGTTGAGCGTATTTCCCTGTTTGCCGACATTCCGAAGTATTACCGCGATATCGGCGTTGCCGAAGAGGTAGGGTATATTGGGCATCTGGTCCCGGTATACCGGACTGACGCCGGTATAGCCTTCTTCGTATTTCTGCGTGTTCATGATGTGCTGGTAGGTCATCGTCGCCCCGGCCATCAGCCAGTTTTTGAATGAATACCGCACTTCGGCATCACCGCCGAAGGTTTCCACGCCATCGCGGTTGTCGGCCACGATCTTCGATTGGTTATTATTGAGCCTGTAATAGATATAGTTGTATGCACGTCGATAGATCAGGCTGGTGTTTACCGAGAAACGATGGTCGCGGTGCAAGGCGAAATCGTAGTTCAAGCCGATATTGGCATTATTGCTCCGTTCGGGGTTGAGTTGGAAATTGCCTTCCTGGTTTTCCACGTCACCGAATATTTCGTAAGCCGTCGGCATCCGGTTGGTAAGCTCATACGAGGCCTTCAGTTGGAGATGTGGTGTCAGGTAATAGGCGGAGGCAAAACCATAACCCAGTTTATCCATGGCGTTGGCAGCATCTGCACCGTCCCGGTTGTGCTGGTGGATGTGCTTGATGAACACCGTGGTGCTCCACAGGTCTTTGATATCGTAATGGTAGCCCAAGCCCAATACATTTTTGTAGGTCCGTTTTTGGCGCTCGTACTGAGCGTTGGTTGGGTTGAGTTCGTCGCTGCCTTCCCGACGGAACGTTGAAAAATTATCGTTGAGGGCCAGTGCATGCCTTTCAGCGATCCGATAGTTGAACGAAGCCGTGGAAAGCCCCTCATTATTGCGGTATTTGTATAGGCTGCGCGACCGCTCGCCGCTGTTGGTGCCGGTGGGTTTCGACTTACCGAACCAATCGAACCGCGCATCCACGGTATCGATGTTCTGCTCCCACCCCAGGTTATAATTGGCATTAACCGTTACGTCGAGGCCAGGGATTAGGTTTTCCTTCTTGTATTTCAATGTGGGCATGATGGTGGTGCCCCGGCGGTGCCACCCACCGAATACCGATACCATGCGTGCGCCGGTTTGGATTTCCTTATAGTTTTTGCCCAAGGTAATGCCTGCGAGCAATTGGTCGGCGAATGGCTTGTCGACCACCCCGAGGTGGGCTACCAGCGCTTCGTTGTGGTACGTATCGTGAAACCGGCGGATGGTTGTTCCGGGTGTATAGGCGCCGGTGTTGATGTCAGCGGCATCGACGGTAACTTTATAATTATTGTCTGAGTAATTCTGGTACGCATTGAGGCGTACCGTGAATCCACTCCGGCTGGTATAGGCTGTGTTGACCACCGTACGGTGCGTGTTGAAGGAGCCGTAGGAATAAGAGGCGTCGACGAAGTTCCGGTAGCGGTCGCCGGTAACGATATTGATGGCGCCACCCAATGCATCCGATCCCAACCACATCGGTACCACACCCTTGTATACCTCGATGCGTTCTGCGGCGTTGATCGGGATGTTGTTGATCTGGAAGGAACTTCCGAAATTGTCCATGGGGATGCCGTCGATGAAGTAGCGGATATGGTTGCCCGTGAAGCCATTCAACGATAAATTGAAGTTGGAACCCAAGCCCCCGGACTTTCGTACCCGGATGCCAGCCACGCGATCCAGCGCACCTGAAATGTCCATCGTGGAGTTATAGAGCTTGGTCGCATCTATGGCGGTCACATTATAGGCTTGGCGGTTTGCATCCTGCGCCTTGGTGAGGCCCATCACATCTACGGCGGCAAGTTCGTTGGTTTCCGGGGTTAATGCGACATGCAGCGTATTTGTGCCCGGGGTTAACGTACGGGTGGCCACATACGGTTCAAATCCTATTACGGTGACTGCTATCTGCACCTGCTGCTGCCCGATGTCAGCGACATGGTACCTGCCGTCCGAATCGGCGATGGCTGTAAGGCTACCGACTTTTACCGTTGCACCACTTAGGGGCCGTTGATCTAGATCGGTAACCGTGCCACGGAGTTGATAGTGGTTCTCTTGAGCACGGCATAAAAGGATGCCGCAAAAAAATACGGCGGTTGCGTAAAATTTAATATATTGCATTGCTTTTAGTATTCGATTAAGAGCTGGCCATAGTGTACTTGCGAAAGTAATGGCCAAAAGTTTCCGCTGCCAGTTACCGCTGGTTGCGAAACAACAACCGCCGCTGCCTGGAGATTACCGTCTCCGGCGCGGCTTTTTTTATATGCTTATGTCATACGGGATCATCGATGTTTATTTAGACTTTGTATAAATAATACGATGCAAAAGTAAAAATTGTATCGACAATTCGGTTAATTTATTTAAAAAATCTTTCTAAAACCACGAAAGTGGCAACATGGGAAGATCGACACTTAGCCGTGTTTATGGGCTTCGCACCATTTGCGCGCATTGACGAACGCTTCCAGCCATGGCGATACCTCGTCTCGGCGACCAGCCGGATAGTGCGCCCAATTCCACTGGAAGACGGAACGCTCAATGTGAGGCATCGTTACGAGGTGTCGACCGGTCTCATCGCAGAGCATGGCCGTGGCAAAAGCCGATCCGTTGGGGTGGTGGGGATATTCCTCATACGCATATTTGGCCACGATATGGTATCGGTCTTCCGTGTAAGGCAGATCGAATTTGCCCTCACCGTGCGACATCCAGACGCCGAGTGTACTGCCGGCCAATGACGATAACATCACCGAATGGTTCTCCTGGAGGGTTACCGACACAAAATTACACTCGTGCCTACCTGAATCGTTGTGCAGCATCTTGCCGTGAACTTCATGGTCGGGGTTGATGAGCTCCAATTCCATGAAAAGCTGGCATCCGTTGCAAATACCGATGGAGAGGGTATCCTCGCGTGCAAAGAAGTTTTCGAGCGTAGTTCTTGCTTTTTCATTGTAAAGGAAGGCGCCTGCCCATCCCTTGGCTGATCCCAATACATCTGAGTTAGAGAAGCCGCCGACCGCACCGATGAATCGGATGTCTTCGAGGGTCTCCCGGCCGGAAATCAAGTCGGTCATGTGTACGTCCTTTACATCAAACCCCGCAAGGTACATGGCATTGGCCATCTCGCGCTCCGAATTGGAACCTTTTTCACGGATGATTGCCGCTTTCGGCCGTTGCTTTGCGGGGTCGGTACCCGGTTTATGGCCTGTGAAGTGTGCCGGGAATTTATAAGAAAGGGGTTGCTTCTTATAATTTGTATATCGTACCTGGGCCAGGTCGTTTTTTGTTTGTTTCTGGTCGAGCAGGAATGAAGTCTTGTACCAGGTATCACGGAGCTCACCGATGCTGAAAGCGAAGTGGTCGTTACCATTTTTGAACGAGACTTCATCACCTGTATGTACGGTTCCGATTTTAACCGCCACAATACCCATGCTTGCCAAATACTTCTCGAAGGCTTCGTTGTCCTTTGCTTGTAATACAACGGCAATATTCTCGTTGAATAAGGCTTTTACCGAGTCGGTCTCACCCAGGCCTGTCAGGTCGTAATGAGCCGTGAGGTCTACATCCGCAAAGCACATTTCCAGCAGGGTTGTTATTAGGCCGCCAGATCCCACATCATGGCCTGCCGCAACCAACCCCTTTATGATAAGCTCCTGGATGGTGTTGAAGGCCTTTTTGAAATAGTCGGCATCCTGTATGGTGGGGGCTTCATCCCCGATTTTGTTGCGTATCTGTGCAAACGACGACCCACCCAATTTAAGGGCGTCTTTCGACAGGTTGATGTAGTATATAGAACCGGCCTCCCTGTGGAGTACGGGCTCCACGACCTTAGTGATATCCGTGCAGCTGCCACCGGCGGAGATGATAACCGTACCGGGGGCAATGACATCCCCATCGGGATACTTTTGTTTCATGGAGAGCGAGTCTTTGCCCGTTGGGATGTTGATGCCGAGGGCAATGGCAAAGTCGGAGCAGCCCTTTACCGCGTCGTATAGGCGGGCATCTTCGCCCTCGTTGTTGCAGGCCCACATCCAGTTGGCCGAGAGGGATACCCCGGCTAATCCGTTTTTAATAGGTGCAAATACGAGGTTAGACAAGGCCTCACCGACGGCATTACGTGATCCGGCCACCGGATCGATGAGCGCTGCAAGCGGTGCATGGCCCACGGTGGTTGCAACCCCTTCGGTCGAACGGTAATCGAGCGCCATTACGCCTACGTTGTTGAGTGGCAGTTGGAGCCGCCCAACACACTGTTGCTTGGCGACGCGGCCGCCGACACACCGGTCCACTTTGTTGGTGAGCCAGTCTTTACAGGCTACCGCTTCCAGTTGCAGCAATTGGTCGAGGTAGGTAGGGATATCGTCGATGACGTAATCGATCGGTTCGTAAACGCGGGGTATCCGTTGGTCGGTCATCACCGTTTTCGGCGAAGAGCCGAAAAAGTCGGACAGGGCATAATCGAGCGGTTTCTCACCGGTTGAACCCGATTGGAATACAAATCGGCGATCGTCTGTCACTTTGCCCACGGTGTACATCGGGGCGCGTTCACGCTCCGCAACGGTTTGGAGCTGTTCGAGATCGGCCTCACTGATGATGAGCCCCATGCGCTCCTGCGATTCATTGCCGATGATTTCCTTGGCCGAAAGAGTTGGGTCGCCGACCGGAAGCTTGTCGAGGTCGATATGCCCGCCGGTTTCTTCCACTAATTCCGAGAGGCAGTTGAGGTGGCCACCGGCACCGTGATCGTGGATGGAAACAATCGGATTGTGGTCAGACTCAACAAATGCCCGTATGGCGTTTGCCGCGCGTTTTTGCATCTCGGGGTTTGCACGTTGGATAGCATTCAGTTCGATGCCCGAGCCGTATGCTCCTGTGTCGGCGGATGATACTGCTGCGCCACCCATGCCGATGCGGTAATTTTCACCGCCTAATATCACGATTTTATCACCCTTTTTAGGTGTGTGCTTTTTAGCTTGTTCTATTTTACCATATCCCACTCCACCAGCCATCATAATGACTTTATCGTATCCTAGTTTGCGGTCGGCCTCCTCATGTTCGAAGGTCAATACCGACCCGGTAATGAGCGGTTGGCCGAATTTGTTGCCGAAATCAGAAGCACCGTTAGATGCCTTGATGAGGATATCCATGGGCGTTTGGTACAACCATTTACGTTCATCTACAGCTTGTTCCCAAGGGCGATCGGCCAATAGCCTGGAGTACGCTGTCATATAAACCGCGGTGCCGGCAAGGGGGAGGGCCCCCTGGCCCCCAGCAAGGCGGTCGCGGATTTCGCCGCCCGATCCGGTGGCGGCCCCAGAGAAGGGTTCGACCGTGGTGGGGAAATTGTGGGTCTCTGCTTTCAGTGAAAGTACCGAATCAAATTCCTTTTCGGTATAGAAGTCGGGCTTATCGGCCGACTCCGGTGCAAATTGTGTAATCCGCGGACCTTTGATAAAGGCAACATTATCTTTGTATGCCGAAACGATTTCATTAGGATTGGTTTCGGAAGTCTTTTTGATTAATTTGAAGAGCGAGCTGGTTTGTTCTTCACCGTCGATGATGAAGGTGCCGTTGAAAATCTTGTGCCGGCAATGCTCGGAGTTAGCCTGCGAGAAAGCAAACACCTCGGAGTCGGTCAACTTGCGGCCTATTTTATCGGATAGCCGGTGCAGGTATTCCACTTCCTCCCCGCTCAGGGCCAACCCTTCCTGTTTATTGTACGCGTCGATATCGTCGATTTCCCGGATGGGTTCAGGGGATATGTCGATGGTGTACAGTTCTTGGGTCAGCCCGGAAAACTTCTGTGAGACCATCGGGTCGAAGTCGGTGAAATCACTGGCAACAGGCGTGTATTCCTCGATGCGTGTGATATTGTTGATTCCCATATTCTGGGTAATTTCGACTGCGTTCGTGCTCCACGGTGATACCATGGCGGCCCGCGGACCAACAAAATAGCCTGCTACGGTTTCCCCATCGATTTTCGTGGCATTTCCAAACAGCCAGTTGAGTTTTGCAATGTCTTCAGCAGTCGGTGCTGATTCGGTCTGAACACCGTAAACGGTGTTTTTGGGGTTCACAAAGAAATGGATCATTAGTGTTGTCCTCGAAGCGTCGAATTCCATGCGCAAAGATACGACTAATTTTTGGCGAAGTCCATTAATTTAATTATTCAACGACACAAGCGTTTTGTCCTTTTTGCAATGGGATACTAAATTGCTTTTCTCGTTTTAGCTTTTGTTCGCACTTTTATATTAGCTTTGCGTAGTCATGTGTACCATAACGGGATGTGTGTGGATCATTGATAAGTAGAAAGTTGTTAACCAAAGTTATTGATTGATGGAAAAAAACAGTTCGATGAAATCGGGGTCAACTCGTAGAGATTTTATTAAAACAGGGGCGATGGCTGCTGCCGGGTTCATGATCGTGCCCAGGCACGTGCTGGGCGGTGCCGGTTTCATTGCTCCGAGCGATAAGTTAAATATTGCCGGTGTTGGCGTTGGTGGTAAGGGCCACTCTGACGTGAGGAACGCCTGGAATAAAGGTAAGGAAAACATCGTAGCATTGGTAGACGTCGACTTGAATCTAGGCAAGAAGACGTTCGATCTGTTTCCAAAGGCGAAGCAATACCAGGACTACCGGAAAATGCTGGATGAAATGGGGAAAGATATCGATGCTGTTATCGTGTCGACGCCCGACCATACCCATGCGATCATCGCTTTGACCGCCATGGAAATGGGTAAGCACGTGTATGTCCAGAAGCCGCTTGCCCATAGTTTACATGAAACGCGGGTATTGACGGAGGCAGCCAGGCGGTATAAGGTAGTGAGCCAAATGGGCAATCAGGGTGCTTCCAACCCCGGTCAGCTGCAGTTATTGGATTGGTTTGACCAAGGACTGATTGGGCCGGTACATGAAGCCCATGTTTGGACAAACAGGCCGGTATGGCCCCAGGGTATACCGTTCCCAACACAGAAGGATCCTGTGCCCGACTATTTGGATTGGGATCTGTGGATCGGTCCAGCGGAATGGGTAGATTACAGCCCGGCGTGGCATCCGTTCAAATGGCATGGCTGGTGGAATACCGGTACCGGGGCCCTAGGCGACATGGGATGCCATTTGATTGACTCCGCTTTCCGGACGCTCCGGCTCGGGTATCCAAGCGAGGTTGAAGCCAGTGTTGGCCAAGTGTTCATCAAAGATTGGTCGCCCGAATATATCCCTGAAGGATGCCCGCCGTCGTCCGTTATCCAACTCAAATTTCCCGAAACAAGCCATAATAAATCGGAAGTGAAACTGAATTGGTATGATGGTGGTATCCGTCCGTTCCACCCGGACCTAATACCGGCAGACGATCCGCTGGGGGATCCCGATAGCAGCAACGGTGTGATGCTGATTGGGACGAAAGGGGTGATTATGTGTGGTACGTATGGAAACCATCCCAAGCTGTATCTGAAAGGCGGTGAAAAAAGAACCATGGCCGAGGGTGCATTTAAAAACCAGTATTCCGATCTTCCGGAATTTGGCCATCAGGTCGCCTGGACGGATGCCTGTAAAGCGGGATTCAATAGCAAAGCCCATAAAGCACTGACATCATCATTTGACTATGCGGGCCCGATGAGCGAGACGGTCATCATGGGTAACTTGGCCATACGCAGCTATATGCACCGGGAGCCTAATGCAAGCGGTGATGGTTTCAGCTTTACCGGACGTAAACGGTTGATATGGGACGGTGAAGTGCAGAAGATCACGAATTACGAACCCGCAAATCAGTTTGTGAAACGCAAATACCGGGAAGGCTGGAGGCAGGTATAGGAGCGAACGGGTTTGTTGTTATACTGCTGGTTACCCTGGTCATTGCCTGTTCGCCCGGCCCTGGCAAGGGTGGGAACAGGCCGGCGGAAAGCCAACAGAAGCCTGCTATTGTTCGGCTGGCGGGTGATATAGATGTGTCACCGCCAGCCGATATATTGGATAAGGGTAAAGTCTTGATGTCGTATTCCGATTGTGCCACGTGCCACAAGGCGACCGACAGGAAGCGCGGCCCGGCATTTCAGGACATTGCCGCCCGTTACCCGATGAACAGTACGTATATCGATATTTTGGCGAAGCGCATAGTCCTGGGTACTAAAGGTGCGTGGGGCAGTGTTGTGATGCCCCCACATCCCGCTCTTTCGGAAGAAGATGCGCGGACAATGGTGACGTATATCCTATCACTTCACCGGGGGGATTAATCCAAACGCTGGTAGAGTATCCTTTCAGTTACAGTTCCTCTTCGCGTTCTATCATCAATATAGCGCTTTGCGGTACGATGAAATATTTTTCACCCTGATACTCGATCTCCGTGGCCGCACTAATATGGAATATCGCCAAATCACCTTCGCGCGCCTGTAAGGGGATGTATTTTATTTTTTCCTCTTGGGGTTTCCACGAGTCGCCATCGTCTGCTGGAACAGGCAGGGCATAGCCGGGGCCGGTCTTCATCACATAGCCCCACTGTACTTTTTCTTTTTCGTGCACACCGGGCGGGAGGTACAAACCTGTAGCGGTCCGTTCATTGGGCACCGACGGCTTAATCAGAATGCGATCGCCGACAACAATCAGTTTTTTAAGTTTATTGTCTTGTGTAATCTCTATGGTCATGCTCGTCAATCTCCTTTTTTGATAGACCAGCAAAAGCCGTGCAGTACCGTTTTTTGATGTCATTATGGCACCAATCAACAGTTTTTTGTGTCATTTTTTTCCAAAAAGCCCGCCCAGCAAGCCACCCACATTGTCGATGCCCAGTTTACCGTCGCCATTCTGGTCGAGCAAACCTCTCAATACACTGCTGCCCGATTGTCCGCCCAACATGTTGCCGAGCAAGTCGCCTAATCCACCGCCATCACTCACGTTGTTGCTGCGGCTTTGCTTTCCGAGGTAGCCCATTACGATGGGAGCCAACATAGCGAGGATTTTGGATACAGTGCCCGAGGAAACCCCCGTTTTGGTGCTGATTGCCTGTTGTAGTGCACCCTGCTTATTGCCGAGTACGTGGCCCAATATCCCATTCCCGTCGGATGTGTCGCCGCTGCCCAAAAATCCGGAAAGATTATCTAAGATACTCCCGTCGTGTTTAGAGCCGATAGCATTCAGAATGCCTTGGGCACCATCGCGGCTGCTCGCATTGTTTTGTAAAGCACCCAATAATGCGGGGATCGCACTTGACACCACGGCCTGGGTTTGCTCGGCCGATACGTCTGTGTTTCGCGTAATTCCCTCAACGACTTCCTTCCCGAGGCCTCCATTGAGCAAGTCTAAAATATTATTCATGATTTATCAGTTATTTGTTGTGGCTAATGTAAGTATTTTTGGCTCTATGACGGATAGTGTGGGTAATCGAATTTTAGCTT
>NZ_JAMXAY010000008.1 GCF_025460835.1 Parapedobacter soli | reverse complement strand
CTTAGCATACTGAACCTTTGGCCCAAAGAATGGGGAGTATTACAGTTCTTTGTCGTCCCAATCCATGTTTTCTGTAGTATTATAAATTGTCTTCACCGCTTTCAGCTCTTTGAACATTGCGTTTATGTCTTTTTCGGGATATGCCGGTTGCCCGAACCGACAGACAAGAAAGAATTTCTTAGCGGCCTTGCGTTGTTTTTCCGTCCCTTGATCTGATGCAGCGTAACTTACCATCCGCATAAAATCGCCAAGAATCTCATCAGGTTTGACACTGAGGATGGCGCAGAGCATCCGGAAGTTGCTTGGAATTAATAGGTCTACCTTTCTCCATTTGGACGAGTACATTTCTCCGATTTCGGAATACCCTTCATATTTGTCAACCGTCCTAACCTCTGTTTTTTGTTTTTTCATGGTTCGCAGTATTTGGTTCTGACAACAAAGCTCCCTAACCGTAAAAGCATATTCAAACCCTTAGCCGGCATAAATTATCCCGCTAAAAGCATATCTTATTCGTAAAATATTCCGTATTTTCGTAGGTGGCAGCAAATTAGAGCGCTACTTTTGTCGCATCATTTTATCGTCATGGAAAGAACACAACAAGTACACGAGGGACGAAACATAAAACGGTTCAGGGAAATGCTCGGCATGAAGCAGGAAACCCTTGCCTATGAATTGGGCGAAGACTGGACGCAAAAGAAGATTTCCCAGTTGGAAGCCAAAGAAAAAGTCGAAGAAGACCTATTGGAGCAGGTGGCTGCTATCCTAAATATCAATCCAGAAGCAATTAGGAATTTTGACGAGGAAGCTGTATTTAACATCATAAACAACACGTATCATAATACGAGCAGCGATAGTTCGACGTTAATAGCAAGTTCGGTGAATTATCAGCCCACCTTTAATACCACGGATAAAATCGTGGACCTTTATGAACGCTTGTTGCAAGCCGAGAAAGATAAAATTGCTTACTTGGAGCAACTGTTAAAAGACAAATAAAATTCGTGAAACGGGTCATCGACTTTATTAGTTTTTTTACTCAAGCCGAATAGATAGCCGACGCTACGCTTTACCGCGAGTTTTCCGGATATAGCGCAGGCAACAAATCGGATTGCCAATACTTTCGTATCCAAATCCGACTATTCTGATTTACCCACCTCCGAGAACCCGCGGCAAGCGCATTCGGTCAATCAACCGTCCCTCAAACTTCAGGAATCTTTTTCGCTCATAACACCGGCCTTTTTTTCCAGATGATTTTTCTGATTTCGGGAAGGTATCCATTGGTCATTTTGGGCAGATGTTACCTTGGTTAGTTTGGTAAACTGATAAAGAATCACGAATTTGTGGCATTTTTAGCTGTAATATCGTTGTCTTATATGAAAGCTAAAGTTATATAAGCTACGATTGTCTATGAAATGCCGAAATTCGGCAACCCTATGAAAAAACATGATGATGCTTGCAACATACCAAGACAAACCCTTGTTAGTACACTTGTTATCTCAAGCCTTCGCGGCCAACGGCAGCGTCAACTATGTCGTAGGCAGCAGCGAAGGTCAATCGAAGCGCATTCGCGCGTTAATGGAATATTCTGTCGAGATCTG
Source organism: Parapedobacter soli (assembly GCF_025460835.1). Lineage (GTDB taxonomy): Bacteria > Bacteroidota > Bacteroidia > Sphingobacteriales > Sphingobacteriaceae > Parapedobacter > Parapedobacter soli. Next base: position 114,641 of record NZ_JAMXAY010000008.1, on the reverse strand, counting down.
CTTCCGTTTCGGCGATGTATACCTTGACGAGGATCGTACAGCCTGTGCACTGATATTGTACCCGCATCGTAAGCGGACAACATTGAAGTCGGTAGTGCTAGATGCACAGTTGNATATTCTGTCGAGATCTGCTTCCGTTTCGGCGATGTATACCTTGACGAGGATCGTACAGCCTGTGCACTGATATTGTACCCGCATCGTAAGCGGACAACATTGAAGTCGGTAGTGCTAGATGCACAGTTGGCCTTTCGTGCTATTGGGTTGCACAGAATCCGCCGTGTATTACGGCGGGAGGAGCAAATCAATAAGATACAGCCGAAAGAAGATATGGCTTACCTCTGGTTCATCGGCGTGGATCCCGCCCGTCAACACGCAGGCATTGGCAGTACCCTTTTGCAGAGTGTGATTGACGTGGCGTCACGAGACGGACTGCCGGTTTATCTGGAGACTTCCGTCACAGAGAACCTGCCGTGGTACCAACGGTTCGGGTTCACAATCTATGATTCGCTCGATATGGGTAGTCATACGTTGTATTTCATGCGACGGATGCCAGCAAAGATGGGAGGATAGATGCTGCTACCGGGTACAGAGATGCACATAGTCACCTTTGTATTCACCCTGCTGGAATGTGCGATGTTCTGTGTACAATTGGCCCTTTACCTGATACGTCCGGCTGATCGCCACCGTAGGTATTTTCTGGTGTTACTTGGTCTGCTCATCGTCTACAACATCACCGGAGGCCTGTTCCCCGATCCGACAATCGATATACCGGTACATATTCAAAACATTGTCGCTTATGGTACTGGCTTCCTGACGGCGGCATATTTTCCCTACTATTTTTACCGTGTATTCAATTTACGGTTATTGCGTTTCCATGCACTGTATGGAGTACCGCTGTTCCTGCTTCTGCCGTTCCTCTTGTTCTTTGTAATCAGCTATGCTTGGCATAAGGATCTCTGGTTGGCGATCCGGTATGGCGTAGTGGTGCCTTTTTATTACTCTATGGTGTTACTCTGGGCAATCCTGCGGGCCATCCGCGTTGCCTATAGGGAGAACCGGAATAAAAAGCGGTATATGGAAGAAATACTGATGTACCTCGCGGTGGCACCTTGGTCGGCCATGACAATTATTGCTTACTTCGAATTAGGGCAGCTGACCGAGGCGCTGTTTACCAATCTAGGCTTTTTGGTTATCACTGCATTGTTCATCTACCGATCGGTCACCCTGAGCCGCGCCGAGCAGCGGCAGCTGGACAGTCTTCGCCAACTGACCATGGATACAGAAGTCATCCGCATGAACTGTGTCCGCGAAATGCTTACCCCTCGGGAGACGGAAATAGCGGTTCTACTTTGCCACCGACTCAAGCGCCGTGAGATTGCCGATAAATTGTTTATCTCCGGCCGCACCGTAGACAAACATAGCGAGAATATTTTCCTCAAGATCGGCGTTACCTCTCGCGAGGAATTGCTCGCCAAACTCAATACGCCGTCCTAACCGGAAGCATAATAGGTAAAAGATACCTATCCAAATACGCTAAACCAACGAAAGGTTCTTGTTTGCGGCCCTGTAATTTTGGGGTTCCTTTTCCCTATTGTTGGGAGGGATTTACTAAAACATCGTGCCATGATAACCAAGGACATCGAAATCCTTTATTCCGGTATGACGGAACAGTTGGAATCCATCAACGGAACATTAAAAGACTCTCTTGCTAATTTGACCGATTCCCTTTCGTGCATCGCTGCAACCATACAACACCTTCGGCAATACCTTCGGGCACATCCCTTTGCGGATGATCGCGACGAAATCCATTTTTTCAAGTACACCAAACCACGGTTTTATTGCTGGCATATCTATGTGGTGGAACTGCACCACATCCTCGGCGCCTTGCCCGTTGGTACGGATCAAATGGTCCGGGACTACTATATGAGTGAATTGGGTGTCATCAACCGCTTTATCCGCCAACACGCTTTTGGCTATGAATACTATCTGGCTGACGAGACGGCCAAGGATGCGGAATTTTTCCTTTGCCGGAACAAATCCACTTTCTCGCCGGGGCAGGAACATCAACCGGAGGATAGCGGGTTTTCTACTGAAATGGACTATCTATTTTCGATGTTCCGTGCCTATGAAATGGTGCGTGACTTTATCATACGCAGACTCCGGCTGCTCTACCGGAATCCTGACAACTCAATCATGGCCGAACTGCTTGTTGGTAGAAAACGTCGATGGTCTGGAGATAAGGTTGAGCTAATCGAAATTGCTTATGGTATTTACTACACGCAACGTATCAATGATGGAAAAGCAGAGATTTCGGATATTGTAGGTTGGTTAGAGGAAAGTCTTGATGTCGACTTGGCGCAGGCTTATCGTATGTTCGTCGATATTACCCGCCGTAAAACCGTTAGCTATACCAAGTACCTCGATGAAATGCGAGGGGCCATTCATGGCCGAATTGAGGAATCCTTTAAGTACAAGCCCAAAAAAAGAATACCAAAAAATTAATTTGCTACTGCGTTAGCTAAAAACCTGCCAAAAAACAGGCCTTACCAATGCGGCGAACTTGTTAAAAGATTTCGTTCATGTCATGCCCAAAATCAATGTCTTCAGCATTGAAGGCGTAATAGCTCGTTTGTTTTCGATGCTATCATGAAATTTATATGCCTTTTTTGCCAAAACCGGCCTGATTAAACCAAAAATCCCCACCAAAACCAAAAAATCCCACTCAAAAAAAATTGATACCAACATTTTCGAATTGGGAACCCCCCGTCTGCACCCTCGGCAATTTTGACCCCATAAAAGGACACGTTCTTTGACATTTGGGGAAGAAGCATTTCCGGTGAGAGCCGGGAATTACAGTGCAGTCGGCCGGTCTCCCGCCGCATACGTGTATGCAACGGCACCTGTCCCGATGAACCATAGGCAGCCGGTTTCGGCGGGTATGTAATTACCCACGTGAGTATTCCCGATAACATTATCAATATAGAGTGTCCACTCGCGTAGCGATACGTCAACAGGATCAACAACAATCCGAACGATAGAATTCAAAACACCACCAAGAATATAACCAGAGGGGGCTTCGGCCCCCTTATATTATTTCAACAAACATAAAAACCAAATTATTATGGCTAAATGGATAAATGCTGAGCAGATTAAAGACCAAGTATCCTTGGTCGACCTGCTCACCCGCCTTGGCCACACGCCAGCTTACCGCTCGGGCAGAGAACTTTTTTACAGGAGCATGCTTCGTGAGGAACGTACCCCTTCGCTCTGTGTCAACGACATCATGGACGTTTGGTTCGACCACGGCGGCCAAGGTCGATCCGGCATCAGAGGCGGCAATGTCATCGACTTCGGGCTCGCTTACTGGCATCCGGCGACCTTTCCCGAGGTGATCGAACGGATCAGCAACATCATGGCTATTCCCGTGCAAACAATGTCGCTGGATAACAAACAGCGGAAACGCCCACGCCAGCAGGCTAAACGCGTGGCCAACTACCGGGTTGAAACCGTTAAGGAACTGGATAGCCACCCTGCAATTACCCGATACCTGAAAAGCCGAGGGATATGGGAGGCCGCCCAGAGCAAGATCAAAGAGGTCTATTATGCTGTCGATAGTGGCCCAAAGCAGGGTAGGCAGTTCTTCTCTGCAGGCTGGCAGAATGAAGCCGGTGCATGGGAACTCCGCAACCGCGTCGGCGACCGCGACTTCAAGTCGTGCCTCGGCCGCAAGGCCATCACCTTCTTGCCCGGCGACCCCGGCAACCTTTCGATATTCGAGGGCTTCATGGACTACCTTAGCTGGAAGACCGATAATCCAGCTGCTTCCGATACGGTCATCGTCCTCAACTCAGTCAACCTGATTGACGCCGCGGTGGACAGGGCGCGTGCCTATGGGCAGATCAATACCTATTTCGACCGCGATAGGGCGGGTGAAATGGCCTTCCGTACCCTGCACAATGCGTTGCCGCATGCCCGCGATTGCTCCGCTACTTATGAGGGATATAACGATTATAATGAGATGCTCATGGCGCGTCCGCCGCGCCGCCTCCCGTGGGAGGAAGAACATATTTTCGAGAAGGTCATGGCTACCTACCAACGATGACTAGGCGCTTTATATAGTACTATGCTTTGCTAATAGGCTAACTAAACAGCTATACAATAGGCCGTTTTGTCGATAAGCTAGCTAAGCAATTTGTTAATAGGCTAACTAATCAGCTATACAATAGGCTGTTTTGTCGATAAGCTACTTAAGCGATTTGCTGATAGGCTGAATAAGCACAACCCTCCGGAGTTTACGCACGCAGCCGCTACCGCGCCCGCAAGCGTAAACATCCGGTCAGCAGCCAAAACCCCTAACACACCACCCGTTGTTTTGTCAGCTGCAAGTTGTGTTTTCGGGTCCCCCGAAAACCACCTTGCCTTTGCCCCGCGGCACCCCGATAGGGGAGCCTCGGACAAAGGGGGAAAAACCTGCGCAACTTGGTTTTTCTTCCAAAAGGAAGGCTAAAGATAATATTCAAGCCTATGGACAAGCCTAAAAGAAAGCCCGGAAGGCCGCCCATGCTGACCGGAAAACGAACGCGCCTGATCAAGGCCAAGCTCACCGACGAGGAATTTACCAAGCTGCTGGAAATCCAGAAAGCCTCCGGCATGAGCCGCATGGAAGTCATTCGCAGGCGAGTACTCGGCGGCGGCGCAGTGGTGGCCGTCAATACCGCGGAACTGCTCACCGCCCTCGATACCATCGGTGCCGAGTTGGGGCGTGCGGGTAACAACATCAACCAACTCGCAAGACACGCCAATGTACTGAACAGGCAGGGCAGGCTCGCGCCGGAAGTTGCAACCGAATTCAACCGCCTGTTTACGGATTACATACGCATCCAGCGCGAACTTGAAAAGAACATCCGTGGGCTGCTCCGCGCCATGAAGCATTCCTAACAACCGCACGATGATTGTCAAGATACTGAAGAAATCTGCCACCTTTAGGGCTGTCCGGTACAACACCGGAAAAGTTGATAAGGATCGGGGCGAGCTGCTGCTTGTCCGGAATTTCGGTGCACTCCAGGGATTGGAAAATCTCCGTCCGCAGGACTACGTGAACTACCTCGAGGCCGTATCGGCACGCAGCACCCGCATCAAATACCCACAGTTCCATGTCGCTATTTCGACCAAAGGTCGCGCCCACAGCAAGGAGGATCTCTCGGACATCGCACAAAAATGGATGGAGGACATGGGCTACGGCAATCAGCCCTACCTGCTCATCTTCCACAGGGACACGGCTAACAACCACGTGCACCTAGTCTCTACACGTGTGGGCAGGGATGGTAAAAAGATATCCGACAAATACGAAAAGATCCGAGCATACCGGGTATTAAATCAAATCATGGGTAAGGATGAACGGCAGGCCACCTCCGCCGACTTGAAAAAAGCACTCGACTACAGCTTCTCCACCCGCGCGCAGTTCATGATGATCCTCGAAACCCGGGGCTATACGCTGGCATTAAAAGATGGCGCATACGCCATTTCTAAATACGGCAAGGAGCTTGCCAGCATCGATGTGGCCAAAGTGGATGAACGGATCGCCGCACGGGAAAAGGACAAAGGTAGGGTCGCACAGGTGCGTGCAATCATCGAACGGTATCGCAGCAAGTACGATCCAACGCCGTATGCGACCGATGCCGGATACAGCTCAACTTTGTTCTCCTTCCTATACGAAAAATTTGGGCTACAGGCCGTATTCCATGGTAAGAGCGGAAAGCCGCCTTACGGCTACACCCTCATCGACCATGCAGCAAAAGCCGTCTACAAAGGCGGTGAAGTCATGCCGATGGGGGAATTTATTGCGCACCGAGCGACTACAGGCGGACGGCAACAACCGCATAGTAGCCAGCCGGAACCCCATGCTTGGTCTCAAACCAAACCCACGCTCGACCGGCCGTGGGAAACCGACTCCGCCATCGACACTACTGATCCCGACATGGCTCTGGTCGCCCTCGACATTAGTATCTCGGACGATATCGACGACGAGGCCACCCTTGGACGCAACCGCCGCCGCAAGAAAAAGGCACGAACCAACACCAGATAACACAATTTAAAACTCCCCATTATGGTAATCTTGATAGGAAACCAAAAGGGCGGCGCAGGCAAGAGCACGCTCACCCTGTTGCTGGCCAATTACCTCACAGAGGCACACAAACGTAAAGTCACCGTGCTCGATATGGACTACCAGCAGTCCGTAGCGGCTAAGTACGAAAAGGCCAAGATACTGGACAACACCGCACCCTATGAAGTCATTCCGGCAGACCTAACCCATTTTCCCATGCTGCTTGAAGTGCTTACCCGCAATCCGAAAGAGACGGTATTGATCGACCTACCCGGCAAGATGGACGACGACGGACTGATTCCGGTCATCCTCTCAGGCGACCTTATCCTCTGCCCGTTCAACTACGATGAGTTTTCGGTCGACTCGACGCTGCTTTTCGCGATGGTCGCCGGAAAAATCAATAACCGTGCATCCATCGTTTTCGTGCCTAACCGCATCAAAGCCACCGTACGCTACGACACCCGCCAAGACGTGGACCGGGCGCTATCACGTTTCGGAACCGTCAGTCCGGGCATCGCCGACCGCATCGGCTTCCAGCGGGTGGACACGCTCCACACCCCGGCCACGGTTCTACCTGCCGTACAACCGGTGCTCGACCTGATCTACGGCAGCTATATCAATAAGGAGGCGGCTAAATGAACGAAATCAAATCGCTCGCAGACCAGTTGCGCGAAAAGCTGCGTACCGACGAAACGGAAAGCGACCGGCCGCCCGCTAAAGAAAAAGCGGAACCAGTCCTTCCGACAAAGCCCAGAAAGTCCCCGAAACGTTCCGTAAATGATCGGAAGGCCGCGGAATTTTTCCAAGCAATCGATGCGTTTAAACTCGAAGGTACCGAGAAAAGCCTCATCCGCGTAGACAGCCGGACGATGAACCTGCTCAAGCGCATCAAGCTCGCCAAAGGCGTCGACATGAACCGGTTCATCGTCTATGCTCTGCACCGGTACATCGGCCAGCATCCCTGGCTACCGAAACACATTCAAGAAACCCTTAAAAACTCAGAACCATGAACTGGACAAGTTTCCTACTTACCCTCGCTCTCATTTATTTGGCCTACTACGGCCTCAACCTCTTATACGACCTGTTCACCACCCGGAGGCCGCCCGGTACCGAAAAAGCAGGGAACGTGCTCTTCTTCGATGAAGACGTCCGTCCCCAGATCATCGAACCGGCAGACGACCCGCTACCGGAATCCGGTGCGGAGCCTACCCAACCGGCACAGGACGAAGCCGACGTCACACCACTGGCCGAGCGGCCGCCGATCGGGCTGTCCGGACCGATCCTTTCCACCGGGGCGGTCGGGTTGAAGGAGTTGTTCAACCTCGCCAAGGACAATCTCATCGAGCATACCCGTGCGATATCCTACTGATCATGCCGCAATCTTTAACTGCAGAGATGGCTATCGTCATCATTTTTTGTACCCTGCCGACTATAGGCAGCGCACAGCCCGGTATTGGCGAGTTCTATAAAGCATCGGGCGAGATGCATCGCTGGTATTTCAGTCTATCCGATCTGGTGCTGGTCATCGGTGCGATTGCCGGCATCCTCGGTGGGCTGCGCATCTATACCAACTGGCAATCCGGCAAACACCATTACATCGACGGACAAGTCATGGGCTGGTTTTTTTCATGCCTCTTCCTTACGCTTGTCAGCACCTTCCTCAGAGCCCTTTACGGGGTCAGTTAACCCATATTTCTCACCTTCTAATCATTTTCCAATGACAGTGACAACCAAAAGATTGTTCGCGTTTGCTACGCTTATCCTAACCACTGCAAATACCCTACTTGCGCAGGGCGGCGGGGGAACCACCGGTATCAATGCCGCCACTTCCTCACTCACCAGTTATGTCGATCCTGTCTCTACGCTTACCCTGGCCATCGGGGCCGTCGTCGGCATCATCGGCGGCGTCCGTGTCTACATCAAGTGGAACTCGGGCGATCAGGACATCAATAAAGAATTGATGGGCTGGGGCGGCTCCTGCCTGTTTCTCGTACTGGTTTCGGTGGTCATCAAGGCATTCTTCGGCGTCTGATGATCCGCTACTTCTCCATATACAAGGGGCTTCAGAAGCCCCTCGTATATCGGGGGTTCAAAGGAAAGTTCATCGGCTGGGGCATTGCCTCGTTGGCGCTCGGTCTGGTAGGCGGTGGACTAACCGGGGCACTCACCAATATGTACCTCGGTGGGCTGGTCACCATCCTTGCCATTGCCGGAGGACTCACCTTCACTTTCCATCGCCAGAAGAACGGCCTCCACGACAAGACCCGACACAAAGGCATATTCATCCATCCCGTACATCTCAAGACCAACTATGCAGACACATCACCCTAAGACGGCATTCCGCATGCCCTATGCAGGCATCGACCATTACCATGGGGAGCCCCTGCTCTACGGTGAGCGGGGAGACTTCTCCGCTCTGCTACGCATCCGCAATCCCGTCATGCAGTACGGAGCCGATCCGGAACCCTATACCGCCTACCATGGCGTGCTGCTTAACATGATTAAGATACTCGGCGAAGGCTACATTGTCCAGAAACAGGATATCTTTTCCCGCGGAACCTATCGCGCGCCGGAGGCCGACGAATTCCTCCAACGCAAATATAACGAGCACTTCCAAGGCCGGGAGTACACCAGCATCGACACGTTCCTGGCCATCACCCGGCAGGTGAAACGCGGGACCTTTTACGTCCACGACCCCAGAGCGCTGGCTGACTTCAGCCAGGACATGGATAAGATCCACGACCTGCTGCACGGTGCAGGCATGCAGCCGTACCGCCTCGGCGAGCCGGACATACGTAGCTATGTATCGCGCCTACTGGCAATGGACTTCGCATCGGAAAACATTGTGTTGGACAACCTGCTGGCGAACGACCGGCAACTCGATATGGGCGAACGGACACTCCGTAGCATCAGCCTGATCAACACCGACACCATCGATCTGCCCGAGACGGTCAGCACCTATACCCAAAAGCAGGATGGGCGGTACCTCCGGGACTTCCCGGTGGATAACCTCTTTTTCCTGCACCACGTACCGGACTACCGTTGTATTATCTACAACCAGCTGATTGAGATACCCGGACAGCAAGCCACGCTGAACAAGCTTGAACTGAAACGCAAACGGCATTCAGGCGTGCCCGATCCGGCCAACCTGATCGCTGTGGAGGATATCGACCAGTTGCTGGTGGACGTGGCCCGCGAGAACCAGTTGCTGGTGAACGCCCACTTCAACATCGTCCTGTGTGCCGAGAGCGAAAAGATCGGCAAGGCCGCCAATTACATCGAGGCCGCCCTCTTCCAGCAGGGCATCATACCCTCCCGGAATAGCTATAACCAACTGGAATTGTTCCGGACCGCATTGCCGGGCAATGGCGTGGAACTGAAAAAATACGACTGGTTCCTCACGACGTCCGATGCAGCCCTCTGCCTGCTCTTCAAGGAGTCCATGCAGACCGACGATGACTCGGATTTCCTGATACGCTTCACGGACAGGCAGGGGCTGCCGGTGGCAATCGACCCATCGGATCTGCCCATGCGGACCGGACGTGTCAACAATCGGTCAAGGTTCACTTTAGGGCCGTCGGGATCGGGAAAATCCTTTTTCATGAATGCCCTGGTCGAACAGTACTGCCGTTACAACATGGATGTGGTCATCGTCGACACCGGGGACTCCTATTCCGGGCTTTGCAGTTACTACGGCGGTAAGTACATCACCTATACCGAGGAAAAACCCATCTCGATGAATCCCTTCGCCATTTCGCAAAAGGAATTCAACCTCGAAAAAAAGGATTTCCTCAAGACCCTGATTGCCTTGCTTTGGAAGGGAGCTGACGGGCAACTCTCCCAAATCGAGGACACCGTGCTGTCCAACGTACTCTCGTCCTATTATTACGAATACTTCTGGCTCGATCCCGGTCCGGAAAATCCGAGCAGACCCGCGAAGCTGGACTTCGACTCCTTCTATACCTATTCGGTGGGCCGGATACGCGAGATCACCGAGCAGGAATCCATCACTTTCGATCTGGACGAATATCGCTACGTGCTGCGCAAATTCCATTCGGGCGAGGAGTTCGGGACCGTGCTGAACGAGGATGCCGACTCGTCGCTGTTCTCCGAACGTTTCATTGTGTTCGAAATCGATAACCTGAAAGAGAACAAGGTGCTTTTTCCCATAGTGACCTTGATTATTATGGACGTGTTCCTTCAGAAGATGCGCCACCGTACGTCGCAGCGCAAAGCCCTCATTATAGAGGAAGCGTGGAAGGCTATTGCGAGTCCGCTTATGGCTGGGTACATCCTCTATCTGTATAAGACGGTTAGGAAGTTCTGGGGAGAGGTCATCGTGGTCACACAGGAACTCGGGGACATCCTCGGTAACCCGATCGTCAAGGACAGCATCATCGCCAACTCCGATACGATCTGCCTGCTGGACCAAGCTAAATTCCGCGAAAATTACGATGCTATCGCCAAACTGCTCTCCATTACCGAGACCGAGCGGCGCAAGATATTCACGGTTAACCAGCTTGATAACAAGGACGGACGGGGCAGATTCAAGGAGGTCTACATCCGCAGGGGAACCACTGGGGAGGTCTACGGTGTGGAGGTTTCCATTTACCAGTATCTGTGCTATACAACCGAAAAGCCTGAGAAGAATGCCGTGCAGACCTACGTCCGTGCGCATGGTGATTACCAGTCTGGACTCGAGGCTTTTGTCACCGACATGCAGGCCAGCGGCCTTGCCCTCGGCGCGTTTGTCTCCAAAGTCAATGAAGCCGGGCGACCGATAACGTCTGGAGAGCCGCGCATCGATTAACTTCTTTTAACCCATTTCCAACCATGAGAACATTATGCACACTGTTGGGCATGCTCCTTTTCGGGGCGCACCTGCAAGCCCAGATTTATATCGATCCGGCGGTCGCCGCCGCCACGGGTGCCCATGCCGCCGTCATCAACGGACAACTCAATACCACCAACGACAATCTCACCCTCATCCAGCGGGGGCAGTTGGCCGTCACCGGGCAACTCGTCATCGTAAACGATTTGCAGGACAAGATATACAAGGGGCTCAGCGAAGTCTCCGCCGTGGTGCGCAACCTGCTTGCCGTAAAGGACATTGTCGACATCAGCACCGACATCGTGCGGGATGTGAACAAAGCGATGGACATCGCGGGCAGCAATCCTGTACTGCTGCTGTTTGCAAAGGAAGGCGCAAGGGAGTTCAAGACCCGCGCAACGGCACTGGCCGCCGAAGTCAGCTCCTTCGTCACCCGCGGTGGGCGCGACAACCTCATGGACTCGGGCGAACGCGCCAAACTGCTGAACCGGATCGTCACTGAACTGACCATCCTGCGCGGTGTAGCTTACGGCATGTACCGATCCATGTATTGGGCCAAGCAGCGCGGCATCTTGGATTCACTGAATCCGTATGCGGGTTTCATCAACATCGACAAGCGAATCGCCGATGACATCATTCGCAACGCAAAATACCTCAAGCAATGAAAGTGACCCTGATAACGGCCCTTTTCCTTTTGGCATTCCTGCCAAAAGGGCACGCACAACTGAACGTCGAGCTATTGCACCAACTTGTCCAGCACAGCAAGGACGAATACAGCCGACAGCAGACCGCGCGTAACCGGCAGGCGCTCACTTCGGCGAACGAGGAAGTCAATCGCTCGAAAATGGGCGATCTCAAGCAAAAGTACCGTACCCTGCAAAGCCGCTTCCAAACCATTGGCCTTGCCATCGATGCTACCCAGATCGGTATACAGGCAGCACCGATTATCCGGGAGATCGTGGAACACCAAGTAACCATCGTCCGGCTGGCGGGACAGGACCCGATGCTCATCGTGATGGCCTATCAAACCGAAGAGGATCTGGCAGACCGGGCCTACCGGCTCAGCCGGTACCTTTACGCACTGGCCATCAGTATCGGCGACATCAACCAGATGAAAGCCAGCGATCGCAGACTTCTTTTCGGTCACGTACTGACCGAGCTCCGGCGTATCGCCGGGGCCTCCCGCGGGCTTGCCGCCAATATGTATCACGCTAACCGTAAACGGATACTCGCATCGATAAATCCTTTCGGGGAGTACGTAAACCGGGACCGGCAGCTGGTGGACAACATCCTCTCCAAACTCAAACAAATCCGGCAATGAACAGAACGAAAACAATGATACTGCTATTTGGCTTGATGATGGGTGCCGAGTTGGCGCAGGCTCAGAGCTACGTTACCATTATCTATGATAGCAAGCACCTGTCCATCGTTGGTCAAAATGCCGCCGCGCGCTCCGCCGCAGAAATCATGCACAACAGCTACCTGTCGACGATCAAGGATCGTCTCAACGACATCAACATCAACGTCAGTTCCGTAGTCATGGTGCAGGACATGATCCATCGGGGACTAACCGAGGTAGACCAGGCACTACGCACGGGGCTAACCGTTCGGCAGATTGGTCGCATCGGTGCCGATATCATCCGTGAGTGCAACGGAATGGTGCAGACTGCAAGAGATGCGCCGCACCTGTTGCTCTTTGCGGAGGACGTGGCTAGGCAAATGAAAAGCCGGGGCGTAAACCTCGCCAGCGAGGTCTCCGAATTTGTCCTCAAAGAAGGTCGGAATGTACTGATGGATTATGAAAAGCGTGATGTCCTACTTCGCAAGATACTCCTTGAACTACGCGTGATGCGGGCACTGGCTTACAGCATGCACCAATCCATGTATTGGGCAAAGTTCAATGGTATATTCCGCACGCTCAATCCTTACCAGCAGTTCATCAATCAGGACAAGCGGTTAGTGGACGATATCATCTATAAATCCAACCTCTTAACAGATCAATGATATGAACACTCACCTTATCATATGGCCGGTGGTGCTGGCGCTCTCCATCACGCAAGGCATGGCACAGACGGTCAAATACCAAACCGACAAGCACATTGTCCACCAGCAGGAGCGCATGGTTTTCAAGCAGTGGAATCGCGATAATTTTACGCCCAAGAAAGGATTCCTCGGTCTCAATTACCAGTACTGGCTAACGTGGGCCTGGCATCCCAACTACCCCCGTACCGACCGACGGTCCCTTAGTTTTACAGGCCCCCAAACCCTTCGGTTGCGACTTGTCGCCGCCATGAAGAACACTGAGGAAGCCTATAAGAAACACGCGGATACCTTGCGCAACACCGCCCTTACCGAAATGGTGAACTACGCCGGTGCCGCATCTGCCGCCGATCCGCTCTGGCAGCTCTACTACCGCGGTGAGTTCCGTTCGCTCACAGACGGGATAGACCCATTGGAAGGGGCCGAACCCAACGTACGCGACTATTTGACCCATACGGGTCTGTTGGAATGGTATCGCGAAGAAAAGGAAGCACTGGCCGAACGTCTTGATGCCGCACGGACGACCAACATGGACAGGGGGTCGCGCATCATGGCCTACCACCGTGTGCTTGGGGAATACCGCCAGCTTTCCGCCATGTGGGAAGCGAAGAAGCAGCGGATAAAACTATACCTGTCCCTGACGGAAGCCGATACAAGGATCACGGAGCCGGGTCAGTCCATCACCCTCCCGCCCGGCAGGACAGACCGGCAGATCGCCGACGATATCCTCAGTAAATCCAAACTATAAAACACCCTTTATGAACCTGATAGAACTATTTATCGATGCAACCCGAACCCGGATACAGAGCGTCCCGGATTCCTTCAAGGAAACCTTTAATTTTTTGCAGGGCAACGGTGTATACGAAGAAGGCATGATGCACTTCCTGAAGCAGATGAAAAATACCATCTGGACACACTACGATGCCTTCATTGCCGACGCGCAGGCACTCTGCGCCATCTTCATGCTGGTGTTCTTCGCCATCAAGACCTACGAAATGATGGCGGGCGACAAGCAGCTGGAGGTCATGCCGCTGCTCAGGCCATTCGGCCTCGTTATGGTCATACTCTGGTGGCCTACCTTTACGCGGGTCGTCGCTTATCCAACCGACATCGTGGCAAACAAGACCGAGGTTTTATTCGACGGTAGCCAGGCCGAGGTCAATAACCTCCGTCTCCAACGCGCTGCGCTTATGGTCGAAGTGGCCGACCAGCTCCTTACCATCGAGGCCGAAACCGAAACGGCGAAAGCCGAGGCCGATACGTGGTATGGCAAGGCATGGGAATCCGTCACCTCCTCCGTCAAAGAGGGCTTTTCCGAGGTATGGAACGCGGTGGTCAAAGTGCGTAACCGCATGAAGGTGGGACTCCAGCTACTGGCTACCTCCCTGTTGGAAACCCTCGCTATCTGGCTGCTGCGTATATGCGTTTATGTTATATTCGTTATCCAGATCATCTACTCGACCATCCTTATTATCCTTGGCCCGTTTTCAGTAGCAGCCAGTATCCTGCCCGCCTTCCGGGACTCGTTCAGCACATGGATTGCCCGCTTCATCTCGGTCAACCTGTACTCGGGTATCGGTTATTTGGTGCTGTACATTGCGTCGCTATTCCAACAATATGCCATGGAGGCCGAGATTACCCGCTACCAAGCACTGGTCGGAGAAACGGGAGTAGCCGACATGGAAAAACTGGCTGCCTTCGCCAGCAACGGTATCCTGTCCTTCGGTATAGTTATCGGCACCTTCGTTATCGGCGCACTGACCATGCTCACCGTACCCAGCATCTCTACATGGATCATCTCGACGTCCGGCATCTCATCCGCCGCCTCCACGATGGGCAGGGGTGCATCCGGCATGTCCCGTATGATGGGCAGGATATTAACCAAAGGAATAAAAAGATAGACAGCACATATGATCATCAAGAATATCGAATCTAAAGTGCGGCTCGCTACATTTCTCTCAGCGGGCTGCCTCATCGCAGCAGTCCTAATGGTACTCGGCGTCTCCTTTTTCGCCTACCGGCAGGTAGCGGACGCACGAAAGAGCATCTACATTATGGATGCGGCAAACGTGCCCATGTCCGCCAGGCGAACGGACGTGCAGATGAACCGGGAGGCCGAGTACCGCTCACACGTTGGGCGCTTCCATAACTTGTTCTTCTCGCTAACCCCTGACGACAAGTTTATAGAGTACCAGATGAAGCAGGCCATGTACCTCATCGATGAGAGCGGGGCACTGCAATACAACAATCTCAAGGAAAAAGGATTTTTCAACTCCATCCTGTCCTCAAGCGCCGTGCTGACCATCCGCACCGACAGCATACACATTGATATGCCGAAGCGCTACTTCCGCTATTACGGCACGCAGAAAATCGACCGGCGTAGCTCCACCATCACCCGCTCGCTCATCACCGAGGGATACCTCAGTGACCTTGAGATACGGTCGGACAACAATCCACATGCTGTGCTGATCACCCACTGGAAGACACTCGAAAACAAAGACATCCAACATGAACAGAAAAACACCTTCTGACCCCGCAACCGACATCCTAGGGATGGACGGCATCCGTCGCCATCTCCGACAGGTGAGCGGCTTCTGCCGCGAGCTGGTGAAACGACATCCCCTTTATTTCTTTGCCGGGATGCTTGCCTGCATGCTCGCGTCGGGCATTCTGGCCTTTACCGTCATGCGAACGGATGAACCCCACGCTCTGCCCGCTTTTCCCAAACCACCGGCGAGCGGTGCAGGCGGGGCTATCACGGGCATCATCGATACCTATGCCGCCCTCAACGAAGTGACTGCATTGCAAGATACCATCGCTCATATCATCGAAAAGGATACACTCGATGCCACCGATAGCATCCGGCTCACCGAAGCCCTCCGGCGATTTGAGCAGATACAGCAATCCATTATGAACCATAAAAATAATGACACAGCACCATGATCATCGATTTCAGAAAGCCGCGGTACATTATACCGCTCATTCTGCTGCCATTCCTATGCATATTCTTCTATGCATACAAGAGCAGCTTCGGCAAAGAACAACCACCCAAGGCGGGCGGGGATTCCCTGCAGACCGATCTCGCTGAGGTCTCCGACCAAGTGCGTAATCGTGCGCTCTCAGATAAATTGGAAGCCTACCGCGACCGGTACCGGCAGGCCGATGGCTATACCGCGATCGGTCACATTCAGGAGGAACAGGCGGTCACCGAAACGCCCAATACCCTGTACAACGAACGCGAGCGGCAGATGCTCGACTCTATCGACCGTGCCATGAAAGGGAGGTATAGCGACACATCTGGCAGTGACTTCCCGGATGCTGTCGATCCGATACGTCGCGGTGATACATTCGACCCCCACGACAGGGCATTGCAGGAAGCACTCGCAGAAATGCACGGACAGACCACGCAAACCACTGCGCCGCAGCCTGCACAGGCCGATCCGATGGAGCTCTTCCGCCAGCAAATGGAATTGCTGGATAGCATGGCCAAGGCCAGTGACCCAGAATACCGTGCCGAGCAGGAACAGCTCCGACAAGCCGAACTCCTCGAAAAGCAGCGTCAGGAGCAAAAGCAAGCGCGGCTTACCGTCAGCAAGGCATCCGGCACTGCCGCCGTCTTCAATACGGTCACTCCGGATCGCGAAGAAACCTTCATTACCGCCATGGTCGACCAGGACATCAAGGGCTATGCCGGATCACGCCTTCGCATTCGTCTGCTCGAAGACATGATGGCGGGCCATTTCCTGATAAAAAAAGGAACTTACATCTATGCAGAGATATCCGGGTTCACTGGGCAACGGGTTAATCTGACGGTCACCTCCATCATGAACGACCAGCATATCCTACCGGTACGGCTCGAGGTCTACGACCACGACGGCCTGCCCGGACTTTACGTTCCGGCATCGGCATTTCGTGAGTTCACGCGCGACTTGGGAAGTAATACAAGTCAGGGCATTACCCTTCAGCAGGCCGCGGCGAACAACAGCCAGCTGGTGATGAGTATGGTGCAGAAAATGTTTCAATCCACCACTAGTGCCGTTAACAAGGTAATCCGGCAGAATAAGGCGAAGATTAAATATAACACGCTGGTCTACCTCATTGACCCCGACCAGCTGCGCAACAACCAGAAGAATTATTAAAAGATCCGAAAATGAAAATATTACTCGTTATCCTATCCCTGTTGTTGGCAGGGCTAAACCTCGACGCCCAGGAAAAGGCCGGAACCTATCGGGACGAACTGCCCGATATCATCATGGACGGCAGTAGTTCACTGCACATCATCTCGCCGGAACCCATCCGCTACGTAGACATCTCCACCCACGACGTGGTTGGTGATCTACCCGAACTCAACGTCCTGCGCCTCAAATGGGTATCCGACTCCGCGAAAAGCTTGTACGGAGGTTCTGGGGGGCTTGGCGTAGTCACCGTCATCGGCGAGAGTTTCATCGCGCAGTACAGGCTGCACTATGCCGGGGGTGCACCCGCATCCGCTATCGCCGCTAGTTTCGACATCCTGCCCCGCCATACCCGTCCGCTCCATATCCCGGTCGAGCTGACCACGCCGGAATTACGCAGCCATGCGGTAAGATTGCTTTCCCGGCATAATGCCAAGCCGATCCGCCAGGCCAGCACTTACGGTATCCATGCCGACCTGAATAATGTCTATACCGTGGGCGACCTCGTGTTGCTGGACATCACCTACCACAATGCTACTAACCTTGCCTACGACATTGATGAGCTCCGTTTCAAGATTGAGGACAAAAAGATAACCAAGGCCACCAACGTGCAGTCCATCGAGATAGAGCCGATTTGGCAACTCTATCCGCACAGTTCCTTCAAACGGACGTATCGGAATATCTACGTCCTGAAGAAAGCCACCTTCCCAGCGAGTAAGGTGCTGAACGTCGAGCTTTCCGAAAAGCAGATATCCGGGAGGACGATTACGCTGAGGATCAAGTACCGGGACATCCTTGATGCTGATACGTTTTAATCAACCCTTTTATTCACCCCTAACGAATTTATGATGGAAAAACTAGTTGGCACATCGGTCATGGTGCATCCCGAATTGACCACCGATCCGGTGAACATGCAAGGACACTTGGGAACGATTAGTCACGTTATTTACGAGGATAATTCAGTTTACGTTAAGTTCAAAAACCACGCGATCGGCCTTTACGATACCAATGCCTTGCTGATGCTGGTTCCCGTAGACATGGCAATAGATAAGCTACGGAGTGATGTAGATATCTTGAATATGAATGCCTCGGACGTAGTGGATATTATGGAAATGTACCAGCTGGATGCAACCGGGATACCGGAAGTCCAGCAGGAAGCCCTTGATTGGGCCGTGACCCATGATAAGATTTCCGGAGCGGTAGTATTCAGCGTCGAGGATTGGATCGAGTTTCAGATAGGAAGACCTAACCAGCAACAGCCGCCGGGAAGGGGCATTTAATTCGATAATCCGAAAAATTTGTGCATCCCACCCGTATTGGGTGGGTTAGCATGAATTTTTTGTAGCGCCCCTAAGCCATAGAAAAGCAAATCATTATGGAAGAACCCCGCAGGGCTCCTTCCAGGCTATAAAATCCAATTACATATGGAGGAATCCAAAGAACAGCAGGCGATGCATCGCTTCCTGCAATTCGCCATATACCTATCCGTAGCCCTCGACATCCTGATGTTTATCTACGCCGAAAAGGTAGTGGCCAGTCCAGCTAGCGAACGGTACGGATTATCGCACTTCCTTGTACGCATGGCAGGCATTGCCATTTACCATTACCCGATCCACAGCAAATTGTTCACGTTCATTCTGATTTGTCTCGTCTCTGTCGGTACGCTCAGCAGAAAGGAGAAAGATCTCAACCCCAAGAATGCTATTGCGTATCCTTTAACCGCAGGGCTGCTATTGCTGGCAGCCAGTCTCTGGTTTTACGGCAGGCCATCCGGAGTCTGGCCGCTGCCCTATACCAGTTGGTTCGATCTGGGCTATATCGGATGCACGGTCATCGGGACGCTGCTCCTGCACATCGCGATGGATAACGTGTCCAAGATTATCGGCTCGCGGCTCGGTAAGGACAGGTGGAATGTCGAAGAGGAATCCTTCATGCAGCCCACCAAACCGAAGATAACACCCTACGCGGTGAACATTCCGATGCTATTCTACTACCGGAAGAAAGTGCGCAAGGGATTTATCGTGTTGGAGAATTTATTTCGCGGGTGCCTCGTAATCGGTACCCCGGGGTCGGGCAAGAGCTTCTCGGTCTTTATGCCGATTATCCGCCAACTTGTGGCACTTGAGTGGACACTCTGTGTATTCGATTTTAAGTTCCCCGACCTGTGGCAGGTTACCTACTACCATTACCTGCTCGGTAAACAACAGGGCAAACTGAAAGATTTCGGGTTTCATGTGATTAACCTGAACGAGCCGGAAAAGAGCAGGCGTGTCAATCCCTGGCGAAGTGATTATCTGCAGACTCTGGCCGAAGCCTCTGAAACTGCCGAGGCATTGGTGGAAGCGATGAAGAAAGGCGACAAGGCGACGGGGAGCGACCAATTTTTCACCCAATCGGCCGTTAACTTTCTGGCTGCCTGTATCTACTTTTTCAGCAAATACGAGGGCGGGCGGTATTCCAGCTTCCCGCACGTGCTGGCCTTCCTCAACCGATCGTATGAGGAAATATTCAGCACCCTGTTTTCCAACAAGGAACTCGAATCCCTGCTCTCGCCATTCATGACCGCCTATAAGGCCCGCGCCTTTGACCAGTTGGAAGGGCAGGTCGGTACGCTCAAGATATTCATCAGCCGCTTGGCCACCAAGGAAACCTTCTGGGTGTTTTCGGGCGATGATTTTGACCTCAAGATCAGCAATCCCGAAGCCCCGTCCATTCTTGTACTGGCAAGCAACCCGAATACACAGAGTACGAATTCCGCATCCTATTCGGTGGTCATCAACCGGATTACCAAACTGATCAATACAAGGGGCAACATTCCGGTCGGTTTGGTGGTGGATGAGGCTCCAACTTTATACCTATATAAAGTCCAGGATATCATTTCACAGGCCAGAAGTAATCGCGTTTCGGCCATTTTGGGGGTACAGGGGCTGACCATGTTCAGGCAACAATACGGTAAGGAAACCGCGGACACGATTACCTCTATCGTAGGAAACATCCTCAGCGGATCCATCCGTGATAAGGACGGACTCGAATGGATGGAACGTCTTTTTGGAAAAGTAAAGCAGATGGGCGAAAGTCTATCCATCGACCGGACAAAAACCTCGCTGTCGATCAACGAACGGCTCGAACCGCTTATCCCAGCAGGTAAGATTGCTTCGCTGAAAGCCGGAGAGATGGTTGGCATCCTTGCGTCCGATGCCGTCGACAAGTACACGGGCAAATTTGAGACATCTGCTGTCAATTGCCGCATTGACCTCGACCTCAAAGCGATCCGCAAAGAGGAAGAAGCCTATCCCGAGTTACCCGTATTCTACGACTTCGGCGATAGGAAAGAGGAGATATTGCTCCAGAATTTCCATCGCATCAATGCCGAAGTGCAGGGTATCGTAAGAACATTCAAACCACCGGCACCACCACGGCCCCTACCGAAGGGCAAAGGCTCCATGCGGCCGGGTTTCAAAAAGTAATCCATTCACCATTAAACACACAGTACTATGGAAGATTTAATAGGCAGACCTGTGCTGGTACACCCCGAGCTGATCACAGACCCTGCGGACAGGCAAGGGCAATTGGGCACGGTTTCTCACGTAAGTTATGACAATGAGGTAATCGAGGTCAGCTTTGCGGACAAACACAGGTCGCTCTACACCACTGATACCTTACTCGTGCTCAAACCGCACAGCGAACTTTTCCGGGACATGATGGATGCCCTCCGGGACATGGACGCACAGGACTTCAAGATTTTGCTAAGCATCAGCATGATCCTCGAGAACGGAACGCCGCGCCAGCAGCACGAGGCCCTTGGCATGGCGCTCATCAACGACCAAATTCTCCGTTCCGCCACGATACCCTTGTCCAGCAGATTGGAACTGACTCTTCCGCAGGATAGGGAATCGCATTGGCAGAAAGGAACGGGACGGTGACGGTGCGTAAGCTGGCCATTTACTGGATGCTCCCATTTCTTGGCCAGTTGCTACCTCATGCAGCGGGAGCACAGGCAGCCTGCATCAAGCACGTTGCACGCCATCCCATGGAATACCCGGTGCGCAAACCGGAAATCCAAACCAACGTCCCGGGACCGGAGCCCGCTGTTCGCGCGTCTGAACCATCGGTACCCGCGGTACATATGCCGTTGGCTAAGTACAGGATTACCTCACGCTTTGGTTGGCGCAAGCATCCAATTACAGGAAAGGTTAGTTTCCATAAGGGCATCGACCTCGCCGCCCAGGCGCAGACCGTGCGGAGCATCTTGGATGGTACGGTCACGGCCACCGGTTATCATAGGCACCTCGGCAACTACGTTCGCATTGATCATGGTGCCGTGCAGAGTACCTACGGTCATCTTTCACGTATAAATGTTAAACGCGGCCAGCCCGTCACAGCGGGGTATCCCATCGGCATCACCGGCAGGACGGGACGAGCCACCGGTGAACACCTACACCTCGGCGTCCAAAGGAACGGAACTTACATTAACCCTTGGAAGTTTTTGCAAAAACTTATCGAACACTCCAAAAACGAATATTAAACACGATTTAATTATGGAAAATCAATTTCAGGAAAATGATCTGCCGATAGGTGATCTGGGTAAACTTGGTCTTGTCAGGAACGGCAAGCCCCTTCTTTCAGACGAAGACCTCACCGCTCTGCTCGCAGGGCACAGGACAGACCTCATCACGCTACAAGATCTGAGCAGTGACGGCATCCACATCAGAAAAATGGACGCCAAACTATCGCTCCAGCGCACTCCCGAAGGTCACGTAACCGTACAGCTGCATCCCATCTACCGTGATATAAAGAAACATCCGCTGCTGCTGGATGTCGAGGCGGAACAGCTCGAACAGGGCACACTCACCCACGTACTGAAAACCTATCATACGGGCGACGGAAAGAAGAAATCATGGGTTATCGAGTACGATCCCGAGACCAGGGAATTCATATCCTCAGACCCCGCAAGCGTAAAAGTCCCGGCAAAAATCAATGGAGAGAAGCTGTCCGAACTCCAGAAAGAGCAATACCGGAACGGAGATATCGTCCAGCTTTCGGACGGGACACACCTGCAACGCCGTGCAAGCAGCCGAAGCGGGGTAACTTCCAACAGGGAGGCACTCATGTATTCGCTTATACTCGATGGCGGTATTTCCTACCTTCTGCTCCGCAGCCTACGCAATCTCTTCGGTAACAAAGCCGCGCAAAAAGACCCCTATACGGAAGGTTACCAAAGGGCAATGCAAGATATGCAGCAATGGCAACGTGCAAAGCAGACTCCGTCGCGGGCACCCGTCCCCCAGTGGGAAATGGAGCAGGAACAGCAGCAGAGGGTAAACGGCAAAAGCCGCTCCCGATAAACAATGATGCTGTTGTTACAGCATGTCGATAGGCGGGTGCAGGATTACTTTGCGCCTTGGCTGGATGACACCGCCGGTGCATTACCTATTGTGACGGGTACGGTAGGGGTAGTAGAACCGCGTATGGCACGGCAGCACTTCCTGTTCCATACTGCTATCGATGCTTTGTGCTTTTGTCACTTCCATCCCCATCTGCTCGCAAGACCCGGTAGCAATGTGTTTACCGTAATTGGTTTACATTCCACGGCAGGCCAGCTGCTGGAACTCAAACATAGGTATACCAATGCTAGGATGGTCGGCGTATTCGACGACGACCTTTGCGGCAGGGTGCTCGACTGCAAGGTCGCGCTTTGGCAAATGGGCCGCGATGCCTCATTTATATTGGACGATGATATGGTCGCATTCGCCTATTGTGGTAACACCTTCCGTGTTCCCGTGCCCCGGTTTTCCTTGCACCGCTTCCGTATACTCACCGGCATGCGATCCACCTACCGCACCCTTAAGACGCGGGGCTTCGTGTCTTTTACCACGATGGTCGTCCATCACTTGAATGACCCCTGCCACCAAACTTAACATTATGATTCCCGAACAATTCAAGCAGAATGCCAGCCTTGAGATCAAGGTGTTCGGCTTTTCCGTCCAAGCCAATTACCGGTTCTATTGGCCCGGTAAAAAGGAGGAAGACCAGAAAGACCCGCTATTCAGCCACATCGAATACCGGGCTGAATCGCCCATCATCAGCGAAACGGGATACCGATCCCATTTCTTCCATACCCAGATGCTTGACGGAACCGATTACACCTCCATCGAGGAACTGGTGACTACCATCGGCGAGAACCTCGCTATCGAGAACGGGTACAAGCCGCCGCCACGAGGACAGACGACCCTGTTCTAATTACCACTGATTTTTCAAACCCCTTTTTAATCCAATACAACATGAACGAGAACAATTTGGAATACCTCAAGAAGACCCTCGAAGGGCTGGGCTTTGGCACTAAGCTCCACGACGTACTGGAAACCGCTATCCGGCGTGAAATGCCCAAGTTCAGCTTGGGTGTGAACACCCGGATGAGGCCTGCTGAAAGCAGGGATTTCGGCGATGCGAGAACGGAAGTTCTCGACTTTCGGATCAATTTTAACCGCTCCAAAGAAAGCGACATGTATTTTCTTAACGATTACCGGGTCACGCTACGGAAAAACGATGACCCCGTCGTTCGCGAGCAGACTTTCGATCTAGCGCGGGATCATCGCATTACGGCCTACCAAGCGTTCAAGCTGCTTTCTGGATTTTCACTGGAGAAAGAGGTTTTCCTCCGCAATAAAAGTGAAGGCCAGCAACAAGGGGCGCAACCTGAAAAGATACCCATGTGGTTCAGACTCAATCTTGATATTACCGACGCCTACGGCAATCACCCACTGCGCACGTTCCGCCCGGAATACGGTTATGAACTAAGCGAAGCGCTCGGTAAATACCCAATCAAGGGGCTCGATACTCCCGAAAAGATGCAAGAAGCCATGATTGCGCTGCGAAATGGCAACTATGTTCACACCACATTGGCCATTGGCCGGAAAAACATACCCGTCTCCATTGCCGCCAACCCGCAGATGAAGACCATCGACATTTACGACAAAGACATGACCGAAATACGGGACGAAACGATATTCCCGGAAAAGACGACTGCTAAAAAGGAGGAGCGGGAGACACCATCGGAATCGGTTGAACGTAAAAACGGCAAAAAAACCGAACCGCTACCATGGCAGCAGGAACCGGAGCAGGAGACTGGCCGGAAGCGGGGGAGGTAGCCATTGCCCGAAGGACTGCGGCCGTCCCTAGACCGCTGCGCACCACGCTATCGCCGGGTGCGTTCCAGCGGCGGGACGGCCGCAAACCTCCTGGGCATCGCACGCGTGGACATAAAGCGCACCCCCAGCCATCGGCAAATACCGCCCGTGCGCTTTAAGACCACGCTTTTAACCACCGCACAAGACTATCCCAGGATGGGATCTATCATTTTTATCAAACCATTCAGCATGAACAAACTATTTCAGCGCGTAGACCGGATCAGGGCATCTGGCTACGCCACACTCAACCTTGAACCGTCTTCGCCGCATTACCACCTCAATGGCAAGCGCTTCCCCGTTCAGGGCATGGATAAGCCTGCCCTCAAGAGCCGCGTAACGCTGCTGGTGGAAGGCAGACCCATGGACTTTACCATCAACGAGATTCTCTGACTCTTTACGACAATTGATATGAACATGATCAGGCTAAAGACTCCCATCAGCTATTACGGCGGAAAACAGAAGCTTGCCGCCCGCATCGTCTCGCTCATACCGCGACACACGCTCTACTGCGAACCGTTTATCGGCGGTGCCGCCATCTTCTTTGCCAAGCGCCCCTCTAAGGTTGAGGTCATCAACGACACCAACGGCGAGCTGATCAACTTCTACCGGGTAGTCAAGGAGGGCTTTGCCCGACTGGAAGCCGAAATACGAAACAGCCTCCACAGTCGTGACCTGCACCGGAAGGCATGGGTCGTTTACAACAATCCCGATATGTTTTCGGACGTAAAACGGGCCTGGGCTGTATGGGTACTCAGCTCGCAATCGTTCAGCAGTAAGCTCAACGGTAGTTGGGGATTTGATGTGACTTCCAACACAACCACCAGGAAAGTCAATGCCAAAAGGGATGGATTTACTAAGGTATTTGCAACCCGGCTGGAAAGGTGTCAGCTCGAATGTGCCGATGCGCTGTATGTCATCGCCAGCAGGGATACCCCGGAGAGTTTCTTCTACTGTGACCCTCCTTACTACAACTCTGACCTCGGGCATTACGACGGGTACAGCGAGCGGGATTATGAGGAATTGCTATACCTGCTCAGCAAGATAAAAGGTAAGTTCCTGCTCTCATCCTATCCCTCGCCGCCACTTGAGCGGTATACTAAACAACATGGTTGGCAGAAATGGTCGGTCAGGCAGAAGGTATCCGTCAATGCCAAAGGCGGCGACCAAAAGACCAAGACTGAAATGCTCGTGGCTAATTACCCAATCGGTGAGCAACTGACCGCCTTTGAAGAACCGCTAAATCCCGAATAGATGTATGAGTATAAAAAGATGGAAGTCGATCCGAATATGCTGTTCTACCATGGTACGCACGCTTTCTTCGACCAGTTCGAGGATCACTACCGCGGCAGTAATACCGCTTGGGACAATACGGTACACGGTTTTTTCTTTTCCAGCAAAAAAGAAAACGTCCTGATGTTCGGCGACACCATCGTCACGGCACACTTGGACATTAGAAACCCTCTCGATCTGCGCATTCATTCCATTTTCAACGAGGAAAGCCAGGCGTCCCTGATCTGGGAAATCGGAACGGGTGAAAAGCTGGACAATCCCACAGCGCTACAGGCTTTGTATGATGAAATAAGTTTGGGGGAACTCGGCGAGATGCACGACGCCCTGAATAACGAAGATGCCCACAGGATGATGGTCGGAGCGGGGTATGATGGTATTATTTCCGACTTCGGTAAGAATGTACCGGAGTACGTTGTTTTCACTGCCTCTCAAATCGAAATCCTGTCTATCGACAGGCCATTGTCCATAAGGCATAGCCGCTGACGATTCAATCCTTTGCATCTACCGGCAAAAGAAAAATACACCATTCGGAAATCGCACGGAGCTTTCGGAAATCCAACGGCGGTGGTGGGAAACGGTAAGCTGTTACCGTCTCAGTAATTCCTACCGCCACGCGACTGCGAACCTAGCCACTCATCGAGCAACCTTTCCCGTTTGCGACGCTTTGCAGCCTCTTGCGAACGTTTAACCACTCCAAAAAAGAACAATCCCCACACCCCAAAGCCCACGGCATATGCCGGCCACGGATTAGACATGGACAACGCGGCAAGGAATGCCCCGGAGCCGATAATGCTTGTGATGCACAGGTAAACAAATGTCTTCATAGCAAGACCTCCTTATACAGACAAATATAGCTAATAATATGCTGTATATCAAATTATTGTGATTTTTTAATTTAGATAGGAGCGATAGATCCGCCGCTCTTTATTCAAAGACACCTTACCATGAAATACATAAACAAAGAAGATATAACAAGGAAACACGATCTTACGGTGGAAGAAGTAAAGTCCTTCCCCATGTTTGAAAATGTTACCGATGAACAGGCGCAGGAAATCATCCGGACTATCCGCATTTTTGTGGAAATTGCACTCGATTATTATAAAAAAACAGAAGCAAAAACAGGATAAATCAGCTGATTTTTAGTATATTAGAGCATTGTCTAACACGAACCTTTAATTTGATCGCTTATGTCAGATATGCTATTTTTTGACACCTTCGCCAAAGGCAAAATAGAGGCCAAGGCGCTAAAGAACAGTAAGGACTGTGTTATCTACACACGGGTGAGCAGCCAACAGCAAGCCGATAATCTCAGCCTGGCCACACAGTTGAAAGCCTGTACCCTGTACGCCGAAAAGATGGGATACGAAGTTGCCGCCACTTTTGGGGGTACTTATGAAAGTGCCGAGACGGACGAGCGGAAGCAGTTCACGGCCATGATTTCCTTTGTGAAGAAGTATAGGGGGAAGATATCCTACATCCTTGTGTACAGCCTTGAGCGCTTCTCGCGCAATGACAATTCTATCTGGCTCACTAATGAGCTGAGGAAACTAGGCATTGAAATTGTCTCCGTAACGCAGCCCATCGACACTTCTAATGCATCCGGGCAGATGCAGCAGAAGATGCTTTTTTTGTTCGGCGAGTTCGACAACCAGCTGCGTAGACAGAAGTGCATGGCAGGTATCAGGGAGATGCTCCTTCGCGGAGACTGGCCAACCAAACCACCTCTCGGTTACGATATCATCCGGCAACACGGTAAGCGCAAGATCGTGGCCAATGCCAGGGGTCGGCTCATCCGACAGGCATTCGAATGGAAAGCCTATGATAACCTCTCCACGGAGAGCGTTAGGGCAAAGCTTGCCGAAAAAGGGTTTAAGGTCGGCAAACAACATATGTCCAATATCCTGCGGAACCCGTTTTATTGCGGCCTGATGGCACACAACATGTTGGAAGGCAAGGTGGTGGAAGGTAATCACGAAAGACTGATATCTCGGGAAGTATTCCTGAAGGTGAACGGCCTGCTGAAAGAAAACCATCAAGGATACACCGTCAAAGAGGAAAACGCCAATATCCCGCTCAAGCGATTTCTGATTTGCGATCATTGCGGAAAGCCCCTCCGTGGCTATATTGTCCAGAAAAAGAATCTACACTATTACAAATGCTGCACAAAAGGCTGCAATAACAACAAAAGCGCAAAGGTTCTCAATAGCCTTTTTGAACGGATCCTGGACACGTTTAAAATCGATATGGCAACGGATGTTATTGATCTGATAAAGCAGCAGACCGTGGCCGTATTCAATCAGTTGACCGCCGGTAAGCAAGATGACTACCAACATCTGCAGCAACAACACCGGGAAATCGTAATCAAGATCAATAGACTAGAGGAGAGATATATTGAAGAGGAAGTAGGGGGTGAACTGTACCACAAATACCATCAACGATACAACGATGAGAGGAAAGAAATAGAGAAAAAACTGATGACGCTGTCCCGGCAGGTGTCGAACCTTGATGATAGCATCGGATTCGTTATCAAATTCGCCCTTGAATTGCCTTTAAAGTGGGTTTCTGCCGATTATAACACCAAGCAGCGTATCCAGTTTTTACTCTTCCCTCAAGGCATTAGGTACAGTAAGAAAACAGATGAAAGTCGAACCCCGAGAATCAATTTGTTGTTTTTGTATATTGCTTATTTTCAGCAAATTATAACAAAAAAGAAAAGAGGCATACCAGAACTGGGTCTGAATTTTGCCTCTTTTTCCACTTTGGTAGCGGGGATTGGACTCGAACCAATGACCTTCGGGTTATGAGCCCGACGAGCTACCAACTGCTCCACCCCGCACTGTAGTTTTTCAATTCTTTTTCTGAATTGGACTGCAAAGATATAATTTGTTTCTTTGCAAAGCAAATTAGATTGAAAAAAATGGCGCATAAAGCAGGTTTTGTCAGTATTGTAGGAAAACCCAATGCGGGTAAGTCAACCTTAATGAATGCGTTAGTGGGTGAGAAGCTATCGATTATTACCCCAAAAGCCCAAACGACCCGTCATCGTATAATTGGTGTCGTAAACGACCCTGATTATCAAATCGTTTTCTCAGATACACCGGGCGTGATAAAACCGGTGTATACCCTGCAAACTTCCATGATGAACGCGGTGCAGGGGTCTTTAATAGATGCGGATGTCATCCTGTTGGTTGCCGATATACACGAACGGCACGACGAAAGTGATATCATCGAGAAACTGAAAGCAACCGAGTCGCCTGTAGCAGTACTGATTAATAAAATTGATAAATCTACGGAGGAAGAGGTCAAGGCCAAGGCAGCCTATTGGCAAGAGACTGTGGCGCCGAACGCCGTTTATGCAATATCCGCATTACATGACCACAATATCCAAGCGGTAATGCAATTTATCCTCGACCATCTACCAGAACATCCACCTTATTACGATAAGGATACCCTTACTGATAAGAACGAGCGGTTTTTCGTTTCGGAAATTATCCGCGAGAAAGTGTTTAAACTGTATGAAAAGGA
Source organism: Parapedobacter soli (assembly GCF_025460835.1). GTDB lineage: Bacteria > Bacteroidota > Bacteroidia > Sphingobacteriales > Sphingobacteriaceae > Parapedobacter > Parapedobacter soli. The sequence continues at coordinate 85,490 of NZ_JAMXAY010000008.1, read as the reverse complement.
AATCCCATACAGCACGGAGGTGGTCATCACGGCATTTAAAGAAGAGGAGCATATCACACGGATCAGTGGAGAAATCATTGTCGAACGTGAGTCGCAAAAGAATATCCTTATCGGCAAGGGGGGCAGCATGATAAAGAAAGTGGGTACTTATGCAAGGCAGGATATCGAAGAGTTTCTTCAAAAGAAGGTGTTTTTGGAGCTATTCGTCAAGGTGATCCCCGACTGGCGGAAAAAAGACAATTACCTGAAACGGTTTGGCTATGAACGATAAGCTCCAAAAATAAAACGGCCTGGCGCGCTTGGTTATCAAATAATTGATTATCTTTGCAGCCCCGCAGCACAAGGCTTCCGGGAACTATGTTGTATACATAATTAGCAAAGAAGAATGGCAGTTAAAATTAGATTGCAAAGACACGGTAAGAAAGGGAAACCTTTTTACCATCTAGTAGTAGCCGATTCACGTTCACCACGTGATGGCAAATTCATCGAGCGTATCGGCTCTTACAACCCCAACACAAATCCTGCTACCATCGATTTGAATTTCGATCGGGCACTTGATTGGTTGGCCAAAGGTGCTCAACCCACGGATACCACCCGCGCTATCCTATCCTATAAAGGGGTGCTTTACAAGAAGCATTTGCTGGGTGGCGTAAAGAAGGGTGCTTTTGATGAAGCTGCCGCCGACGCCAAATTTGACGAATGGCTGAAAGCTAAGGAAGCAAAAATCCAGGGTAAAGCGCAAAACGTAGCACAAACCAAGGAAGAAGCGAAGAAAGCCGCACTGGCTGTGGAAGCGAAACGCAAAGAGGCTGTCGCGGCTACCGTAGCCGCAAAGAATACCCCTCCGGCAGAAGAGACTCCAGAGGCTGAAGCTCCTGTAGAGGAAGTGGTGGCTGAGGGTGAAGAAGTGGTGGAAGCAACTGCGGAAACTGCTGCAGCTGAAACTACGGAAGCTCCCGTAGCTGATGCAGGGGCCTCAGAAGCTGGTGCCGAAGAAGAAAAGAAAACGGAAGAATAACCGTTGGTTTATTCATCCAGCACAGAAAAGCCGCTCAGGAGGGGTCTACCCGCTTAGAGCGGTTTTTGCTTTCTTTACGTCTACAGAACCCAACCATTTAGTATCAAATGGAAGTAAGTAATCATTTTTATATCGGCTATATCAGTAAAACCCGCGGACTCAAAGGTGAGGTGCAGTTGTTTTTTGAATTTGACGATTATAAAAGCCTGGACCTGGATATCCTATTTCTACAAATTGATGGAAAATTGGTGCCTTATTTCGTAAGGGCTGTCAACGTGTTGCCCAATCGTACGGCTTATCTCTTCTTTGATGACGTAGATCATATCGATCAGGCCCAGCCACTGGTCCGCAAGCGGGTTTACCTGCCAGATAGCAAACTACCCCAGCGCGGCCCGGACGACTTTCGCCTTACCGACTTAAAGGGGTATTCGGTGACAGATAAAAATTATGGTCCCCTAGGTGAGATTGTTGAAATCCACCAGTACCCACAGCAGCATGTGGCCGCCGTGATGTATAAAGGGAATGAAGTGCTGTTCCCACTTGCCGATGAATGGATACTGTCTACGGATCGGACGAATAGAACCATCGATGTTAATTTGCCTGATGGGCTGATCGACATCTATTTGTAAAAAGGCCACCGTGCCACTTCGGGCGAGCGCGCCTACGATGAACCGATGAAGTAATGGTCTGCATGGCCCGCGAAACCGCTTGGCATTGAAAAAGAATTTGGCTAAGTTTGGCGGCTGTTTTAATAAGGTGATATGAAGGTAACCGAACATATTAAAAATGCGAAGGGGAAGACCCTCTACTCGTTTGAGATACTACCACCCATAAAAGGGCAGAGTATCCAGTCTATTTTTAATGCCATCGACCCCTTGATGGAGTTCGAACCCCCCTTCATCGACGTAACTTACCTGCGCGAAGACTATATTTATAAGCAGCACCCCAATGGGCTATTGGAAAAGGTAGCTTACCGGAAGCGGCCAAGTACCGTAGCCACCTGTGCCGCTATCATGAATAAGTATAAGGTGGATGCCGTACCGCATCTGATCTGCGGTGGGTTTACCAAAGATGAAACCGAAAATGCCCTTATTGATTTGCAGTTTCTGGGTATAGATAATGTATTGGTACTTAGGGGTGACGCGCGAAAGAGTGACAGTTCATTCATTCCTACGCCGGGCGGCCACGCATACGCTTCCGAACTGTTGCAGCATGTGGTCAATATGAATAATGGGCAATACCTCCATGAGCATATGGAGAACTCCGAAAAGACAGATTTCTGTATTGGAGTGGCGGGATACCCTGAAAAGCATTTCGAGTCGCCCAATTTGGATACCGATTTCAGATACCTGAAACTGAAGGTGGATCTGGGTGCTGATTTTATCGTGACCCAGATGTTTTTTGACAATAGTAAATACAAAGCATTTGTAGACAACTGCCGGGCGAATGGTATCAACATACCCATTATACCAGGTTTAAAGCCGCTTACAAGCAGTAAGCAGCTGGTAAGCCTCCCCAAGACCTTCCACCTTGATATCCCGCTGGAGCTGAGTGAAGCCGTGCATGCCTGTAAATCGGAAGAGGAAGTACGCGAAGTTGGCATTGAATGGATGATCCACCAATGCAGGGAACTTAAAGAAATGGGAGCGCCGGTATTGCATTTTTATACCATGGGTAACCCGAAGCCCACCAAACGAATTATAAAGGCGGTGTTTTAACGACCGCCTTGTACGCTCAACGCCTACCTGCTTCCGCGCTAGCCCCTGTTAACTTCTTTTGCCCATGTATCCCGTAGGGTTACCGTCCGGTTGAAAACTAATTTATCTGGGGTCGACTTGGTATCGAGTGTGAAGTATCCTTTTCGGATAAACTGATATCCCTTGCCGGGGATGGCTTGCAGCAGGTCGGGCTCCACATATGCTTTCTCGATGATCTGCAGGCTATCCGGATTGATCGTTGCCCGGAAATCTTCCTCTGCCGCGGGATTCTCCACATTGAATAGCCGGTCGTATAGCCTCACTTCCACCGTTTTTGCGTGGAGGGCGCTTACCCAATGGATGGTTCCCTTTACCTTTATGCCGCTGGTGTCTTCGCCGCTCTTGGATTCGGGGATGTAACTGCAGCGGATTTCCGTAATATTCCCGTCGGTATCCTTCACAAAATCGTCGCATCTAACGATATAGGCGTGTTTAAGCCGAACCATCAACCCCGGGCCCAGCCGGAAGAACTTCTTAGGTGGGTTTTCCATGAAATCGTCCCGCTCAATCCATAATGTATTGCTGAACGGAAGGGGCCGGCTACCCTCGCCGTCGGCAGCCTCTGGATTGTTCTCGCCCACCAACATCTCCACTTCACCCTCCGGATAGTTGGTGATGACCAATTTGACGGGGTCGAGCACGGCCATACGGCGCCAGGCGGTTTTGTTGAGATCCTCCCGGATGCAGAATTCGAGCAGTCCCACATCAATGATGTTTTCGCGCTTGGCTACCCCGATACGCTCGCAGAAATTGCGGATACTCGCAGGCGTATATCCCCGCCGGCGTAGTCCGCTGATAGTGGGCATACGCGGGTCATCCCAGCCCTCAACGTATTTTTCGTTGACCAGTTGGAGCAACTTCCGCTTGCTCATCACTGTATAATTGAGGTTGAGCCGGGCAAATTCGTACTGTTTGGACGGGAATATCTCCAGCTTTTCGATGAGCCAATCATACAGTGGCCGATGCGGTACGAATTCCAGCGTGCAAATTGAATGTGTGATTTCCTCGATGGAGTCGCTCTGCCCGTGTGCGAAATCATACATCGGATATATACACCACTTATTGCCCGTCCGGTGGTGGTGTGCGTGCTTTATGCGGTACAACAGCGGGTCGCGCATGTGCATGTTGGGGCTGGAAAGATCGATCTTAGCCCGCAGCACCTTTGAGCCTTCTGCGTGTTTTCCGTCGCGCATTTCTTCAAATAGGCGAAGATTTTCGTCCACACTCCGCGAGCGGTAGGGGGTAGGCTTGCCGGGCTCCGTAGGTGTGCCTTTGGCAGCGGCTATGGCATCCGACGTGCTGTCGTCTACATAAGCCAATCCTTTTTTTATAAGTGTGATGGCAAAGTTGTATAGCGTTTCGAAGTAATCGGATGTATAGCGCTCTTCTTCCCATTCGAAGCCCAGCCACCGGATATCGTTTTTTATGCTCTCTACGTACTCCGTCTCTTCCGTCAACGGATTGGTATCGTCGAATCGTAAATTGGTCTTGCCTCCGTATTTTTGGGCCAATCCGAAATTGAGTACGATGGATTTTGCATGGCCGATGTGCAGATAGCCGTTCGGTTCAGGCGGGAAGCGGGTCAGTACCCGGCCGCCATGGGTACTGTTTTGAATATCTTTTTCGACAATCTCTTCTATGAAATTGAGGGATTTTTCTTCATTTTCCATAGTGCAAAGGTAGCTGTTTTCGGCTATTATGTCTAATTTTACGTTTTCTTCTAAATTGTTGAGTATGGATAAAAGATACGTGCTTTTTTGTTTGCTCTTAACGATTCCGTTTCTAGGAAGTGCGCAGCGGAAGCGCCCGCAGGTACTTGTGTATGGCTATGGGGCTGACGCTTATGCCGCAGCTTTACAATCGGCGATGTCTAACCTGAATACCGTATGGGTGGTCAATGGTGACCGTATGATGCCGGAACTGACGTCGGAATCTGTTTCCATTGCAAACAATAGTCACCTCGATGCCGGCATCTGGGCCAACCTGCTGGCGGGGATACGGAAAGAGAAGCCTACGGATTCACTATCTATAGCGGTAAAGCGACGGATTAACCCCAGGTTAGTCCAGGATGCGGTAGACAGCATATTGGGGAAATTCAATAACCTCACCGTAATCCAAGGAGGCACGCTCCGCTCGGTAAAACGATCCGGTAAGAATTGGCGGGTGGAATTGAGCGACCGGAGCCGCTTTAAAGTTCATGCTGTCGTAGACGCGTCGGTAGACGGGCAGTTGTATCAGATGGCACGCGGCACGCTGGATAGCTTCAACGTCCGTACGGAAATCCCGGCCGATTATTTCCAGTCGCTACCTTATGATGGCCTCGCCCGCACAGGGGTAGCTGTGGGCGAGGACGACGGACGGAGCTATACGTTGCCGCTGGGGGCACTCATTCCTACTGGCGATTACAATCTGTTTTTAACCCGGTACATACCTACGGTTCAACAACTATCTACGGGCACGGAAGCAGATATCCCTTTAATGATGCATGTGGGGCAGGCCATCGGTGCGGTAGCAGCATATACAGCATTCTTCAAGACCACGCCCGACAAGGTGGATGTGCGTAACGTGCAGGGTGAGCTATTGCAGTACGACGCACGACTAATACCGTTCGTGGATGTCGCTCTCGAAAGCTCGCACTTTGATGCTGTTCAGCGCATCGGGGCGACCGGAATGCTACTGGGGAGGGAAGATGGGCGTGGGCGCTTGCATTTTGATGCCGAAGCGCCTGTTACCACCGCCGAGGTCAAGCCCGTGCTGAATGCGTTGTTCTCCAGAAGCCAGATTTGGTTTATCAACCATGCCGATGTAGACACCATAACCATGGCAGACCTGTTCAGTTACATCAAATTTGTAGGGCAGCGGGGTGATGAACTGGAAGGTCAAGTACAGAAAAACTGGAAGCGGCGATACCACTTCGAAGGGGAGTACGATGAACAGCAACCCGTAACGCGGGTGCGCATGGCCGTGCTGCTGGATGCCTATTGCAACCCGTTTGACGTCAAGGTCGGCATGGACGGCGGCATCCAGCGATAGTGTGGTCGACTACCAATATAGGAATGGGAACCACCCCTAGGTTAAGCTGATCTGCCGTTTTATGCTTTCTTCCAACGAAATGATTGTTTCCGTGCGCTGGATACCTTTTACCGCTTGGATGTCTTCATTGAGCACCTTGCGGAGGTGGGTTGTGTCTCGGCATATAATCTTTGCAAACATACTGTACGTTCCGGTACAATAATGCAATTCCACTACCTCCTTTACCCGCTTCAATTGCTCCACAGCATTATTGTATTGGGAGCCCTTTTCGAGATAGATTCCAAGGAATGCCGTAATGTCAAAGCCGATTTTCTGGGGATTGATGATGAGGTGAGATCCCCTTATGATACCAAGCTCTTCCATCTTTTTCATCCGTACGTGGATAGTGCCGCCGGAGACGATAAGTTTTTTGGCTATCTCGGTATAGGGAATAGATGCGTTATTCATTAAAATAGATAGAATCTGGGTGTCCAGGTTATCTAACTCATAATTGTCATTTCGTTTTTCCATAGCTTATGTAATTGTCTCAATACGTCTGTCGCTAATATTTAATATGAGGTGAGGTAATTGTTCAATTTAATGTTATAACAGGTGTTTGTTGCTAATTAGTCAAAAATAGGCACTAATATTCGATTATTTATGAAAATATTACAATTTTTTATTAGCCGGGCAAAATCGTATCTTTACCTTACACAACCTGTTGTTAGGGAAAGATGGAAGACGTAAAGATTTCTCGTAAGAAGCCTGTATATGGCGTTAGCCCGGCATTGCGTAAATACCTGCGCCATTACGAGCGCGAAGCACGGATGCCGATCGGTTATGAAGATCTCCTCGATTTTTATGAGAGTTCGCCCGTGATGGATAAAAATGGCCGCGACACGTTGTGGGAAACGCCTGTATATCCGCCGCATGTCCAAGAAAACTTATACAACGGACTAAAAATCATTTATGCGGAGCTGAAGGCATCGGGCAATACCCGTATCGTGGAGCATAAATATATCGACCGAGTGGAATATTGTGCGTTTGGCAATACACATCCGTTCAGGGTACGTATCGTGAATCGGCTGAATGATGTATATGATTACTTTTACGTAAAACAGGTCGATGCATCGCGGATATACGGGTTGGAGTTGGAGCAAATCATATCGCCCAATACAGTGAATTATCTAGTAGGGGAACAAACACTGGTAGAGGAACATATTGTTGGTATTCCCGGTGACGTGTTCACGAAGTCGTTGATGTACACCCCGGATTATAACCCCAAACGGATTGCAAAGGAATTCGTGAAGTTCAACGAGCGGTGCATCATCACGTTGCTGGGCGATATGCGCGCCTATAATTTTGTTGTGCAGATTACCCCTGATTTCGATGATTTCCAGTTCCGGATCCGTGCCATTGATTTCGACCAGCAGTTTTATGAGGGGAACCCCAAAGTATACAGACCCCAGTTCTTCAAAGACAACCTGGCTTATGTGGAATTGTGTATGGAGCACCTCACAGACCGTACGGCGTTGCAATATCAGCAGGAAGAACGATCATCGATCGTACACCGGGTACGGAGCGAACGCCACCGTATCGCCGCATTGCGCGATGTATCTAATACCGAAGAGCTGTCTACCCCAGAAAACGTAAGGCAGCTCAGAGAGGGTTATGCCCAGTATTATCAGAATAGCCAGTACCTGAAATGCCGCACGATGACCGATATCATCGAGCTGAATGTGAAGAATGTAATCAGGCAGGTGAAGCTTTGATACATTACTTCAGGCGATCGGCGTTGTCTTTTACAAAGGCGGTCCACCCAGAGTAGCTCCCTTTCGAGCCACTGGTGCGTTTGTTCTGGAATGCGTGGCATACCGCCGCCGCCAGCCCGTCGGTAGCATCTAAGAACTGCGGTGTCTCATCAAAATTCAATAAGGTTTTGAGCATGGCAGCCACTTGTTCTTTGGCCGCATTCCCATTGCCGGTCACGGATTGCTTGATCTTCCGGGGAGCGTACTCAAAGATAGGGATGTTTTTATGCAGTGCCGCAGCCATGGCCACGCCCTGCGCCCGGCCAAGTTTAAGCATCACCTGGATGTTCTTGCCATAAAACGGTGCCTCCAGCGCCATGCAGTCGGGCTGGTATTGCTCAATCAACGCACTGGTTTTTTCGAAGATTCGCTGTAACTTGAGTGCGTGGTCATTGAGATGATCCAATTTGATGACACCAAGATTAATGAGCGATAGTTGCTTGCCAACCTCCTTGACAAGGCCATAACCCAAAATGGTTGTGCCTGGATCGATGCCCAAAATAACCCGCTCTGTTTTGGCTGCCTTTTGCATGTTGCAATATTAGGACTTTTCCGCCCATCTTGTCGCCCGTTTGGAGATAAATCATTCCATTGGGAATGGAGCGGATAAATTAGTAACATTGCACGCTAGAATCATTCGGGTTTTGACTAATAAGACGAAGAAGAAACTGGGCGTAGCACTGAAAGTGACCATCTTGGTGTTGGTGGCTTGGGTGCTCTACCAGAAGCTCAACGACCACCAAAACCTGAAGGAGTTCGAACGGTTGATGAAGAACCTTGGTACCCATACCGTGGTAATTACCTTGTCGGTGGTTGTGGTGCTTATGTTTGCCAACTGGTTTCTGGAAGTGGTGAAATGGCAGTACCTCTGCCGCCATATTGAGCGCATAAGCTTATGGCGGGCTACGCAATCTGTGTTTTGTGGACTTACCTGGGCCGTTTTCACACCGAATCGCATCGGTGAATACGGTGGGCGGGTGATGTTCCTCCAGCCACGCAAGCGCATCTTCGGCGTGGTGGCCATGGGCGTGGGGGCGTTGGCCCAACTTGTCCTAACAAGTGTGGCGGGTTCACTCAGCATTGCGTGGTTTGTCAACCGTTTTTTTGATGTCGGTATGGCCTGGGGAATTGCCATCTGGTTTGTAGCCGCCACCTATGCCGGGTTTTTCTTAACACTCTATTTCAACGTGCGGTGGATCAATAGCTGGATACAGCGGATAGGGTTCTTACGGAAATTCCACCGTTTTTTTGAGATCCTTACCCGTTATGACCACCGGGAATTAGCGATTGTCTTCGTGAACTCACTAGCCCGGTTCGTTATCTTCACTTCACAATACTGCATCTTGATGTTGGTTATCATCCCCGGAATCGAGTTTATACCCATGCTCTTGCTGATTTTTATCCTGTTTTTTGTGCAAGCAGCACTGCCCACACTCGATTTATTCGATTTCGGTGTCCGCAGTGTTACGGCAAGTTACCTGTACGCGCATATAACCGATCAGGATATAGCGGTGATGGCAATCGCTTCCTGTATTTGGTTTATTAACCTTATATTGCCAGCCATTTTGGGGTCGGTATTTGTTTTAAAAATCAATTTCTTTGGCGACACAACTAGTTAGTATCGCATTGGTCATATTCGCCGGGATATACGCGGTGCTGGTATGTTATATGCGGGCAGGGTGGTCTGCATTACCGTTTTTTTACAAGAAGGATATACCTAAAACCAAGGTGAGCGTGCTGATTGCGGCACGTAATGAGGCAGCGAACATCGGCCGCACACTCTCCGATATATTGGCCCAGGATTTCCCCAAAGAACTGCTTGAAGTAATCGTGGTAGATGACCATTCCACGGACGATACTTCGGCGATTGTACGTTCATTTGAGGGACAAGGCGTGCAGCTCTTGGAATTGCACGAATCCCAGCCGTTGAACTCCTACAAGAAAAAGGCCATATCAGAGGCAATCAACGTGGCGTCCGGTGATTTCATCGTGACCACCGATGCCGATTGCCGGATGGGAAAAGACTGGCTGGCTACCGTGATTGCTTATGCCGAGGAAACGGAATGTGTACTGATTTCCTCGCCGGTGGTATACTCCGAGCAGAAAGGGTTTTTTGAAGAGCTGCAAACACTGGAGTTTTTATACCTGATCGGGCTTGGTGCGGCGGGTATCGGGAATAAACATCCATCCACCTGCAACGGAGCGAACCTGGCCTACCGTCGCGACGTATTCCATGAGTTGGGGGGATTCAATGGCATCGATCATCTTGCATCAGGTGATGATGAGCTGTTTTTGCATAAGGTAGCCCAAGAATACCCGCACCGGATAGGCTTCTGCAAATCAAGGCAGGCAATCGTCTATACCGACGCGAAACGGAGCTTGCGCGGATTCATCAACCAGCGTCGACGATGGGCATCCAAAAGTACCCATTATAAAAATAAAGGGATTGTAGCATTGGGTGTGGCTATATGGACATTCAACCTACTGCTGTTGCTCACCGGAGTTGGCACATCGGTTCTAGCCGGAGATAGTGGTCTGGGAAGCGTTTTTCTGGTTGCCGTGGCCCTTAAGCTGGCTGTAGAAGCATTCTTTCTTTACCCACTATGCCGTTTCGCCAAGCGCTTGGATTTACTGGCATACCTGCCAATACTCACGGTCTTGCATGTCGTTTACATGGTATATATCGGTATTGCCGGAAATATGGGTAAATACCAGTGGAAGGGACGCCGGGTAAGTTGATACCTATTTTTCAACCTTTGCCCGGATTTTGGCTTCGGCTTGTGCTACCACGTCTTCCGCATTCTGGCCCTGCGGTTCTATGGGTTCAAGAACTTCCCACGCCATCCTCGTAAAGGTGTTGAGCGGGAAGAACCCGTAACGTACCATTTGCCAGGAGTGGTTGATAGCGATGGGTACAACAAGCACCTGTGGCACCTTTTTCAATATCGTAGCGATACCGCCCACATTAAATGGCTTGATGATGCCTGTTTTAGCCCGGGTGCCTTCGGGGAAGATAAAGGCAGACCAGTTCCTGGCTTTCATGTTATTAGCGAGCTTCAGGATTTCTGCGATAGACTGCTTCGGGTCCTTACGGTCGATGTTGGCCGCGCCACCATGGCGCAAGTTGAACGATATGCTCGGTATCCCTTTTGCCAGTTCAATCTTGGAAATAAATTTGCCGTGGTGTTTGCGCAGGAAGAAAATCAACGGCGGGATGTCGTACATACTTTGGTGATTGGCCACAAAAAGTATAGGGCGGTCCACCGGTAAGTGCTGCCGATTGATAAAGGTTATTGTATTGCCCAATACGTAATAGGTGCAAAGTAGGCATAGGTTGAGGACATCCACGCAGCGCTTGTGCGCATTGTACCCGCCTAGTTTCAGGCATAGCCATTGGATGGGGTGGAACACGGTGATGATGATGCCGAAAAGCAGGTAAAAAATAGGAGAGAGAATGTACCCGACAAATTTTCTCATGTATGATGTTCCTTGGTGTATTCGTTATTGAATGCCGCAAAGTTAGATAAAATCCGTAATCAATGCCAATATGATAAGGAATAGCATAGGGCCTCCTGCTAAACTATTCACTCCTTTTACGGCGTTGTTATCGCCACGGGCAATACCTTTCCGTTAAAGAGCCGGTGGCCACTGAGCGCGAATTGGGCAATATAGCCTCCCATTTCCTGTGCGGTAACGGGCGACTTGTATTGTGGAAACGCATTTTTAAGCATTTCTGTTTGCGCCGAGCCCAAAGCCAGGCAATTTACGCTAATCTTCTGGTCTTCCAGCTCCATCGCCAAACACTCCGTAAGGGTGTGTAGCGCCGCCTTACTGGCTGAATAGGCTGCAAGTCCTGGAAACTTCACACTGCCTTGGAATCCGCCCATACTACCGATATTGACAATATGGCTCCCTGATGCCATCAGTGGGAGCAGGTGCTGAATCATGCGGACATGCCCTAGAAAATTACCTTCTAGCATTGCTGAGAAATAATTAATAGAGGTGGCTTTAAACGGGCTGTTGATCAGCAAACCTGCATTGTTGATCAGTATGTCTACGCGGCCCAGCTTTTCAGCGAAAGGCAGGAAATCTTTTTGATAGTCGCCATGTACGATATCAAAGATAAGTGGGTGTATCGCTGCATTGGAAGCGTGCCCGACGGCCGCTTCTCGCAGTTTTTCCAGTCCTGCCTGAGAACGTGCCACAGCGACTACCCGATGGCCCTCCTCGGCTAATGCCAGCGCCGTTTCAAAACCTATCCCTTTACTTGCCCCGGTAATTACAATTGTTGCCATGCTTTTTATATTCGGTTCAATCATCATCATTGTTGTCATCTTGGGCAATATGCTCCAAGTCTGCCTCTGTGGCTTTCGGCAGTTTATCTTCACCCAGACCTTGGGGTCTGAAAATAAAATATGCGCCTGATGCCGCTAACAAAGCTGATGTAAGGTAAAACAATAAGCTGATCAATATAGCGAGGTGCGTATCGAGCTGGAAATATTTTGCTCCGAAAACAAATACCATTTCGCGTGCGCCAAGCCCGCCCACCGTAAACGGCACCACCGCCACAAGTGAGGAGAGTAAGAACATTAGCAAATAGGGAGCAAATTTACCATCGAAACCTAGTGCATACAATAAAAAAATGGCGCACATCACTTGCATCGACTGGGTGCCCAGTGCTTTAAGGTGTGTACGGAAAAAACGCTTGCCATAATCCGGAAAGTATTTTCGCATGACCGCGTAATACGCAACCGACCCAAAGATGACCACAATAATCGGAACCTCATTTGGGATTTGCAGACGCGGAATGAAGATCACCAACGCGGCAGTAATCAAACACAATGCCCACAACCCACTCAGCCGGTCGAAGAAGACGGCCGATAGCAGCTTCCTCCCTTTAACGCTGAACTTCCGGCGCAGGAAATAAATCTTATAACCATCGCCACCCACGCCGCCCGGCAGAAAGAGATTGTAGAACAACCCCAAAAGATAAAGCTTGAAATTGTACCGCTCGGAGAGGACCAGCCCAACGCCCTTGAAAAAGCCGTTGAGACGCGAAGAGCCAATCACGATTGAGCACCCGTAAGCCACAAAGGCGAGAAATAGGAAAAGTGGGCTTGAGCTGGCTATGGTTTGCCGGATGAATTCCCAGAAACTAACCGGGTATTCGTCCGACCCCCTCTCGGGGTCGGCCATTGCCTGTTCGTGGTAGTCGGCTTCCACTTTACTGAATACCCAATATAGCGCAGCCACCGTGATGCAAACCTTCAAAATGGTCTTCGCAATCCGCCATATTTGTTTCTTTGTCATGGGTACTATCGCAACATTATTTGGGGTATGCCCAAAAAGACTGTGGGTAAAAGGGCAAAGGTAAAAAAAGGTCCGGATTATCGACCATGCGCTAGCCGAAGATGATCGGGTATAGCCGTATATACAGCATCGTTACATAGATAATAAGGAGGGCTGTGTTTAATGATAACATCCAATTGAGGTCCGTTTTCCGGTATTTGTAGCGTAGGGTGAGAATCAGTAATGCAAGGAAGCTGACGAAGAGCAACCCGGGGAAAATAAGGGCCCATTTGTTTTCGATATACACAAACGTTTCGCTATAGGTCCGTGTGGTTTCTTGTTCGAGGATAACCGGTGCGAAGGCAAACAGGAGGAGGAAAATGAATAACCGTACCAATAATTTGGCGGTAAATTGACTGATGGTATGGTTTTTGGAATGGATAGCCATAATAATGGGTGACGCGTCTTTTGCAAGCAAACATACATGAATATAACCTATGGCACATAAAAATAATTCATTTTATAGTGGAATGCGTTATATTTACATCTTCAAAAGGTGTGGGTGGAGGTTGATTTTGTAATTCGTTCGTTAGTTTTTAATACCATGAATAAAACGTTATTTTTTCTAGTGGCCTTGATTTCGGTATCTTTTTTATTGACCTCCTGTTCAGCACAGCAAGGTGCTGTAGACGGTGGGCCTACGGCAGCCTCTTGGCGTAAAGGCGTGAAGGGCCAATGGGTATTACACTCGGTAGACAAAGAGAACTTTCCGACTGCATACAGCGTTAAAACAATTTTCGAAGAGGCTCCAGCAGAATGTTTTGTCGGTAGCATCTGGAATCTGCCTAATAATGGCAAAGGGAGCATCACTTTTGATGCCGAAGGGACGCTTTGTGCACCTGGGGCCGTACGCAATATTGTCTGGTCTATTTACAACCCTGGTAAGGGAAATGGCGAACCGGCGTTCCAGTTCAAGAAAATTTATCCCGGTGATAAGCCGAGTAATGTTACCGCCGGGTATCGGTTAGATTTGTCGTACGCCGATTCCGACCAGCTGGTTTTGCGGATGCCTTTAGACTTAGATGGGCAGGCTGGCTATTTGGTATTTAACTTTGAGCGTCTCCAATGATTTAGCTGTCAATTCGTTTGATGAACAATAGTTTACAACCAAAAAATAAAAGTTATGAGAGCAACACTATTATCTTTTCTAGCAGTCTTGGTGATATCTACTGTCGCCTGTGCCCAACAAGATAAGAGCCAAAGGGCAAGTCCGCCTGACAGTACGACCGTTACTACCGATGACGGGGTTACGATAGACATCCACTACAGCAAGCCCTCGTTAAAGGGCCGCCAGATCGGAGTCGATATTGCCCCGTTCGGGAAAGTGTGGCGGACGGGAGCTAATGAAGCAACCACTTTCGAGGTGGATAAAGATGTACTTATCCAAGGGCAACCGCTCGCTGCCGGTAAATACAGCCTTTATTCTATCCTCGGCGAGCAGGAGGTTACGTTTATTTTTAATAAAACGTGGGATCAATGGGGTACGCGTTACGACGAGGCTCAGGATGCACTACGCGTTGGTGCAACCCCCGTGGAAACCGGTACTTCGGTCGAGCAGTTCACCATAAAAAGTGCTAAAGACGGTGCCGTTACCCTGTTGTGGGGCAATTACGCCGTTACATTCAAGGTCGCTGCGCAATAGCAGCGATCTTTTGTCTTTTTGGGTCAGTTTACCTAAAAATTGATAGCTTTGCCTTCCTGTTTGTTTAAAAGATAAAAAGTGAAAGGTATTATTCTGGCCGGGGGATCTGGCACACGGTTACATCCTTTGACGCTTGCCGTAAGCAAGCAGCTGATGCCGGTTTACGACAAGCCGATGATTTATTACCCGCTTTCTACACTGATGCTGGCCGGTATCCGTGAGGTGTTGATTATTTCGACCCCGCATGACCTGCCCGCGTTCCGCAAGTTGTTGGGCGACGGCTCCCAAATCGGCTGTTCATTTTCATATAGCGTACAAGAGGAGCCTAATGGGCTGGCCCAGGCTTTCGTCATCGGTGAAGATTTTATAGGAAATGATAATGTTGCACTCATACTGGGCGACAACATCTTCCACGGCGAAGGGTTATCACGCCTCTTGCAGCAAAGTGCCAATCTGCCGGCAGGTGGCGGTGTGGTATTTGCCTACCCCGTATCCGACCCGGAGCGCTATGGCGTTGTCGAGTTTGATAGCGGGCACCGTGTTGTCTCTATTGAAGAAAAGCCGGATAGACCCAAATCAAACTATGCCGTTCCTGGACTATATTTCTATGATAACACCGTCATAGATATTGCTAAACATATCCAGCCTTCGGCCCGCGGTGAATACGAAATAACGGACGTGAATAAAACCTACCTCCAGCAAGACCGGTTGAAAGTGGGGATCTTCAGCCGCGGTACCGCTTGGCTGGATACCGGTACATTTGCCTCCCTTATGCAGGCCGGTCAATTCGTTCAGGTTATTGAAGAGCGGCAGGGCCTCAAAATCGGATGCATTGAGGAAGTGGCTTACCGGATGGGTTACATCGATGCCGGGCAACTGGAACTGATAGCCCAACCGCTATTAAAGAGCGGGTACGGGCAGTACCTTTTAAAATCGGTATTGAAGCAATACAATTGATTGAATGGCTAAAACCGCACTGATTACAGGGATTACAGGACAGGATGGAGCCTACCTGGCTGAGCTCTTATTGGACAAGGGGTATTTGGTGCATGGTGTGAAGCGCCGGAGCTCGTTGTTCAATACCGATCGTATTGATCATCTATACCAAGATCCGCACGAGAGCAACCGCCGTTTCACCTTGCATTATGGTGACCTTACCGATGCCACTAACCTGATCCGTATAGTACAGGAAACGCAGCCGGACGAAATTTATAATTTGGCCGCACAAAGCCATGTGAAAGTGAGCTTTGACACACCCGAATATACGGCAAACGCAGATGGATTGGGCACACTACGCCTGTTGGAAGCTATCCGATTACTGGGGCTCGGTGACAGATGCCGCTTTTACCAAGCCGCTACATCTGAGTTGTATGGGTTGGTGCAGGAAGTACCACAAAATGAGCGGACCCCATTTTATCCTCGTAGCCCTTATGCGGTAGCCAAGCTCTATGCCTATTGGATTACAGTCAATTACCGTGAAGCCTACCGGCTATACGCATGCAACGGTATCTTGTTCAATCATGAGAGCCCCATACGGGGCGAGACCTTCGTAACGCGTAAAATAACCCGTGCTGTTGCCCGTATCGCCCTCGGATTGCAAGACAGATTGTTCTTGGGTAACCTGTCGGCACAGCGCGATTGGGGACACGCCAAGGATTATGTCGAGGCGATGTGGCTCATGCTACAGCAAGATATGCCGGAAGATTATGTTATAGCTACTGGTATAACCACCACGGTACGTGATTTTGTGAGACTTGGTTTTGCCGAGCTCGGTATCGAAGTCGAGTTTAGTGGCAAAGGTGAACGGGAAAAAGGAGTCGTCATCGACGCTGATGAAGCCCGACTTAGCGCATTGGGCATTGATCCTGCGGCCATTAAGCTGGGTCAGACCGTGGTGAAAGTAGATCCTACTTATTTCAGACCCACGGAAGTGGACATGCTGATCGGTGATGCAACCAAAGCCCACCGCCAACTCGGTTGGCAGCCTAAATACGACCTCAATGCACTGATAAAGGATATGGTGCACGCGGATCTACTATTGATGCGTAGGGAAAATCAGCTTGGCAACAGATCGGAATAATCCCGCTTTTTGACCCCGGAAAATATGTTGGAACAATTTTTGTTCTAATAATAAGTCGAGAGATGTGTTAGTGGGGGTGTTGTCTATAGACCATGCAAGAGATACGTACGATGCTAGACAAAGCAGCTGAAGAGTCCGCTCCGGAGGAGACAAGAAGGGATTCCACCAAGATTTACTTCTTTGTGGTAGCTATTGCTGCCTTGCTAGCAACCAATATATATTTCTACGTCAAATACAAAAATACCGACGATAAGGTTTACGAGTTGACCGATGAAAAGGTAAGCATGGAAGCCGAAATAGATCGTATCGAAGCGGAATTGGATCGATTGACCGACGACAACATCGAGCTTAACTCCGCATTGCTGGCTTCCAGGGACAGTGTGCGTTCGACAATAGTGACCTTACGTGCCGAATTGGCAAAGAGCAACCTTACCCTCGAGCAGCTGGGTAGGGCGCAGCAGGAGATCAACCAGTTGAAGCAGCAAGTGTCGAGTTACCTTCAAGAAGTCGAGCTGCTCCGGAGCCGGAATGCGCAATTGATGTCCGAACGTGATGAGCTGCGGGAAGAAGTTTCCTCATCTTCAGACCGGCTTATCGAACTTGAAGAGCAACATACCGATTTGGTCGATATGGTTAAACTTGCTTCTGCACTAAAGATTTCCAGTATTTCCATCAATGGCGTGCGGGAGCGGAGCAATAACAAGGAGAGCATAGAAACCAGAGCACGCCGTGTCAGCAGCATCCATATTGATTTTACACTGGCGGATAATCCGTTGGCTGAAATAGGCAATCACGATATATACATGCGTGTAATAGACCCCAATGGCAATCTTAGAACCACCGACGATTACGGACTTTTTGAGGTAGATGGTAAGCAAATGCAATACACCTACAAAACGGCTATTGAATTCAAGAACGATGGAGCTACGTATACCATTGAATGGGCCGATACCAGGGGATTTCAAAAAGGAACCTATACCATTTTACTCTACACAGATAATGCAGTAATGGGGCAAAATAGTATTGTATTACGGTAATCCCGCCGTTCAGAATAGTTTTGCTCTTATTATGCGGTAGACGATTGCCGCGCACGTACGGAGGGGATGCGTATGTAGAATGTTGTGCCTTTCCCCACAAAAGTTTCGTATCGAATACTTCCACGCATCCCCTCTATCGCCTGCTTTACAAATGCCAATCCCAGTCCCGTACCTGAGCTTTTCGTCGTAAAATTGGGCTGGAACAGCTTCTCGCGGGCCTCAGGATTTATGCCCTCACCGTTATCCTGTACGGCGATTGCTACATAGAAGTCTGCATCGTAATTTAGGACGATGTTAATCTGGCATCGACGTTTTGAGATAGCCGCCTCGATGGAGTTCTTAATCAAATTATTGAACGACCTGAGCAATTGATCGCGGTCACCTTGTACGATAATCGCTTTATCGTTGCAAGCATTCGTAATCGTTATCTTGACACCCACGTTGTTGCGGAACACTTCAACTGCCTTGGTCAGGATATCCAGTATATCAACCTCCCTGAGCTGCGTGTCGGGCATTTTGGCAAACTCCGAAAATTCCGATGCAATGTGCGAGAGGCTATCTATCTGTTCGATAAACGATTCGCTGAATTTTTCAAACCGCTCTTCAAACCGTGGATCCTTTTCTCTCCAGGAGCGCTCTAATTGCTGGATGCCGAGCTTCAATGGGGTAAGCGGGTTCTTGATTTCATGGGCTACTTGTTTGGCCATCTCACGCCAGGCCGATTCGCGCTCCGAACGCATTATGGTGTTCGCGCTCTGTTCGAGCGCCACAATCATCAGGTTATATTCTTTGATGAGGCTGCCTATCTCGTCATGCCGTTTCCAGAAGATAGGCTCATTCGGTTTTCCGATACTTGTCTTTGCGAGGCTACGCTGTACCAAGGCCAATGGAGCGGTAATTTTATTGGCCACGAATACGGCAAATAGACCCAGGACAACAATAACCAGTGCGTAAATGTTGATGAGCGTGTTGAGCAAGAGACCTACATTCTGGTCAAACTCTTTCCGGTAACTGTAATGGGGTAAACTGAGGAATGCTACAGCCTCGTATTCATCGTTTCTGATAGGGGCGTATGCAGCAATAAAATTCAGTCCTCCGATATGTTCGTGCTGGAGGAATTCAGATCGTTGGTACCGAGCCATGTGGAGCCAAGCATGGGGCTGCATATAACGCGATAGCAACCGGAGGTCGTATATGCGCGGCTGTGTGGAATAAATCAGCTGGCCATCCGTGTCGTATAGGTTTAAATCAGCGGCGATCGATTCGGCGATAGTATTGAATTGCTCATCGGCCGATACCCCCCTGTTCGTATTGAGCTCCTTTAACCACCTGGACTCTAGTCTACCTGCGATATCAACCACATATTTCAATACGCCGCTTTCCTGCTGTTTTCTAAACTGGCTACTGATGCTGAAGAAGGTGATAATACCAGCCACAATCAAGGTGGTTACCACTGCTACAACCATAAACGTCTGGATACGCGTGCTGTATAATATTTTGTTAGAGAGAATCAGGAAGCTCCATCGGAGGTTGCGCAGGCTGAAATCGTTGCTGTTGAGCGTCAGTACTAGCCATCGTGCGATGAACGCCAATATCGCGAACAGCAGGAAAACCAGGAAAATGAACGACAGTGCGGCCAGCTGCATCCAACGGCTAAGCTGAGGGCTGCTCACCACAATTAAGGTTTGGCTGTTTGGCCGGCGCATCATGTGTTCGTATCCGTTTGCTGTGCCGAGAGAGATAAACTTCCGTTGTTCGGCGGGATAAGTTTCCGCAGATAGTGGGTATACGTAGTCGCCATATTGGCTTACCAAGGTGCCGTTTCGGTAAAACGCATAGGCATATTCGGCTATCAATTCTGTTTGTTGTTGGTCAATGCGGCTATCAGCGAGGATATCCGGATAGGAGGCGAGCTGGCTAAATGACCTGTTTTGGAGCTCGATAAGCAATATACCAAGCAGTTCACCATCTTCCTGTACGGGTAGCTGGGCGAAGTATTCAAAATTACCCAGCCGGCTGTTCCCCCGGTAGAAGTTTTCAGACACCTTTATGGCACCGGAAATAACCTTGTTTCGGTAGTCCTGCCGCTTACTGGCAGAACTATTGCCGATTGGTACCCAATTGGTGTCGTATTCATTGGCTACAAATTCATAGCGCGAGAGGTATCCGCTTAAGTAAGTCCGCTTGAGGTGCTCATTGAGTAATTCGCGACTTTCATTTCGGGGGTTCTTGAAATAATCAATAAGGAAAGGGTCTTTAACGATTTCCTTTTCGAGGTCGTGAAAAAGCGCAAGGGCGTTGGCATCATCAACGGCCTCTAAACGCGAGATGGCTACTTTTTGCTTTTCCTCCTTTTTGTAGCGTTGAAACTGGCCATGTTTTATCGCCGTGATGGAGGCAAGGAGCAATAGGGTGGCGATAAAAACCGCTAGGTCGAATCGGCGTTTCCGTTTTTTATACCAAGCCCGTAGTCCGATAAGGGCGATCAGCAATAAAAAAGTAATCGGCAGATTGCGAAGTGAAAAACCATTTAGGACGATCAATACCCCTACAACGGCCACAACCACAATACCCATGAATAGTAACTGCCTTTGGTTCGGAACCACGGCGTGTGCTGCCCCCACTAGCAGGTCAATAAGCAGTAAGAGAGATAGCATGCTCAGGCATAACGCAAAGATGCCGACCCAGCTATAGAAGCTTAGGTCAAGTATATTGGTCACATCGAAATTGATGTCGGAATTGGATACCAAACCCAAAAAAATGTTTGACATCGCATGGCTTACCCCATACACCACCGCCGCGAAAATACAAATCGTGATAAAGCTCCCAACGCTGGTGCGGCTTATTGCGGGGATGTGTAGCTCCTTTCGGAAAGCGTATAGGTAGCCGATGAACCAAGTGAATGCGATTATGTTGAGCAGAAATCCGCCCAAGTGGGGAAAAAGGAAGCTGGAGGCGAAATTACGTGAATCGAAAAGTCCCGTATAGAAATGGGAAGCCAGCCAACCGTAGTGTAAATCGACATAGCGCAGCCCCGCCAGGCAACATGCAAATAATACTACCGAAGACCATACCCAACCCCGCCGGGCCAGCCAAATGCACATAATATTGAGTAGAAGCACTATAGAAAGCCCGGCGAGCACCCACATAGTCAGCTCCAACTTGGAAAAAAAGGTGTCGTGCCGACCCTCGCCCAACTTTACTGAGAAGAGGTACTTGCCGGTTACGCTCCTAATATTGTAGATGACATGGTCGTTGTAATCTGCTATTTCCAGGTTGTAGGTTTCTATCAGGCTTTTAGAAAATGTGTTTTGCAGGTACTCGTTGTTCCTTTGGTAGTTGGATTTTATTGGAATCAGGAACAACGCCGAGATGTTTCCTGCAGTTTTTTTTATGGATTCATACCATCCATTATCGGCTTGGATAATATCTACACCATCGCTAAAGCCTGCATCCGTTTTCGGGACAAATTTATCAGTACCCCAGATAACCAGCTCGTTATTTACGTAGATAAATGGATAGATGTCATGTTGGCCTACGAAATAATCGAAAATTTCTTCGGCCTGTGCCACATCGGTTTCCATCGCTTTTAACTTATTAAAGCGGCTGGTGTCGTTTAGGAAATCTAATACTATCTGTTCTTTTTTCTGAAGGTTGTGCTGGACACGCCTGCCATCCAGGAGTAAGGTCTCCTCGTTTTTGAAGGTCAAGTTGATGGTGACGGCGGTGCCTATGAAGCATAACGTCAACACCAACAATAAAAGCCGTATTTTGACAACCGTACTCACCGTTTATAGCCGCTAATGTACGTAAAAATAGAAACCCCCACAATATCGGGTCACTGTGGGGGGCAATACGGTTATGCGGATTGGCTTAATGTACTTCTTCTTCTTTGAAGAGCTTGGCCGTAAAGTATTCCCGGTTTAACCGGGCAATATTGGTGAGTTTGATGCCTACCGGGCATTCGGCTTCACAAGCGCCGGTATTGGTACAGCTGCCGAAACCCTCCGCATCCATTTGGTTAACCATGGCTTGGGCACGGCTGTATCGCTCGGTTTGGCCTTGGGGCAATAAAGCATATTGGGATACTTTGGCCGAAACAAAGAGCATAGCCGAAGAATTTTTGCAGGCTGCCACGCAAGCACCGCAACCGATGCAGGTCGCCGATTCAAACGCCTCGTCCGATACCGCTTTGGGAATGGGTATGCTATTCGCATCGGGCACACCGCCGGTGTTGACGTTGACATATCCCCCCGCTTGTTGTATCCGGTCGAAAGCGGTGCGGTCTACCGCTAGATCCTTGATTACCGGGAATGCGGCTGCTCGCCACGGTTCGATCACGATGGTTTGTCCATCGTGGAAACTGCGCATGTGCAGCTGGCAGGTGGTTGTGAGTTGATTGGGGCCGTGTGGCCGCCCATTGATATGGAGTGAGCACATCCCGCATATCCCCTCACGGCAGTCGTGGTCAAAGTGGATGGGATCCTCGCCCTTCCGTACCAGGTCTTCATTGACCACGTCGAGCATTTCAAGAAAAGACATATCAGGCGAGATGCCGTTTGCGTTGTACGTTACAAACTTGCCCCTGGTTTTGTTATTCTTTTGGCGCCATACTTTGAGCGTCAGGTTCATATTTCCACTCATGTTATTTTATTTTATTTTGCTTCGCGCTTTATGCTACAATTAGCGACTTACGGCCAGCAGCTTCGTTTACTTATAACTCCGTTGTGTTAATTTAACATACTCGAATTCCAATGCTTCTTTGTGGAGTACTTCGGCTTGCCCGTCCCCCTTGTACTCCCAGGCAGCGACATAGCTGAAGTTTTCATCATCGCGTTTCGCTTCACCCTCGTCGGTTTGGCTCTCTTCGCGGAAGTGCCCGCCACACGATTCACGGCGATGGAGTGCATCCTCTACCATCAGCTCGGCGAGCTCAAGGAAGTCTGCTACTCGCCCTGCTTTCTCGAGCGACTGGTTCATTTCCTCATTTTCACCCAGCACGGTCACGTCGTCCCAAAATTCCTGCCGAAGCTCCCGTATGAGCTCTTTCGCTTTGGTAAGTCCAGCCTCATTCCGCGCCATGCCGCAGTATTCCCACATGATATGGCCTAGTTTTTTGTGGATGTCGTCTACCGTTTTATTTCCTTTAAGGGAGAGTAAATGATGTACCCGTTCTTCCACTTCCTTACGTGTTTTTTCGAAATTAGGGTGGTTTTTGTCTACCGGATCGAAGCCGATGCCGGCTAGGTAATCACCCACGGTATATGGGATGACGAAATAACCATCGGCGAGTCCCTGCATCAAGGCCGAAGCCCCTAGCCGGTTGGCTCCGTGGTCGGAGAAATTACATTCGCCCAATGCATACAACCCGGGGACGGTAGTCATCAGGTTATAGTCGACCCAAACGCCCCCCATGGTGTAGTGCACAGCTGGATAGATGCGCATAGGCTGTTTATATGGATTCTCATCGGTAATCTGGTGATACATGTCAAACAGGTTGCCGTATTTGGCACGAACCGCGTCTTCCCCAAGCCGTTTAATGGCGTCTTCGAAATCGAGGAATACGGCGATGCCGGAGGCACCTACACCACGGCCCTCATCTACCACTTCTTTCGCATTCCGCGATGCCACATCCCGAGGTACGAGGTTGCCGAATGAAGGGTACTTACGCTCTAGGTAGTAATCCCGGTCTTCTTCTTTGATGTCGGCGATTTTAATTTCGCCCTTGCGTAGTTTTTGTGCAAGCTCTACGGTTTTCGGCACCCATACACGACCGTCGTTGCGCAGTGATTCAGACATCAGTGTCAGCTTTGATTGGTGGTCGCCGGTGACTGGGATACAGGTTGGGTGGATTTGCGTATAACACGGATTGGCGAAGAACGCACCCCGCTTATGGGCCCGCCACGCGGCGGTGACGTTACAGCCCATGGCGTTTGTGGACAGGAAAAATACGTTGCCATAACCACCGGTGCATAGTAACACCGCGTGGCCTTCGTGCGATTCGATTTCGCCGGTAATCATATCACGCGTAACGATACCACGGGCATGGCCATCGATGGTAACCAAGTCCAGCATTTCATGGCGGTTGTACATTTTCACCGTGCCTTTGTGGATTTGCCGGTTCAGGGCAGAGTAAGCACCCAGGAGCAACTGTTGCCCCGTTTGTCCCCGCGCATAAAATGTACGCGATACCTGGGCCCCACCAAACGAACGGTTGTCGAGCAACCCACCATACTCGCGGGCGAACGGTACGCCCTGTGCCACACATTGGTCGATAATGTTTACCGACACTTCTGCCAAGCGGTGTACGTTGGCCTCGCGCGACCGGTAGTCGCCACCCTTTACGGTGTCGTAAAACAATCGATAAACACTGTCGCCGTCGTTTTGATAATTTTTTGCTGCATTGATACCACCTTGGGCGGCAATGGAATGTGCGCGCCGTGGGCTGTCCTGGTAGCAAAATGCCTTTACATTGTAACCGAGCTCGGCGAGTGAAGCCGCAGCGGATGATCCGGCTAGGCCGGTGCCGACAACAATGATGGTGTATTTACGCTTGTTGGCCGGGTTGACCAACTTCAGATTAAACTTATGTCTCGACCACTTTTCGGCCAGTGGCCCTGCTGGTACTTTCGAATCTAACATATGATGATGTCTGTTATATCTTTTGTGCCTTGCAAAACGTGCATAGACTTACAAAATAGCTAGTTAGAAAAATAGAAATACAACGGCATTGCCGCAAATCCGATGGGGATTACAACGCCGAACAACCAAATACCGATAAACCGGATAATAGGGGCATATTTCTTATGGTCCCACCCTAAAGTCTGAAATGCGCTCTTGAACCCATGGATGAGGTGGAAAGAAAGTGCTCCCATAGCAATGACATAAAATGCGACCAAAATCCAATTCTGGAAAGCAAATTGCACCTGCTTATACAAATCCTTGGCCTTCAGTATTTCAAAGTCGTTGTCTACATATTTCACATAACCCGTATATTCCCCAGCAATCAACTCGGTGGCCGTAGTCTCATGGGTGGCCAAGTTGGTGCGGTATTCTATATAAGGTACAGCGTCATTATGATATTTCCACCAGAAATTGCTCATGTGTGTTACGATGAATACCAGTAAAACGGTACCCAACAAGCCCATATTGCGGGAATTCCAAGCGCTGTTGGCCGATCCGCGGTAAACTGCGTAACCAATGGGTCTCGCCTTTTTGTTGTGGATGGTTATGACCAATGCATAAACTGCGTGTATAACGATCGACGTATAAAGCAGGTATGATACGACTTTAATCGGCGTGAAATGCGTCATGAAATGTGCATAATCGTTAAACGCTTTTCCTTGGTCGTTATAAAATAACTGGAGATTGCCAATAAGATGGACAATCAGAAATGTGCACAAAAACAGACCAGTTAAGCTCATGATAAGCTTCTTCCCAAGCGTTGAGGAAAGTAGTGGTTTGGACTTATTCATTCTCCTCGAATATTTAATTTTGGTAAGCAAATCTACCAATTGATTCAATACGCGCGTAAATAAACAAGCAAAATCCTTAATTTAGAACAGTTCTAATTGGTTTTGGTGTCAAAAAAAACGCCACACATTGATTTGCGTGGCGCCGAACATGTAATTTCTTTTAGCCCGAATAGTGTTAAAACAACCGATAACCTATGCCCACGGTCCAGAGGTTGACCTTTTGCGGTGCACTATCGTTCTTGCTTAATTCACTTAACCCGTGCTCGTAACGCGCATCGATGCGGAAATTGCTGATGTCGAGTCCGAGTCCGCCGGTTACTGCCCAGGCTTGGTTTTTGTATTCGCTGAATTCAGGGACTTGGGCCAGCGCGTCACCAATATTTTTATCTACGACGAACGACACGACTGGACCGGCGACAATGCGCAGGCCGGCAGGGCCTAAACCGATGCGTGTACCAAGCAATAGCGGGAGGTCGAGCGACGTAAAGCTCACTTTGCCTTCTTCGTTCTCTTCCACCAGTTTAGCTTCCGAGCTTTTGCCAGTTAAATAGAGTTCGGGTTGAAAATGTACACCGGCACCGCCTATGCGCGCCCACACCCCGGCTTGGTATCCGGTCCTAGTACTAGCGTCGAGCCAATTTCCGTCTTCCGATTTCAAGTTGGAAAAGTTAAGCCCCGCTTTCACCCCGAATTGGAAACTCGGCAGCAACTGAGCATTCGCGCCAAAAATCGTAGCGGTTACGAGAAATGCAATAATAAAGTACTTTTTCATAGCATAATCTTTTTTAATGTTTATTTGTCCATTCGTATACTGATGTGCAATTGTAGCAAAATTCAAGCCGAAAATAAAATTGTGGCCAGTTGGGAATGTGCGCAGCGCGTAGGTTATCAGCTTAATAAACTTGCACAAGCTAGCAACTTTGGCTAATTTTGTCTCAAATCAACATTATATGGCTGATATCAAAATGACTTTGGAAGAGTGGGAAGTAGCGAAGGCGAAATTCCTGCGGAAATACAACCATCTTTCAGAAGAGGACCTCGCTTTCGAGCCTGGAAAGGAAAACGAACTAATCGGAAGGTTAGCCAAGCGGGTACGGCGTAGCCGGGATTATATCCTTTTCACGTTGAAAAAGGGTATTGCTGACCTGGAGAGTAATCGGTTATAGTAACGGTTTGCATATTCTGATGGTTGAGATTTCTTGGCATGATTTTGAGAAGGTGGAGCTGCGTGTCGGTACGATCATCCAAGTCGATGAATTCCCGAAAGCGCACAAGCCGGCCTATAAACTGACTATAGATTTTGGGGCGGTAATTGGACAACGTCGAAGCAGTGCACAGATTACCAAACATTACAGCAAGGAGGAATTAGTCGGTAGACAAGTCGTCGGTGTCGTCAATTTCCCGAAGAAACAGATTGCAGACTTCATGTCGGAATGCTTGGTTACGGGTTTTGCTGACGACAACGGAGACATTGTATTAAGTGCCGTGGAACGCCCGGTACCAAACGGATCGAAGTTAATGTGAGCTGGCGCTCAACGAATGGTTTCACACATCTCATATCTCAAGTCTAGATGAAATACATCAACTTTGAAGATTCCGTTGCCACCATCCCTGATGAGGTCTATATGAAAGAGGCGCTCCGCGAGGCACAGAAGGCACTTGAGCAAGGTGAGGTGCCCATTGGTGCCGTGGTTGTTGCTAATGGGAAGATCATCGGGCGGGGGCATAACCTTACCGAACGGCTGAACGACGTGACGGCGCATGCCGAAATGCAGGCGTTCACTGCTGCTGCTAATTACGTTGGCGGTAAATATTTGCGCGACTGCACCCTATACGTTACCATCGAACCTTGCGTGATGTGCGCAGGTGCGGCTTACTGGACCCAAATCGACCGAATTGTATTCGGTGCAATCGATGAAAAGCGGGGCTTTTCGATTTTCGGAAATAAAATACTGCATCCGAAGACGATAGTAACCAATGGGATTTTGGAAGCGGATTGTGCTAATCTCGTTACGTCATTTTTCCGTAATAAACGCGCCATCCGGTGAGCTGAAACAATCGGCCACAAACAAAACAGCGTTATAAATGTTGATATTACGTCTTTATCGCGGCAATTAGTCACGATAAGCAACGAAGTCGGTTGCAATTATCTGCAACTTTAATTAAGTTTGTCCAACACGAAATATTAATTTTTAACTAAAAACAATACATATTATGGCTTTTGAATTACCGGCGTTACCCTACGCCACAGACGCATTGGAACCCCATATCGATAAAGAAACCATGGAAATCCACCACGGCCGTCACCACAAGGGCTATATCGATAACCTCAATAAGGCGATTGCGGGAACAGACGCAGAGAATCTATCTATTGAGGACATCTGCAAGAATATCTCGAAATACAGCGGTGCTGTACGTAACAATGGCGGTGGGCATTATAACCACTCCCTGTTTTGGACAGTGCTGTCGCCCAATGGTGGAGGTGCCCCATCAGGCGATCTCGCTGCTGCTATCGACGAGGCTTTCGGTTCATTCGATGAGTTGAAGAAAAAACTGCAAGAGGCAGGGGCTACCCGGTTTGGGTCGGGTTGGGCGTGGCTTATCGTAGACGGTTCCGGTAAGCTTCAGGTAACGTCAACCCCCAACCAAGATAATCCCTTGTTTGATATTGCCGAAGTGAAAGGCACACCTATCCTAGGTATAGACGTTTGGGAACACGCCTACTACCTGAAATACCAAAATAAGCGCCCGGGCTACTTAGAGGCAATCTTCAATGTAATCGATTGGGACGCTGTAGCCAAGCGCTACGCAGATGCTAAATAGTGCAAAAATATAAGTAAAAAAGCGGCCACATCGTGCTCTATGTGCCGCTTTTTTGTTGTCTCCTTTCTCATATCTCATTTCTAACATCTCATGGCTAACCAAAAAGCAATCGTCCTCCATGGTATCCAGAAGCCGTTGGTATTGGAAGAAGTACCTATTCCATCGATTGGTAAAGACGAGGCTCTAGTACGAATCAAAGCAGCTGCATTCAACCGGCGTGATTGGTGGATGCAACAAGGCCAGTATGCAGGAATGCAATTTCCCATCATATTAGGTTCGGATGGAGCGGGGGTCGTTGAAAGAGTGGGAGATGAAGGCCATAGGTATTGGGTCGGTCGCGAAGTTGTAATTAATCCATCTATCGCATGGGGCGATAACGAGGCCTTTCAAGGGAAGTCATTCCACATCCTCGGGCTGCCCCAAGACGGCACTTTCGCCGAATTCGTACGTGTTCCGGTTGCCAATTTACACGAGAAGCCGATGCATCTCTCGTTTGAAGAAGCTGCCGCACTGCCCCTCGGTGGGCTTACGGCTTATCGGGCTGTCTTCAGTCGGGCGGCATTGAAGGGCGGCGACACGTTATTGGTGATTGGAGCAGGTGGGGGAGTGGCAACCTTTGTATTACAGTGGGCCATCCATGCCGGTGCAAAGGTATACGTCACTTCCAGCACAGCGCCCAAAATTGAACGGGCGGTATCCTTAGGTGCTGAGGGAGGGGTGTTATATACCGATGGCGACTGGGCTACACAGCTCCGGGAACGGGCTGGCGGTTTTGATATCATCGTGGATAGCGCATTGGGTGAGGGCGTAGCGCACTATTTGGACTTAGCCAATCCTGGCGGCCGGATCGTATTTTTTGGTGGGACTGCAGGAAACTTACCTCCATTGAATGCCCGGAAAATATTCTGGAAACAGCTCTCCCTATTAGGTACGACGATGGGCTCACCGGCTGATTTTGCAGCCATGTTAGCCTTCGTAAACCAGCATCGGATAGTTCCGGTCGTTCATGGTGTATATCCATGGCACGAAGCCGAAAGCGCAATCCGGCAAATGGACCGATACACGCAATTCGGTAAAATCGTATTGAAAGTGTCCTGATACCCCTCAGTGCCTAATATATTGCATTTTGCGGGTTCCACTCGCAAAACCACTTAAGCCTCTGTGCTTTTGTGGTAGAAAGGAACCGGGCTAAAGAAGCGGGAGTTTAGGGAAGTGTTTAAAGAGCGGCTTAAGAAGTAGGGTTTGCAGAGTCCTGTTGGTTTTGGTAGTTTTGTGGCGTCACACAAAATGAATGAACTATGTCAAAAGGATTTTTCAATGTCCCCAATCCCATCAATGAGCCGGTATTGTCATACGCCCCCGGCAGCAGCGAGCGGAAACTGTTGCAACGGGCAGTGCAAGCTGCATTAGCTGAAGAGGCTGATATTCCGATGTATATCGGTGGGGAAGAGGTGCGTACGGAACGGAAAGTGGCCGTCCACCCGCCTCACCAACACAAACATACCCTAGGATACTATCATGCTGGGGATCAGACCCACGTGCAGGCGGCTATTGGTGCTGCGCTGGCAGCCAAGGAAGGTTGGGAAAACCTGCCATGGGAGCAGCGTGCGGCGATATTTCTGAAAGCGGCCGATCTGATATCCGGCCCTTATCGGTACAAGCTAAATGCCGCAACAATGTTGGGGCAGTCGAAAAATGCTTTTCAGGCTGAGATTGATTCCGCTTGTGAAATTGTCGACTTCCTGCGCTTTAACGTGAAGTATATGAGTGAAATATACATGCAGCAGCCGCCCGTTTCACCCACGGGTAGTTGGAACCGTGTAGAGCAGCGGCCATTGGAAGGATTCGTATTTGCATTAACCCCCTTTAATTTTACCGCCATAGCGGGCAATCTACCGACTTCCGCAGCAATGATGGGCAATGTTGTGGTTTGGAAGCCGGCCAACACGCAGATTTTTTCGGCTAATGTGCTCATGGAGGTCTTCCGTGAAGCCGGTGTGCCCGAAGGCGTCATAAACTTGGTCTACGTAGATGGCCCCACGGCCGGTGAGGTTATTTTCAAACATCCCGACTTTGCCGGCATACACTTCACCGGATCCACCGCTGTGTTCCAGCATATCTGGAAGACAATCGGTGAAAATATACATCGTTATCGCTCGTATCCCCGCATCGTGGGTGAAACCGGCGGGAAGGATTTTATATTGGTGCATCCCTCCGCCAATGTGGAAGTGGCGGCGACAGCCATCGTGCGGGGAGCATTTGAATATCAAGGGCAGAAATGTTCGGCGGCCTCGCGGGTCTATATCCCTGAGTCGCTGTGGCCCGCGCTTAAACGATTGATTGTGGCCGATGTTGAGTCTTTCAAGATTGGACCGACCGACGATTTCAGTAATTTTATCAATGCGGTCATCGATGAAAAAGCTTTCGATAAGCTAGCAGGGTATATCGACCGGGCAAAGGCCGACGCTGATGCCGAGATTATCGTAGGCGGTACGTACGACAAGAGCGAAGGCTATTATATCCACCCTACGGTAATCCAGGCCAATAGGCCCGACTACGTCACCATGTGTGAGGAACTGTTCGGCCCGGTATTGACCGTTTATGTATATCCCGACGGCGATTGGGAAGATACGCTGCAGGTAATAGACAATACATCCATTTACGCCCTTACAGGAGCGGTCATCGCGCAAGATCGCTATGCCATCAGCCAAGCAACCCAAGCACTCCGCAATGCGGCGGGCAATTTTTACATCAACGATAAATGTACGGGTGCCGTGGTTGGGCAGCAGCCATTTGGGGGAGCCAGGGGATCCGGTACCAACGATAAGGCGGGTTCGATGATCAATCTGCTGCGGTGGGTATCGCCACGTACCATCAAGGAAACGTTCGACCCACCAACGGATTACCGGTATCCGTTTTTAGGGGCGGAATAGGGAAGAAGGGCATCTACCAACCGGCAGATGCCCTTCTTTTTTTATTTGAAAGCAAACACTTTGCCAAGACCCAAACTATCCGTAAACGTGATATCGAGGTCGATCAATTTGCCGGTAGAGATGTCGATAACCATGCCATGTACGGCCAGGTCATCGCGTTCCTTCCATGCGTTCTGTACAATCGAGGTGGTGCACAGGTTGAAAACCTGTTCAGCCACATTGAGCTCAACCAACCGGTTTACTTTTTGCTTTTCATCCGTTATGGCGTCAATCTCCTCGCTATGGAAACGGTATACATCTTTGATGTGGCAAAGCCAGTTGTCGATGATGCCGAATTGCTGGCGGCTCAATGCAGCGCCCACGCCGCCGCAACCGTAATGCCCCGCTACAACGATGTGCTTTACCTTCAATACGTTTACCGCGTAGTCAAGCACGCTAAGCATGTTCATGTCTGAATGCACGCACATATTGGCAATGTTACGGTGTACGAAAACTTCGCCGGGCTGGGTATTCGTAATCTGGTTTGCCGGCACACGGCTATCGGCACAACCGATCCACAGCAGCTCGGGATGTTGCCCCTCCGCCAGTTGCTTCAGTTTCCCACTGGTATCTTCCTCCACCTGTTGAACCCATTCGGCATTGCCTTTAAGGATTTTTTCGAAACTTATTTTTAGCGCAGGGTTATTTAATTGTTTTTTGAACATAGCTTTATTATGATTTATCAGATTGTCTTCGAGATTCGTTTTGCCGACTCGGAATTTAATGGATCGCTTTGTTGGAGGAGAATCACCTATTGGGCGAAGGTAAAAGTTATTTT
Organism: Parapedobacter soli; assembly: GCF_025460835.1. GTDB lineage: Bacteria > Bacteroidota > Bacteroidia > Sphingobacteriales > Sphingobacteriaceae > Parapedobacter > Parapedobacter soli. The sequence continues at coordinate 53,736 of NZ_JAMXAY010000008.1, read as the reverse complement.
CGCTCTTTTCCTATTTTATTCCAAAAGAAATTAAAATGTATAGAAATCATGGCTTGAGGCAAACAGGTGTGTGCAGTAGTATTGCTAAGACATAATATCGAAATATTGAGACGGAAAACCGGGACATTGTCCATATCTTCGCTGGTGTGGAGTCAACATATTAAAACATAACAATGATGAAAAAAATTAGTTATTCAATTCTTCTCTTCTTGTCCTGCTTACAATTCGGACGGTTAGCCGCACAAGAGCCGCAGGCCTGGCAACCTGTAGGTGATAAAATCAAATCGCCTTGGGTTAACAATATCAATGTGGCCAACCCCCTGCCTGAATATCCCAGGCCCCAAATGGTGCGCGAAGAGTGGCAAAACCTCAATGGTCTTTGGGACTATGCCATCGTACCCGGTAAGCTGGGGGCCGCACCTGGCAATTTCGATGGTCAAATCCTAGTCCCCTTTGCCGTGGAGTCGGCACTTTCGGGTGTAGGGAAGACCGTGGGTAAGGATAGCTCCCTGTGGTACCGGCGTACCGTGGTGTTGGATAAGAAAATCCGCAAGCAACAGGTACTCCTGCATTTCGGTGCTGTCGATTGGCAGAGTGAGGTGTATGTCAATGGCCAAAAGGCAGGTTCGCACGAAGGAGGATACGATCCTTTTTCCATCGACATCACCCCCTATTTAGCTAAGGGGGCCAAACAGGAAATTGTTGTGGGTGTGTGGGACCCCACGAATGAAGGTCCGCAACCAAATGGCAAACAGGTGGTCCGTCCGCATGGCATTTGGTATACGCCAGTAACCGGCATCTGGCAAACCGTGTGGATTGAGGGGGTGCCCGAAACCCACATCACCGCGACTAAACATACATCTGATATCGATCGGGGTACGCTGGCCGTACAAACCGTGGTGGAAGGCGCGCGCGAAGGCGACCAAGTGCGGATATCTGCATGGAAAAACGGGGCAAAGGTGGCCGAAGAAATGGTGGCAGCAGGCAATGAAGCTACGTTGAAAATCAACAATGCCCAATTGTGGTCGCCCACATCGCCATCGTTGTACGACCTCAAAGTGGCAGTCTTGCGCAGAGGGAAAGTGGTAGATGAAATCGAATCGTACTTTGCCATGCGAAAGATATCGATGGCTAAGGACGCAAAAGGCATACAGCGGATGCTGCTTAACAATGAGTTCGTATTCCAATACGGTCCGCTCGATCAAGGCTGGTGGCCGGATGGCTTATATACGGCACCCACAGACGAAGCGCTGCGTTATGATGTTGAGAAGACCAAAGACATGGGCTTCAACATGATCCGCAAGCATATCAAAGTGGAACCGGCACGCTGGTATTACCACTGCGATCAACTGGGCTTATTGGTTTGGCAAGACATGCCTAGCGGCGACCTCGGCGGTAATCATTGGGATATGCGACCAGGGATTACGTCGGGCCGCCAGCACGACAAAGACCGCAGTGCCCAGTCGGAAGCGATCTATCGGAAGGAATGGAAGGCAATCATGGATGCCCTGTATAATTTCCCCAGCATCGTGGTATGGGTTCCTTTCAACGAAGCTTGGGGTCAGTTTAAAACCGAAGAAATCACCGAATGGACGATGGCCTACGATCCGTCGCGCCTAGTGAATAGCGCCAGTGGTGGCAACTTTTACGAAACCGGCCATATCATGGATATCCACAACTACCCGGATGCCGTAATGCCACGCCCCGAGCTATACGGCGATACACGGATCTTGGTACTTGGTGAATTCGGTGGCTTGGGGCTTCCCGTAGAGGGGCATACCTGGCAGGATAAAGACAACTGGGGATACCAAAGTTTCAAGAACACCGATGAGCTAAAACGCCGCTATAGCGGATTGGTTAAAGACCTGGCCCGGTTGATACCCTTGGGCCTCTCTGCTGCGGTATACACACAGACCACCGATGTGGAGATAGAAACCAACGGGTTGATGACGTACGACCGCGAAGTGGTTAAGATGCCTGAAGCCGAATTGAACGAGTGGCATCAGCAATTGTATCAGATAACGGTGGATTGAGATCCAAAGCAGTAACGCGGCAGCAGGGGCACGGGTTTAGCGCGTGCCCTGCCGCCTGCTTTCTACCGTATATATAAAACTATCCGCTTTGTAATACCCCAGGTTAAATTCCAACGGACGATCGGCTTGGTCAAATACGTGCCGTTTGCGGAAGAGTATGGCGGCGCCGACCTGCGTCTCCAATTTGTTTGCAAGGAATTTATCCGCCACCGTGGCACTGATCTCTTCCTTTGATAAATCCGCCACCGTATGGTGGTCGGTTTCCAGGATGTCATAAAGCGGCCGCTTGAAATCCTCGTCGCCGGTAAGACCTATGCGGGGGTGGAAATAGGAAACGAAGTAGACGAACGGACCCTCCGTTCCGCCGCGCACACGTTCGAGCTTCAGGATCTTTTGATCGGGGGCAATACCGAAGAAATTCACTAATCCTTCATTGGGGACCTCCCAAGAGATGTGAAGCTCGAAATTCTTGATCGGAATGCCCCGCGCGGCCATCTCCTGCGAGAAACTGAGCCAGTTGTTGGACCGCGAGCTGAAACGCTTCTTAACGGCCTTCGTGCCGACCCCCTTCTTCCGTTCCAAAAGCTCCTCAAAAACAAGCTTGTTGATGGCCTGCCGTAACGTGGCCCGCGAAATGGCCAGCCGCTTGGCAAGGTCAATCTCGTTGGGCAAAAGCTTACCCTCCTGGTACTCCGGAGTCTCAATCAGTTTCCGCAACAGATTTTCCGCTTGTACGTGCAGGGGGATCGGACTCTTATGGTCGATCTTGAAATTCAACTTTGTCATAATGGATAAAAATGTAAGCTAATTTAAAAAAATGATTTGGTGTTTAAAAACAAAGTTATACATTTGTATGTATATACATATATACATTTATTTAATGGCCTTTATTTTATGTGATTAACCAAGATATCCGTGAATCTAATATAGATTATCTATTATGTGTGTACATAATTATTTTTTAATTATCACCAATTATTATCAGTTATAGTACAAAATCCAACTATCCTAAAGACAAAAAAAATGCGGGTCGCATGGCTTTTTGTCATGATGCTGGCTTGCTTGCCGTGGACGAGCCGGGCACAGAGCAGCTTCATCGCTACGGGCACGGTCCGGTCGGCCGACGCATCGCAGAACAATCCGATTTTACAAGGGGTAAGCATCCAATTAAAAGGAGGTAACACCGGTACGACTACCGACCAATCGGGTCGATTCAGTATCGAAGTGCCATCTGCGGTAGCAATCCTTGTTTTTAACTATCTCGGCTATGAAACCCAAGAAGTGCCCGTGGAATCTGATCAGCCCATCGACGTATTGCTTTTGCCAGTCGATCAGCAATTGGAAGAAGTGGTCGTGGTCGGTTACGGTACACAACGGAAATCGGATTTAACCGGTTCCGTTGGGGTGGTATCGGGCGATGAACTGTTACAAGCGCCAGTCACCAATGCCTTGCAGGGCATGAAAGGGCGGGTTGCCGGTGTAAATGTTTTTCTAAACTCGGGCTCGCCAACAAGCAGTCCCCGCATCCTCATCCGTGGATTGGGTACCATCAATTCGTCGTCCAATCCCTTGTTCGTGGTTGATGGCGTGGTGATGGAAAACATTCAATTTCTGAACCCCAATGACATAGAACGCATGGAGGTGCTCAAAGACGCCTCTTCTACCGCCATCTACGGTGCGCGGGGCGCGAATGGGGTCGTCCTAATCACCACCCGGAGGGGTGCAAGTGTCGGCGGAACGATTGTAGGATATGAAGGGTTCATGAACGTAGGAGTGCTGCCACGAAAACTTGATGTACTTAACGCTACTGAATTCATGGAAGTGCTGGAGCGCGGGTTTGCCAACCACTCGAAATACCGTAGCAGTGACATACCCGCTTTCACGCGCAACGACCCAAGTTTATTCGATGCACAGGGCAACCCCCTGTACGATACGGACTGGCAGGAGGAGGCCACTCGGACAGCGATGTCGCATAACCACCAGTTTTCCGTGCAGACCAAGGGCGACAATTCCTCGTTCGGCGCGTTTCTCAACTATGCCGACATGCAGGGTATTATGCTCCGCAGCGATCTGGAGCGGATAAATGGTAAAGTTGCCTATGACGCGAAACCGAAAAACTGGTTGTCGCTGGGCGTCAATCTACTGGCTAATTACACCCGCGATAATGAAACGGAAGAAGGTGGGGGCCATCAGATGCCCCGGCGATCCATGCTGGAGATGCCACCGATATTCCCCGTGAAATTTCCGGATGGCACGTGGTCCAATAGCAGTATGATTACCGATTTGTATGGGCTTGAAGCCATACCCAATCCCGTACACGTACTGGAGACACAAGATCGCATCCGCAAGCGGCAGCAGCTGTTCGGTAATGCCTACTTGACATTCCATATCCTGCCGGGATTGGATCTGCGCACGCAGTTCGGTTTTGACAAACACGATACGAATATCCAGGAGTACAGTCCCACCGACTTAATCAATATTTCGGCACCGTTGGGCTCTGCCCGGCTGGAAAACCAGCAGTCGTTTTATTGGCAGGAAGAAACCTACCTCAACTACAACACCGAAATCGGCGACCATCGTATCAACTCCGTATTGGGTTTAAGCTGGCAACAGCGCGTTTACCAAGGCAACTGGATTACTGCGCAGGGTTTTGCAGACGACTTCTTCCGCTTCAACGCGATCCAATCGGCCAGCCAGCCCGGTGCACCGGGCTCCTCGCACGATAAATGGGCCATGAATTCGTACTTCCTGCGTGGCAGCTATAGCTACAAGAACCGGTACTTGCTCACCGTGACGGGCCGTGTTGATGGCTCCTCCCGGTTCGGCGAGAATAATAAGTACGGGATATTCCCTTCGGCGGGTCTGGGGTGGGTGCTTTCCGAAGAACCGTTCCTGAGCGATGCCGCAGGGCTGGACGAACTCAAGATCCGTTCGAGCTACGGGATCACCGGGAACACGGAAATCCCAACCTACCAGTCACTCGGTACCATATCCACCAGTACAACATTGCTTAACGGCACGCGTGTATCGCAAAGCTACATCAACCGGCTACCCAACCCCAACCTGGAGTGGGAGAAGACCAATCAGTTCGACGTCGGTTTCGACCTTGCATTGTTCAACCGCCGTCTCAACGCGAGCTTTGACTATTATTACAAGCTCACCACCGACCTGCTCCTCGACAAGCCTGTCCCCACATCGACCGGCTTCCAAGGTGTGCGGGACAATATCGGATCGGTCTCCAATAGGGGCGTGGAATTGATGGTAAGCGGTACGCCGGCAGCAAACGACGTTTTTGGCTGGCAGTCCACGCTCAATTTCAACTTCAACAAGAATCGCATTGAGGCACTGGGCGAAAACGATGAAGACATCTTCCCGGGGCCGGGCTGGGTATCCGGCAGCCAAACCATCCTACGTGTAGGCGAGCCACTCAGCTCGTTCTGGGGCTATCGGCGCCTGGGCACCTGGGGAACGGATGAAGCAGACGCAGCAGCGGCGGTGGGCGCCATACCGGGTGTGGCGAAGCGGAGCAGCGAGCGCCAGATCATCGGCAACGGGCTTCCCGACTGGATGGGTAGTTTTATAAACAACGTACGTTACAAAAATTTCGACCTCACCGTCGATGTCCAATTCGTGTTTGGGGTAGATATCCTGCAGCAATTCACGCACTCCATGGAAGACCGGACGGGCTATTCCAACGGGCTGGCGGCTACCCTCTACGACAGCTGGACCGAAGATAACCAGAACACCATGATCCAGCAGATCAGAAACGGCCCATATACAGGGCAGAACAGTGAGGTGGATGATCATTGGGTGGCTGATGGGGCCTATATCCGGGGCAACTTGGTCTCGTTGGGTTATAACTTCGGTGGTGCGTTGCTCAATAGGTTCAATATCAAAGGTTTACGTATTTATGCGAGCGTGCAGAACGCCTTCCTAATCAAATCGGACGACTTTAAGGGCTATGATCCCGAAGCGACCTCGTGGGGAGGCAATCAGTGGGGGCAGAATATTTTCTTCCATCAATACCCCAATCCCCGTACGTTCACCGTGGGCACAAGTTTCCAATTTTAAACGATAATATACGAGATTATGAAGAAGTTAATCACCATTATAGTTGCCGTAGGGGCGTTGGCAACTTCCTGCTCGGATTTTCTTACGGAAATACCGAAAGATGAGATAGCCCCCAGCCAGTTTTTCAAAAATTCAGACCATGCCTACAACGCTGTCAATGCACTTTACCGGTCCGGATTGCCTTCGCTGTTCAGCGGCGGGGTGTATTCCGGTTCCCGGATCATGTTCGGCCCCTATACCTCTGGACTGATCGATAACGAATATAAGGGCCAGGAAGTGCATGTGCAACATGCCCAGCAACTAACCATGAATGCGGTCAATATGTCGGGCTATCTCGGCGGGATATGGCGGGATCTTTACCTCGGCGTATCACGGGCGAACAATGCCATCAAATACGTTCCCACAACACCCGGCTTGGCCGAGGCGGAAGCCAATAAACTACTGGCCGAGGCACGGTTTTTCCGGGCATTGAACTATTATTACCTTGTCCGTTTCTTTGGTGGTGTGCCGTTGATCACCGAGCCCTACGAAAGCTTGGAGAACCTATATGTCGAGCGTGCCGCCGTCGGCGATGTGTATGCCTTAATCGTAGAGGATCTTCGATTTGCCGTGCAGGCAGGTGTCCTACCCAATACGACCATGGACGGAAACGGGAACCGTATTACCCATGGTATCGCCACAGCCTTGCTCGCCGAGGTATATCTTACCATGAGCGGATATCCGCTCCAGGCCAACCATTACGCCGATGCCGCTCAGCAAGCCCGCTCATTGATCAACGGCGGTGTCTTTAGCCTTACGTCACATGACCGGGATGGGGCGGGGAACGTGATTCCTACAGCGAGTGCCTATAACAAAGCGCGGTTGGCCGATTATCTGCCCAACGAACACATCTATTATTTCGAGTATACGGTGGGCATCGCTACTTCAGGGTACGCACAGTGGGCGTTCCCGACGAATATTTCACCCGAACTGGAATACGCCATCGCCAACAATGCTTATGCGCCTACGGCGGATCTTTTAGCTGCATACAGCCCTACCGAAGATTTGCGCGGACAGGAGAAGCAGTATTTCCATTCTTCGTTTACGCGGGAAGACGGTACCGTGGTCAATTTTCAGAAAGCGCCGTACCTTTGGTATGACGAGCAGGCCGCATTTGAAACGGCAACATCAGAAAAGGATTTACCCATTTATACGTATGCCAATGTGCTGCTCATCGCCGCGGAATCCATCGCCCTCTCAGAAGGGGTCACGGCCGAGGCCATAGACTACCTGTCTCAGGTACGGGCACGTGCCTATTGGAAACAATCGGCCGAACAGGTCAAAGCGAGTTTGGCCGGTTTAACGCCGCAGCAATTCGTGGCCGAAGTATGGAAGGAACGGTTGCGTGAACTGATTTTCGAATTCCATGTATGGTTTGATATTCAGCGTACACGGCAATTCCCCGTAACTGACAATGGGCAGATCAACTTCGTGGATGTGGTGGGGCATAATAACAGTTTTGACGCCACCTATACGGAAGACCATTTATTGTACCCTATCCCGGATGATGAGATGCAGCGTAACCCTGCGCTCGAACCAAATCCGGGGTATACCGAGTAAATGGAGATTAACAAATGAAGAAAAAAAAGTATGTTACGAGCGTTCTGGTAGCCATCATGTGCTCGATGGGGCAGTTCACGTTCGGCCAAAACCATACCATCTGGCAAATTGGGCAGCACGACGGCTCACCGGACGGTATGGCGCTTGCGCCGGGTGAATATACCCAATTCGTGCGGCATGACTTCGGTTACGAAGATCGCTTTTTTCTCGTGGGCTACTCTTCGCCCGAAACCGATTGGCCTTACGTGCTGCCTGGACCGGCCAATGGATGGGGAGGAACGGGACGCACCGCTGGGATCCGTTCACATGTGCTGAATGCCTATTTCATCGTGAAAGATATCCCCCGGCAGGCGGATTGTAAGCTGGTGGTAGGTATCCTCGATACGGAAAAAGAAGCCCCGCCACTACTCAAAGTGACGGTAAATAATCGGTCATCGACCCACCAGCTAACAGGAGGTAGCGGGAGCGACGAACCGATCGGACCGTTTACGCCTGCACATAGGCAACAGGTTACTATCGATTTACCTGCGGGCAGCATCAAGCCGGGATATAATGAAATCACGCTGGCCACGCTCATGGGTGGCTGGTTGGTGTTTGATAATGTACAGCTGGTAGGTCCCTTGGAAGCCAGCATTACCGTCCCTGCCGATGTCCTCGTAAAACAGGTAGCCGCAGCGGAATATGAAGTGATGCAAAATGGTGAGCGATACCAGCCATTGCTCATTGATGTGGCGCATCTGGAAAATAGCCCTATGCTTACGGTTGAGCTAGATGGCCAAGCCGCGTTCAGCCAGCGTATCGAACGCGGAGAATATGGTTTTGAAGTGCCGATGCCCCGAGTAAGCGACCGCACAACCAGCCTTTATACCATATTACGGGATGGGGAGATCATTGACCAAGGCGAAGTTGAACGGTCCCCCCAACCGGTAATTACACCGGCCGACTATGTTAACACTATGATGGGCACCGGCCATTCGCGTTGGATGATTGCCCCGGGCCCATGGATGCCGTTCGGTATGGTAAAGATCAGTCCCGATAACCAAAACAGCGGCTGGCAGTCCGGCTATGACCCGACATTCGAGTCGATCGGTACCTTCAGCCATATCCACGAATGGACAATGGCGGGGTTGGGTACCTTCCCGGTAACCGGTGTGTTAACCACTCAAATCGGGGACCAGTCCGATCCCGATTCCGGCTACCGTTCGCGGATAGACAAAGATTCCGAGCAGGCCCCGCTGGGCTACTACAAAGTGTACTTGACTGATTACAACATCACAGCGGAATTGACGGCGACGACACGTGCCAGTCTACAACGTTACACCTATCATGATGCAGATACTGGCCGTATCATGGTCGACTTCACCATCCCTGCCGAATACCGCTATGGGGTGGAAGAGCTTGATGTCAGACAAGTGTCGCCATATCGTATCGAGGGATATAGCAAGCAGCTGTCGTCCGGTGTTTGGTCAAAAGATGCCGATCAGGAGTATACTGTCCATTTCGTCATGGAATTTGACCGACCCATGCTGCGCGCGGGGAACTGGTTGGATGGGAACGTTGAAAGCGGCGCCGATATGCACGCAGCTGCGGTGGATAAAGCTGGCCTATATGTGGAATTTGATACGAGGCAGTCGTCCTCCGTCCAAGTGCGTACCGGTATTTCGTACGTGAGCACGGAAAACGCAGCGACCAACTTGGAGACGGAAATTTCAAAGCCGTTCGGCTGAGACTTCGATGCTGTGCGCAAGCACCAGCGCGATGTGTGGAACGATTTGTTGGCACGCGTAAAGGTTACCAGCAACGACCGGCGGGAGAAAGTGCGGTTCTATACCAATATGTATCGTAGCTTGGCCAGCCGGAACATCTTCAGCGATGTTGATGGAAAATGGCGGGATGCAGACGAACGCATCCAGCAGTTTGGCAATGCCGACGATGTAGCGCTGGGCTGCGATGCGTTTTGGAACACCTTTTGGAACCTCAACCAGTTCTGGAACCTCGTAACACCGGAATGGTCGAACCGTTGGGTACGTTCCCAGCTGGCTATGTACGATGCGAATGGTTGGCTGGCCAAGGGACCCGCCGGCATGGAGTATATCCCGGTGATGGTCGCCGAGCACGAAATCCCGTTGATTATAGGGGCTTACCAAATGGGTATACGTGATTTTGATGCCCAGAAAGCATTCGAAGCCGTCTACAAGATGCAGACTACCCCGGCAGAGCGCGTAGCGGGAGGGTTGGCGGGCAACCGCGATCTGGTAACTTACCTCAAGCACCAGTACGTACCTTATGATAAAGGTCGGTTTTCCAATTCGTTGGAATACAGCTATGACGATTGGACGGTTTCGCAATTTGCCAAATCACTGGGAAAACAAGCCGAGTACCGCCAATTCAAAGAGCGGGGGCAATGGTGGCGCAACGCTATAGACCCCGCCACGGGGTACGCCCGTATGAAAGATGCCGCGGGTAATTGGTTCCCTGATTTCGATCCATTCAAGTCGGGCGCCAATGAGCATTATGTGGAGGGCAATGCATGGCAGCTGACCTATTTTGTGCCACAGGACATCCCGGGCCTGGCCAGGCTTATCGGCCGCGACACGTTCGTCAACCGGTTGCAGTGGGGGTTTGAGGAAAGCTATAAATGGCGGTTCAACGGCCCGAATGACCAATACTGGGACTATCCCGTGGTACAGGGGAACCAACAGTCCATGCATTTTGCCTATCTATTCAATTGGGTGGGCAAACCGTGGCTTACCCAGCATTGGAGCCGGGCCATCATGGATCGCTACTATGGATACGGTGTTTCCAATGCCTACCTAGGCGATGAAGACCAGGGCCAGATGAGTGCCTGGTTTGTGATGAGCGCGCTGGGATTGTTCCAGGTTGATGGCGGCGCGCGCGAGAATCCCATCTACGAAATTGGAAGCCCCATTTTCGAGCGTGTCGACATCGATCTCGGCAATCGCTTCGGAAGGGGCAAAACCTTTACCATCACTGCGACAAATGCCTCTCGCGAAAACCGTTATGTCCAGCAAGCACGGCTTAACGGAAAGCCTTTGGAGAATTGCTGGTTCCCCGCTTCAGAGTTGCTCAAAGGCGGAAAGCTCGAATTGGTTATGGGTCCGGAGCCAAAGACCGATTGGGGCACAGCAGTGCTGCCGCCGGTAAGCGACTAAAATAAAACGGCATTACGTAAACAGGAACATATCATGAAGAATGTACTCGTGTTAATAGGGTTGGTTGGAGTTAGTTTGACCGCATGCGGGCCCGATTCGCGTAGCGACCGGGTGCTAGCTGCTCGAATTAGCCAGGACACCTCGATGCAAACGGTTAAATCCATGGCGCAGGCGACCGTGGGTTCGGGATTCAACGCGGGCGATGGATACGCCGAAGTATGGATCCGTGATTACAACACCTTCATCACTTTGGCGACAGAGCTGCATCCGGCAGAAACCATCAAAGAGAACCTCCGCGTGTTTTTCCGCCTCCAGGGCGAAGATGGCAATATCGTCGACGGCTTCGTTTCCAAAGAAAAAGCCCAAACCGCGAGCGTTGGGTACACCTATATTTACACTGAATTGGAGCCCGATTATGCGGGGCATAAAAATACGGTTGAAACCGATCAGGAAAGCTCGTTGGTACAAGCGGTGTACAAATATGTATCGAGCAGTGGGGATAACGCTTTTTTACGAGATACCGTGGGTGGGCAAACCGTTGCCCGGCGCATGGAACGGGCCATGGACTTTCTTATGGCACATCGGTATGACCGGAAGTACGGCTTGCTATGGGGCGCTACTACGGCCGATTGGGGTGACGTGCAGCCGGAGCATACCTGGGGCGTCTACCTGACGGATAGCACGCATTATGCCATTGATATTTATGATAACGCTATGTTCTTGATAGCGCTCGACAATTTGATAGAGCTACTCCCCGAAGTACAACCGAAGTGGAGTACAATCCATGACGAAATTGCTAAGCATTGTATGGCACATCTGTGGGATAAGGAGCGTCAAAAGTTCATCCCCCACGTCTACTTGGACGGTTCGCCCTTTCCCTCCGGGTTCAATGAAATGGACGTTTACTACCATGGTGGCACAGCCGTGGCGATCGAAGCGGGCTTACTGTCACAGGCACAGGTAAAGCACGCGCTTGATCGGATGGTAGCCAATGTTCAGCAATCTGGTGCCGCAACCATCGGCCTCACGTTATACCCAACCTACCCGGCGGGCAGTTTTAAAAACGAGGGAATGTATCCCTACGGTTATCAGAATGGGGGCGACTGGGATTGGTTTGGCGGGCGTATGATTCAACAGCTTATCCACTACGGTTTGGTAACTGAAGCCTATGAACAGGTACAACCGATGCTGCGCCGCGCCGTCGACAACCATGGTTTTTATGAATGGTATACCGTAGATAATCTACCTAATGGCTCGGGGACGTTCCGTGGGGCAGCGGGGGTGCTTTATGACACCATCGTTTTATTCGAGGAATTTGCTGCCGCCAATCGTTGATTTTTCAGCCCGTTAGGTGCCGTGCTATTATATTTATTATTACGTAATTTAATTTTTTTTTGTGAATGGAACTGAAGGAAAGCGAAGAAACGGAAACAATCGCATCGAATGCGTCTACTACATTGAGGAACACGAAACAAGAAATCATGCCCGCCATGGCAGAGGCAACGGATATGCGCGGGTACAACATCTATCCGTCCCATTCGTTGGAAGCGACAATCTACAATGGGTACGAAACACTGGTAAAATGGATCGTTGGGAAAAAAACGGTGGTCATCGACGGTTATGTGGGTACTTTTTGGAATCGTATCGTGGCGGATTTATCCCGTGAGTTCGAAAAGCAAGGAACGAGGGTGAATTGGTGTTTCATGGATGATTTCCTGAAGCCGGAAGCCGCTATCGAACAACTCGTGCAACCCTTTTTAGGAAGCGAGGATTCTGTATGGGGCACGAAAACGTCACTTCAATTATCGGATTTCTATCAAATGGATGCCTTGGTCAACCGTAAACCGAACCCGGCTTTCTCCGTCAACATCCTCATCGGTACAGGTGCTGCCCTGAGTGGATGGGAAGCTGCCATGATTTACATCGATTTACCCAAAAATGAATTGCAGCACCGTATGAATGCCGGGGCAATTACGAACCTGGGCAAATCATCTCCCGAAAAGCCGGCAGCGATGTACAAGCGGTTTTATTTTGTAGACTGGGTGGTTTGCAACCAGCACAAGGCATCCGTGCTCCCCCATGCAGACGTATTGGCCGATGGCCAAGGGATTGACTGGTTGACCTGGGCTTATGCACGGGACATCCGTAACGGCTTAAACGCACTTAGTCAGTCGGTGTTCCGGCCGCGTCCATGGTTTACCCCCGGCTCGTGGGGGGGGGGCAGTGGCTCACGGAACATATCCCGCAAATTAATCAAGAGGAACCCAATTATGCTTGGTCTTTCGAGCTCATTGCACCTGAAAATGGCTTGGTTTTCGAGCATGGTGGCGTCCGATTGGAAGTGTCGTTCGATTGCTTGATGATGCTTGCCGGAGCGCAGGTGTTGGGTAAACACCATGCTCGATTTGGCGATGAGTTTCCCATCCGGTTTGATTTCCTGGATACATTCCAGGGCGGCAACCTATCCATCCAATGTCACCCTTCACAGTCTTACATCCAAGAACATTTTGGCGAAACCCTCACACAGGATGAGACGTATTATATGCTAGACTGTGCGCCCGATGCAAAGGTATATTTGGGCTTTCAAGACAACATAGACCCGACGGCGTTCAGGCAGGAGTTGGAAAACAGCTTGGAAAATGATACCGAGGTGTCGATTGAGGATTATGTACAGTCATTCCCAGCCGAGAAGCACGGACTGTATCTCATCCCAAACGGCACCGTACACAGTTCCGGACAGAATAATTTGGTGCTTGAGATCAGTGCCACACCCTATATTTTCACGTTCAAAATGTATGACTGGCTGAGCAAGGACCTGAACGGGGACCCGCGGCCGATCAATATCGAGCATGCTTTCAATAACCTGCGGTTCGACCGGAAAGGGAAGATGGTGCAACAGGAACTCATTTCCAAACCTTATGTTCTAGAACAGGGTGCCGACTGGAAGACCATCCATCTACCTACACACGCGGCACATTTTTATGACGTGCATCGAATCGAGCTAGCAGATACGGTGACAGTACAGACCTACAACGCCTGCCATGTGATGATGCTGGTGGAAGGTACCGAAATACGGGTTAGGGTCGGCAACAAAGAAACGGTATTCCAGTACGCGGAAACATTCGTTATTCCAGCCGTAGTAACTCAATATACGCTGATCAATACCAGTGGGGCGACCGCCAAGGTAGTGAAAGCGTTCGTAAAAGATGTCGATGCAACAACGCCATAGATTGCCCAGAATCCTCTGGTGGGCCTGTGCCATTGCGGCACTGGGGGGCTTTCTCTTTGGATTTGACATGGCAGTGGTGTCTGGGATACTGCCGCTGGTTACGAAGCAGTTTTCGCTTTCGGCCTTCCAGCAGGGCTGGTTCGTTTCTTCGGCACTGGTGGGGTGCATAGCGGGGGTGGCGGCATCTGGCGAACTCGGCGACCGGTATGGCCGCCGCAGGATATTGCTGCTGGCCGCTGTTTTGTTCCTGGTATCTGCCATGGGGTGCGGGTTGCTGCCCACGTTCGACACGATTATCGCAGCACGCATACTAGGTGGCCTGGGCGTTGGCATCGCATCCAGCATGGTACCCCTCTATATATCAGAAATCGCTCCCGCCAGCATCCGGGGCCGACTGGTTACCTACTACCAATTGGCTGTGACATTGGGGATTCTCGTGGCTTACGTGAGCAATGCATTCTTGGTACAGGCCGCGGCCAACGGGATAACCTGTTGGATCGGTACCTGGTTCTACGGAGAAGTGTGGCGTGGCATGTTTCTCGTAGGTGCGTTGCCGGCACTGGTGTTCCTGTTGGGTTTGTTGGGTATCCCGGAAAGCCCGCGTTGGCTGTTGCAGAAAGGGCAAACGGCTGCTGGGGCAGCACTGCTCTCCCGCTTCGCGGGAGAGACCGAGGCCAAAGCTGAGTTGGAAAGCAGGCGCCAGCAGGAGCCGCGGCGGCCTTCCTACCGCGATTTGTTTTCACCAAGCCTTCGCAGGCCGCTCCTTTTGGGGCTGCTCCTTCCATTCTTCTCGCAGTTCTGCGGCATCAACGCGATTATCTATTATGGCCCGAGCATATTGAGCGACGCGGGTGTGAGCTTGTCGAACTCGTTGCAAAGCCAGATTATTTTCGGTGCCGCCAATCTTGCATTTACATTAATCGCAGTATGGAAGGTAGACCAACTGGGCAGGCGACCACTTTACTTGATTGGTACGGCGGCGGCGGCGTTGAGCCTAATAGCAGTCGGCGCGTGCATGTACACCGAAAATACCCAAGGCTTGTTGTTGCTGCTTTCCGTTGTGATCTTTCTGGCCAGCTTCGCATTTTCGATCGGCCCCCTCAAATTTGTGGTCGCGGCCGAGATCTTCCCCGTCCATATCCGCGGAAGAGCCGTAGCACTCAGCATCATGGTGATGTGGGTGGCTGATACCATCATCGGGCAACTGACACCCGTGTTGCTGAAAAGCATCGGTGCAGGTTTTACGTTCTGGTTTTTCGCATGTTGGTGCGTACTCGCGTTTGCGGTGGTTTATAAACTATTGCCCGAGACCAAGGGCAAGTCGCTGGAAGAGATACAGGATGAGTGGTTTACGAAAAATAGCGGTTAATTTAATCGATTTAGCTAACTTTGACGCTATGATAAGACGGTTCCTATTACTTATACCAGCGGTTTGCTTTGCATTAATCGGCTATAGCCAGCAGTTGAAGATAGCCACCTACAATGTACGCTACCAAAACAGTAACGACACGAAGCACGGCAACGGATGGGAACAACGCTTACCCGTTATCTGTAACTTGGTGCAGTACCACGATTTCGATATCTGGGGTGCACAGGAAGTACTGCACGGCCAGCTGGGAGACCTGCTGGGTTGTTTGTCCGACTATACCTACGTGGGTGTCGGCCGTGACGACGGCAAAACCGAAGGCGAATACGCACCGATTTTTTGGAAGAAGGACAAGTTTGACCTGCTGGACTCGGGGCATTTTTGGTTGTCCGAAGAGACCACCTACCCCAACAAGGGATGGGATGCCGCACTTCCGCGGATATGCACCTGGGGGCATTTCAAAGAGAAGGAGACGGGTACGGCTTTCTGGTTTTTCAACCTACATATGGATCACCGGGGGGTAATGGCCCGCGAGAAGAGTGCCGCCTTGGTACTTGAGAAAATACGGGAGATAGCTCCAGCCGGGCCGGTCATCCTCACCGGCGATTTCAATGTAGATCAAACACATGCCAACTACGCTGTTATCCACGATTCGGGCATATTGGTCGATGCGTATGAAGCCGCTGCATTGCGGTACGCACCGACGGGTACATTCAACAACTTCGATATCAACCTAAAAACGAACAGCCGGATCGATCATATTTTCTTAAGTCCAACGATTGAGGTACAGCGTTACGGGTTGCTCACCGATTTTTATTTTTCAACGGCCAATGTACCCGCAGATTCCATCAAGTCGGCGAACTTTCCCGACGAGGTCTCACTCCTAAAGCATCAGGCGCGGCTTCCTTCCGACCATAATCCGGTGGTAGTAACCATAAACTTTTAACCATTTTACACAAAAAAAAACGCTTACTCTTATGGCATTCTTAAGAAAATTGGCTGGCTTATTTTGGTTGTTTGCTCCGCTAGCGGTGTGTGCCCAAGAGCCTGTAGATTATGTCAACCCACTCATGGGAACCATGTCTAAATACGAGCTTTCCACAGGCAACACGTATCCCGTCATCGCGCGGCCTTGGGGCATGAACTTCTGGGCGCCCCAGACCGGCAAAATGGGCAACGGCTGGTTGTATACGTATACCGCAGATAAAATCCGCGGATTCAAGCAAACGCACCAACCTAGCCCGTGGATGAACGATTACGGGCAATTCGCTATCATGCCGATCACTGGTAGCCTTACATTCGACCAAGATGAGCGGGCAAGCTGGTTTTCGCACAAGGCCGAAATAGCAAAGCCTTATTATTACAAAGTGTACTTAGCCGACCATGATGTGACGACGGAGATTACACCAACTGAACGGGCCGCTATGTTCCGGTTTACGTTTCCCGAGACGGACAGTGCATACGTGGTTATCGATGCGTTCGACAGAGGATCGTATGTAAAGGTCATCCCTTCGGAGAACAAAATCATCGGATTTACCACGCGCAACAGCGGCGGTGTGCCCGAGAATTTCAAGAATTATTTCGTAATCCACTTCGATAAACCGTTTACCTATCAGGCAACGGTGGCCGATAGCATCATCCGTGAGGACGAACTGGAAGCCGACGAAAACCACGCCGGTGCCATCGTGGGCTTTAGAACCAAGCGTGGCGAAGAGATCCACGCCCGGGTTGCCTCCTCTTTTATCAGCTTTGAGCAGGCCGAGCGCAACCTCAACGAACTTGGAAACGATTCTTTTGATTGCGTAGCCGAAAAGGGGAGAACTGCTTGGAATGACGTGCTTGGCCGTATCGAGGTGGAAGACGATAACATCGATAACCTGCGTACTTTCTATTCCTGCCTTTACCGCTCGGTGCTTTTCCCACGCGCTTTCTATGAAATCGACGGCGATGGCCAAATTGTCCATTACAGTCCCTACGACGGCGGTGTTCATCCCGGCTATATGTTCACCGACACGGGGTTTTGGGACACGTTCCGAAGCCTGTTTCCGCTGTTGAACCTAGCTTACCCTTCCATGAGCATCAAGATGCAGGAAGGGCTTATCAATGCGTACAAGCAAAGTGGGTATCTTCCAGAGTGGGCCAGCCCGGGGCACCGGAACATCATGATTGGCAATAATTCGGCTTC
The DNA here is from genome assembly GCF_025460835.1 of Parapedobacter soli. Taxonomy (GTDB): domain Bacteria; phylum Bacteroidota; class Bacteroidia; order Sphingobacteriales; family Sphingobacteriaceae; genus Parapedobacter; species Parapedobacter soli. Next base: position 36,080 of record NZ_JAMXAY010000008.1, on the reverse strand, counting down.
CGTTGTTGCCGATGCGTACGTCAAGGGCCTCCGTGGCTATGATATAGAGCTGCTATGGGAAGCGTTGAAACATGGCGCCAACAATCATCTGGAAGGCACGGCGTCCGGCCGCGTGGGTTACCAATACTATAACGACATCGGGTATGTGCCCGACAATGTAGACATCAGGCACAGCACGGCGCGTACGCTCGAATACGCCTACAACGACTGGACCATCTATACGCTGGGTAAAGCATTGGGGAAGCCGGAAAGCGAAATCGGTATCTACGCCCAGCGCGCAATGAACTACAAGAACGTCTACCTTCCCAACCGCCGGCTGATGGCGGGGCGCGATGACCGCGGTGTATTCGATCCCGATTTCAACCCGGCAGATTGGAGTTGGCCGTTTTGCGAGGGGAACAGCTGGCACTGGAGCTTTTGTGTATTCCACGACCCGCAGGGGCTGATTGACCTGATGGGAGGAGATGACATGTTCAATGCCATGATGGATTCGGTGTTTACCATTCCGAGCAACGAAGGCATGCAAAGCCGGCGGATGATCCACGAAATGCGGGAAATGCAGGTGATGAACATGGGGCAGTATGCCCACGGCAACCAGCCCATCCAGCACATGACTTATTTGTACAATTACTCCAAGCAGCCTTGGAAAGCACAGTACCGGGTGCGGGAGATTATGGATAAGCTCTATTCGCCGGCCGCCGATGGGTATTGTGGCGACGAAGACAACGGCCAGACGTCTGCATGGTATGTGTTTTCTGCGATGGGCTTTTACCCGGTATGCCCCGGGTCGGATGAATATGTAATCGGTTCGCCGCTTTTCCGAAAGGTGTCATTGCAATTGGAAAACGGAAATGCAATTACGATCTCAGCACCAAACAACGGGCGGCAAAACCGCTATATTGAATCGCTGACGGTAGATGGTAAGCCGTATGAAAAAAACTACGTCACGCATGGAATACTGACTGGTGGCGCTGACCTGATCTTCACGATGGACAGCCAGCCCAATAAATTGCGGGGAACGGACGTGGAAGACGCTCCGTATTCTTTTTCAAAGAACTAGTTTTCTCGCGACTTATGCTTCGCGATATACTCGCTGGGCGACATGCCGAATTGCTTCTGGAAATTCCGGCCGAATTGCGTCTGTGAACTGTATCCCACGCGATAGGAAACTTCGTAGATTTTGTAGTGGCCTTCGCTGAGCAGTTCAGCTGCTTTCTTTAGGCGGGCAACATTGATCAGGTCGTTGGGTGTCAAATCGGATATCGCCTTGATTTTACGGTATAGTGTAGGACGGCTCATATTCATTTGGTCGGCCAGGTGTTCCACATCGAATCCTACATCGCCCATATGTTCAAGGATCAACGTATTCAATTCTTCCAAGAAAAGCACATCCGCTTTGGTATGCGCCATTGAGTTGATGTGTGCCAATGGCGAATGCGCGAAATATGCACGGATTTTGTTCCTGTTCGCCAGCAAGCTACCGATTTGGGCCTGGAGATGTTCGGGCGAAAACGGCTTTTCGATATACGCATCGGCACCCTGCTCCAACCCTTCTATTTTCGATTTCAACGTGTTTTTGGCCGTTAGTAAGATAATGGGGATATGGCTATGCGCCAAGTCGGATTTGATGCGTTGACACAGTTCATAACCATCCATCTCGGGCATCATCACATCGCTTACCACCAATTGGACTGGATGGGCTGCAAGGACTTCCAAGGCCTGTTTGCCATTTTCGGCTTGCAGTACCTCGTAGTGTTCACTAAGGTCATCCACGATGAAATCGAGAATTTCCACGTGATCGTCTACCACCAGTATGGTCGATCTATCAATCTTTGGCGATTTTGGTTCCATGGTATCGTTTGTGTGGGCGTTGTTTAAGGGGCAGTGTCAATAGAAATACATTCATCCCGTTTTCTGGGCTTGCTAAGCGGAGGTGGCCTTTGTGCAGCTGAGCGAGTGAGCGGGCCAAGGCTAAGCCCAGACCAGATCCTTGTTGGTTGTCTGTCATTTTCAGACGGGTAAACGTTTCGAAAATTTTCTCCCGCATCGATAGCGGGATGAGGTAACCGTCATTTTTGACCAAGATGGTAACGGTACCTGTTGGCGATTCGGTACGCATGACGATTTCAATCGTACGCTCGGCATATTTCAATGCATTGGTGAGCAAATTGCCGATGATCTGGGTGAACGCTTCTTTATCCACGGCGGCGATGCACGGATGCGCTGGCGCGGTAAATGAAAGCTTGATATTTCTCTGTGTGGCCACCAGTTTAAAGGCCGCATAATTTTCCTTCACCAAAGCGGCAACATCTTGGTCTATGAAGCTCAACCGGTATCCATTGACCTCGGTTTTCCTGAAATCGAGCAATTGGTCGGTCAATTGGAGTAACCGCTCAGTGTTTCGCTCCATGGTCTGTAGGTGTTTACGTACGGCGGGCAACTCTTCCGCCTTTTTCATCACCTTTTCCAAAGGCGCTTTGATGAGGGTGAGCGGTGTACGTATTTCGTGGGTCACGTTGGTGAAAAAGTCGATTTTTGCCCGGTATAGCTCTTCTTCCTTTCGATGGCGCAGTTGCTCCAGTTTTCGTTTGTTTTTTTCCCTGACGCGGCGGTGATAACTGCTAATCGAATACCAAACGATGGCGATGAGTAATACGACGTAGAGCAGGAAGGCCGGGTTGCTTGCCCAGAAAGGCGGTAAGATGGTAATGCGGAGTGTTGTTTCCTTGCCTTTCAGGTCGCCATTATGATCAACCACGTTCACCCTGAACATGTAGTCGCCCGGTGGCAGTTTGGTGAAATACGCCTTTCGGTTGGTCTGGATATGCGTCCATTCGTTGTCTAAACCTTCCATCTTATAGGCGTATTCCGTCATATCGGGCGAGATATAGCTCAGCGCGGCAAAATCGATGCTGAAAGACGACTGGTTATGGCTGAGTTCGAGGTGCTCCATGAACGTAATCGACTGCGTGAGTGGTGACCCTTTTTGATTGATTGCCAGCTCACGGTCATACACCTGCATCCCGGTGATGTAGACCGGTGGCTGAAAGGTGTTTTCGGCGAGGTGGGTAGGGTTGAACCGGATCAGTCCTTTCACGCTACCGAAATACAAGGTGCCATCCGGAGCTCCGTAAGCGGAGTTATAATTGAATTGATCGCCCAGTAAGCCATTGGCTTTGGTGAACACGGTGATGTCGCCGTTAGCCGGCGTGAATCGCACCAACCCTTTTGAGGTGGTTACCCACAACCTTCCATGTGCATCTTCCAATAGCGCAAGGATAAGGTTGCTGGGGAATCCTTGCGTGGTGCCATAGCGTTGGAAATCGCTACGGTCCGGACGGAACATACATAGGCCACCCTCTGTGGCCACCCAGATATTGGCGCGGCTATCTTCGAATATGCGGTTTACCCGATTGCTGCCAATGCTGCCGGGTACGCGCGCATGGTGTGCGAACGAGCCCTTTTCTCCTGTACGGGGGTTCGAATAATACAAGCCATCGCGCCAGGTACCGGCCCATATCGTTCCGCGGCTATCCTCAAAAAGTGTCGTATAGAAAATGTAGTCCGGAAAATCCGGAACGAGCTGGAAACGTTTGGCCGGTATGACATATTCATACAGCCCCCGGCCCGTGGCTAACAATATGCGCCCGTCTTGCGTACGACAGATGTTGAATATGAAGTTATTATGAAGCGTGCCGTCGCCATCTTCGGCATTGTAGTGGCGGATAACTTTTCCGGTGCGGACGTTGAATAAATCGAGACCATGTTCGAACGTGCCTACCCATAGGGTGTCACCGGTAATCAGCAGGCCATGGATATTGGAATGGGCCAGGCTACCCGGCTCACCGGTTGGCCGGAAGTTGGTGATGCGGCCGGTTCGGAGGTCCATTTTATTGAGGCCATCGTCTTCGGTACCGATCCACAGGTTGCCATATCCATCGGCGCAAATCTCCCGGACGGCATTGCCAGATATGGTGTTCCCACGGCCTAGGGGGAAATATTTTTCAAAGAACGTGTTCGCGGGGGCGTAGTGGTTGATGCCGCCGAAGTACGTGCCGGCCCATATACTGTTTTCTTTGTCTTTGCAAAGCGTGTATACCGCGTTATCGGATAGCGACCACGGGTTTCCCCGCTCTTTTTTGAGGTTGGTGTAGGTTTCCGTGGCGCGGTTATAAATGAAAATGCCCGATTCAGTTGCCAGCCAATATTCATTGGTGTGGTGCTCGATGATATCACGGATGAACAAGTCAGTTCCCTCGCCGTTCCGTGTCAGCAGATCGGTGTAGGTTCCCCTTCCCGTGTCGAATACTTTGAAGCCCTGTTTGGATGTTCCAACCAGCACGTGGCCATCGTTGGTGCACAACACCCGTTCAATCCATTGCGATACCACTTTTGGAGAGTGGATGAAGAGGTCATAAGACTGACGGACGCCATGGTTTTGCTGGTAATGAAGAAGGTTGCCGTTGACGGTTCCCGCCCAGACGTCACCCGTTTCGCTGATTCCGAATGAGCTTATAGATCCCGTTGTGGCTTGCGGAACGGATGATAAACTGTCGGTGGTCGTGTCGTACCGATACAAAGTCAGGTCATTGACGAACCAGATGTTTCCTCGGTGATCACCTTGTATATCGAGTATTTCATTCGTGATAGCGGGATGGAAAAGTGAAAAGGTTTCCGATTTCGGATTGAACAGGAAAATGCCCTGGTCGGTGCCAACCCATAAAATGCCCGAATCACCCACGTATAAAGCCCTCACGAAATTGCTTCCCAGCCCGTTGGGGTTATCCGGATCGCTATGGAAAACCTTGAAAGAATACCCATCGAAGCGGTTGAGGCCATCTTTGGTGCCGAACCACATGAAACCCATGGGGTCTTGGGCACTGCATAGCACGGCATTGTTTGACAGTCCGTTCTCCACCTGGTAGTGTTTGAAATAAAACGGTTGGCCATGGGCAGGGCCGATGGCCAACCCCATACATACGATATATGTCAACAAAAGCAATCTCATTAGCTCATCCGGCTCCCGCGGTTTTTTAGCCAAAGGTAACGGTAATTTGCAAGATAGCAGAATTTATCGTACTTTCGAATCGTCAACCACACCACCTTATTCGTCTTCTTACTGGCGCATCCCCGCATCGGTTTTGCAAGGAACCATATAGGTACTTCGTTTGAACCTCTTTCGGAGTAAGTCCAAGGTGAGTCCGGGTGAGTCCACCTTTTTACGGGAAAAACCTGGACTACGGCAAATCAGGTACCAATCGATTACGGAGCAAGTACGAAGCGTTTAGAAGAGTTGGCGGGAACCCATGGTAACAACTGGCGGTTGTGTATAACAAAGGTAAAGACTTTTTGAGACAAAATAGGGAAAAGTTGAAACAAAATGGTATAACACGCAGCAGCCATAAATGCCGTCCTTTGTAAGAAGTAAGGCATGATGCCAATTTGATAACCAGCAAAACACCAATGACAACAAGGATTACCAGTACATTTTTGATTTTTTCTATCGTAACGCTTTTTTCATTATCCGGTTGCAACAGCGGCGGAGATGGTGTTAAAAGTGAGTCTGCGCGAGGCATTTGGACGGCCGAGGAAGCCAACGCCTGGCAGGCCGAGCAAGGCTGGCTCGTAGGACCAAATTATACACCCGCAACGGCCATCAACCAATTGGAGATGTGGCAGGAAGACACCTTCGATCCGGAAACGATTGACAAAGAACTTGGATGGGCGGCCGATCTGGGCATGAACACGGCGCGGGTATACTTGCATGACTTACCTTATGAGCAAGACTCGGCAGGTTTTATTGCCCGCATCGAACATTTTCTGCGTTTGGCCGATCAACACGGCATCCGGCCCTTATTTGTTTTCTTTGATTCCTGCTGGGATCCGTTCCCGGTGGCCGGCAAGCAGCGCGCCCCCAAACCGCATGTGCATAATTCGGGTTGGGTACAAAGCCCCGGTCAACACGTACTTCAAGACAGCACACAGTACCCACGTTTGGAACGTTACGTGAAAGGTGTCATCAGCCATTTTGCCGAAGATGACCGTATTCTCGGTTGGGACGTATGGAACGAGCCGGATAACATGACGGGACCGTCTTATGAAGCAGTGGAAATAAAGGATAAGGTGGCCTTTGTGCTGCCGTTGTTGGAGCAGGCGTTCGCATGGGCACGGTCAGCAAACCCCTCGCAGCCGCTTACGTCGGGTATCTGGGCGGGCGATTGGTCTACGCACGAAGGGTTAAAGCCAATCGAAAAACTACAGATCGAGCAGTCGGATATCATTAGTTTCCATAACTACGACAAGCCCGAGGATTTCGAAAAGCGTATACAGCAACTCCAGCGGTACAATAAGCCGTTGTGGTGTACCGAATATATGGCACGCGCCAATGGCAGTACGTTCGAAGGCTTCCTGCCAATTGCCAAGCAATACAACGTGGCCATGTTTAACTGGGGATTTGTAGACGGCAAGACGCAGACCATTTATCCTTGGGATAGCTGGACGAAAACCTACACGGATGAGCCGCCGCTGTGGTTCCATGATATTTTCAGGGGCGATGGCACTCCGTATAAGCAGGAAGAGGTGGAATTGATTAAACAGTTAACCGACGACATCGGAAAAAGGTAACCTAAATATAGCTAGTAACCAAATAAATAAGTTTAGTAATCAAATAAATTAGTGAATTATGAGTGAGAAAATTACCAAAAATTTTCTCATGCAGCGGTGGTGCCGTACAGGAGTGCATACCGCTCGTTGCATGGGAATTGCGTTTACGGTGTTTTTGCTTGTGTCTTCTATGTGGGTGCAAGCACAATCATCGCATGTGTTGAACGGTAGAGTGACGGACCAGCAAAATGAGCCGCTAGCCGGGGCAACCGTAATGATAAAAAACAGTACACATGGTACGCAAACGGACATTGATGGGAATTTTATGTTGGAAATTCCGTCGCCAGAATCGATTATCGTCATTACCTATCAGGGCTATTTTCCCATTGAGGTTCCGGCAGGCAATGATCGGGAGCGGCGTTTTGTCATGGAATTTGATGAAGAACAAAGCAAACTCGAAGAGGTCGTAGTCGTTGGTTTCGGTACGCAGAAAAAAGTGACCATGACGGGTTCCGTAGCCTCGGTGTCGGTCAAAGCGCTGGAACAATCTACCGCGCCCTCGCTGTCGAATGCCTTGGCCGGTCGTATGCCCGGTATCATTACCCGACAAACCAGCGGCGAGCCCGGTTACGACCAGGCGCAAGTCTATATTCGCGGTATGGGAACTTGGGTGAGTCGTACACCACTGGTATTGGTTGATGGCGTGGAGCGTGGGATGTCGGCGTTGAATACGATCAACGCACAAGAAATCGAGAGTTTCTCTATCCTTAAAGATGCGTCGGCCACGGCTGTTTACGGTGTACGTGGAGCAAATGGTGTGATTCTCATCACGACCAAACGCGGCGTACAAGGCCGGCCGAAGGTAACGCTCCGTTCTGAAACCGGACTGCTTACTGCACAACGGATGCCAAAGTATATTGATGGCGTGGAGTATGCCAGGTTATGGAATGAGGCATACCGCAATATGGGCCAGAGCGACTTTTTTTCGGAAGAAGAGATTCAACGATATGCAAGTGGGGAAGATCCTTATCTCTACCCAAACGTCGACTGGACCAACGAGATCATGAAGAAGAACACTTATCAGACCATTAACAACCTCAGTATTAATGGGGGTACGGAGGTGATACGCTATTACGGAAATGTCGGCTATACCGAACAGAGTGGTTTGTGGAAGAACGACGAAAGCAACCCGTATAACACCAACATCAATATGCGTCGATATAACCTCCGGTCTAATATCGACGTGAGTGTTACCAAGGACCTATTATTTGAGTTCGGGTTGGGTGGAATCATCCAGCAAGGGAATTACCCGGCTCGGTCGGCCCCGGATATTTTCGATGCATTGCGGAAAACACCTCCTATTGCTTTTCCTAAGCAGAATCCGGACGGGTCTCCGGCAGGTATTACTCAATTTCTGGGCTCCAATCCCTGGGGTATGGTTACGCAATCTGGATACCTCGTGGATTCACGCAATACCGTACAAGGCACTTTCGGGGCGAAATGGGACCTCTCTGACTTAATCACCTCCGGGCTCTCACTCAACGGTAAGTTTGCATATGACCATTACTACCGATCGGACGTACGCCGGCAAAAGAATTTCGAGGTGAAACAATACCAAGGGAAAGACCCGGTAACTGGGGAAGATATTTATAGCGAAATTCTTCGCGAAGCGAGCCCCCTGGGCTACGCACTTGGTAACACCGCAGAGCGGGTATATTATACCGAGTTACTGGCTAACTATACCCGATCTTTCGGAAAGCACGACGTTTCTGGTATGTTGATGTACAACCAACGGGATAGGGTAAGGCTCACAGCTGGGGAGTCGATGCTGAACTTGCCCTACCGTAGATTGGGCACGGCGTCGCGCGTCACCTATGCATACGATAACCGCTATCTTTTGGAAGTGAATGCCGGATACAATGGCTCCGAAAACTTTCCGAAAGGAAATCGTTTCGGCTTTTTCCCTTCGGCATCTGCCGGCTGGATATTATCCAATGAGTCGTTCTGGGGCGACAATAACCCGATAAACCACTTCAAAATAAGAGGGTCTGTCGGAAAGGTAGGTAATGACGACTTAGGCCAAGACATCCGTTTTCTATTTCTAACGTCGATGAAAACGGAGGGCGCTCAATCCTACCACTTCGGTGATAACATGCGTTTTATGCCGGGTATCGAAGAAGACCAAACCGGTAATGAGAATGTCACGTGGGAAGTAGCGACAAAAACAAACCTCGGGTTAGACCTCGAATTGTTCCGAAGCAAAGTTGTTCTTCAGGTAGATGCCTTTTGGGAAGATCGAGAAGGTATCCTTATCCAGCGTCAACAGATACCGTTTGTTACCGGATTCTATCCTTGGGTAATCCCTTATGCTAACTTAGGTCGAGCGAAGAACCGTGGTATCGATGGAATGATTGAAGTGAAGAATTCTACCTCGTCAGGTTGGTACTATTCGTTCCAAGGTAACTTTACATTTGCCAAGAATACCATCATTGAGAACGATGAACCACCACAACGTTATCCGTGGTTGTCGGCAAAAGGGCTGCCCATTGATCAACCGTTCGGATGGATCGCCGAGGGTATATTCCAAAGCGATGACGAAATTGCAAACAGCCCAGAGCAACGGCTTGGGCGAGCTAGCCAGCCGGGCGACATCAAATACCGCGATCTGAACAACGACAATATCATCGATGACAACGATCGTACCGCAATTGGTTTCCCACGTACGCCGCAAATCGTGTATGGATTTGGAGGGACCGTGGCGTATAAAGGGTTTGACGTGAGTTTATTCCTTACCGGCGCGACAAGAACTAGTATTTTTCTGGATGGTTCAACAATGTATCCCTTCCAAGACGGTGTCGGTACCTTTAATGTGCAACGGCAGTATTATGACAACCGCTGGACCCCAGATAATCCAGAGGGCAAGTACCCGGGCGCAATCACCGTTGCCAACCCCAATAATAACAGAACGTCAACGCTTTGGCAAGTAGATGGTTCTTTCTTAAGGTTAAAAAATGCAGAAGTAGCTTATACGTTTACCCAGCCGAGTTTGGCCAACTGGGGCATGAATAGCATTCGCCTATTCGTGAATGGTGTAAACCTCCACACTTGGGACAAGGTAAAAATTATGGACCCCGAGTCCAATAACGGAACGAATTTTTACCCGTTGCAACGCACATTAAATTTTGGTCTACAAGTTAATTTTAAGTAAAAAAGACATGAAGCGGATATTCCTATATATAACGGTTTTTACCTTCTTTTTAGCACTCAATGGGTGTACCAAAGATTTTCTGGATAAGACTCCCGATGAAGACTTAACACTCGATCAAGTCTTCGCCCAGCGCCAATATGCCGAGCGATTTCTTACCTCGGCCTATTTTACCCTGCATGAAGAGATTAGTTTCAACGATTGGTGGGGGCGTAATCCATTTGTGGGTGCCTCGGATGAGATGGAAATTACATGGACGTACCCTTTTGCACACGTCATGACGTCTGGCGCATGGAGCCCGCAGAATATTGAGGAAAACATTTGGCGATTTGATTGGGAAGGTATGCGGAAGGTAAATATATTCCTGGAACGCATCGACCAGACACCGATGAGCGAGGCGGAAAAAAACATCTGGAAAGGTGAGGCGTATTTCTTGCGGGCATTCTTCCATTTTTTCCAAGTGCGTATTCATGGACCGATACCCATCATGGACCGTGCAGCTACATTGGATGATGACTTTGCAGCGATAAAAAGGCGGCCTTATAAAGAAGTGGTCGATTTTATCGTGGCTGACTGCGACCGCGCAGCTTCATTATTGCTGCCTTCGTATATTAGTGGGGCCACTGAAGACCGGACGCAGCTAGGTCGCCCGACCAAGTCTTCGGCTCTGGCATTAAAAGCCCGAATGTTATTGTATGCTGCTAGTCCACTCTGGAACGGTAATCCAGAGTATACGGACTTTACCGATCAAGACGGGTTGAAATTGTTTGCCGAATATGACCCGCAAGGTTGGCAGAAGGCTGCTGACGCAGCACGTGATGTAATCACAGCGGCTGAAGCCGCCGGTTATGGCCTTTACACCTCGACCAATAATGATCCGATGCGCAATTATCAGGAGTTGTTTTACGTACGTCACAACAAAGAAGTATTGTTTGCTCGGAATATGGGCAATTGGGACCATCAAGAGCGCTGTACGAGCCCTAACGGAATGGGGGGATGGAGCGGCTATTGCCCTACGCAGGAGTTGGTGGATGCCTACGAGATGGCGGATGGGTCTACGCCGATTTTAGGATATGAGGCCAATGGGCAACCTATTATTAATCCGGAATCGGGTTATCGGGAAACCGGCTATGCCGAGGAGGCCCATCCCAAAGGCTACCACTTGGACCAGATCAGGAATATGTACGTCGGCCGCGAACCCCGTTTCTATGCCGCTATCAATTACAGTGGAGCTTTCTGGCGCGAACGTCGCATCGAGTTTTGGAATAGTGGCCTCGATGGCCGGTCGAGAAGTGCAGTGGACCATTCCGTGACGGGATATCTCATGAAAAAATTCTCGGAAGAATCTGTCCGTATACCGCAAAATATTTTTACCCAGAAAACGTGGATTTATTTCCGGCTGGGTGAACAATACCTCAATTATGCCGAGGCGCTAAATGAGGCACAAGGCCCGGTAGCTGACGTTTACAAGTATGTGAATGCGATCCGAAACCGGTCTGGGTTGCCGGAGCTTCCTGAAGGATTGACCCAAGACGAAATGCGGGAGAAGATTCGTCACGAACGGAGAATCGAACTCGCTTTTGAAACGCATAGGTATTTTGATACGCGTCGGTGGTTGATTGCCGAAGAAACCGATAATAAGGATTTCTATCGGATGACGGTGGACAAAGGGACACATTTGCAGGACGATGAGTTTTATGAGCGATCAATCTTGAAGCGCAGGGTATTCGAGAAGAAGCATTACCTTTGGCCAATACCTCAATCGGAAATCAATAAGACGCCCACGATTATCCAAAATCCAGGTTGGATATAGGAGTAGGCAAATCGATGAAGACTACCTTACGCCATTACGTGTGAGGTAGTCTTTAGATGGCAGCGATCATACATTGTCGAGTATAACATCGAAAGCGGAAACGCTTACTAGTATAAATGAGAAAAAAAAGTAAATGGCTACTAAGGGGGCTGGTATGCATGGCTTTTTTGGGGTGCACATCGAAGGGGGAACCTCGGTCGGAAATTGCCCCTCCCGAGGAGAAGCCAAAGGGGTTGCGAATTGAGTGGGATCGTTCTACACTCCAACGGATTGCGCCGCAAAGTGATCGACAACTCGCTTATGCGGGCTATCCGCGGGTGAAACAGCTAAGGGACGGGGCAATCGTCGCCGTGTATGAGGCCGATGGGGATGTCGAGTTGATTCGAAGTACAGCCGACATGCAGACGTGGTCTGAACCTATGGTCCTTTTTCCTGCGCACGACTATACGGATGAAAAAGGGAATACCGTACGGGTCAATATTTCCAATCCGGAGTTTATCGAACTGCAAAATGGCGACTGGCTGGCTGCCTGCAATTACAGGCCCGTTAGGGAGGAGGTAGCGCCGTTCGCGATAGCTATCACCCGGAGTACTAACCGGGGAGAAACGTGGAGCGAGTCGCAGGTAATTTTCGAGGCGGAGCCTCGGTTCCGCGATGGTTGTTGGGAACCGGCCTTCCTGCAATTGCCTGATGGTACGTTGCAGGTTTACTTTGCAAATGAAGCGCCGTTTACCGAGTCGGATGAGCAAGAGATTGCAGTGCTGACGTCGGTGGATAATGGAAAGACATGGGATACCGACTCGCGGACCGTCAGTTTCCGGGCGGGCCGTCGGGATGGTATGCCTGTACCATTGCTGGTTGGCGATGAGATTTTGGTGGCGATTGAAGACAATAAGGTCGGGCAGTTTAAACCCTATATCGTACGCACTTCTATCCCCGACAACTGGAACCAACCTGTTTTGGGCGATTCGCCCAAGCGGGAATATGCGTTAAAAGATCTATTGCCCGATGATGTCTATGCCGGTGCGCCATACCTGGCACGGCTCACTACCGGCGAGGTATTACTATCGTACCAAACGACAAGGCGGCGCGGACCTGACTGGGAAAAATCGACCATGGAAGTGGCTATTGGTGACAAGGACGGACGCCAATTTGAGCATATTTCTCAGCCCTTTTCTGTTTCATTGGATCGGGAAGCGAAATGGAACGCGATAACCGTTTTGAATAATAACACCGTGGTAGCGACATCGGCCTCCAATTTAGACGGTGGGAATATCGGCGTATGGATGATTGTGGGGCAAATAAAACGGGATTGATTGCTTGTTACCTCCATGATACATAATATCATTGCCTCTTTTTTAATAAATAAATGAGGCTAAATCAATTGAGAACGCGGTTTTTATTTGGGTAAAGATTAAAACAAGTAATGTCACAGCGAATACCTATTACCGCCCTTTTGTGGAGAAGTAGATGTTAATTTATGACGCAAATGATGCGTCAATGAACAAACTATGATAACTGTTAAACAAAATCAAACGAGGATGGTACTGTTCCTATTCATATGGATAGGCAACCCCACTCTTGCCCAACAACCCGATCCTCCCGGACAGGTAGAGGAGCCCGCGGAGGCCATAAACCAAGCCTATCTGTTTGCTCACATGACCCACCAGGATTATGGCAAATTGTACTACTCGGTCAGCACCGATGGCTTGCATTGGTATGCCCTCAACGGCGAGAAGCGGGTATTTGAAGACTATCGCGGCCACCCCGATATCTGCAAGGGGCACGATGGTAGGTATTACATCGCCGGAAACACCAGTGATTCGTCGCCGGATATCAACATCTGGGTATCTGCCGATTTGATCAAGTGGGAAAAATACAGCACCTACACGCCCGACCTGAAGAGTACACCCGACTATGGGCATGCTTTGCAACGTATCGGTGCACCAAAACTCTATTTCGATGCGCCATCGCGGCAATACATCCTTACGTGGCATACGCCGCACGAAGAGGGTACCAAGGAGGACCCCGAACGGTACTGGGCAAGCCAACGCACCTTGTATGTGCTTTCCAAAGACCTCAAATCGTTCTCCGAACACCCCACGAAATTGTTCGATTGGGACATGGGTACCATTGATGTGTTCATCCGCAAGATAGACGCTCATTACTATGCCGTTATCAAGGACGAAACGTATCCCACCTTGTACTGGCCTACGGGCAAAACCATCCGTATTTCGCGGGCACCGGCGCTTACCGGCCCCTATTCGGAACCTATGGCACCGATAAGCCCCAATTTCCGGGAAGCACCGATGTTGATTCCGTCGCCCGATAACCAGATCTGGTACATGTACTACGAACAATACCCCGGCGTTTCATATGGCTTGTCTATTGCCGATCGACTGGAAGGGCCTTGGTACCAGGCATCGGGTTATACGTTCCATGCAGATTGGGACAAGTACAGCCTGCCGGCATCCGTACGCCATGGCTGTATGATCACGATTTCGAAAGCGGAGTACGACGCGTTAGTAAATCATTTTGGAATAGATAACGAGTAAAGTATATGGGTATGAGGACGATTTTATTGATCACAGCCGCCATCAGTTTCAATGTATTGGCTTGTTCGTCGAGCAAGAACGGTGAGCTGCCGGAACCGCCTCCCAAGCGAGTGGAAACAAAGGTATTTTTCGGTGACCCTTTCATTTTATTGCACGGGGATACATATTACGCTTACGGTACCTATGCCGACGACGGTATTGCCGTTTATGTGTCGCAAGACCTGCTTACATGGGAAGCCGTGCCGGGCAATCGGTTGGCGCTGGATAAGAAAGACTCTTGGGGCGACCGTTGGTTTTGGGCGCCCGAAGTGTACCATGTGAACGGCAAATTTTATATGTATTACTCAGCTGACGAACATATCTGTGTAGCCACGAGTGACCACCCGCTCGGCCCGTTTAAGCAGGAAGTACAGCAGCCGATGATCAGCGGTGAGAAATGCATCGACAATTCGTTGTTCATAGACGGTGATGGGAAACCTTACCTTTTCTATGATCGGTTTAACGACGGCTTGAACATCTGGGTGGCTGAGCTTGAAGAAAACCTGACGGAAATTCGGCCGGAAACAGCTGTGAAATGCATCAACGTTTCGCAAGCGTGGGAAGAAGTGTGGCCGCGGGTGAATGAAGGGCCTTTCGTGCTAAAGCATGATGGGAAATATTACATGACCTATTCAGCTAATAGCTATGAGAGTCCATTTTATGGTATCGGGTATGCTACAGCCGACAAGGTAACAGGGCCTTGGACGAAGTACGCCGGTAACCCGATTTTACAAAAGCCGGGCGACTTGGTCGGAGTAGGCCACAGTGCCCTATTTACCGATAAAGCGGGCGACTTGCGGATCGTTTCCATGCCCATCACAGTGAGGCGAAGATTCATCCCCGTATCATGCATATCAGCAAGGTGGACTTCGTCGAAAAGGATGGAGAAACCACCATGCAGATCGATGCCGATTACATTACACCGGTGCTTTTGCAATAACGACACCTATTCGTCGGTTGTTGGTTTCCTCCGTGATTGTCATTCTAAATGGGCGGAAAGACTGTGCGATGCTATAATTTGACTATAATGAGGCAATATATCATGGTTTTTGTGGAAGCGAACGGTTTATTTTTGTCTTGTAACGAGTTGAACGTATACTAACCTTTGAGATGAACGAGCGAATGAACAACACGACTTGCTATTGCTTTTTGCTAGTAACCGGATTATTGACCGTCGGAATATACCTGAGGGCGCAGGAAAAGCAGGAACTTTTTTTTGCCGATCCAACGATATATGTCGAAAATGGAAAGTACTACCTAACAGGCACAGGAGGAAGTGGAAAGTCGGCATCGTCGGGATTCGCGGCGTTGGAATCGACGGACCTAAAAACCTGGACCGTGCCCACGGGTATGCAAGATTCGCATATGATCCTCTCGAAGGGTGAGCAGGCCTTCGGTAGCCACGGGTTCTGGGCGCCGCAAGTATTAAAGGGAAACGGTGCGTATTATTTGACGTATACCGCCAATGAGCAAACCGTGTTGACGCAATCGACTACGTTGCTAGGCCCCTATACGCAAGGTGAAGTTAGGCCCATAGACGGTACCGAGAAGAATATCGACTCTTACATCTTCAAAGATGAAGATGGTAAACATTACCTCTACCATGTTCGGTTTGATAATGGCAATTACCTGTGGGTGGCCGAGTTCGATTTGAAGAAAGGAGAGATAAAACCCGAAACATTAACGAAATGTTTTGGTCAAACCGAACCATGGGAAGCAACGCCGGCTTATGAGTCGGCACCCATCATGGAAGGACCCACCGTCATCAAGTTGAAAGATAAATATTACCTGTTTTATTCGGCCAATCACTTCATGAATATCGACTACGCCGTAGGATATGCCGTTGCCGATTCGCCATACGGCCCTTGGATCAAACAAAGCGATAGCCCCATCATCCACCGTACAATCGTGGGTGAAAACGGCTCCGGACATGGCGATTTATTTGAAGGATTGGATGGTCAATTGTACTACGTGTACCATGTGCATTTCGACCAGCAACAGGTAACGCCCAGGCGGACGCGGATTGTTCCCGTCATTAGGAAGTGGGATGAGGCGGTCGGCCACTACACGTTTCGTGTGGACAGCGATGGGATAATTAAACCCACGCTACAGAAATAAAACTATTTTCTCATTCAAGTTCAAAAGCGATGCTGATTTACAATCTTCTCGTTGTCTTGTTGCTACTTGCGGGCTGCGCACGCACAGACGAACAACCTGATACCGACGATGTACAGCAACCGGATACATCGGTGGCGACATACACCAATCCGGTCTTTGAACCCATCCTTGCTGACCCGACCGTGGTCCGCGACCCGGAAACGGGATTCTTTTACGCTTATGGCACCCAGGATAATTGGGGTGATGGGCAAGGTAGCCGGCTCGTGCCCATCATCCGATCGACCAACCTGGTAGACTGGCAAGTGGTGGGGCAGGCATTTGAACAGAAGCCCTCTTGGAAGGAAGACGGGGGGATATGGGCTCCGGATATAAATCTCGTGAATGGTAAATATCACCTTTACTATGCGTATTCCACGTGGGGCGACCCTAATCCGGGTATCGGCGTGGCTGTGGCGGACCAGCCGACGGGCCCCTTTACCGACCACGGTAAGGTGTTTACCAGCGAAGAAGTGGACGTTCCGAATTCCATCGATGCCTTTTATTTTGAAGAAGAGGGAGAAAAATACCTATTTTGGGGCAGCTTCAGCAATGCGCCAACACAAGGCACCTATGGCGTGAAAATGGCAGACGACGGGCTATCTGTACCCGATCTGTCGCAAAAAGTGAAAATCGCCGCCGGCGATTATGAAGCCGTGATGATCCATAAACGGGGCGAATATTATTATTTCTTCGGTTCCAAAGGCAGTTGTTGCGAAGGGGCCGATAGTAAATACCATGTGTTGGTGGCGCGCTCGGAACACCTGATGGGACCGTATGTGGACAAGGCAGGATACGCCATTACCGACCGTGGAAAAGGTACGCTTTTTATGGAAGGGAACGCACGTATTGCTGGTCCGGGCCATAATGCGCGGCTGATTGCCGACGATGAAGGAACAGATTGGTTCCTATACCATGGCATAGACCGCGCTAAGGGCAAGGTGTCGAGCGGTGCGAGCCGGCGGATGCTGCTATTGGATAAAGTCACTTGGCGCGACGGCTGGCCGGAAATCGCCGGCGGCGTACCCAGCACCACACCGCAAGCGGCGCCGGTGTTTCAATGATATTGGTGGTACGTGTCTATCGCAACCTTTTGGTACTCGTTCCGGTACTGGTGGGGCTGCTTGCCTGTTACGCTTTTGAATTGTTTGTTGAAATTGGTGACCGACTGGAAACCGCATGCGAATCCGATACGGTCTATGTTCATCTTGTCTTCTTTGAGAAGCTTGCACGCATACTCGATACGGATCTCCTTCAGGAAGTCGGAAAATGATTGGTTGACCCGCGACTTAAAATACCGGCTGAATGATGTATTCGTCATGCTAGCAATAGATGCGACCTCTTCCAGATGTATTTTCCGATGGAAGTTCTTCATGATGAATTCATACACTTTGTTCATCCGGTCTGTTTCTGCTTCGGTATTGTAGACTTTTGAGTGGGTATCGGTAATAAGTTGGCACTCGTCTGATAACGCGATGGTATTGAGTATCCTAAGGAGCTGAATGATACTGTCGGTACCTTTCAACTCCAGCAACTCGACCATCATATGACTTACGGCCCGCTGGGTGACACCAGTGATTTCAATGCCACATTGCGAGCGCTGGAAAAGATGCTTGATACTTTCAAATTCCTCTTTGTCATGGATGATTTCACCCAAGAAATGGTCGAGGAAATAAATGACGATAACCGTGGTACTCAAGCCGCTGTCTTTTTCGAAATAACTGTTATGGCTGCGCCATACGTGGGGTAGGTTCGGACCGATAAGAACCAAGTCATTTGATTTGAATGGTTTGATGCTATCGCCGACGAACCGGTTTCCCTCGCCTTCAACCACGTAAGACAATTGGAACTCCGGGTGGAGGTGGAATGTGGGGTCAAAATAAGGTTCTACTTGCTTACGTACCACGAACGTCCGGTTTTCGGGGATAAGTGCTTTGGGTATAACGTTCTTTTTTTTCATGATTTATCATTGCAAATATATAAAAATACAAAATAATGATATAATTTGATTATAAAGAGATAAGATACCGTGGTTTTTCTGCGGGTTTGCGGTGTACTTTTGTATTGTTTACGATTATAGAGCTTATTATATGAAACTAATTTCCTACTTGTATCTTGCCGTTTTGTGTCTGTTTCTTGTCCAATGTACGGGCGATAATCGAAATTACCCCCGGCGAGCCGAGGTGTTGTTCGTAGGCAGCGCTGATGAAGCAGACGAAGCAGGTAAGTATGCATCGTGGCTGGCAATCGAACTTTTTAAGAGCGGCATCAACCTGACGTATACCGAGAACTTTGAAGATCTGAATAAAAAAAACCTACACGTATACGATGGCGTGGTGTTATTTGGCATTTCCGACTCCCTTGCAGCAGATCAAAAGCGGATTTTATCTGACTATGTATCCGGTGGTAAGGGTCTTCTCTCTTTAGGTACGGAATCACTGGTTATCGATGACGCCACACCCGCCGGAGCAATGGATGGCGGTGCCGCAAACTCGGCGCAACAGCTAGTGAAGGGCAATGGCCGTATATTCCATACGGCGCTTGGTAAAGAAAACGACACGTGGAAGCGTTTGGACTTTTTGCGAATGATCAATAGTGGTGCGCAGTGGGCATTGGGTGAGAAAGTGATGGGTTTGGTAGCTCAATTACAGATTCCAAGTGTAAGTATTTATGAAGATACCATTGCCGATTTTACTGCCCGGCATTTTGTTCCAAAAATGCAAGATCCGTTGTCGCCGGAGGAATCGGAGAAACTTATCCAGGTTCCCACAGATTTCGAATTGAAGCTATTCGCTTCGGAACCGGATATCGTTAACCCTATGGCGATGAGCTGGGACGAGAAGGGGCGCCTGTGGATTATTGAGGCTATGGATTATCCCAACAATTTTGTTGAGCTTAAAGGGGAGGCGAACGACCGGATTAAGATTTGTGAAGACACCGACGGCGATGGCGTGGCGGATAAGTTCACGGTATTTGCAGACGGGCTGAATATAGCCACGAGCCTGACCTTTGCCAATGATGGTGTCATTGTATCGATGGCCCCCCATTTCATTTTCCTCAAAGATACCGATGGCGATGACGTGGCAGACCTACGCGACACCGTGATGACGGGATGGAATAAGAATGATACCCACGCTGGACCTTCTAACCTACAGTATGGGTTCGATAACAAAATCTGGGGTGTTACGGGCTATGCTGGTTTCAACGGTTACATTAATGGCCAGCGGCTAGCCTTCGGCCAAGGTGTATACCATTTTAACCCCGATGGTACTGATTTCGAATTCTTAGCTACCACCAGCAACAATACATGGGGGTTGGGTATGACTGAAGATAACAACGTTTTTATTTCAACGGCAAACAACACGCACAGTGCCTACTATTCGATGCCCGAGCAGCTGTTGCAGCGTAGGCTTCGGGGCGATGACTCGCGGCCATCGATCAATGCAGTGCAAAAAATCGATGGTCACTATGAGGTGCATACGATGACACCAAACCTCCGCCAGGTGGATGTGGTGGGTGGATTCACTTCGGCCGCTGGGCATCATTTCTACACCGCACGTGACTATCCGCAAAGTTATTGGAATAAGGTCGCATTTGTCACCGAGCCAACTGTGCGTTTGGTTCATAAAGCCATTATCGAGCCTGACGGCGCGGGTTTTAAGGAGCACGATGGGTGGAATTTGATGGCCAGTTCAGATGAATGGTTCGGTCCGGTCCACGCAGAGGTAGGTCCCGATGGAGCTGTGTGGGTGCTTGACTGGTATAACTTCATCATCCAGCACAATGTGTTCGTACCGGCCCAGGCACCATCGGAATTGGTATTGCCATTTGTGGAACAACCCCATGGTCCCGGCAATGCGTTTGAGAGTGAGTTGCGGGATAAAAAATACGGCCGTGTATATCGCTTGGTGTACAAAGACGCCAAACACCACAGCTCATATAAGCTTTCCAAAGACGATACGGGTGGCCTACTGAAGGCCCTGAAGAGCGACAATAAATTTTGGCGCATGCACGCGCAGCGGCTATTGGTGGAGCGGCAAAAGGATGACGTTGCCAAGGACTTGATCAGGATAGCGGGTGATCGTAGCGTCGACAAAATCGGGTTGAATGCACCGGCCATCCATGCACTTTGGACTTTGCAAGGATTGAACCTGGTTGGTCAGCGGCAGGATGTATCTGACGCCGTGGTGAAAGCTTTGGGGCACCCCTCAGCCGGGGTACGTAAAGCTGCGGTACAGGTGTTGCCGACAGGAGAGCAGTTCCGTGATGAGTTATTGAAGAGTGGCGTGTTGGCCGATACTAATCTGAATACCCGGCTCGCCGCGTTTGTGAAGCTCACGGAGTACCCGGTGTCGGAACAAGTCGCAGAGGCGTTGCTAGAAGCCACGAGCGATTCGGTTAATGAGAGCGATAGGTGGCTATCACAAGGACTGTTTGCGGCAATAGCGCATCACGAAGACCCATTTTTTAGGTTGGCGTCTGCACCGGGCGTAAGTAATTTTGCTACACGCATACTTGAGTCGCTCGCTACGGAAGAGTACACGCTCGGCCGTAGAAGCCGTTTCACGTTTTCGCCCGACGTTTCAAACAAGGAAATCCGCATCCAGGCGGAGGTGCAGCGACGAGACAACCAGCCTTACAACGGGCTGATTGTAGGACAGGGCGATAAAAATAGCGGTTATGCGTTGTATGCCAAGAACAACCGACTGTTTTTCGAGGTATACCAGCATGGCCAATCGGCAACGGTAACTTCACGTGGCAATCTGCCCGGTGAGTTTGTGGCCGATGCCCGTTTGACGGCCGATGCCTCGATAGAGCTACTCATCAATGGGGTAAGCCAGGGAAGTGCAAAAGCGATGCACCTCTTTGCCCAGCCGCTGGGCCTCAACCTGCGCTCGGGCGAAGATATAGAAGGACCCGAAGCGTTTACAGACTATGGCGACCATTCCCGGTTTACAGGTAATGCCAATAATATCATCGTCAGGCTTTCAAAGGCAAACCGGTCTGCTTTGGCAAGCGATGGGGCAGCAGCTGCGGCCGACGCTGCCGCGAGCGTACCTTCTGAACGGATTGAACTGAAAGCGGTGAAAGATATCATGCAGTATGATAAGAAACTGATCACCGTTCCGGCCGGCAAGCGGATAACACTCGTGTTTGAAAACCCTGACGGAATGCAGCATAATCTACTGATTATCCAACCCGGTACGCTGGATATCGTAGGCAAGGCGGCAGATGATATGCTCCGTTCATCCGAAGCGTTTGAAAAACAATATATCCCCAGCATACCCGAGGTATTGCACCATACGCCATTGGTAGATCCGGGCGAGAGCTACACGTTGGAGTTTACGGCACCGGGGGAGCCGGGTGACTATCCTTACGTATGTACGTTCCCGGGGCACTGGCGGGGGATGAACGGTATTATGCGGGTAGTGAAATAGGGATTGGATTAAATGTATTTATAAAATATAAAAGATGAACAACACAATGAAACTATTAGCGGTATTGGCATTGTTGCTTATTACGGTGAGCACAGCGCCGGGTCAGACCAAACCTATCGAAATTTTGATGGTTGGAGGTGGCGGCTCCCATGATTTCGCCCGGTGGTATGGCCAGGAGGACAAAAGCACCATCGAATCGGCAGGTGAATTCCGTGTTATTTATACCGAGAACACCGATTCCATACCGGCATACCTGAAGCACGCTGATCTTCTTATCCTAACGAACAACCAGCCGATCGGCGCAGAAGGACAGGCCGCAATCACGAAATTCGTGGAGAAAGGCCGTGGCTTACTGCTGTTGCACGCGGCTGTATGGTATAATTGGGAAGATTGGCCTGAGTACAACCTTAATTATGTGGGCGGCGGTAGCAGGAGCCACGAGAAGTTCCAAGAATTCAAGGACTATGTCATTAACCCAGCGCACCCTATTACACAGGGCGTGCCGGCAAAGTTTGAATTTAAGGACGAATTATACCGCCACGTACCGGACCCAGCAGCTAAAGGGATTGAGGTGCTGGTTATCGGGCAGTCGAAAGAAACCGATGCCGTTTACCCAGTTGTTTTTACCGTGAAACACCGCAAAGCGAAGATTGCAGGAATCACCTTGGGACACGACGAACATAGCCACCAGCATGATGCATACAAATCGCTGCTGATCAATGCTGTTAACTGGATTGCAAACTAACAAAAAACGAAATATTTAGCTAAAAACAAGATTAGAACATGTCACAAATCACTGTCGTTATCGTAGGAATGGGTTTTGGTAAAGAGTTTATACCCATCTACCAAAAACACCCGAATATCAAAGCTGTTGGGATTTGCACGCGCAACGAAAATACATTGAATGAGCTGAAAACAAAGTTCGACCTCGATGAAGATTTGGTGTTTACCGATTTCGAAGAAGTCGTGAAACGGGATGATGTGGATGCCATCCACATTGTAACGCCTGTACCGGAACATGCCCGGATGACACTGGCTTCATTAAATGCGAATAAGCATACGGCCTGTACCATACCGATGGCCATGACGGTAGCAGACTGTGAGGCCATTGTAGCTGCCAAGCGTAGATCAGGTAAGGTATACATGATGATGGAAACCGCACTGTATACCCGTGAATTCCTCTATGGACTGAAATTGGCCGAAACCGGACAATTGGGTAAAATCCAGTTTGTCCGTGGATCGCACATCCAAGACATGAGTATGGATGGCTGGGCGGAGTACTGGAAGGGCTATCCACCAATGTTGAACGGTACGCACGCCATCTCCCCATTGCTGCGCATCAACAATACCATTGCCGAGTCTGTGGTTTGCCATGGCTCTGGGAGGTTGTCAGACGATCTGGCCAGCCGTTACAATGCGCCCTACGCCGTAGAAACCGCAACGTTCAAGTTGAAAGATTCGGATGTCGTGGCAGAGGCTACACGGTCGTTATTTGACGTGGTAAGGCAATACCGTGAGAGCTATGATGTATACGGAACGAAGATGTCTTTTGAATGGGAGCAATTGCAGGATGAGCAGCATGTGATTTTTGACGGCGGTGAAAATGCGCGTCGGATTGACGTGCCTGATACCGACGAACTATTGATTCCGGAGATTGCTGATTTCACCAAGCGCGAGCGCATCGACGATCCTAACCACGTGTCTTTCCTCCAGGGGGCCGGACACGGTGGTTCGCACCCCCACTTGGTGCAGGAATTCGTTGCAGCCATCGTGGAAGGCCGCGACTCAGCGGTGGATGCGGCACTCGCGGCTAACTATACCTGTGCGGGTATCTGCGCCCACGAGTCGGCCATGAAAGGCGGCATCCGAGTGGAGATTCCAAGTTTTGAATAAGTTAAGGTTTGTTCCATTCATAAGTTAGGTTGGTTTAAAAAGATGTATATAGGAATTAGCACGTTTGTTTGGGTTTCACCGTTCTCAACAGCATCGTTTGATGTGTTGCATAAGGCAAAAGCTATCGGGTACGATGTCATTGAAATAGCTGTGGAAGATCGCGATTTGATTGATTGGGTGGTCTTGAAGAAGGTGAGCCGCGAGCTGGGTTTGCGCGTGACGGTCAGCGGCGCTTTCGGTATGGACCGCGATATTTCCAGTGATCGGCCGGAAATCCGGGCAAATGGGCTTTCCTATATCATCGATTGCCTAGAGATCGCGAATGACTTTGAAAGTCCGGTATTCGGCGGACCTCTTTATTCGGCCGTCGGGAAGACAAGATTGGTTTCTGCCGAACAGAAAGCACAGGAAAGGCAATGGTGCCTGGACAACCTTCATGAAGCCATTAAGCGAGCTGAGGAGCTGGGTGTGACCCTGGCATTGGAGCCATTGAATCGTTTTGAGACCGATATGGTCAATACCGTCGATCAGGCTATTGCCATTGTAGATGAATTGAACAGCCCTTATTTGAAGGTTTTGTTAGATACCTTCCACAACAATATTGAAGAAAAAGACATCCCTGCCAGCATCGTGAAGCTAGGGGATCGGCTGGTCCATGTGCAGGCCAATGAGAATGACCGCGGGACACCCGGAACGGGCCATTTGGACTGGATAGGCATACGTGATGCGCTGCGCACCATTGGCTATGAGGGAAGCCTGGTGATCGAGACTTTCGGTGCACCGTCTAAAGAACTAGCCCGGGCGGCCAGTATCTGGCGCCCGTTGGCCAATAGCGCCGATGAACTGGCAGTGGAAGGATTTGAATTTTTAAAGAAAACATTTCGTGAATGATGGGTAATTGATACACAATGATTAACTATTAAAACACTAAATTATGAGAAGAAGGGAATTCATTTACATGCTGAATGCCGGACTGGCGGCGGGTGTGCTGTCAAAGACGGCCCTTGGCGGGGTGTTGCGAAGCAGGCCGGGTGCAGCCCGCATGCAAGAGGAATTAGCCTACCATACCATACAATCGGTAACGTTTGGCGATGTGCGCATGCAGTACCCTCGTTTTGTGGGGAAAAATGCGCGGCTAGACGTGCATGGTTTCGGACCGCGTATCGGTATCTGTACCATCACGACAGACAAGGGGGCCAAAGGCTGGGCCTCCCTTCGGGGCGGCCGCGATAGCGCACAACGGATTGTTCCGGAACTGGTAGGCAAGAAATTATCAGAGGTGTTCCATGTCGATGCAGGCATCACAGACGACCGTTATCTATCGTTCGATATCGCGCTGCACGACCTAGCCGGTGTAGCCCTGAACAAACCGGTATATGCCCTGCTTGGGCGTGACAAGCCATTTACAACAAAGTACTATAGCGGCATGATTTATTTCGATGACCTCGAACCAGCCCACGCGCCGGGAGGTATCGATAAAGTGTTGGCCAACTGCCGCTATGACTACGACTACGGCTACCGCCAGTTCAAATTGAAAATCGGTAGAGGACACCGTTGGATGGCCCAAAAGGAAGGGTTGGCCCGGGATATTGAGGTCACCAAGCGGGTGGCGGCAGCCTTCCCCGATTGTGAGATTCTGGTAGACGGCAACAACGGTTTTACGGTCAATGAGTTTACTGAGTACCTCGAAGGGATAGGCGATACGCCCCTGTTCTGGATCGAGGAACCCTTCCATGAGACCGTGCAGGACTACCGGAAACTGCGCGACTGGATGGCCAAAGCCAATGTAAAAAGTTTGCTCGCGGAGGGTGAGGCCGACCCAGATCCGGCATTGCTGGACGAGTTGATGCAGCAAAAGCTGATGGACGTGCACATCTCGGATATCGAAGGGCTTGGATTTACCAACTGGCGGAAACTCATGCCAAGACTGGTGCAATACGGCGTCCAAGCGTCTCCCCACGCGTGGGGTTCGCTGCTCAAGACCTATTATACCGCCCATATGGCCGGGGGCTTGGGCAATACGGTGACGATAGAAGGGGTAACGAGCACGTCGGACGATGTGGACCTCAGTGGATATACCATCAAAGCGGGAAGGCTCATTCCGCCGGATGCACCGGGATTCGGGATTACCTTGTTAAGGTAGTCTTGGCAAGGTGAAAATTCCATGTCTGCCGCTTTTGCTGGGATTAGTAAACCGGTTTAGTTAACGGGTGGATGTTTGGAAAACTTGAATACAGGATTAATAAATACAGTTATAAACAATTAAAACAACAACAGAACTATGAGTAAAACTTTACTTGTAACATTGTTATGGTGTGTTGGACTATCCATGACAATGGCCCAGACCCGTTCCGTTACTGGGACGGTAAGGGATGCGACGGGAGGCACGCCAATCGGCAGTGCAACCATCAAAGCGTTGGCCAGCGAACGGACCACGTCGAGTTCGGCTGATGGAACGTTTTCCATTGAGGTGTCATCCACCGGTGATTCCTTATTGGTAACCTACCTTGGCTACGACCAGGCGGTGGTAAACATTGGCATCGGTACGAATAATATATCTATCAGTTTGACTTCGTCTGCCGAGTCGTTGGAAGAAGTGGTCGTCACAGGCTTTGGTATGGCACAGCGGAAAGAGACGTTAACTGGCGCTATCGCATCTATCGGTGCAGAGGATATCAGCCGATCATTAGCTTCCACCACGTCTGGTGCGTTAGTGGGAAAATTATCTGGCGTAAACTTTCGGCAAACCGACGGCCGGCCGGGATCGTCTACGCAGTTGCGGATACGCAACATGGGTAACCCGCTGTATGTTATCGACGGTGTACAGAAAGATGCCGGGCAATTCAACAATCTTGATTTCAATGACATTGAATCAATCGCGGTGTTGAAGGATGCATCAGCAGCTATCTATGGTGTACGGGCGGCGAACGGTGTCGTGGTAGTCACGACCAAAAAGGGTAAGCGGAACACAAAAAACACGTTCAATCTGACATCAAATTATGGTTTCCAGAACTTATCCACCTTTCCTGAACCAGCGGATGCAGTGACCTATGTGGAGAGTTATATTCAATCCCAAACTGTACAACAGGTAGATAATTATCGGTACAATGCTGAAGACCTCGCCAAATGGAAGCAAGGCACCGAGAAAGGCTACGTGCCGTTTGATTGGCGTGATTTTATTTGGGAAACCTCTCCCCAAGTTTACCTGAATGCCAACGTATCAGGAGGTTCGGACAAGATCAATTATTACTTTAGCTTGGGCCACCTTAACCAGCAGGATGTGATTGTGAATTATGGCGGATTCAAGCGTACCAACGTACAGATAAATGTCAATTCACAGATTTCTGACCGTTTTAAGATTGGCGCCAGCTATAACGCGCGTCTAGAGTACCGTGAAAACCCAGGTGTACCCGGCGGTGACGATCTGTGGTTACCGCGCTTCGGTACATTCCGTAATTTGCCTACGGTACGGCCGTTTGCCAACGACAACCCATTGTACCCGACGCTGACTTCGAATGACCCAGGAACGAATTTCGGCTGGCTGACCTATGATTTGGCGGGTAAACGGACAGATACTTGGCGGGTTAGCCAACTCAACTTTGATGCTGAATATGATATTATCGATGGGTTGAAAGCGAAAGCATTGGTAGGTTATTATTTCGCCAACAACCGGATGGATAATCAGGAGTATACCTATAAGTTGTATGGGTATGACGAAGCTACCGATACCTATCCGGTGATTTTCGAAAACAACAACCCTTGGCGCGAGCGGGAAATGGGCCATGTGGAGGAAATGACCTCGAACGTGCAGCTGAATTACGCCAAGGCATTTGGTGGGCATAATCTCGCGGTAATTGGTGGTGTGGAAACGATCCTGAGAAAGGAGCCGGGGGCGTGGCTGCATTCCATTCCTACGGCCAATTCGTTGCACCTGATTGATTATGAAACGATGGATACCTATAACGATAGGGGTGATAATCCACAAGCTCGGATAGGTTATATTGGAAAAATCAATTACGATTATAATGGCAAATATCTCCTTGAGTTACTTGGACGCTATGATGGTTCATGGAAATTCCCACCCAATGACCGCTGGGGTTTCTTCCCTGCAGCATCTGCTGGATGGCGTATTTCGCAGGAATCGTTCTGGCAAGACAGCAAGCTGGCGAATGTTGTTAACGATTTGAAACTTCGGGGATCCTATGGTTTGGTGGGTGATGATGACACGCCGGGCTATGGGGCATTTGATTACATGCCGGGATATAATTACAAACAAGGTGGTTCGGTAATCAACGGACAATACGTTTTGGGTACGCAGCCACGCGGCCTACCTGTAACCACTTTGTCCTGGTTGCGTGCTAAGATGATCAATATCGGTTTCGATGCGGCTTTCCTGGACAACCGGTTGACCGCCACCGTCGAACTATTTCAGCGTAAACGTACGGGGTTGCCGGCAGGTCGTTATGATATTTTGTTACCTGCAGAAGTCGGGTTTGGGCTTCCTAATGAAAACCTGAATTCTGATATGATTAAAGGCTATGAAACCATGGTTCGCTGGAGTGATCGTGCGGGGGAGTTTTCCTACTCGTTGGGAGGTAACTTTACTTATGCTCGATTCTACGATTGGGACCGCTACAAACCCCGCTTCAGCAACTCCTG
The DNA here is from genome assembly GCF_025460835.1 of Parapedobacter soli. GTDB lineage: Bacteria > Bacteroidota > Bacteroidia > Sphingobacteriales > Sphingobacteriaceae > Parapedobacter > Parapedobacter soli. The sequence goes on along the minus strand of NZ_JAMXAY010000008.1, from coordinate 7,721 downwards.
GGATGAGTATAGAGGTTCACTCGGTCACCGGTATGGTTACTTGAACTGGGGCTTGCAGTCTGATGGGCAATTCCAAAGCTGGGAAGAGATTGACAGCTGGCCAATCGACAATGACCGCCAAGGTAACCGCACGTTGCGGCCGGGTGATGTAAAATACAAGGACCTCAATGGCGATGGGGTAATCAATGGGCTGGATGAACGCCCGATTGGATACCGTCAAGATGCGACACCGGTTATTAACTTCGGTTTAAACTTTGCATTCGGCTATAAAAACTTTGATTTAGCACTAGATTTCTCCGGTGGTGCGATGTACACCTTCTACAAGGAGTGGGAGATGCGTACTCCTTTCCAAAATGATGGGAATATTCCGCAGTACTATGCGGACGGTGCGTGGAAGCTTTCCGATATCTGGGATGCCAATAGTGAGCTTATACCGGGTGAATACCCGATGCTCCTAATCGGTAATGGGTCACACAGTAACTACTGGAACAGTGATTTCTGGAAGCAAAACATCCGCTATATCAAACTCCGGAATTTGGACTTCGGCTATTCGTTGCCGACACGGATTCTTGAGCCGCTTTCCATCACAGGTGTTCGGGTTTATTTCTCCGGTCAGAACCTGCTCACGCTTACCAACCTGATTGGTATTGACCCTGAAACACAGGATAACAACGGATTAGGTTACCCGACGATGCGGATCATGAACTTCGGTATCAATGTGAGGTTTTAATAGGTTGAAGATTATTAAGTAGAAAAGAAAGTATTATGAAAAAGTCTAGCATATCAATATTCAAGGTGCTGATACTAGCGAGCGGGATTACCTGCTTTAATAGCTGTTCAGACTTCCTTGAGCGCCAGCCCGACACCATCATGACCGACGACCAGATTTTTGGTGATGCGGTGATGATCCGTTCGGTACTGGCTAATTACTACGGTCGCGTGAACTGGGGGCAGAGTAACTCAGGTAATGGCTATGATTACACCATCTTGGATGAGGCTGGAAAATCCGATGGAGGCCCTGATAATATACAGGGTTATTCGAACAGTCTCTGGCGCGTTTACGATTATACCTTGATACGTAATATCAATCAATTTTTGCAGGGTCTGCGAGAAACGACAGCATTGGCTGCTGCAGACAAACAGGTGTACGAGGGAGAAGCCAGGTTTCTCCGTGCCTGGACGTATTTTAATATGGCCAAGGGATTGGGCGGTATGCCCATTGTAGGCGATGAGGTATTTGATTACGAAAGTGGTATGGACGTCACAGCCTTGCAATATCCGCGGTCTACCGAGGCGGGGATTTATGATTACGTCATCGAAGAATGCGACGCAATTTCTACTCTGCTACCAGACGGAACAAACCAAAACTCCGCCCGTGCCAATAAGTGGGTGGCACTGATGTTGAAGGCACGTGCCGCAATTTATGCGGGCTCGCTGGCAAATTACAACAACAAGATGCCGAGCCCCATCAGGACCTCGGGAGGTGAAGTAGGGATTCCTGCCGATCGAGCAGCTGGTTATTACGAGCAAGCCTTGGCTGCCGCAAAAGATGTCATTGAAAACAGTCCATACGAGCTGCAGCTGAATAAGCCGGATGATTTGGAGCGGAATTTTTACGAAGCATTGAGTGTGAAGGATAACAACAAAGAAGTTATCTGGGCACAAGACCGTATCTATCCGGGTAGTGGCCAACAGACTAACTTTACCACTCAGAACATCCCTGGTTCGCATGCCGAGGATATTGACCGCGCGTATGCCGGCCCCATTTTGAACCTGGTAGAAGATTTCGAATATACGGATAACCGAAATGGTGATATCCGTATCCGGGATGGCCAAGGTGATTATATTTTCTATGACGACCCATTGGATGCATTTGCAAATAAAGATGCCCGGTTAGGAGGAACGGTGATTTTGCCAAACGCACCATTCAAGGGTATACCTGTTGTGTTGCAAGCAGGCCAAAAAGTGTGGAACAACGGAGCGTGGCAAACGATAACGAGTGGCGGTGACGAGGAAGACGATGCAGGTCGGTTGATAACCGCGGCTAATGGGCCGAACCGTTCCAGTGAACCATACGTCAACAAAACCGGTTTTTTCTTTCGTAAATTTTTGGATGAAGCCCCGTTAGCATCCACGCGCGGCCGTAATAGCGATATGTGGTTCCCAAGATTTCGGTTCGCCGAAGCGGTGTTGATTGCTGCGGAGGCTGCGATGGAGCTGGGCCAGCAATCTGCAGCGGTTGGATATATCAATCAGGTGCGCGATCGGGCGGGGATACAGCCGTTGACAAGCGTGACCTTGGATGATATCATCCAAGAACGTCGAGTAGAGTTTGCTTTTGAAAATCATCGCTACTGGGATTTGAAGCGTTTCCGTAGGGCACATATTGTATGGAATGGTGTGGTGAATAGCCCAACAGCCCAACAATATGCATTATTTCCATATTTAGTGGTTGCGCCTGGAACCGAGAATGACGGCAAATACGTGTTTGATCGGTTGGTGTTCAGCAATTCATTGCACCCACGCTTTTTTGAGTTGAGAAATTATTACAATTTCATCGACTTAGGTTGGCAGAATGCGAATCCGAAGATTGTATTGAATCCGTTTCAATGATTTTAATGATTATGACGATGAAAAAATTATTTAATATGTTGTTGCTTCCCGCAATAGTAGCGGTAAGTAGTTGTGGACTGGATAACTATGATGCACCGGAGTCAAAAATACTGGGACGCGTAGTCTATAACGGGGAGCCGGTAGGTGTCCGTGGTACGGGTGAGGCGGTTCAGCTTCAGCTATACCAAGATGGTTACGAATTGGGCAGCCCTATTCCGGTGTATGTTGCACAGGATGGTAGCTTCGAGGCGTTGGTCTTCGACGGTGAATACAAATTGGTTACACGGGATAATAATGGTCCGTGGGTAAACGACCGTGATACAACAGTGGTTAACGTGAAGGGCACAGCAAACGTCGATATTGAGGTAACGCCGTTTTACACACTATCCAATGTACAGCTCTCGCTAAGTGGTAATACTGCCAATGCCTCTTTCCAGGTTAATGAAGTGGCAGGAGGCAGGGATATCGAATACGTAATGATTTTGGTGGGTAAAACCTCCTTTGTTGATGATGTCTCGTACACGGCACGGGTCGATATCAATGAAGTTGCTGCTGGCAGCACGGTTACCGGCTCCATTGATTTGGCAAACAATGCGGATTTCCAATCGGGGAAGGCATTGTATGCGCGTGTAGGATTACGCCCGGTAGGTAAGGATCAAGCGATTTATTCGCAGGTTGTTAAGTTACGATAAGTTCCATTGAACTTATCTTTAAACCGTTATCCGTCAGTTAAGGCGGGTAACGGTTTTTTGTTTGGCGTTGGAACTACTCCTGTTACCTCGCGACGGTCAATTTTGCTTCCTTTCTTGTAACCCGCTACTTTTGTTAAACCAACTACAAGCCGTGTAACGTTAACGGAGCTGCGTCGGAATAAATGGAAACACAGCACTTTCCTCATGGGCCTCCGCCATCATCCCTGCCAACTGGCCCACGATTTCCGGATGTTCGGCGGCCACGTCTGTTGTTTCAGCGGGGTCGTCATAGAGATTGTAAAGAGCTATGGGTGCATCCGGATTTTCTTTCACATTGAGCCGTATACCTTTCCATTTGCCCATGCGTACGGCTTGTCGGCCACCACCCTCGTGGAACTCCCAGTACAGGTAGGTATGCTGCCGCTGGTTGCCTTGGCCGAGGAGCGTTGGTAAAAATGAAATCCCGTCGGTATAGCGGGGCCGGGTTGCCCCGGTAATCTCAACCAGCGTAGGCATGACATCCCAAAAAGCCCCGATATGATCCGATACGCTTGCGTCAGCTATATGGTTCGGCCAACGTACGATGAACGGCGTGCGGATGCCCCCCTCGTATAGGTCGCGTTTCACCCCGCGGAAGCCTGCTGCACTGTTGAAAAAGTCGGGGTCTGCGCCGCCTTCCTGATGGGGCCCATTGTCGCTGCTGAACAGCACGATGGTATTATCGGCCAACCCCAGTTCGTCGAGTTTGTCCAATACCTGACCTACGTATGCATCCATTCGGCTTACCATGGCGGCAAACGTAGCCCGTGGCTTGGCTACGGAAGCATAGCCGCCTACGGTGGCTTCCGGGCCGTAGTCGTTACCTTTGTGGGGCGTTTCCGGAAACATATTTTCATACTGCCTGTAATATTCATCTTCCGGACCTTGCAGCTCGGCATGGGGCAGTATAGTGGGGATAAATAAGAAAAAGGGATGATCTTGATGGTTTTCGATAAATGCTAACGTCTTTTCTTGGATGATAGCTGGGGCGTAATGCACCTTTTGCGATAAATCATTGCCCTCCAATATGACTTTTTCGCTATTGTGCCAAAGGTGAGTAGGATAGTAGCGATGTGATTGGCGCTGGCAATTGTATCCGAAAAACTCATCGAACCCCTTATGGTTAGGGTCGCCGCTGGTGCCCACCATGCCCAAACCCCACTTACCGAAAGCCCCGGTGGTATAGCCCGCCTGCTGCAGCAACTGGGCGAACGTCTGCACGGAATCGGCTAGGGGCTCTTGGCCCTCCGGTTGGATTTCTTTATTGCCACGTATATAGGTATGCCCTGTATGCTGGCCGGTGAGGAGAACGGAACGCGACGGAGCACATACCGTGGTGCCCGCATAAAACTGTGTGAAGCGCATGCCCTCGGCTGCCAGCCGGTCCAAGTTGGGGGTGTGGATGTGTGTTTGCCCGTATACACCGAGATCACCATAGCCGAGGTCGTCGGCAAGGATAAAAACGATGTTGGGCCGTTGTTGGGCGTGTAATGCCAGCGGTAATGAGCCCAGTAATAGTATAAGCCTAAAGATGTTGCGGATAATCATAATGCGGTTCCTTTCGTTGCGTGATAACAGGTTAATAATAGCTTTTTGTTTTGTGATGCCGTATAATACTGCTCATATTCCCCCCGTGCGTTACGACTGATTTGCATTTTGTATGGGCGGTCTGTGCGCAACCATTCGGCAACCTTTTGACGTAAGGCCGTAGCATCGTTGGCGGCAAACCGCCAACCGTTCTGCCCTTCGTGTACCAGACTACGCATGGCGCCGAGATCGCTGACGATGACCGGAGTGCCTGCGGCAAATGCTTCAAGCAATGTCATGGGCAGCCCTTCAAACCAGATGGACGGAAAAAGCAATGCAGTGCATTCTGCCAGCTGATGGCCGATAGCGGTGCGGCTGAGGTTACCGAGGTATGTGATGTTTGGAGAGGCTTGTGCTGCCGCTATCACCTGTTCCCGTAGCGGACCGTCGCCTGCTATACGGAGTTGATGATCGGTGCGAGTAAAGGCATCCAGCAATACCTGAACCCCTTTCTCTGCGGAGAGGCGCCCGATGAATAGAAAATGGTCACCACGAGATGCGGAGCTTTCGGGACCGTCAACCACGAAATTCGGCTTGGTTATAAATTTTTCGGCGGCCACACCTAATGAGGAGTTTACGAATAGCTGTTTGGAGAAATCCGTCAACGTAATGTATCTGTCTACCATGCGCCACGTGCCCACTTTCCGGTGTAGCCAATTGGAGAAAGCCAGCCACGCTGTTTTCACTACCGAGTGGCTGTGTACGCCTTTTCGCACCGCTTCCCAAGGGAAGTTTGTGTGGAGACTGGCCGTGAAGACCTGTCCTTGGTGGAATAGGGTTGCCGAAGGGCAAAGCAAGCGGTAGTTGTGTAGTGTCATAACCACGGGTACCCCCAAGCGGCTGGCTATGCGTATGGCGAGTGGGCCGACCGCATAGTGTAGGTTATGGATATGGACGAGGTCTGGCTGATAGCGCTCGATAGCCTTTCTTATGCGTCGCCCTGCCCAAACATTCCAGGGTAACCATAGGGTCTGCCAGGCACCCCGCCACCCTTTCCGGTTTTGGAACACTAGCGTGAAGACTTCTTCGGTGGTGCTAAGTAAAACGCGCTCCTGCTCGAAAACCACATCTTCACCGCCTGGCTGCTGATAAAAATTATGGATAATGAGTATGCGCATGGCGTGTATGGCAAAGCTACGAAATGTATTTGCAAAAAAAATGTTATCTTTAGGGCACCATCAAATGGTTGTCAAACATAACCGTTTCCTATGGAAAGAAGATGCATGGACTGTGGTGAGCCGGTTGTAGGGCGAGCCGACAAGAAATTTTGCGATGATGCCTGCCGTGCCAATTACAATAACCGGCGCAACAGTGAAGAGAGCGGTTACCTCCGTAAGGTAAATAACATTCTTAAGCGAAATCGGAGGATTTTAGCGAAACTGAGCCCAGAAGGCGGTAGAAAAGTGAAATGGCAAGCGCTGATAGACGAAGGGTTCAATTTCAATTATATCACCGACATGAATGAGCCGACGGAAGCGTGCCAGTATCGGTTTTGCTACGAGTATGGATACCTGTTGTTGGATGCGGACGAGGTGCTGCTGGTGCGGCGGAAGGGTTGACCTAACCGGCCCGCACGTTATAAGCTGTCGCCGTCTCACTTGGCGACGATTACTTTCAACCCGCGCTCTTCAAGTTCCTTGACCGTCGTCTCCGATACACCAGTGTCCGTTATAATGTATTGTACTTGTTCCAGTTCGCATATTTTGCCGATGCCACGCTTTCCGAATTTCGAGCTGTCGGCCAATACCACCACGACCTGCGATGCATTAATCATCTTTTGGTTGATATTGGCTTCGGTGAGATTACTGATGGAAAACCCAAAATCGAGATCGATTCCATCCACGCCGATGAACAACACCCCGCAGGAAACCCGGTCAAGCATATATTCGGCGTAAGAACCTGCTACGGACGATGAGTTGATGCGAATGATGCCGCCCAATTGCAGCACTTCAACATTCGTGCGATTACATAATTCCATCGTTACCTTGATGGCAGGCGTAATAACGGTAAGCGGTTTGGCCGGATGCAAATAATGGGCTAATTCGAAAGCAGTGGTGCCGGAGCCGATGATGATGGCATCATTTTGTCCGATAAGCTTGACGGCGGCCTTTGCGATTTTTTTCTTCTGCTCGGCATTGATGGTTGCCTTTTCTAAAATAGGACGGTCGATCGTGTATGGATTAGTGAGCGAAGCGCCTCCACGCGTAATAAAGATAAGTCCCTTGTCTTCTAGGAATTTGAGGTCCTTTCGAATGGTGACACCAGAAACCTTAGTTTGGTCGATCAACTCGGGGATAGTGATTTGTCCTTTTTTCTTGAGTCGTTCCAAAATGAACTGGTGCCGCTTCGTGATGTTCTTCATGATGACTTATCTTTAGTTTAAGGAGCTTTCTTTTTGCACAAAAGTAGTTTATTTTATGAACAAGTCGAAGTAAAAACATGGTGTTTTGGGATATAACGGTTAGCAAATAACTTTTATTAAGTTAATTAAACTTTAATTTGATATTATTTTTAATTTTATTTTGTTTTTAAGTATTATATTTTATTACATTTGTAGCGTTATGAGCCTGAGTTCATTGATACGATGAGTGTAAGATTGGTAGGTTTTCGTAGGTCACGAGGGTGATTTCCCCGATAGTGGTACGTTTGGAAAAGTGGATGAGTCGGGGGCGGTAGTGGTTATACGAATGAACCGAAATTAACAACATTGTAGTCTATTTGCTGATTGAGGTGTTGATTAATAATTACGGTTCTATGACGATTTGTATGGCTAAATTAGCTGATCAACCA
>NZ_JAMXAY010000079.1 GCF_025460835.1 Parapedobacter soli | reverse complement strand
CAATGCTTTACAATGAATTTTAAAAACTTAACGCATCACTAGTAAACCTAAATTATGAAAAGACAAATTTTAAAACGTATTTACTATATAGACGGATACGACCGGCATTTTCCCAATTAGATGCTCCCTAAGCAGCGGTTATTGGCTTGTAGTCGAATTAGGAGAAACCCCCGTCTTGGGAAGACAGGGGTTTCCCTTATTATCATTTAGCCCAGTCCAAGCTGCGCTTTTACCGCTTGAATATGGCGGTCCTCTGCGGTCTTGATGGCGAAAAGGGCGTAGCGCAGCGGGGCCGCCGCCTGGCGCTCCACCGTGCAGCAGTTCGGGCAGATAGCTGACCGGCTTGTGCTTTGCACATAGATACGCAGTTCATCCTGCCGATTATCAACTGATATTACCTTGAAGGGACCCCCGTCTGAAAAAACGAGTTTCGATGCATTCATTAAAGTATGAACGGTCAGGCCTCCCGTAATATGATGAACTCACCACCAAAAGTGGGGAAGAACCACTTTCCCCGGAATATTCACATGGCATAAAAATACAAATAAAAGGTGGGTTACACAAGTGAAAAACGATGTTTCTGATTACTTCAGACCACTTTTTTTCAGACTGAACCGGTGCCGCCTGCGGCTCTTCTCCACAACGATTCCTTCCACCATCAGCACCAGCTCGCTCCAGTCGATCTCCCCGCCCGGCGAACCGGTTTTGGGCAGCGGGAAANTTTTCAGACTGAACCGGTGCCGCCTGCGGCTCTTCTCCACAACGATTCCTTCCACCATCAGCACCAGCTCGCTCCAGTCGATCTCCCCGCCCGGCGAACCGGTTTTGGGCAGCGGGAAAGTGCCGCCCTCCAGCCTTTTGTAATACAGCACGAACCCGCCGTGTTCCCAGTGCAAAAGCTTCATATGCGTGCGGCGGCGGTTCAGGAACACGAACACATCACCGCCCGTGGCGCCCCGGCCCAAACCCGAGGACACCAGCCCGCAAAGCCCGTCGAAACTTTTCCGCATATCGCAATGCCCGTTGTATAAGTAATAACGGTGAGAGGAACCCAGGCTGAACATCAGGCAAGGGCAATCAGACTGGACAAAAGCCCCAGATCGGCCGAAGGAACTTCCAGCCGCACACCGTTGGGGTAAACAACGGATAACATCGCCACCGGCCCTGATCCGGAGGAAACCATCGGAATAAAACCGGTGCCCTCAACCGATTGATCCGCTTTCCAGCGGGCAATCCAGTAACCGAACTTGGACAGGGTGATGCCATGCTGCAGACAGAACTCCTGCCGGGTCAAACCACTCTCACGCCACTGGCGCACAAGGGTGAACATGTAGTCTCTACGCTCTTTCATATCAATAATATTTGGGCGTAAAGCTACAGACTGTCAATCATACAGGAAATATGTGGTTGGTCGGGCGGATACATACGTCGTAAACTTCTTCACATAACGGTCGCCGCCATGTGATTTGCTGATTTTCCTGATCTGACCCTTGTCCAAAAACATTAACAGTTGATTTAATATCGGCTGTCCGCTAAAGTTCGTACTTTTACCCATAGTTACTTTGTTGTGTCGTAACTCCAAAGGTAACTAACAGGTTGGCCTAAACGCCAACCTGTTCTAGCTTTTACCGGACACTAGTGTATTTCAATAGAAAAACCAACAACTATAGTTTGCATGTAGAAATGATAATCATGAGAAATATATAAAAGGAATTCTACGATAAACTATTATCCAAATAAAAGGCAAATAGTTAACCAATTATGGAAAGAATCCATTGCGCATCGCCAGTAAACTAATTCGTTTAATCAAAGACGAAGAAGCCGTGCGGGGTAATTTTGACAACGTGATGTACTACCACGCAAAAGGCGAACAAATGATGCTTACGTTTCTTGCGCCGAAATATTATAAGGAAATGCTTACCGTAAAGCACCACTGCAAGTGGTAGATTGGCCATTAGGTATTTGAGAGAAATTAAAGATAATCCGCCCGAATACGGGAAACCTTAAGGAGTATCAAAACGGATTGTATTATTTTGGGCGTCAAGGAATAAGGATATATCCAAAATGCACAATTTGTGTTTTGGATTACAGGTAAACTAGCTGAAAGGAAGTTACAATACGTAAGCTAGCAATTTTAAACTAAAATAGCTTAAATACAATGATTTACTCAAATAAATGGAAATTAACCAATAGCCTTGTGTATGAAAGCTATTGCGTATAGAATTATGTGCGATTAAAACGGACCCGACTAATATGCATTTCTTTTACATAGACGAAGCAGGTTGCAATTTGAGAGACCTGACTCACCCAGAATCGCCAATATTTGTACTTGGTGGTCTGGTTGTTAAGGACAAAGGATGGAATAAGACTCACACTGAATATGAAAAAATAATCTCTTCGTATTTCAAAGGAACAATTCCAGCAAATTTTGAGTTGCATTCGCATCAATTACTAAGCCCGAATGGCGACGGTGATTTTTTAAACCATCCAAGATCCGACAGGTTAAATCTTGCACAAGCTGTTTTAAAATTAGTAGCTGATAGAGGACACCATTTTTGCTTACTCCCAGTGGAAAAGAGTGTACTTAGTGCGTTCGACACTAAAGATGTACGCAATAAAGCTCATGTCGAGCTTAAAACACCGTACTTGCTGTGTTACGACAATTTGATTGACACTATCGAAGCATTTATACGAGATGAGCGAGGACAATCGGCAAGAGGTATGGTGATAATAGACGAAAAAGACGCAATAAAAACAGAGATTGAGACTCTGACTAAATTTCGCAGATTTCACCCGACAGCAAGCAAACGAATAAAATGGATATCTGAGTTCAGTTACCCGATTGACTCTAAGAAAAATCCTATGATTCAAATTTCGGACTTAGCATGCTTCGTAACTAAAAAATTTTATGGCATTGAGAAGGGATATCATAACACTTATCCGCCAGCGGCTAAGACTTTCTACAGAGACACATACCTATTAGTGCATGAGAGGTTGATAAAGAATGGTTTTTCAAAAGAGGAAGGTAGATATTCAGAGCACTACAATAATTTTATGGAAGCCATAATACCTAAACCGAGTTATGGCTGGAAAAGAAAAAATTACTAACGGCACATAACACGGGTTTTGCGTCAGGCGTGCTGATATGCGAACCCGGAGCTTTGTGCTTCTAATGAACTTTAGTAATAAATTGAAACTTTGTGCTCCGAAAGCCGCCCGAACGGAAAGCCGCAGACCGTTGGGTGTAAGTGTAAAAAACGGCCGTGCAACGACAAACGAACCTACTAAAACAAGAAAAAGTAAACCAGCTTGACAGGTGACCAAAAGCATAGCATCTTTTAATGCACGCCAATACAGTTGAATATCCAACCAACTTTATCTAAGTTTGGGCGTATTAATAAACATTACCGGAATGGCGAAGGAAAACCAAGTAGAAAGCGATCTGGTTAGGCAGCTCGAAGGGCTGAAATATGTATACCGGCAGGACATTATCGACAGGAAAACCCTTGAACAGAACTTCAGAGCCAAATTTGAAGCGCTCAACCGGGTTCGGCTTTCGGATAATGAATTTTTGCGCCTGCGGGAAACGGTCATCAACCCCGATGTATTTGCAGCCGCAAAGTTGCTCCGTGAACAGCAGTATTTCCAGCGGGAAGATGGCACACCGCTTTACTACACCTTAGTAAACATTAAAGATTGGTGCAAGAACGACTACGAAGTGATCCGTCAACTCCGCATCAACACCGAAAACAGCTTTCAACGGTATGACGTCATCCTATTGATTAACGGTTTGCCGGTGGTACAAATAGAACTTAAAAAGGGTGATATTTCGCACCGGAAAGCCATGCAGCAGATTGTGGATTATAAAAATGATCCGGGCAATGGTTATACCAACACCTTGCTGTGCTTTATGCAACTGTTTATCGTGAGTAACGGTGTGAGAACACTCTATTTTGCCAACAATAAAAATCAGCACTTTGCCTTTAATGCAGATGAACAGTTCTTGCCTGTATATGAATTTGCGGACCGCGATAACAAGAAAATCAACCGGCTGTATGACTTCACCGAGAAGTTTCTATCAAAATGCACGCTGGGTGAATTGATCAGCAAGTACATGGTGCTGGTGGAGAGCGAACAGAAATTGCTCGTGATGCGGCCGTATCAGATCTATGCCGTAAAAGACATTGTGGATTGCATCCAGCAAAACAGAGGCAACGGATACATCTGGCATACCACGGGAAGCGGTAAAACCTTAACTTCGTTCAAAGCCTCTACCCTACTGAAAAGCAACCAAGATATCGAAAAGTGCCTGTTTGTGGTAGACCGTAAAGATCTTGACCGGCAAACCCGTGAAGAATTCAATAAGTTTCAGGAAGGCAGCGTGGAGGAAAACACCAATACGGAGACACTGGTGAGGCGCTTGCTATCGACCGACTATGCCGACAAGGTGATTGTGACCACCATCCAAAAACTGGGGCTGGCGCTGGACGGGACAAATAAAAGGAACTATAAAGAACGGTTGGGACCTTTGCGCGATAAACGGATGGTGTTCATCTTTGACGAATGCCACCGCTCGCAGTTTGGCGAAAACCATAAGGCCATCAAGGAATTTTTTCCGAATGCCCAATTATTCGGTTTTACAGGCACACCCATTTTTGATGAGAATGCCACTTATAAAATTCGGGAAGACGAATTCGGAAGGTATAAAACTACTGAAAGCATTTTTGAAAAACCACTACATACGTACACCATCACGCACGCTATAGACGATAGAAACGTCCTCAAATTTCATATCGACTATTTCAAGGGGAAAGGGACGCAAAATGCCAAGCCCGGAGAACCCATTGCACAACAAGCCGTGGTGGAAGCGATTTTGGAGAAGCATGACGCAGCTACCAATTCAAGACGGTTTAATGCGCTACTGGCAACGGCTTCCATCAACAACGCCATCGAATATTATCAGCTATTCAAGGAAATACAAAAGAAGAAAGCTGAAGAAAATCCCGACTATCCGCAACTGAATATTGCTTGCGTGTTCTCCCCTCCTGCCGAATTGATTGCGAAAGAGGGCGACCAACATAGCCAAAAAAATGCGGCAGACATCAAACAACTACAGGACGACCTGGCGCAAGAAAAGGAAGACAACAAACAGCAGCCAGATGAGAAGAAAGCGGCTCTCCAGGCCATTATCGCTGACTATAACGCGCAATATGGCACGAACCATACCGTCAACGAGTTTGACCTGTATTACCAGGATGTGCAACGGCGGATAAAACTCCAGCAGTACCCCAACAAGGACTATCCGCACAAGAATAAAATCGACATCACCATCGTGGTGGATATGCTGCTTACGGGCTTTGACTCGAAATACCTCAACACCCTGTATGTAGACAAAAACCTGAAATACCACGGATTGATACAAGCGTTTTCGCGAACGAACCGGGTGCTGAACGATACTAAGCCTTACGGCAACATTTTGGATTTTCGCTCGCAACAGGAGGCTGTAAACCAAGCCATCACCCTTTTTTCGGGCGAAGCGGGCGGACGTGGCAAGGAAATTTGGTTGGTTGACCCTGCGCCGGTGATGATTGACAAATACAAGGAAGCCGTAGAAAAGCTGGGGATATTCATGGAGGAACAGAACCTGCTCCGCGAACCGGAAGAGGTGTATGGTTTGCGGGGCGATGCAGCGCGCATCGCTTTTGTGAAAAACTTTAAGGAAGTACAACGGATCAAGACCCAGTTGGACCAATACACCGACCTGGACGAAGAGCAAAAGGCAGCCATCGAAGCGATTCTGCCCACCGTAAAGTTGCAGGAGTTCCGCAGCTCGTATATCGAAACAGCTAAGCAATTGCGGGAGATACAGCAAAAAGAGGGTGAGGATGCGCCGCCGGAAATCCAGCAGCTGGACTTTGAATTTGTGTTGTTTGCTTCGGCCGTGATCGACTACGACTACATTATGAACCTCATTGCCGATAGCACGCAAAAGAAGCCTGCGAGGCAAAAAATGACCAAACCGCAGGTAATTCGATTGCTGAACGCCAATGCCAACCTGATGGACGAGCAAGAAGACCTGACGGATTTCATCAACGGATTGGATTGGAGCAAAGGGTATGGTGCCGAGGAATTGAAAACAATGTTCGATACCTTTAAAGACGATAAGTACAATAAGGAATTGGCAAACATTGCCCAAAAATACGGCCTGCAAACCGCTGCTTTGAAAACCTTTGTGGATGGGGTAACCAGCCGGATGATTTTTGATGGCGAAAAACTGACGGACCTATTGGCGCCTTTGGAATTGAGCTGGAAAGAACGGCGGACAAAGGAACTGGCATTGATGGAAGAGTTGGTGCCGCAATTAAAAAAACTGGCCCAAGGGCGCGAGATATCAGGATTAGCGGCTTATGAATGAGATAGAAAGACATACCCCTGAATTATATAACGATGTTTGCCAACTAATAGACGATACCCGAAGTCGTCTGGCAACTACTGTGAATGCCGAAACGTGCTTGCTGCATTGGCATGTTGGCAAGCGCATCAAAGAGGACGTGCTGTATAATAAGCGGGCGGAGTATGGTAAGGAAATCATAAAGAATCTTGCGGACAGACTTACCCAACGCTATGGCAAAGGATGGAGTGACCGCAAGCTTCTACATTGTATACGCGCTGCGTATACTTTTCCCGAAGATGAAATTGTATACGCCGTGCGTATACAATTGTCATGGACGCATCTACGCTCCTTGATGTATATTGACGATGACCTAAAACGCAAGTTTTATATGGAGATGGCGCGCCTCGAACACTGGGATACGCGAACGTTGGATGAAAAAATTGACGGCATGCTCTACGAACGGACGGCGCTGAGCCGCAAGCCCGAAGAGTTGATCAAGCAAGAACTAGCAGAAATTCAGGAAACCAACTCCCTCACACCTGACGTTGTGTTCCGGAGTAGTTATTTTTTAGATACATTAGGGCTGGCCGATACGTATTCCGAGAAAGACCTGGAAGATGCTATCTTGGTCAATCTCCAATCCTTCATAAAAGAAATGGGAAGCGATTTTGCTTTTTTGGATAGGCAAAAGCGCATTACCGTTGATGCGGTAGATTATCGGATTGATCTGTTGTTTTTCCACCGCGGATTAAAACGCCTGGTGGCGATTGACCTGAAGCTAGGCAAGTTCAAACCGGAGTACGAGGGGCAGATGTTGCTGTACCTGCGTTACCTCAATAAAAACGAACGCAAGGAAGGCGAAGAAAGCCCAGTCGGACTTATTCTGTGTAGTGAAGGAAACACGGAACACATTGAATACTTGATGCTGGAAGATGGAAACATTAAGGTGGCGCAATATTACACGCAGTTGCCCGATAAGAAAATACTGAGCGAAAAACTACACAAAGCGATTGCCATCGCAAGGGAGAATCAAACGAGATGAACAAGCCAAAAAATATTCCGGAATTGCGTTTCCCCGAGTTTGTGAATGATGGGGAGTGGGAGGAGAAAGAGTTAAATGAAGCCTGTGACATAAACCCTAAAGTTTCTCAATTGCCAGAAAAGTTTGTTTACATAGATTTGGAATCTGTTGAAAATGGTATCCTACTACAAAAAAAAATCATCAGCAGCGAGGGTGCGCCAAGTAGAGCACAAAGGCTTCTAAAAGATGATGACGTCATTTTTCAAATGGTTCGTCCATACCAAAAGAATAATTATTATTTCAAAAAAGATGATGATGTTGATTACGTCGCTTCAACTGGATATGCCCAATTAAGATCTTTTGAATCAAGTATGTATTTGTATCAATTTATACATACGGATAGTTTTGTCTCTAATGTTTTGAAGAAGTGCACCGGCTCAAACTATCCCGCTATTAATTCTTATGACCTATCTAAGATACCCATACAAATCCCCAAACCCCAAGAACAACAAAAAATCGCTTCCTGTCTTTCTTCTTTAGACGAGGTGATAGCAGCTCACAGCCAAAAATTGGATGCCTTAAAAGACCATAAAAAAGGTTTGATGCAAAATCTTTTCCCGCAAGAGGGTGAAACTGTGCCTAAGGTGCGTTTTCCTGGGTTTGAAAAGGATGGTAATTGGGAGGAAGAGAAGCTGGGAGACATTGCTGAAAATTTAGATTCAAAAAGAGTTCCCATAACATCAAATCAAAGAGAAAAAGGATATATTCCTTATTATGGTGCTTCGGGAATAATAGATTATGTCAAAGATTACATTTTTGACGAAAAGTTGCTTTGTATTTCAGAAGATGGTGCAAATTTAGTCGACAGAAATTACCCTATTGCATTTAGCATCTCGGGTAAAACGTGGGTAAATAATCACGCACATGTTCTAAGATTTGCCTCCTACCACACACAAGTGTTGGTAGAAAATTATATAAACTGTACTAACATTCAAGACTTCTTAACCGGAATGGCGCAACCTAAACTCAACAGAGGAAAACTAGACATTCTTCCAATTCCCTTGCCTAAGAACCCTAACGAGCAGAAAAAAATAGCTGGTTGCCTTTCATCCTTAGATGCTTTAATCACGGCACAGGCCGATAAAATAGATCAATTGAAGTTGTATAAAAAGGGCTTGATGCAAGGATTGTTTCCAAAAGCGATTGATTAGATATGGCCACCATTGAACACCATTCATTTTCTCAGTTAGCAGACTTTGTTACTCATCTAAGAGCACAGGAGAAAAAAGTACACCTGCTTTTTGCATATAACGGCACTGGAAAAACCAGGTTGTCGATGGAATTTAAGGAGGCTGGAAAAAAGGAAGTAACGAATACATTAGGTACTCATGAAGGTGAAGTGTTAACCACATCAGAAGGATTTGAAATAGTTATAACGGAACGCATACGGGACACGCTATATTTTAACGCATTTACGGAAGACCTTTTTTATTGGGATAATGACTTAGACAATAACGTCGAGCGGGTTTTAAAAATCAACGAAAAATCTAAGTTCTTCGAAGGCATGGCTGAGTTGGAAATGGAGAATAGGATCCGACCACTTTTGAGACGGTATACAGATTTTGATTTCTACATTGATTACAATAAATGGAGCGTAATGTTCATCAGGGAGGAACGGATGAATGAAGAAACGGTCCAACATCAATACATCAAAATCTCCAGAGGCGAAGAACGGCTTTTCGTCTGGTGTTTCTTTTTGGCGGTTGCTCAATTGGCCATAGACAAACAGGAAGCTTATGACTGGGTCAAATACATTTACATAGACGATCCCATTTCATCATTGGATGACCATAACGCCGTTGCGGTAGCTCATCATTTAGCACAATTGATTAAAACCGAAGGCAATGAAATCAAAACGGTCATTTCAACACACCATGCGCTATTTTTTAACGTGCTTTGCAATGAATTCGGCAACGCCAAAAAGTTTTTTGTCAAGAAATCATCGGATGGATATAGTTTAAAAGCAACGACAGATTCACCGTTTGTTTACCACGTTTCATTGGTCCAAGAATTAAAGAAGGCTATTGAAGAAGACAGACTGTTCACCTATCACTTTAATATCTTAAGAACGATACTTGAAAAAGCGGCCAATTTTCACGGTTTCACGAAGTTTTCCGATTGTATGGAAATAGATGGAGACGACGAAGAAAGAACCTTGCATTCCCGATTAGTAAATATAATGAGCCACGGTGCCTATTCCTTGTTTGAACCTGTGGAAATGATCGATGAAAATAAACGGTATTTTGAAAGCATTTTCAACAATTATTTAAACAATTACAAATTCAACGACCTCTTATTCGCAGAAGAAAATATAACGCCATTACAATGACACAAAAGGAACAAGATAAATTAGGGAAAACCCTATGGAATATAGCAGATCAGCTGCGCGGGGCAATGAATGCGGATGATTTTCGCGATTACATGCTTTCTTTTCTTTTTCTTCGGTATTTATCATACAACTACGAAGAATCGGCCAAAAAAGAATTAGGCTCAGACTACCCTAATTTACCAGACGATGATAAACGTACACCCTTGTCCGTTTGGTATGCGGCCAACGAAGAGGATGTACCTGAGTTCGAAAAACAGATGCGCAGAAAGGTGCATTATGTGATTAAGCCGCAGCACCTTTGGAGCAACATCAGCGAAATGGCCCGCATCCAAGACGGAGAATTGTTGGTTACACTCGAAGCGGGCTTTCGCTACATCGAAAACGAGTCTTTTGATAATTCTTTTCAAGGCTTGTTCTCCGAGATCAACTTGAATTCTGAAAAGCTTGGCAAATCCAATTCGGATAGAAATAAAAAGCTCTGTACCATCATCAAGAAAATTGCAGAGGGTATTTCGGATTTTTCTACCGACTCCGATACGCTGGGGGATGCGTACGAGTATTTGATTGGTCAGTTTGCCGCAGGCTCGGGTAAAAAAGCAGGTGAGTTTTATACACCGCAACAAATATCCACCATCCTTTCCGAAATTGTTACGTTAGACAGTCAAGACCCCACAACAGGTAAAAAAGATAAACTGGACAAGGTGCTGGATTTTGCTTGTGGCTCGGGCTCCCTATTGCTAAATGTGAGGAAACGCATCAAAGAAAATGGCGGTAGCATCGGGAAAATCTATGGCCAGGAAAAGAACATCACCACGTACAACCTTGCCCGGATGAATATGTTGTTGCACGGCATGAAAGACACCGAGTTTGACATCTTTCATGGTGATACCCTGGCCAATGAGTGGCCACTACTCAATGAAATGAACCCAGCCAAAAAAATGGAGTTCGATGCCATTGTGGCCAATCCGCCCTTTAGCCTTCGTTGGGATCCGACAGAAACCATTGCCGACAATTTTCGCTTTAAGGGTTACGGTTTGGCTCCTAAATCAGCAGCCGATTTTGCTTTTTTACTGCATGGGTTTCACTTCCTGAGCAACGATGGTACGATGGCAATTATTCTACCACACGGTGTTTTATTCCGAGGCGGTGCCGAGGAGCGCATACGCACGAAGCTTTTGAAAGACAACCATATTGATACGGTTATCGGGCTACCGGCTAATCTGTTTTATTCTACGGGCATACCGGTGTGCATCTTGGTGTTGAAAAAATGTAAAAAGGAAGAGAACGTGTTATTCATTAATGCAAGCGAGCATTATAAGAAAGGGAAACGCCAGAACACATTGAGAGACGGAAAAGACGGTGAGCCTGAAAACGACATCCAAAAAATCGTCGAGGCCTATCAATTCCGACAAGAGCGAGATCGCTATTCACGCAAGGTTTCGATGGACGAAATCGAAAAGAATGGCTATAACCTGAATATTTCGAGGTATGTGAGCACATCTGCTGAGGAAGTAAAAATTGACTTGAAAGCGGTAAATGCTCAATTGGAATCAATTAATGAGCGTATTCAAACCAAAACGGAAGAACATAATAAGTTTCTGAAAGAGTTGGGGCTACCTACGATTTAATGGCGCCAATTTGTAGCCACTAATAAGGAGTTCTTATTAGAGGTTTGACGAATGAAATAACTTGATATGGTCGATTTTTTTCATAAATCTGAATACGCCTGGGATGATATTCTTTATCTAATAAATGATGGTGTTGAAGAATCAATTAAACTGGATTTCAAATCGGCTGGGAGTCTTGAAAAAACGGACCCAAAAAAACGGGAAATTGGAAAGGATGTATCAGCGTTTGCTAACTCAGCTGGAGGATTGATCATTTATGGAATAACGGAAAAAGATCACAAAGCTGCCGGTCTAAGCTTTATTGACGGCACCATTTATACAAAAGAATGGCTAGAGCATGTGATCTCGGAAAAAGTTTCTCCCAGGATCGATGATCTAAAAATCTTCCCCTTACGGAAAGACGGTGACGTCCGAAGATCGGTATATATTGTGCAAATCCCCCAAAGCAAACGGGTGCATATGAACGCTGACAAAAAATATTACCGAAGATATAATTTTGAAAGCGTCGCAATGGAAGAATATGAAGTCCGAAACCTTTATTTACGCGCATCAATTGTAGAATTGGATATTGCTGAAATCGATATTCGAACGCGGGAAAGAGTAAGACAGGGCGGAAAATTGCAGAAATGTGAAATGAGTGACCGAAATCTTTTAGATCAGCCGATTTTCGTACGACTATATTATACTACTGGTAAAAAGGAAAAAAATATTCTTCTCAAAGATACTTATGAAAAATTGCCATGGTAAACTTATAAGCTGGAACTCCTTCCCCGTCAATCCGCTCTCGCGCCATTTGCGGACAAGGATAAACATGTAGTCTCTACGCTCTTTCATATCAATAATATTTTGGGCGTAAAGCTAAAGACGATCAATTAATCAGAAAATATGTACTTGGTCGGGCGGATACGTTTAAATGATAGTCAAACCCCGCTCTCTGAAAAAGCGAAAAGCCCGGAATTTTGGGATTACCGGACTTTTCAATCAACCTAAACCTAGGACGAAGATAGGGATTATCGCACTAAAATGTTCCACCAATTATAGACTCTTCAATTACTTTCCAACTTTGGAAAGAATTTTTCAACTATCCTCAAAAAAGCAATTGGAACAGAGAAGTTTCAGAGGCAGAAAAGGAAAAGATGAAAGAGAAAATGAAAGAGTTTGAAAGAGCCTTGGATGGTGAAAGTATCAATCTAGAGTCGGGAGAAGATGCAGAGTTTGTAATAAAAAAATCTTGGTTAAGTAAAACAGACCCATGCTTTTGTGGTAGTGGTAAGAAAGTAATTGACTGCTGTATTCCCGAAACAGAGTTCAATGAAATCAGTCTGCAAGAAGTAAGAAAACAAATAAAAAATGAAATTAAAGCCTCGTATTCTAAGGCTGACCACGTGCGTTTTTCTTTTCCTGTTGGGAAAGAATTGCCTACAATTGTATTTGCATATAAGATAAAAAATTTAGATTCAAATGGTCATATTAGACTTATGGATATAACGTCTATGCTGACCCCCGTAACGGGCATGTTGACCCCCTCCGATAGGTCCTGGGTTGAGTGTTTCCCAATGACCTGACAATTTTACTTCTTTTTTCTCATACTTTCACCTTTCAATTCAATCCTGTGGGAGGAGTGCACCAACCTATCCAGTACGGCGTCAGCGATGGTGTCGTCACCGAACACATCGTACCAGTTTGCCACGGGCAGCTGCGAGGCGATGATCGTTGATGCCTTGGCATGGCGGTCTTCCATGATTTCCATCAAGTCCATCCGTTGCTGCTGGTCCAGGTGGACCAGCCCGAAGTCGTCCAGGATGAGCAGGTCGGTTTTGGATAGCCTGTCCATGAACTTGAATACCGAGCCGTCGACCCTGGTCATCTTGATGCGCAGCAGCAGTTTCTGCAGGTTGAAGTAAAGCACGCGGTGGCCTTGTGCGCAGGCCTGGTGGCCCAGCGCGGATACGAGAAAACTCTTTCCGCATCCGGTTGCACCGCTCACCAATATGGCCTCGCCCTTGCGTATGTAGCTTCCGGTGGCCAGTTCCATGACCGCCGCGCGGTCGATTCCACGGGCCGCATCCAGCGACAGCTCCTCCACGCTTGCCCGGTAACGGAAGTGCGCGTTTGCGAACAGCCGGGCGAAGCGTTTGTCGTCCCTGTTCTCGGTTTCGGCCTGCAGGAGCAGTTCAAGCCCCTCCTGTAATCCCAGTTCGTGGTGTTTGCGGGTCTCGGTGAGTACCTGCCATGAGCCCGCCATGCCTTGCAGGCGCAGCTCCCTTAGTTGTGATAATATATCCATATTGCTGTAATAAATGATTGCTTATCGGTATTCAGATGTCCATCCGTGCCTGCACGTAATAATCGCGTCCGCGTATGTTCCCATGTCCGGGGAGTGGTTTGTCCACCGTATCGGGCTGGGCGTATAACGTGCCGCTTTTGATAATGCCTTCCACTTTTTTGTAGGATAGCATGCCGTATTCCATGGCCACCGTGCAGGCACGGGCGAAGTCGTGCGGATCCGACTGGCGGTATAACCTGAGCAGCCCCTCGCAGGTGCGGTACTGGTTTTCTGGGTATCCCGGTTGCTGAAAGATCAGCTTGATGAGTTTATGGAGTTCCGGGCACAGCTTTTCGGCCCTTTCGATGAAATAATCCGGGCTGCGCCCCAGGTAATACCGGTGCTGCGAGCTAAGGTGTTCCTTCACGGCGGTGTAACCGCCACCGAACTTCCGGGTGTGGGCAGCGACCTGTTTACCTTCGGCA
>NZ_JAMXAY010000078.1 GCF_025460835.1 Parapedobacter soli | reverse complement strand
AAGTTCAAACAAATATTATATCCCTATTGCATAATGTAAGTTTAACCTGGCGTATCCAATGGTTCGAATGATTAATTTTCGACATAATGTGTATCTTCGCGCCATGTATCTATACAATGTAACCATCATTGTGGAAAATGATATTCACGACGCCGTAAGAGATGACGTTAGAACCCACCTGCTCGACAATCGGGAACAAGAAGTAGAGTTGTCGTTTTTGCAACTATTAGACTCTCCCAATGAAGGCATTACCTACTGCCTCCAGCTACACTGCCAAGATCGGGCGGCGATTGATGTGTTTCAAACGGCTAGCCTAGCGGCATTCCAGGCGGTGCTTCACGAGCGCTACCCTGGGAAAGTATTTTTTTTCGAGAGCGTGATGAAATACCTGAACGATTAATCATATGAATTTCATAACTACCCCCCTATCCGGCCTCGTTGTCATTGAACCCCAGATCTGGAACGATGATCGCGGCTATTTCATAGAAACCTACAACGAAAAAGTGTTCCGGGCAAATGGCCTCCATGAAACCTTTGTTCAAGACAACCTCTCTTACTCCCATCGGGGAGTATTGCGCGGTATGCATGCACAATCGGGACCACAGGCCCAGGGCAAATTGGTACGTGTATTACGGGGGAGCGTACTAGATGTGGTTGTCGACATCCGGAAACAATCCGACACTTTTGGTCAGTCTTTCTCCATGAGGCTCGATGCGGATAAAGCCACCTCTCTATGGATACCTGCAGGCTTCCTCCATGGTTTCCTTGCGCTCGAAGACCACACGATATTTACCTATAAAGTAACTGGCCTTTATGATAAGGGCGGTGAACTGGGCGTACGATGGGATGATCCCGACTTGGGAATCGCATGGCCGGCCACAGGTGATGAGCTCATTATTTCGGAGAAAGACAGGCTGTTGCCCCGTCTGAAAGAGATCACAAGTCCATTTTAAGTATTTCGTCTTCCCGTGGAAGCTCATCTTCGTATTTGGGATTGTACTTCACTTTCGGCGTCAGGTAATAGAGCAAGATAAGCCGCGAAAAGCGATAGTTGAACGGAGCAAAAACGAAAGTGACCACCAACAATACAGCGACATATACCCAAGGTGAATCACTTTTAGTAAGCTCGTAGGTGAACAATCCGGCGATAATGAGCTGCGCCATTGAGAGTCCGTAACTCACATACATAGCTGCATAAAAATACCCAGGCTCAATCTCGAACCGGAACCCACAGTGGGGGCACAGGTCGTTCATCCGCTGTCTCTTTATGCCATACGGATTCCCCACAAACATGTGGCCTACCCGGCACTTAGGACATTTTGATGCAACGAGCGCTTTAACCTTCGAAGTATGCGCTTCCATTAGGCAAGTTAATTCAGCACGATCGGGTCATCGTCCATATCCACCGTTTTTTTGCTGCGGTATTTCTTATACCAAAGCACCCCTACCCCTACTGTGGCGACGTAGGGGATGGCGAGCAAAAACAAAATCCCCTTATTAAGTCCTTTGCCTTGGCTATTACCGTTTTGGGTAGCATTTTCCGCGGTGAGTGAACACATGGCACATTGCGCATCAGCACGATCGGGGATTACAGCGACTATTACTGCTGTCAACGCCATCATCGCTAAGAAACGCTTCATTATATTCATAGTGCAAACTTAGACAAAGTTGCTCTGATATGCAAACAGTTCCAGTAGCAATAAAGGTCCCGAAAAATCAGCTAAAAGTCATTTTCGAACACCTCAAAGCGGTCCCAGAAACCATCTTTCGGCAATTTCGCTTCCAATTCAAGAGGCTCGTTTTTGACGGGGTGCACAAAGGATAACCGCTTGGCGTGCAAACAGATGGTCCGCCGTAGACTCCCGCGGGGGTAACCATATTTATGGTCGCCCACGATGGGGCATCCCATCGATGCCAATTGCGCACGGATTTGGTGTGTCCTTCCTGTCAGCGGATACACCTCTATCAGGTAATATCCATCCAGTTCACCCAGCAGCTGATAGTCAAGCTCCGCATACACCCGCCCCTGGGCGACTTCGGTGTGGACCTTGGTGATATTCTGCGTACGGTCACGAGAGAGCCAATGGACTAGCTTTCCACTCGGTTCTTCGGGTGGTCTACGTACCACCGCCCAATAGGTTTTGTGGATTTCGCGGTCCTTAAAAAGCCTTTGCATACGTTCAAGTCCTTTGCTCGTTTTGGCAAATAAGATCAGTCCGCTCACAGGCCTATCGAGCCGGTGTATTACCCCTACGAAAGCACCGTTTGGCTTATTGTATTTCTTGGTCAGGTACTTGTTTACCATATCCTCCAGCGGCTCATCGCCGCCCGGGTCGGCCTGTACCAAGTACCCCGCGCGTTTGTTTACGGCAAGCAAATGATTGTCCTCGTAGATGACGTCGTTATCGGCAATAGGCATATTCCTGTATCTTCACGTTACGCAGCAAAGGTAACGATTTAAGGGGTCACCATCAAGTCTACGAACTCATGAACCGGCATCCGAGCCAACACATTGAAGTCTAACGACGACTCCAAAATCAACTGCTGCTGCTTAGTTGGGAATATACGGGCCAGGTTGGTTTTATACTTTTCCAACAACACCGGCATCCCTTCTCCGCGCCGCCGCTTGTGGCCAATGGGATACTCCACCACCACTTCGTCTAATACTGTCCCGTCGGTCAGCGTCATCGTGAGTGCGTTGGGAATAGAACGCTTTTCGGGATCGTGGTAATCACGGGTAAAAGCGAGGTCTTCTTTGACTTCCATCTTTTCTCGAAGTGCATCGATACGGGGATCCGCCGCGACATTATCTTCGTAGTCTGCAGCGGTTAGTCTACCGAAGATCAACGGTACGGCAATCATATACTGGATACAGTGGTCACGATCTGCCGGGTTATGCAACAATCCCTTCTTGTCAATGATACGAATCGCTGCCTCATGCGTGCGAATGTGGATATGCTGAATATCAGCAGCGGTCTTACCCATTTCACTCAGCTTATGGTACAGGGCCATGGCTGCCTCTACTGCCGTTTGAGCGTGGAATTCAGCCGGGAATGATATCTTGAAAAGTACATTTTCCATCACATATGAGCCATATGGTCGCTGAAATGTAAAGTTATTTCCCTTGAACAGTACATCGTAAAAACCCCACGTCCTTGCGGTGAGCACAGACCGATATCCCATCTCTCCCGTTCGGGCAATCAATGCCAAACGGACCGCACGGGAAGTTGCGTCCCCGGCTGCCCATGACTTGCGGCTACCGGTATTGGGCGCGTGGCGGTAAGTCCGCAGAGAATGGCCATCAACGAATGCCAACGACACCGCATTCACAAGCTCATCACGATTCAACCCCAAGAGCTTGCCGACCACGGCCGTTGACGCCAGTTTTACAAGCAGCACATGATCGAGGCCAACTTTGTTAAACGAGTTTTCGAGTGCCATAACACCTTGTATTTCATGGGCACGGATCATCGCATCCAACACTTGATGCACAGTGATCGGCGCTTTACCGTTGGCTATTGCTGTGCGCGACAACCAATCGGCAACCGCCAATATACCGCCCAGGTTATCGGACGGGTGGCCCCATTCAGCTGCCAGCCACGTATCGTTGAAATCGAGCCACCGGATCATCGCACCGATATTGAACGCCGCATGGACAGGGTCCAATTGATAGTTCGTGCCGGGCACCTTGGAACCATGTGGTACAATCGTACCGGGTACAACCGGCCCCAGCAATTTAGTACATGCCGGATAAGTCAGGGCTTCGAACCCACAGCCAAGGGTATCCAGTAGGCAGTAATGGGCAGTTTGGAGAGCATCCTCGCTCGTAATAGTGTAGTCTAATACGTAATTAACGATATCAACGATGACTTTATCTGTTTCAGGAAGGGGATTAGTTATATGTGACATAAATATTCTTTTTTTGTCGTAAGTCATAAGTTCCTCCATTTTGCAACATAAGATTTTATATCGGTTATGACTAACGACTTACCAATGAAACAAATGCTCTAGGTTCCGGCCCGGTATAGTTCGCGCTGGGACGGATAATCTTTCCGTCCTGCCGCTGCTCGATCACGTGGGCACTCCACCCGGTAATGCGGGCAATAACAAACAACGGTGTAAAGAAAGAAGTGGGCACACCCATTAAATGATAGGAAACTGCAGAAAACCAATCGAGGTTAGGAAACATCTTCTTCTCTTCCCAAAGCAGTGTTTCCAGCCGTTCCGCTATGGAAAATAACCGCATATCGCCGGCTTCTTCCGAAAGCTGCTGCGCTACTTTTTTGATAATTACATTGCGGGGATCCGAAACGGTGTATACCGGATGGCCGAACCCGATGATCACCTCCTTGCGTGCGAGCCGCTGCTGGATATCCGCAGCCGCTTCCTCGGCGTCGGTATACCTGCTTTGAATCTCGTAAGCCACTTCGTTGGCTCCTCCATGTTTGGGCCCACGGAGCGCACCGATGCTCCCCGTAATACAGGAATAAATATCCGATCCCGTGCCCGCAATAACCCGGCCGGTAAACGTGGACGCATTGAACTCGTGCTCGGCATAGAGGTTGAGCGAAACGGCCATGGCCTGCGCCCAAGACGGAGATGGGGATTTGCCATGCAACAAATGCAAAAAATGGCTGCCGATCGTGTCATCATCCGTCTCTACGTCGATACGCTTACCGCTATGGGTATAATGATACCAATAAAGCAGTGCCGACGCATAGGATGCCAGCAGTTTATCTGCAATGTCGCGCGCACCTACCGTATTACGGTCTTCGCGCTCCGGGTAAATGGTACCCAACACGGAAGTATAAGTACGCAGTACATCCATGGGATGCGCTGCGGCTCCGATCTGCTCGAGGACATTCTTTGCAATCTGTGGCAGTCCACGGAGCCCCTTCAACTTCCGATGGTACGCCTGTAGTTGTATTGAGGTAGGCAGTCGCTCATGGATAAGAAGATGGGCGACCTCTTCGAAAGACGCTCCCTCTGCCAAATCAAGGATATCATAACCTCGGTAATGCAGGTCGTTGCCACTACGCCCAACGGTACACAGTGCCGTATTACCCGCTGCTACCCCCGATAGAGCGACTGATTTTTTCGGCTTAAACCCACTATGTTGGTTATTATCACTCATATATGTACTAGTTTATATTGCTATACCTCACAATTGGTTCACTTTTTAACATCAAACTTAAGACTAACGTCCATACAGCTCATCCAATTTCCGTTCGTAATCGTAGTAACCGATACTCTCATACAATTCGACACGGGTTTGCATGGCGCCGACTACCTCCTTCTGGGTGCCGTCTTTTCGTATGTGCTTGTAAACATTCAATGCCGCCTTGTTGGCTGCACGGAACGCCGATAGCGGATAAAGCACCAACTCTACGCCGGCCGCTTCTAATTGGGCCTTGTTCCAAAGGGGGGTCACACCGAACTCTGTGATATTGGCCAATATGGGAAGCTTTGCCGCTTCGGCGAATGCACGGTATTGGACTAATTCGGTCACCGCCTCAGCGAAGATAAAATCAGCACCCGCTTCCGCATAGGCAACCACTCGCTCCAAGGTTGCTTCTAGCCCCTCATTTGCCAGGGCATCGGTACGGGCGCCGATAGCAAATTGCCCATCGGTGCGGGCATCCACAGCAGCTTTCAATCGGTCCACCATCTCGCCAGCACCCACCAATTCCTTATTCGGCCTATGCCCGCAGCGCTTCGCCCCCACTTGGTCTTCTATGTGTATCGCTGCGGCTCCGGCTTTAATCAGGCTTTTCACGGTTCGCGACACATTGAATGCCGACGGACCGAATCCAGTATCCACATCCACCAGCAATGGCGTATCACACACGTTGGTGATGCGTTCCACGTCCACCAAGATATCGGCCAATTGCGTAATGCCCAAATCTGGGATACCCAAGGAACCGGCGGCTACACCGCCACCCGAAAGATAGATAGCCTTGAATCCTGCTTGTGTAGCAAGTAAGGCATGATTGGCATTGATGGTCCCGGCGATTTGCAAGGGTCGTTCCGCCTGCATAGCCAAGCGCCAACGCATACCGGCAGAAGGGGTTGTTTCACTCATCGTGGTTTATTTTACGATTGCGGTAAATATACGGGATACGATCGACGTGGGCAAGCCGACTAAAAAAATACTATGCTTGCATAATAAAAAAAGTTTGTCGATTTTTGTGAAAAACCAGTTGTCATGAATATATTAGTTTGTATCAGTAATGTCCCGGATACCACTTCGAAAATCACATTTTCGTCGGATCACACGTCACCCAATACGAACGGCATCCAGTATATCATCAACCCATACGACGAGATTGCCCTTGCTAAGGCCATTGATTTGACCGAAGGCACTGATGGCAAGGTAGTCGTTATCAACGTCGGTGAAGCCGCCACCGAAGCGACTATACGCAAGGCACTGGCCATCGGTGCCCACCAAGCCGTGCGTGTTGATGCTGTGCCGCGGGATGCTTGGTTCGTGGCGCATCAAATTGCGATGTATGCCAAGAACAATCCTTTTGACATCATCCTGACTGGTCGCGAGTCCATCGAATACAATGGCACCCAAGTGGCTGCTTATGTAGGAGAGTTGTTGGGTATCCCTTCAGTATCTATCGCTAAGCGCATCGACATTGAGGGAGACAGGGCCATCGTGGAGCGGGAAATCGAGGGAGGCAAAGAGGTCCTTTCCATACCGTTGCCCCTGGTTGTGGGTGCTGCCGAAGGCGTTGCCGAACCACGTATACCTAACATGCGCGGTATCATGAGCGCCCGTACTAAGCCACTTGAAGTAATCCAGCCTACAGCTGTGCCGGAGTTGTCGCATATCGTAAAATACGAGTCGCCCGAACCCCGGGGCAGTGTCACGTTGGTCAGCGCCGATGATGTGGAACAGCTTGTCGACCTGCTTCATAACAACGCGCGGGTGATATAAACAATGATACGTTAACAAATAAAGAAGAACAACATGTCTGTTTTAGTATATACCGAACATACGGAAGGAAAGTTTAAAAAATCGGCCTATGAGGCAGTCTCCTACGCGAAGGCAGTTGCCGACCTGATAGGTACTTCGGTCACTGCAGTGACTATAGGCACCGTGGCCCCAGCTGATTTGGCAACCTTAGGTAACTACGGTGCTACCAAAGTACTCCATGTATCGTCGGAGCAGTTCGCGCAATTTATCAACCAAGCGTACGCTTCGGTTATTGCAGCCGCGGCCACACATGTAGATGCCAATGTAGTCATCATCGCCAACACATTCAGCGGTAAGGGGCTTGCCCCACGCGTAGCAGCGAAGTTGGAAGCGGCACTTGCCGACGGGGCGGTAGAGCTTCCTCAGTTTGAGGGTGACAAACTGAACATTAAGAAAACTGCGTTTTCGGGAAAAGCCTTTGCAATTACTGAACTCACCGCCCCCAAAAAAGTCATTGCACTAAATCTTAACGCATTTGAAGTTCGCGAATCGGGTGGTAGCGCAGCTGTGGAGGAGTTCAAACCCGAGGTACCCGCCGGCGACTTCACAGCCGTTATCAAAGATATCATCCGCATTACCGATAAGGTGCCCCTGCCTGATGCGGAGATTGTCGTATCTGCCGGACGTGGCCTCAAGGGGCCTGAGAACTGGGCGATGATTGAAGAGCTGGCCGATGTACTCGGCGCAGCTACGGCCTGTTCCAAGCCTGTGTCTGATGCGGGGTGGCGGCCGCATTCGGAACATGTGGGCCAAACCGGAATCGCCGTTAGCCCCAATCTATATATTGCAATAGGTATTTCGGGTGCAATCCAACACTTGGCTGGTGTGAGCTCATCAAAAACCATTGTGGTGATCAACAAAGACCCTGAGGCCCCTTTTTTCAAAGTAGCCGATTATGGCATCGTAGGCGATGCTTTCGAGGTCGTACCAAAACTCACAGCAGCTATAAAAGCGTATAAAGGCAACTAGAAGATTGATTTTTCGATAACAATTCGCATCTTTGTATTCCTGTATCCAATCAGGCATGAAGAAGATAAAACTAGATATCGTCGGTCTTTCCTACAGCCAAACGCAGTCGGGTGCATACGCCCTTGTGCTTGGTGAGGTAACAGGACGACGCCGATTGCCGATCATTATCGGTGGATTCGAGGCGCAAGCTATTGCCATCGAGATAGAGAAAATGAAACCCAGCCGCCCGCTTACCCACGACCTTTTCAAGGCTTTTGCCGAAACGTACCATATCCGTATCGACGAAGTGATTATCTACAACTTGGTGGACGGTATCTTCTATGCCAAAATCCTCTTTAATGATGGCCATAAGCAAACTGAGATTGATGCCCGAACTTCAGATGCAATTGCATTGGCCGTACGTTTCAAGGCGCCGGTATATACCTATGAATTCATCCTCGCCTCTGCAGGTATCGTTATCGAAGGAAATGATTTCGTCTTTCTTGAAAACATCGAACCGTCGGGCACTAACACTCCGGAAACGATGGTTAACAAAGATGCAAAATCGTCTTTTGCATCCATGAGCGATGAGCAACTCCAGGAGACCCTGTCAAAAGCACTGGATGATGAGCTTTATGAAAAAGCAGCGCGGATAAGGGATGAGATAACCCGTCGGAAATCTTCCTGATTGAATGGGATGCCTAACGCGAATGACCGACCATAACTAGCCGCGACCATGTCGATAAAGAGCCGACTGATTGTAATGAACTTTCTCCAGTTTTTTGTATGGGGTTCATGGCTCATTTCACTCGGCAGTTACATGGGAGGGCGACTTGGGTTTTCGGGGTTACAAATCGGCTCTGTGTATTCGACCATGGGAATAGCTTCGATTTTCATGCCCGGCTTATTGGGGATTGTGGCCGACCGTTGGGTGAATGCTGAACGGGTATACGCGGTGGCACACGTCATCGGTGCCGGGGCCCTTATTGCTGCGGCTGGAGTGACCAACTTCGAAATATTTTATGGCTTGATGCTCCTCAACGCCCTTTTTTATATGCCCACTTTGGGATTATGCAATTCAGTGTGCTACAACGTACTATCACAAAGGCAGTTTGATGTGATAAAAGCATTTCCACCCATACGGGTTTGGGGCACCGTCGGATTTATCGTGGCAATGTGGGCGGTAGACCTCCTGGGTTGGACACAAAGTACAAACCAACTTTACGTATCGGCTGGTGCAGGACTGTTTTTGGCGTGCTATGCACTCACCGTTCCGCCATCGCCACCTTACCTCCACGAGACCCGCAGGAAAACACTGGCATCATCCCTAGGACTGGATGCCTTTGTACTACTCAAGAAAAAAAACACAGCACTATTTTTCTTCTTTTCACTGCTATTGGGTGCCGCCTTACAGATTACGAATGCGTTTGGAGGGCCGTTTTTAAACGACTTCAAAACCGCCTACCCCGATTCTTTCGGCGTACAACATCCAAACCTACTACTCTCCATCTCACAGCTGTCTGAAACATTCTTCATATTATTGATTCCCTTTTTTCTCACGCGATTCGGTATCCGCAAGGTAATGCTGTTCAGCATTATCGCTTGGGTGCTGCGGTTCGGGTTGTTTGGGTTGGGGAATCCGGCAGACAAGCTCTACCTCCTGGTACTTTCCATGATTATATACGGCATGGCATTCGACTTCTTCAATGTTTCGGGCTCACTGTATGTAGAAAAGGTTGCAGCCCCGAAAATCCGTTCAAGTGCCCAAGGATTGTTCATCATCATGACCAATGGTTTTGGTTCCATCATTGGGGGTTATGGTAGCGGTTGGGTAGTCGACCATTTTACCAGCAGCGATGGGGTCCGTGATTGGCCGAGCATCTGGTTCACGTTCGCCGGATATGCATTGGCACTGGCTATCCTCTTTCTGTTGGTCTTCCGAGACCGGAAAATTGAAGCCGAGTAGGCTCCCTTATCATAGGGCATTATAATATTTAAACCCGCCTGAAAAAAATAAACACCCTGATACTTTGTTTTACAAATGGGCCCTATAGCGGGATTGGTTGCTCCCACTGGCTTACTTCTTTGACGTCTTTTCCGCTGACCTCATCGATTTCGCTATCTGCCGCGTCCATGGGACACTAGAACGGGTTCCGGAAACGCCCGACCAAGTCTACGTAGAACATACCCGGTCCTGTTCCACTCCATACTTACCCCAAGTACATTACACATGGGCCTGTTCGCGTGTTTCATGGACCCGGCCGCGTGGAATTTTAAGTCTTCGAAAACCATTCTATCCGAACACTTTGATTCCATATGCAGAACACACCCAAAAATAAAAAGCTAAAAATATTTGCATAAAATATCAAAAGATACTATCTTTGAGGGATAGATTTATTTCCTAAATACATAAAAAACTAGACCATGAAAATCAAGAAATTAAAAAGAAGGAAGTTCCAGTACTTAACCAAGGAAGAATTTGACAACCCGCTATTACCGTTGGTCGCGTTGTGTTGCAGCGAAACATCGTTAGACTATGCCGTAGGAGATACACACCAGTTCATCAGGGCTACCAACGGGCGCAATACCGGTTTCGTCGGTAGCGATTACGCTAATATGTATTTCTTCTACGAACGGTTCTGCAAACACATTGAGCTCCTATATGTGTTGATGCATCGTTTCCCCGACTGGAAACTCGCCAAAGATGGCCCACTCTACCGGGTTAGGGTTATGGGCCGTGCAAAAGAGGTATATGACGGAGACATGTTTGACGGAACAACCATGCAGTTTAATAAATTATCGAAAACCGAATTCTGGGATCTACGTCTATTCATGAAATCCCTTTTTGCTTTCAAAACACTTGATGAATGGCGAGACACCTTAGACGACATGGTCCGCATGATATTCGGCGATGAAAGTTTTTCGGAATACTACGACAACGCATACCAAATCTTTGAATACTTGGATAAACTCTGCGAAGCGATGTTTCTCGCTTATCTTATACGCGGCAAAGACTACATGCTAAACCATTGCGCCAAACGGTTCGGCATTAAGAAAAAAAAGCTTATTGATGCGTAGGAAGCACCTTTAACCAACATATATACCGACTAGAATCATCATTACCGAAACCCTGAAGTAATACAGATCAACATGAAAACCAAAAGAAAACTAAGCCACAAGCACTTTCGTTATTTAACGAAGAAGGAATTCAAGGACCCATTGTATGCGATAGCAGATTTTTGCCGTTCAATCTGCTCTTTAAGCGGATATAAGAAAGATATCAAAGAAATAATATACACTTCAAATGCATCCCCACATAAGCGGAAGCCAATAGAAATCAGCAACCTTTTATTTTCTTGGAGGCAACTTGTAAAGCATATCGAACTTCTCTATGTGCTATCACACAGGAAAGTTGATTGGACGGTCCATCCCGATGCAACATATCATAAACAAACCTTCAACCTTCATGCACATTGGGTACATGACGAGACCTTATACAATGGGGCGTACCTGAACTTTGAACGACTTAAGCTCGCTGAAATGAGAGACATCGGCATCTTCATCAAGAAATTCTTTAACTTCAAATCACTAAGAGAGTGGTATAGAACGATGGACGAAATATCGGAGACTTTTTTCGAAGAATACTCCCTTTCAGATCTATTTGACTATGCCGACGATCAAGCCAAGATTTTCAAATACCTAGAAAAAATCGCGGACACGATTTTCCTGATATACGCTACCAGGGCGAGGGAACACATCTTCAAATACCATATAAAGGAATTCGCTTTAGAGAAATACCTCGAAAAAGAGGCTTCGGAAGCTGGGAACGAAGCATCGGAACAAGCCCCTTCGGCAGCAGAAAATCCGGCTTCCGATGAAACCGATGACGATGCATAGCATTTGAAATCGGTCGATTCAACCTGCAATCATTCCCCGGGTGGCGGGCGTAGGACGCTGCCCGGGGGTGGTTGCTTATCATAAAGCACCTATTCCAATAATTATGCCTACCTTTGCAGCCATCCGCTCAAAATATCCATATTAGACCGGATAACGATGTTGTTATGTATTCAACATTTTTAACGTTAACATTATTTTGCTATTTACATCATTGAATCTTTCAAGGCCCATTATGGAGGCTTTGGAAACTGCGGGTTATGAAACCCCCACCCCCATACAAGAACAAGCCATCCCTACCATTTTACAGCGCCACGATATTTTGGCATGTGCACAGACAGGCACTGGCAAAACGGCTGCTTTTTCGCTGCCTATCATCGAGCAGTTGCTGACCAAGAAAAACGAAGGACCTTACCGCGGACCCAAAGCCCTAATCCTGGCTCCTACGCGTGAACTGGCGATACAGATCGGTGAAAACATCGCCGTATATATCAGTAAAACACATTTGCGGCAAACCGTTGTCTTCGGTGGTGTGTCTGTAATGAACCAAATCAGCGAGCTGCGCAAACGTCCGGAGATACTGGTAGCTACCCCTGGCAGGCTTCTTGACCTGATCAACCAACGCGCACTCTCACTGCAAAGCGTTCACTTCCTCGTTTTGGATGAGGCCGACCGCATGCTCGACATGGGGTTTATCAAAGATATCCAGCGCGTTATTGCGATGGTCCCTGCCGACCGCCAGACACTGCTGTTCTCGGCTACCATGCCTACAGCAATTGAAAAACTGGCAAGCGCCATACTCCGAAATCCGAAACACATCGCGGTTGCCCCGGTATCCTCCACGGTAGAAACCATCACACAGGCGGTATATCCCGTCGCCAAACCTGACAAAATCGACCTCCTTGCCTACCTCGTACACCAAGGAGAAGGGGGAAACGTATTGGTTTTTTCACGTACGAAACACGGAGCCGATAAAATTGTCAGGAAGCTGCGGAAAGTAGGCATTAGCGCGGAGGCCATCCACGGCAACAAGTCCCAACAAGCCCGGCAGAAAGCACTGAAAGCATTCAAGGCTGGAACAATAACTGTGTTAGTCGCCACAGACATCGCCGCAAGGGGTATCGATATCGATCGATTGCAATTGGTCATCAATTACGACCTGCCAAACGAACCAGAAACCTACGTGCATCGTATCGGTCGCACTGGCCGGGCTGGTGAGCTAGGCACAGCTTTCTCTTTCTGCGACGTCGAGGAACGCGAATACCTGTGGGATATCTGTAAGCTAATCAAGCAACAGCTGCCAATGGTAACCAACCACCCTTATGTGCCGGAGAATCTCGCAGAGTACGAATACAAGCCGAAACAAGCACAACCGGCATCAGCCAACCCGAGTAAGAAACGGAGCAAAAAACGTAATCGACCACAACAACGCTATCGTGCTGCCATTTAAGACAGTCTAAGCAGTGGTATCCAAGGAAAAAAAATTAACAAGATTTAGGTAAACGACAGCCAGTCGCTTCCCGCTATATAGTCGTCAATAACTTTCACCCGATTATCTAAGTACAGATTAGACACAAGGTGCGTAATATCTCTGCGCAAGTGCTCGATGCTTCCCTTAACCAAATCATCCCGGTAACCTTCATTGGCAATAGCCAACACGTAGTTTGCAGAGATGACGCGGCTGATGATTTTCCCCAGGTCTACCAACTTCCTTTGGATTAGCCCTTCTCCCGGCACAAAATCAAGCGTGTCTTTAAAAACTACCGACGCATCCCGCGTCAGCTCGTATGCCGATAAGAAAGCAAAGAGATTAGCCTCCTTACTTTTTCGCATCTTCTTCAGTATCATCTCAGCAATCTGAGTATACAACATTTCGTTCGATCCCTCAAAAATCTGGAATGGCCTGCTATCTACAATACCCCGCCCAGCAATATGACTGATCTTGTAGCCATTTGCACCCGATACCTGCAAGCAGAGTTGTGCAGACTTCTGCATGAGATCGGTTACCAATGCCTTCATCGCATTAGCCTCGATTCCCTCCATCGCTAAATTGTGGGTTATACCACTGATATGGCTGCTTCGATGACACATAGCCGAACAAATAGTATATGCTGACTGGATCTGTGACAATTGGAACTGCACGGAATCCAGCGCCAAAAGGTTGCTGCTTCCGACCATCCGCTGGCTGCAATGGCTGATCGCTTCGTCAAGCATCCGCTTGATGAAGCCCATACCCATACCAGGAAATTGCATCCGGCTACGGTGCAGGACATCGAGCATCATTTTTATACCTGTGCTTTCGGCAACCAAACGCTGAGGGGCCGGCACCTCAATATCAATCGTATTCAACCCGTAAGGGATCATATAAAGACCGAGGTTATTATACAACCGCTCTACCTTGATCCGCTGTGCCGGGATGGAATTATCGCTGATAAAAAAATCGATATCCCGAGCTAATTCCCCGTTAGGCAACAGGCCCCGCGCAGTAACCAGCCAGAAATCGGCCTGACCAGTAAGCCCCTGCCAGTGCTTGGTACCGGTGATATGATAATGACCGTCCACCTGCCGGTATGATGTACGCATATTCAGCGCATCACTCCCGTAATCGGGTTCGGTAATCATCAGTCCGCCCATGCATTGCTGTGTCAGGAACCGATCGAATATCGGTGCTTTTACCTGCTCATCGGCATATTTGGATACTGGCTCAAGGAATAAAGCGATATTAATACCAAACGTAAGCGAGAGCGGCAACGATTCGTATGAAGCTGCCGAAAGCAATGCTAAGCACTCCTTGACAATGCTTCCCCGCCCCCCGTATTCCTTAGGTATTGCTACCGACAGCGGCACCTCATCCATGATACGGGTCCACACCGCTGCGGGCAACCCACGTTGGAGGCTAAGTTGGTTGATATCTGCTTGTTCGTAAAACGCCTCTTGAAGTGCCTGCTTAAAACGTTGTATGAAAGCAGCCAACTGGTTTTCGTTATCTATATGGATGGATGATGATGTCAATGTATATTTGTGTGTTGAGTATTCCACAAATCTACGAAAATAGTTGGGCAACCGACTAAGCTATCCGATAAAATGATTTGTACCATCCGCAAAAAAGCCTATTTTTGCAGCACGTCCTCGGGAAATTAGCTCAGTTGGTTCAGAGCACTACCTCGACAAGGTAGGGGTCACAGGTTCGAGCCCTGTATTTCCCACAGTGAAACACCGACCTGATAGGCCGGTGTTTTTTTATCAGTATTCTCCCATATCCGCCAATTCAGCCTTCATCAGGAACACATTATATGGACGCCACATAGACATCAGGAAATACAGGTTATCGCCAGTAGCCGACGTAGGGTGGATATAGGAGCCGTACAATTGTGGGTAGTTGCTCCCCGAAGCTAATTCATACGGTTCGCTCCATGGGCCTTTGATATCTTCGGCTGTACGCATTGCGATTTGATACCTGTCGCCATTGAACTTACATTATGCAATAGGGATATAATATTTGTTTGAACTTCTT
>NZ_JAMXAY010000077.1 GCF_025460835.1 Parapedobacter soli | reverse complement strand
TGATGTGGTTTGGTACACTGTTGCTACGGGCGGCACGCCATTGGCGGCTGATGCTGCACTGACCACGGGTACGTACTATGCCGCGCAGATCGGTGATAACTGTGAGAGCGTTGAGCGCACTGAAGTTGAGGTGACCATCACCGAGACGCCTGCGCCGACACTGACGAACCGCGATCAGGTGTTCTGTGAGATCGACGGGCCTACGGTTGCCGACCTGAACGATGACGGTGCTACGGGTGATGTGGTTTGGTACACTGTTGCTACGGGCGGCACGCCATTGGCGGCTGATGCTGCACTGACCACGGGTACGTACTATGCCGCGCAGATCGGTGATAACTGTGAGAGCGTTGAGCGCACTGAAGTTGAGGTGACCATCACCGAAACACCCGCGCCGACGATAGCCAATGCCACACCTGAATTCTGCGAAACCGATAACATGACGCTGGCAGACTTGCCGGTTGTCGGTACAACTATAACATGGTATGCTTCGGCTACCGCTACCGATGCCTTACCGGAAACAACCGTGTTGGAAAATGGCGTAACGTATTACGCGACGCAAATGGGTGACCAATGCGAAAGCGCGGACCGCCTAGCGGTAACGCCGGTTATCGTCGACTGCACCTCGCTGCTGTCCATTATCAAGGAAGCGGATGATGACCGCGTCGTAGCCGGTGGTACCACAAGCTTTACGCTGACCATCACGAATGAAGGACCGGGTGCCCTGCACAGCGGCGACATCATTAAGCTGGAGGAACGCCCGGGTGCCGGGCTCACGATAACAGGCTACGAAGTGACTTCGGGCAATGGCACCGCAAACGGAACGGGCAACAGCGCTACGGTAATCACCAATGCGGTGATTCCTGTTGGCGGCACCATCACGGTCAGCGTAATGGCTGAGGTGGATGCGGATGCGGGTGAAACCATCACCAACGGCATCACCGTCTGGGGTCCCGACAAGGATCCGGAAGACGATCCGGAGGATGACCGCCACGACACGCCGCCGATTCCGGTAGATCGTAAGTCCAACCTGAGCATTACCAAAGCGGCTGATGAGGCGCGTGTAAAGGCCGGTGAAAGCACCAGCTTCACGCTGACCATCACCAACGACGGACCGTCCGTCATCCAGGTGGGCAAGGAGATAAGCTTAACCGAACGCCCGGGTGCAGGGGTAACCATCACAGGCTACGATGTAACAAGTGGCGCGGCTACCATCGCCAGCGACGGCAACACAGCCGTACTGACCACAACTGGCAAGATTGCCGTGGGCGGTACCATAGTGGTCAACGTAACGGCCGACGTAGCTGCTGACGCAGGTGAAACCATCACCAATGGCGTCACGGTTTGGGGACCGGATAAGAGCCCGGAAGATGATCCGGAAGACGATCGCCACGATACACCACCGATTCCGGTAGACCACGTGTCGAACCTGAGCATCACCAAGGCAGCCGACGAGGCCCGGGTGAGGGCGGGTGAAAGCACTAGCTTCACGCTGACCATCACAAACGACGGACCGGCAGTAATTGCTACAGGCAAGGTGATTAGCCTCACGGAACGGCCGGGGCCAGGAGTAACCATTACGGGGTACGAAGTGACCAGTAATAATGGTACAGCCGCGGGTACTGGTAATACAGCTACCGTAACCACGAGCCAAGCGATTGCCGTGGGTGGTACCATCGTGGTGAAGGTGACGGCCGATGTAGCTGCCGACGCAGGTGAAACCATCACAAACGGTATTACGGTTTGGGGCCCGGGTAAGAATCCAGAGGGTGACCCGGAAGACGACCGCCACGATACGCCGCCGATTCCGGTGGACCATGTATCGAACCTGGCCATCATTAAGGTGGCAGACGATGAGCGCGTCATTGCGGGTGGCACCACCTCGTTTACGGTGACGGTGACTAACAACGGCCCGGCAACCATTGCAGTAGGTGAAACCATCGCCTTGCAGGAACGGCCGAGCAATGGAGTAGCCGTTACAGGTTACGCGGTAACGTCTAACAATGCCACAGTGAGCGGAACCGGAAACAGTCCGCAACTCACCACGACCGCAGCGATAGCAGTGGGCGGTACAATTACCTTTACAGTATCGGCCGATGTGACAGCCCCTGCAGGGTCGACCATCTCCAACGGAATCGCTGTTTGGGGTCCGGATAAAGATCCCGGTACCGACGAAGAAGACGACGAGTATGAGACCCCCGAAATTCCGGTGGACCGTCCATATACGCTGAGCATCGAGAAGGTAGCGGATCAATCATTGGTAACTGCTGGTGAAGCAACCTCCTTTACCGTGACGGTGACCAATAACGGTCCGCTGGATATCGAATCCGGCAAGACTATCTCCCTCCGCGAACGTCCGGGTACGGGGGTAACCATCACCGGCTACGAAATCATTTCGGGTGCGGCGACCGTAAGCGGCACGGGCAATACGGCGACGCTGACCACAACGGGTGTAGTGGGGGTAGGTGCCACCATATCCGTACGCATCACCGCCGATGTGGCGGAAACGGCTAACGGCACCATCACCAATGGTATATCCGTTTGGGGTCCAGACAGCAACCCGGATACGGACGACCCGGATGACGAGGACGACATCGACCCGATTCCGGTTGACGCAACGTTGCACATTCCGAACGTATTCACCCCGAATGGTGATGGATTAAACGACCGTTTCGTCATTAAGAACCTGCTGCAGTACCAAGGTAGGGAGCTGACTGTGCTGAACAGATGGGGTAACCAAGTGTACAGGAGCGATAATTACAATAACGATTGGGATGGTGGAAGCTTAGCAGAGGGCACCTACTACTACATCCTCCGCTACCGTAATGGCGGCGAATGGAAAACGGCGAAAGGACCTGTGGCAATTATCCGCGTAACCAATCGATAGAAGGATAGGCCTGCCGGGGCAACCCGCTCCGGCAGGCGTTATCATAGCAAGCTGAAATGATTACCCCTCAATAAAGGAAAGTTAAAATGAAAAAGATATTTTTTATCGCACTCATTACCGTATTTGCCGTACCAGCAGTAGGCCAGCAGGTGGCACAATACAGCCAGTATATGTTCAACGCGTTATACATCAATCCCGCCTACGCTGGCTACCGCGGACCCATCAACCTGCACACCTACTACCGGTCCCAATGGACGGGCATGCCCGATGGGCCTCGCACGTTGGCATTAGCAGCCGATATGCGGACAGCTACTGATAACGTAGGGCTTGGGTTTAATCTGATGAGCGACCGCGTGGGATTGGAAAAACGTATCTATGCGTATGCAAACTACGCCTACCGGCTCCGTGTAGGTGCCGACCCCGAGAATCGGCTGGCATTCGGCATCGGGATAGGTGTGATCCATTCAGCCTTTGATAATGTCAACTGGAAGCCTACCGATGCGGAGCCTATCAGCCTTGAGAACTCGTTCCTGCCTGATGCCCGATTTGGAATCCATTATTCAAACAATACCTTTTTCGCAGGAATCGGTGTCGATAACCTGATTTCGCAGCTCTTTTTCAACGACGACGCCAGCTCGGCAAAGATGCCGCCGGTTACACAATATTACCTCAACGTGGGAGGGATTGTTCCGTTAACCTCCGATATGTTGTTCAAGCCGTCGGTATTGGTGAAGAATGCGAATAATGCGGGCAATAGGGCGTGGACATCTGATTTGAACGCTGCGGTGATTTTTGCCGAACAGTTCACCTTTGGCGTATCTTACCGCACTGCTTTGTCGAGTGGCAAGAAGTTATCGAGCAGCCTATCCCGTCCAAACTCTATTATCGCACTAGCTGAATTCGTCGCCAGTGGACAGTTCCGGGTTGGTTATTCTTTCGACTATGCGTTGAGTAAGCTGCATAACCAGGTGGGCAGTACGCATGAGATATCCCTAGGGTATTCCATCAACAGAGGAACGCAACGGATGCGTACGCCACGTTACTTCTAATCGGGAAAACTCATCTATTTAATGCTGATACGTACTAAATCATACCGACCCATGAAATTATATTTCAACAAAAAAATAAACTTGATCTTGGCGCTTTGCTTGCTGGCTGTGCTGCCGTCGCAGGCACAGTATTCCCTGCTGAAATCTGCCGATCGCGAATTTGATAGGTTTAATTTCATCAATGCCATTGAGCTGTACCAGCGAGCTTATGAGGTGAAGCCTGATATCCGTACTGCGGAGCGGCTGGCGGAATCGTACTACCATATCCGCGATTACAAGCAGGCGGAAACGTGGTACGCGCGGCTGGCGAACCACGATGAAGCGAAGGTAAATCATATTCTCCAGTATGGCCATATTCTACGCAACAATTCGAAATTCCGCGAAGCCAAAGCGCAATACCAACGGGTGGCGCTAAAAGCCGGAGGTATCATCACCCAGGAGGAACTCGATGTATTGTATGCATCGTGCGACTCGGCCGTTGTGTGGCTTGAAAACCCAAAAAAGGCCGTTGAGATAAAAAACCAAAAGAAATGGAATTCTGAACAAGCCGAGTTCGGTGCAACAAAAGGACCGGATGGTTTTTACTTCGCGTCGGATCGATTTGACGGTGCATCACACCCCGATGTGATTTACGGTTGGACAGGCAATCCGTATTTGGCGATGTATGTGGCTGATGATGATGGGGTAAGTAAAGTGGACGCGAAATGGAGCGATGGTGCCAACCACTTTGGACCGGCGACCTTTTCGATAGCGAGAAATGAGGTTTATTTTGCAGTGACGCGTAATCTGACCCGTGAGGAGAAACGCAAAGCCGGTAAGGATGTGACCGTCAATATCGAGATTTTCTCCAATTCGCTCGATGCAGCAAATTGGGGTGATAACGCTGCGCCCTTCCGTTATAATAATATTACGCAATGGTCGGTAGGCGATCCTTTTCTGAGCAGTACAGGCGATACGTTGTATTTCACTTCGGATATGGATGGTGGATTGGGCGGCACGGATATTTATTACGTGGTACGTCAGTCAGACGGTAACTGGGGCGATGCTGTCAACATGGGACCCAGCGTGAACACATCGGGCGACGAGCGTTTCCCCGGTGTCGATGAGCAGGGTGATTTCTATTTCTCTTCCAACGGCCACTTGGGTATGGGCGGATTGGATGTGTACCGGTTGGATCGGAGCAGCGTTACACCCCAAGTGGTGAACCTTGGATATCCATTCAACTCGCCATATGACGACTTTTCCATCCGGTTTGATAAAGAGCTGGAAGGATATGTCACATCTAACAGAAGCGGTGGTGTAGGTGCAGACGATATTTACTGGTTTAATTTGAATAAGATTATACAGATTGACTTGCAAGGCGGTGTATATAATGCTAAAACAAAGTTGCCTGTAACCGGTGCCAAGGTAACGCTTACGCCAGCAGGCGACGAAGCCAATGCGGTGGTTGTAAGCTCCGGTGCCGACGGTAAATTCAAGTTTAATCTTGTAGAGGAAACGGACTATACATTGACAGCGGAACAAACCGGTTTCCGGCCATTCACTCCGATGACATTCACGACTTCGGGCATCGATTCTACCACCACACTGTTGAAGGATATTTTCCTTGATCCGGTGGAGGAAAAAGAGGTCGTGGTACTCCGAAACATCTATTTTGATTTCGATAAGGCGGATATCAGGCCAGATGCCGCATTGGAACTTGACAAGATTGCCGCGTTCCTGAACAGTGACCCCAGTGTGCGGATTGAATTGAGTGCACATGCCGATTCACGAGGCAGCCATGATTATAACATGAAGCTTACACAGCGCAGGGCTGACTCTTCAGTGGCTTACTTGGTCAGTAAAGGCATCGCGGCAGACCGGTTGGTCGCCAAGGGATATGGCTTCACCAAACTGGCCAACCATTGCGCCAAAGGCGTGGAATGTACGGAAGAAGAACACCAATGGAACCGCCGGGTGGAGTTTTTTGTGATTGAAAGGGGGGATAAGAATTAAGTATGAGACACTAGATATAAAGCACGATAGGCCGAGACGCTGTACGCAGCGTCTCGTTTGTTTATACTTAATAAACAAACGAAATCTTTTACCCCGCCTATGAACTAAATATGTATGCTGGATTTCCCCTCGGTTCCTCGTCTCTCGGCCGGTTTCTAGCCGTGCTCGCTGTACTGCTTTTTGGTGCAGTACAGGAGGGGTATGGGCAGCGGGTGTACGCAACGAGCGTTGCTACCTCGGGAACTGGAGTAAGCAATGAAACGAATGCCATCAGCCCACCTCCGGGTGTAATAGAGCCGACTGCGACACCACTGGCAAGCATTTCTGTGTCGGGACGTGATGTTACCGGTAGTATAACGCTACAGTTTGGCTCGGCGATTCCGGCTAATAGTGCTGTGTGGTTGAAGGTTTCCGACCAATTTCTTGGTGATGGTATCGGTGGCGATGGCGGGGAAGTAACCGTTGAGGCTTATAATAATTCAGCTCCTGCGACAGGCTCCAATGCTGAGTATATTACCATGCAAGATGGGTCTGAGTATTACCGGGTTTCTGCCACATCAGCGTATAACGCGGTTCGGGTTACTGCCAAGGGAGGACGGGTACTTTTAGGAGGAAACACGACTTCGTCGATAAATGTACATTACGCTTTTACAGAACCTCCCGGTTCCGATTGTACCACCATATTAGGAACCTCAGTAAGTACAAGCCCCGGAACGATAAGCAATCCCGAACGCGCTATTGATGGCAATATAAACACCCATTCAACTTTTGCTCCGCCATTACTTTCGCTAGGAGGGACGATGACACAGACGGTGTATCTGGCGAGGCAATCCAATCCCGGCGACGCTGCGACGGTAACATTTTCGCTTCCGGGTACCTTGCTTGAGCTAAATCTATTATCGGGAGTTTCTATCCAAAC
Source organism: Parapedobacter soli (assembly GCF_025460835.1). Classification (GTDB taxonomy): domain Bacteria; phylum Bacteroidota; class Bacteroidia; order Sphingobacteriales; family Sphingobacteriaceae; genus Parapedobacter; species Parapedobacter soli. Next base: position 10,156 of record NZ_JAMXAY010000077.1, on the reverse strand, counting down.
ACTTAATGGCGATACAGAGGTTTCCAACGTCCAAATAAACAGCCTTCTAGGACTGGATTTATTAGGCTTATTAACCACAGGTGGGAAATATACGATTTCTGATATCCCCCCGAACAGGTTTGACAGAATTGTTTTTCGTTATAACACAGGACTACTTTTAACGGGCAATGTAAATCTCTACGAAGTCAATCATACGCCAGCGCCACCGACCGTCCCGGTTGCTTTTCCTGATGTCATTGAAGTATGTGAAGGAGAGACTTTAACCCTAACAGCAACCACGGTTTCCGATGGAAGTATTTTACGCTGGTACGATGATCTGGTAGGTGGCCAGCTTTTGCAGGAAAGTTCGGGGAATACAGATAATTATACGACGGAGCCGCTTCCTTTTACTGCTGAAGGCGATACCATGTTTTTATATGTTGCCTCCGCTTGGGGTAGCGGATGTGAGTCTGAATCACAAAGGACACCTATCGCTATCAAAGTAAATCAAAAACTGAGTGTTTCCCCTATTGTGGGCGTGGACGAAATCTGCCTGAATGAATCGACGCCTTTTTCTTCCGCTACGCCAGGTGGTATTTGGAGCAGTTCGGATGAATCAATTGCCACCGTTGACCCGGCATCAGGAGAAATAATTGGCGTCGGCAATGGAACGACAACGATAAGGTACACCGTTACCGATCCGGCAACGGGTTGCGCAAGTACTGTTGAAAAAGAAATTACAGTCAACCCCCTGCCCGGAATCACCTTACTTCCCGTTGCTCCCATCTGCGAGGGTGAAACGGTAGCAGCTTTAGGTTACAGCAACCTTTCGAATAGTCCTGATCAGTACAACATTGTTTGGGACAGTGGCGCGTCTCCGGGTTTCACAAACGTAACGGATGCCGCGCTACCGACCAGTCCAATTTCGATTCCGATTCCCGCATCGGCCCCGATGGGGGAATATACCGGGACGTTTACGGTTGGGAACAGCGAGACAGGATGCCAGAGTGTAGAGATTCCATTCACGTTGCGGGTATTGCCACAGCCAGGCAAACCGCACATGACTATTACCGACGTACAGCATTAATAACGCTCATATATGAAATAACAATAACATGAAACAAAAAAAGATGAATATGGAAAAGACAACTACGATGTTGAAAACAGGCCTGGTGGGCTTGTTTTTGACGATGACGACTATCGGGGTATACGCACAGTCATCGCCCCCAGAACCTCTTTCGGCATTAGGCCCGCAGAGCCCCACACTGGCCGGAACTACTGAGCGGGGAGATCTTTTTGATCCGCCAATTGCTAATTTCGATGATGAACTCATCAATTCCATCCTGTTTTTCAATCCGGATGAAGCGAATAGCTTTACCCTCCGGGCAAGCGCAATTGAGGATCACGAGGACGATAGAGGGCTTTCGTTTACGCATTACCAATGGTCGTATGGAACCAACGGAACCGATTTTACGCCTATAGGCTCAGATGCTGCGACCCTCCCACAGTCTGGAATCGGTCCGGGTTATCATTACTACCGCGTAGAAGCATGGATTGTTCCAGCCGGCACCGATCCTGATTTGTCTTGCGATGCTGACAACACCGAAACATTTGTGGTCTTTGTATTGCCTCCGCTAAGCGTGACCGCAACGAACACCGGTGGTCTTTCTCAGTATTGTGAATCCGACGCTGGTACGCAAAGCAATGTCGCACTTTCAGCAGCTGTAGCCTATGATGGGTATGCTGGGAGTCCCACAGTGGGTGAATTCGACGTTAACTACCGGTGGTATTACGTGAAGTCAAACGGCAGCGATCCATTTTCGCAAAACAATGATGATTTCGTGGAAGTGACGAAAACAAATATTACAAATGCTACCTTGATAGATGGTGAAACATCAGCAACGTACACGCCAAACATCAGCGAAGTAGGTACTTACAAGTTCTTTGTGGAAGTAGAATACCAGATTAAGGACAGGAGTCACGGCCTTGGTACAGACGACCCAACGGACCGTAACCGGCCGTATGTAATTTACAGAGGTTGGGTTGGCGGCCCAGACCAAGCCAATGCAACGATCATTACCGTAACGCCAGAACCAGGCAAACCACACATCACTATCGAAGAGGTACTCGATTAGTGTAGTCAAGATAAGGATACCATTGACCCGGATGCACTTTTTGCATCCGGGCGATGGTTGATTTATGCGCGGGAAGGACATTTAAATGTTTCAGCGGATTCGGTATATAGCGGCTGTCAGCTCCATGTTGTGCGCCCTGCTTCAGGCATGGGCACAGCAACAGTCTGTGCATATTGCGCAGGGTAGTGCCGTTGTGCTCCGCGCGGATGCCACCAATGCGCTTTCTTACCTATGGTTCCGTGACGGCGAGCCCATTGATGGACTCCATGATCAGAGACTGACCGTGGACGAACCGGGAATCTATACGGTTATGGCCCTGGGAAACGACTGCAACTCCGACATGTCGGACCCTGTGCAGGTTATTGTCGACCCGGGAGGTGCCCCAGTCACGGTGGACATGCGTATTCGCAACGAACCCGACCGACCGACAGTGCTATTAGGCACGCCTTTCACTTATCAACTGTTTATCCATAATGGCAGCGAGCATCCCGCCACGGGCGTGAAAACAACTGTGCGCTTGCCTCGCGAAGTTGCCTACGAGCAGGTGCCTGGCTATTATGACGGCACGGTGAGTTACGACCCCACCACGCATGAGGTGGCCTGGGTATATGGAACTATGGAAGCGGGGCAGTCTGCCTCGTTACGTATCACTGTTAGGGCGCAAAGGGAAGGACTCGCTGCGCAGTGGGCGCAGGTGAGCAGCATGGAAGCAGACCGCAATAGCCATGACAACGAGGCCTTGGCGACCGTGGAAATTATCGAATTGACCATACCTAACGTGTTTACGCCCAACGGCGACGGGGTCAATGACTTGTTTGTGATTCGTGGTATCGAACTCTTCCCACAGCACCGGCTGGTAATATTCAACCGCTGGGGAAATGAAATATATAGGTCTGACAATTACAGAAACGACTGGAACGGCGGGGGCATCAGCGAAGGAACGTACTATTACGTGTTGGAGGTGAAGACCCAGAATGGGCGGTGGCAGACGTTCAAAGGGTTTATTACCATCATTCGCGCCATGCCCGGTTAGCGGAGAGTTAAGCGGCCGCAGTTATCAATTTTCCTGTATGTTCGATTCCCAGCCGATAAGTTAAGGTGAAGCGATCAGCGCGACGGGCGACCACTAAATCAGTTACTGGTGCTTTTCCATAACCCACCCTCCGAAATCGAAATACTTAAGCAATTGCATTTCGCGTTTTTCTGACTGAATGGCTAATCGTTTTAACGCGATTTTTTCCCGGGCGGCTTCTTTCCACGCATTGCCCCGGCGTTTGGGATCGGCGGCAATGGTGTTGAACACTAGCTTCTCCGTTTTAAATGCTTTGCCGAACTTGCTGAACACCCGCTTGTAGGATCTGATTTCATAGTCGAGGTAGTCCAGGTCGTCCTGCTCATAGCCGATGAGGATGTGCAGCAGCCGTGCTGCCCGGAACACTGCCAATTGTGTGTATTGCCTTTCTGCGGTGAGAAGCCTGTTGATGCACTTATTCGCCTTGTTCCATTGTTGGGCACGGAAATGGGTTAAACCCTCGAAATAATCATACTCCAGCTGTTTTTCATGCCCTTCGATTGGAGTGTGGTCATCTACTTTGCCTCCAAGCCCATTCAGCAATTGGGCAGCCTCATCGATGCTCCCCATTCCCAAAAGCATATTCAGCCGGTATGTGTTTACCGTGAGCATTGCCAAGTTGGTGAAATGGTCAGGATACGGCCGTTTGGAGAGCGATGCTGCCTTGTCGATGAATAATTCCATTTCTGGGTAGTAGCCGATACTCCGCAGACTATCCAGGATACCGTCTAACGCCGATAGATAGTCGTAAGGCGGATAATCCCACATTGGCTCGTTGGATTCGATCAGCCTATTGAGTTCGTTAAAGATCCGTAAGGCGGAGCGGTATTCGCCGGTGTGGATGAAAAAAAACGACTGGAATAACAAGTGGAGTTTTTGTGGTTCGAACTGGTGCTGGCTGCCCCGCGTGGTCAGGCTAAGCTCGCTTAAGATCAAGTCATTGATTTTTTTGTCGCTCTTCCCATCCACGGCCAATACACCCTTTGTCAACCGATAACTCAGCAGTTCATACAGCGAATAATGCTCGTGGAGCTGCCGGAGCGATTGTAGGGTATGTTTGGCTTTCATCTGCCTATCCACCAATTGCTGTTCGCTGGTCATTGGAAAGCCCATGTCGGCCAGCGCGGTTAGCTCCATCCGTGACGCCTGGTAAGCAACCGTGTAGTCTTCGCTTTCAGATGCTAGTTTATAGGCTTTCTGAAGTGCTTTATGGGCCCTGTTGGGCATGGAGCGCTCAAAGCACAACCGGGCTTTCATCAGCTGATGGCGTTGCGTATACCAGTTGTCCTGTTCAATGCGTATCTGTATCAGCACATCGGTGAGTACCTTATATAGGTAGCTTGCTGTATTTTCAAAAGATTTGGATGGGTAAGCTTCGCGGAAACGTTGCTCCCACGATTTGCCATCGCCGTGGTAGTTAGCAGCCAGATCATATAACAGCAGGTAATCTTTAGGTCCCTTGAGCTTAGAGCAGTGCAGTTGGAAATGCTTTTTCTCCGCCGCGGAAAGCGACAGGATAAGCTTTTCTAATTCGAATATGAGCATGTGGTGTTCTTAGTGTTAAATTATTTTAAAAAAATTAATACCCTGATTATCAAGTTTATTATCAATTATAATTGGTATTAAGTTAATTTATAATTCATAAAATTATGTAAAAATGGTTAATTTTTAAAAGATATCCCCAATACTTTTGTTAAAGTAATAGACCAGTTGTTAGTTTTTGTAACCAGTTATATGAGTAGTAAAATCATTGTAGTAGGAAGTATGAATATGGATATGGTGGTGAAGACCAGCCATATTCCCCAGCCGGGTGAGACTGTTTTGGGTGGGTCATTTTTTATGAATCCGGGAGGCAAAGGAGCGAATCAGGCTATAGCCGTAGCCCGGCTGGGGGGAAATGTCGCATTCGTCGGCAAGATCGGTGACGATATTTTCGGAAAGCAATCTTCCCAGCTATTTGATGAGGAGGGTGTGGATACGAACGGTATCCTGTCTGACCATGACAGCCCGTCGGGGATTGCGCTGATTACGGTCGATGAGCATGGCGAAAATAGTATCGTTGTGGCCCCTGGGGCGAACGCACACCTTGAACCGGCGGATGTGGAACGCGTACTAGAAAAGTACCCCGACAGCAAGATCCTGCTTATGCAATTGGAAATCCCGATGCGCACGGTGGAATTCGCTGCGCAGCATGCCCGGGAGAAAGGTATGCAGGTAATCCTGAACCCCGCTCCGGCCAACGAGCTCGTGCCGGGTGTATTCCATTTGGTGGATATCCTTACGCCGAATGTAAATGAAGCTGAGATGCTATCGGGAATACGGATTGCAGATACTGCGAGCGCGCGGAAGGCTGCGGAGGCCATACAAGCCCAGGGGGTGAAGCATGTAATCATCACATTGGGCAAGGATGGCGCGGCCCTGTTGGAAGAAGGTGGATTGTTTTACCATATCCCGGCACCGATAGTGGAGACGGTGGATACGACAGCGGCAGGGGATGTATTTAACGGTGCTTTGGCCGTGGCCATGGCCGAAGGCAAGGTGCTGACCGATGCCACAGCTTTTGCATGCCGGGCCGCATCGATAGCGGTGACTAAGATGGGGGCGCAATCGTCTATCCCGTTCCGGAATGAAGTATTGTTACACAGTATGAAATAGCGTTTGATTGTAAACCAATTTAAAGACCAATGAATTATGTTTATCGTAGAAAGTTATGGACTAGCGGTTCTGTTTTGCATCATCACGATGCTATGCTGGGGCTCGTGGGCCAACACGCAGAAGTTGGTGCAGCGCGAATGGCGCTTTGAGCTGTTCTATTGGGATTACGTATGGGGTATCTTCCTGCTCTCACTTATCGGGGCATTTACCATGGGCAGCATGGGCGACTCAGGACGCTCATTCATGGACGATCTGGCACAGGCTGAAGGCGGTAACATCCGAAGCGCACTTATCGGTGGCGTGGTATTCAATCTGGCCAACATCCTGCTGACAGCGGCCATTGCCGGTGCCGGTATGGCCGTTGCATTTCCTGTCGGTATCGGCTTGGCGTTGGTTATCGGTGTGCTGATCAACTACCTGATGCATAGCAAGGGCGACCCTATTTTGCTGTTTCTCGGTGTAGGGTTAGTTACGGTCGCCATTATTCTCAATGCGGTGGCATACGGAAGGCATTCGGGGAGTAAGGGCAAGAAAGGTGTCGGCAAATGGATCGTGGTATCTGTTATCGCCGGTGTATTGATGTCTACCTTTTATCCGTTCATTGCAGCAGGCATGGACTTGGAGAATTTCGTGAGCCCGGCAGCGGGCAAGATGACGCCTTACACGGCTTTTGTCGTATTCGCTGCGGGTATCGTGGTGAGCAACCTGGTGTTTAACACCATCCTGATGCGCAAGCCGCTCGAAGGTGCGCCGATCAGCTACGGCGAGTATTTCCGCGGCCGTTTTGGGGTCCACCTCGTGGGTATCCTTGGCGGCTGCATCTGGGGGGTGGGAAACCTCTTCAATCTCATCGCCGCAGGTAAGGCGGGTCCGGCCATCTCCTATGGGCTGGGGCAAGGGGCTACCTTGGTCGCGGCGCTATGGGGCGTATTGATCTGGAAGGAATTTAAAGGCGGTTCCAAGGCGGTGAATGCACTCGTGGCTGCGATGTTCGTGTTGTTTGTGGTCGGGTTGGGGTTGGTGATCTCGGCGGGAGGGTGATTCGGAAGAGAATTGCTAATAATTAGCTAATAGAGGATAATTACAATCCAATGAGAAAAATCGGTTTTGACAAATACACACTTTGCTAGATAAACCGAGAAAGCTATATGAAGTTGCTTATATTGTAAATCGAAATGCTGTTGTTAAGGATGCTTTCCAGTGAAAAGCAAACTTTAGACTTAATGGTGGTTGCCGATCGACGAATTTGTATTTTTAAACTATTTTAGTATTATCTTTATGAAAGCTAGCGTATTCTTCTTTGCTAACGTGATTTTTTGGTGCAGTGCCTGTTCGCCGGCCGGAATGGAAAAGGGAGTGGATCATGACAATGAACCGCCGCAAATCATCTTCGATACCGACATGGGTCCCGATTACGACGATGTAGGTGCGATTGCCGTCTTGCACGCCCTTGCAGATAGTGGCGAATGCGAGATTTTGGCTACCGTAGCTAGTGATGCTCATCCATCCATTGCGCCGACGATTGAGGTACTCAATCGTTATTTCGGTCGTGGTGACCTGCCTATAGGTAAAGCCCCGCAAGGCGCACCTGATTTTACGGCGAAAAACGGTTGGAACGATACGCTTATCAATAGGTATGCGCCTGAATTGCGTGATAAAAATTACCCCGATGCGGTGAGCGTTTATCGTCAAGTGCTTGCCAATCAACCGGACCATAGTGTTACGATCGTTACTGTAGGATTTCTTTCTAACCTCAGCGCATTGCTGGATTCGAAGCCGGACGAGTATTCCAGTCTGAGCGGCGTGGATTTAGTGAAAGCTAAAGTAAAGCAGCTTGTGGCGATGGCAGGCGGTTTTCCGGAAGGAAACGAGTTTAACGTGAACAGGCACGCTGAAGCCTCGGTAAATACATTCAATAAATGGCCTACGCCGATATTGTTCAGCGGTTTCGAAATCGGAGCGAAGATTTTTACTGGAGGGAAAGTCGCAGCACGTGATGACGATGGCCCCGTGACAACAGCTTACGACATCAATCTGAAGTCCTATACCAAGGATGGTGCATCCAACCGCCAATCGTGGGATCAGACGACTGTATTGGTTGCTGTTCGAAACCCGTCAGATTATTTTTATGTAAATGGCCCGGGGAAGTTTGAAGTGAACGAAGATGGTTCCAACACGTGGGACCCCGCAACGGATGCAGGACATTATTTCATTAGCCATAAATATCCATACCAGCATATTGCAGATGCCATTGAGGCGCTGATGTTGCATACGCCTTAAATAAGTCGATTTGATTTGAGACAAATGGCATGTGATCTGAGATAAAGTCAATGTGATTCGAGGACATGAATACCTGTTTCCCGATTAATTTCTTATGGCTTTCCCAGCGGTCGCCCGGTGTGTCGGTGCTAATATTGTATCTGAATAAGCCAACAAATTAGAACGATGCCCTCAATTTGTTGGCTTATATTTGTGTTATGATTGTAAACACATTAGCTAATCGATTGGTATGAAGTTATATAAAACAGCACAGGGTAACTTACTCTATACGGAGGGCGACTATTATGGTGTTGATCAGGAATGGGACGAGCTCATTAACCGCAACAGCCTTTACAGTTACCTCAAGGGGCTATTGGGATCCCTGGCACGCATCAACGAATCGGAGGCATTGGGGTGGATTGACCAGGGGTTGTTGCCTCCGATAGGCAGCCAAGAAGTATGGGCAGCGGGAGTGACCTACTTCCGGAGTATGGAGGCGCGTATGGAAGAAGCAAAAGACTCTGGCGGGGCCGACCTCTACGACCGGGTGTACCATGCCGAAAGGCCTGAGCTCTTTTTCAAGTCGTTGGCCCATCGCGTGGCTGGGCATAAGCAGCAGGTGAGCATCCGTAAAGACTCTGCATGGGATGTGCCCGAACCGGAGCTGACACTATTTATCAATTCTACGGGGAAAATCGAAGGTTACACCATCGGGAATGATATGAGTTCACGGAGCATAGAGGGAGAGAATGCGCTTTACCTACCTCAAGCGAAGGTATATAATCGGTCCGCCGCATTGGGCCCATGCCTTTATATTCCGGAGGGGGCAATCAATCCGGAAACCGTTATAGAGATGGAAATCCACCGCGCTGGGAAGCAAATGTTCCGCGACTCCGTGCAAATCAACCGAATTAAGCGGTCTATGGGCGAACTTGCCGGCTATTTATACCGGGAATGCCGATTCGACTCGGGTTGTTTCCTGATGACCGGCACTTGCTTGGTACCACCCAATGAATTCACATTGCAGGTCGGCGATATGGTAAACATCACTATCGGACCTATCGGCACACTCAGCAATACTGTCGGCTACAATTGAAGCCACTCCTGCAGCGAAAACGTCTCTTTCAGCCGGTACCCCTTTTCCGTAAGCTGGATGGTGCAGCATTCGTTTACCGGGTCGTGCTCCAAAAATAGCGCGTACTCATTGTCAATGGACTCTTGCCAATACCGTTTGCGCTCTTCCATCGTAACCAGCGGCCGTACATCATAGCTCATTACGTATGGGAGCGGGATATGGCCGGCCGATGGGAGGAGGTCGGCCATATACAATAGCGTTCGACCGTTATAGTTGATTTGCGGCAGCATCATGGCATCGGTGTGGCCGTAGGCAAAGCGGACACTAATATTATCAGAAAACTGTACCCCGTCTTCCACCTCGATGAAGCGCAGTTGTCCGCTGTCGTAGAGCGGAATGATGTTTTCTTGCAGGAATGACGGCTTTTCGCGGTGGTTGGGGAAAAGCGCCCAGTCCCAATGCTGCTTATTGCTCCAGTAAGTCGCGTTCTTGAATGCCGGCACCAACTTGTCCTCCTCGTGGGTGATGGCACCGCCCACATGGTCGAAGTGGAGGTGCGTGAGAAATACGTCGGTGATGTCGTCACGGTGGAAACCGTGTTTGGCAAGCGACCCATCCAAGGTGTCGTCACCATGCCGGTAATAATGGGCGAAAAATTTATCACTCTGTTTATTCCCCAGCCCGGTATCCACCAATGTGAGCCGGTTGTCTTCTTTGATGAGCAACAGCCGGGCTGCCCAAGTGCACATATTCCGGTCGTCTGCGGGATTTGTGCGTTGCCAGATCGATTTGGGAACAACGCCAAACATCGAGCCGCCGTCAAGTTTGAATAATCCGGTATCAATAGGGTATAATTCCATACATCGTCTACTAATTGCTGTGGTCAATGCTAAGATAAAAAATACCTGTCAAATACCAGACTTAAAGCACAAAAAACAGGGCAACCGCATTTAAAACTTTTTGATTTTCTGTGATTTGGGT
>NZ_JAMXAY010000076.1 GCF_025460835.1 Parapedobacter soli | reverse complement strand
TTAACAATCTAAAAATAAGCATTATTTAAAATGCACAACGGGTTATAAATATTAGTTTTATTTAAAGAGAATCAGTTATATATTACTTGAGTGATGATGGCCAAAATTATTATGCGAATGGTTCGAGTTTCAGTGGAGATCATTCATCTCCAAAAAAGAGAGGTCAGTAGCAGCTATCACATCACTCAAGACAGATCCCATTTACAAAGATTTTCAGATTTTCTCAATCACCCTATTATCAAGTATTGGAAGAGATTTGATGTTAATGTATCCTAGACAGAGGATGGAGTAAAACAGGTTTTAGTCATATGCATTTATGAACTTGATGTTTTATGGCAACTTAAAGAGGCGGACGCCATAGATATTTGGAAATACACCATAGCCAGGGATCGCCTATATGCTAAACTGCCGGGATTTCAAACCCATGTTTCTTTCCTAGATCAGTTTAAACTTTATCGGGAAAATTCCGATTCGTTTTATTTCTCAAATGACACAGATATTGTGATTCCCAATATCGAGCCGGGCTACGCCGTTGAATGGTTATTGGAGGCCAAACTGGGTTACGAACCAAGCAGAAAAATGCCACCCCTAGTCCCATCCCAGGCTTCGCTTCCTCCGGATAGGCTATCTCATCTATAAGCTCCAGCTGCATGTTTTGATTAGCGTTTATAAACACATTTCCATATCTTCGTTGGGATTGCACGTCCAGTCACTTCAGCCCATCACGCATCTGTGTCTGCCGCCAAGGCATATCTTTGACAATAAACTCGATAAAGTTAGGAACTCCGGCGTTAGTGGCACTTTCGGAAACTTCGTCTGTGCAAATGATGATTTTGCGTGGGTTAAAAACCATTGAACAATCCAAAACCTCCTATAAATCAAATTGAAATTTCAGCAGATATTTAAACTGCTAAACTCTCCGTTAAATTCCCTACGCTTTCGCACCCCAACTGTTCCATCACCTGCTTCAGTTGCGCCTTGAACATGCCGATGGTATGGTCTCCCCCCTTGCGTCCCAGCGCCCCTACCCCGTACATAAACGGCCTTCCCATGAAAGCGAAGTCAGCCCCCATCGCCATCACCCTTGCGATATCCGGACCGGAGCGTATCCCCCCGTCTACCATGATTCGGAATTTATCGCTGAAACCTGCGTGGATGCGCTCCAACGATTTCACGGATGACTCAGCCGCATCGAGTTGCCTGCCACCGTGGTTCGACACGATGACGCCGTCAACCCCGATGGCTGCTGCAAATTCCGCATCCCGCTCGCTAGCCACCCCCTTCAATACGAGCTTGCCGTCCCACCGGTCCCGGATTGTCCGAACCTTCGCCGCATCCACCCTTCCGGTGAAGGTAGCGTCCATGAATCTACCCAACTGGGACATACTGAGGCCTTTATCCATATATGGTTTCAGAGTAGCGAATCCGGGGATGCCAGACCTGAGCGTCTCCAGACCCCAACGCGGCCTGCACACCGCCTGCCAGATGTTCGAGGTATTCAGCTTAGGCGGCATGGAAAGTCCACTCTTTATCTCGCGGTGCCGGAAACCGAATGCAGGGACATCCACCAACACGATCAGGACCCCGTATCCCGAAGACTTCAACCGCCGCAGGATGTCGTCGCGGAGCCGGTCTTCCGTCGGGTGATACAGCTGGAACCAAGCCCGGCCTTCCGAGACCTCCCCGATGCGTTCGATGCTGCCGGTGGATACCGTGCTCAACACATAGGGTATATTGTGCCGCAGGGCTGCCCTAGCGAGTATCTCAGGGGCATTGGGCCACATTAGGCCCTGTAGGCCAATCGGGGCGATGCCGAAGGGTGCATCGTAACGGTGCCCGAAAAGCTCGGTACCCAAATCGGCCCCGTCGAAATCCTTCAGATAGTTCGGCTTCAGCCGTATCCTGGCTAGATCCGACTCGTTCAGCCGCAGGTTTACTTCCTCATTGCACCCGCCTTCCAGGTAATCGAAAGCGAATTTCGGAATCCTTTTCCTTGTGGCCTCTCTCAAATCGGACACCGATGGGTATCGCGTATCGAATTTATAGGCCCCATCGCCCAGAACGCGGCCTATCCCCCGTTCATTCCTTCCCATTTGCCAGCGAAAGTATGTACTTGACCATGATTTCCGCATCCTTCTTGGGAATCGAGGGGTGTGGGGCCATCGGAACCTGCCCCCAAGCCCCGCTGCCGCCTTTGACGATCTTCCCTGCCAACGAATCGATGTTCTTCGCCGTCGGCCTATACTTCCTCGAAATGTCGGCATAGGAAGGGCCGACGAGCTTGTCCCTCTCCTTGTGACAGGCGAAACAGTCCGATTTCGCTATCAGCGCCTTGCCCACAGCAGCCTCCTGCCTAGAAATGGTCACCGGCTTGCCCGCGCCCTGTTCTTGGTCGGTCGACGCAAAACCGTACCGTGCCACGCAAAGCATGGCCGCAACTAAGTATTCCTTCATGGTTATCTTTTAAAACATTTAGCGGATGTCTCTAGCAAACCGCGCGCTGACAGCGCACCGCATCCACTACTTCAAACTTGAACATCGACGTGACCAGCGCAAAGCGGTTGCTTAGAAACAATATTCTACTTTCTATATTCTCTACCACAACCGGCTACCTTAATGACAGGGACTTAAACTCCCGGGTCAGGTCTTCCAGCGACTGCTCGATGCCCATCCGCTCCAACGAGGACGCCCCAACGAAACCTTGGGCATCCGTACGGTCCAGTACCTCGCGGACGTCGGCTGGCCCCATGATCGGGCCTCCATGAGCGAGAAAGAAGATGTCCGGATTGACGTTCCTGCCCGCTTCAATAATTTCCTGTGTACGCTCCACCGCTTCGTCCATGCTGCAGGTGGCTCCCCTGACGCCGATAGAGCCGCCGACCGTGGTGCCCACGTGCGAGATAATCGCATCGGCACCGGCATTGGCCATCTGGCGCGCCTCTTCCGCGGTGGCCACATAGACAATGGAGAACAGGTCCATTTTCGTGGCCAGTTCCACCATCTCCACCTCCTTGCCGAACCCCATGCCCGTCTCCTCCAGCACCTGCCTGAAATGGCCGTCCACGATGCTGTGCGTCGGGAAATTGTTTACCCCAGAGAACCCCATGTCCTTGACCTTCAGTAGGTGGTGCCACATCCGGCGCCGCGGGTCCGAGCCGTGGACGCCGCACACCACCGGAATCTCGTCGACCACCGGCAGCACCTCGTATTCGCCGATATCCAGCGCCTCGGCGTTCGCGTCTCCATAGGCCATCAGCCCTGCCGTGGATCCGTGGCCTGCCATGCGGAAACGCCCGGAATTGTAGATGATGATTAAATCCGCACCACCGCGCTCGATGAACTTCGCGCTGATGCCCGTACCCGCTCCCGCCGCGATGATCGCCTTGCCGGATTCGACCGTCTTGCGGAACCTGTCCCGAACTTCCTGCTTGGTGTAAGGATTGCCCTTACCTGTCCATTTGTTTGCCATAGTTTTACCCTTGCGTTACGTTGCTTGTGTTGTGTAATATTGTTCTTGTCATATTAATGCCTTTCCGTGTTATTGCGACTTCCTATCCCGCGTAGAAGCGGATTTGGCGAGCAGGCCCAGAAGTGCTTCCACCGCCAGCGATGCGAATTCCCTGTCGTTGATGTGCAGCGGTGCTTCCATCACTTCAGCGCGTCCGGAAACGCCCGACAGTATCGAATCAAACAATGCCCTGTCCGTTTCAGGGGAATGGAAAAGCCCGCCCGGGGCATCCAGTTGCGACAACCCGTCCATGGGCAGCAGCACCACGGCTGTCCCCAAGGGGGAGGCCAGCACCCGATCGGCCAACAAGCGCCCCAGCATGCGGTTTTCCTCCACATCCGTGCGCATCAGCGTGATATCCGGTGCCCAGCTGTACAGCTGCCTGCCATGGTATCGTTCCGGTACGCTGTCCATCCCCCAGAAGTTTACCATGTCAAGGCAGCCCGGGACGATGACCTGCGGGATACCCTTGCCACCAGCAGCCGTCAGCCGCTCCGGACCGGCGCTGCACACCCCACCGCAGAGCTCGTCGGCGAGCTCTGTGGTCGTGATATCGAGGACCCCGTCGAAATAGCCAGCAGCGATGAGCGACTCCATCGTCCTGCCGCCCGCACCGTTCGCGTGGAAGGCTATCGCCTCGTAGCCCATGCCCCGGAGCAAGGCGATGCATGCATCGACGCATTCCGTCGTGTTGCCGAACATGCTGACCGCGATGCGCCCGAGCATGACGCTATCCGCCGCCGCGTGTGGGCGCCGGTTCACCATCCCGCCGATGGCCGAAGCCGCGTGCCCTATGGTTACCCTGCTGATGCTGTTCAGGCCCGCCACATCGACCACCGATGGGACCAGCACGATGTCCGCACTGCCCACCTGCCGCGAAAGGTCATGCGTAGCCAGCGTGCTCAGGCAGACCTTCGGTATGCCGAAGGGAACCGCCTGCATCGCTTTGAGTACGATGTGCGTGCCACCGCCGCCGCCCATCCCGATAACACCCGCGACCGAGCCGTTGTCCACCAACCGCCTAAGGATTTCAGATGCACCAACTCCCATCTCTTCGACGGCCGCACCGCGGTCGCCCCGCGACCGAAGGTCGACGAGGGAACAGCCTGCCGCCCCGGCGACCTCATCCGCCTCGACGTCGACGGGGAAGAGCAGCGTGGTGCCCCGTATCCCGACATTGACGGTATAGACCCTATGGCCCCCGCTGACGAGGAGTTCACGCAGGAACGCGAAATCCTCGCCTTTCGTGTCGAAGCAGCCCAGGATTACCACCGGGTTGCTCTTCCAATTTCCGGCCCCGATGCTCATCCTGCCGTGAAATCGAACACCACCAACCGGTCCAGCGCGGGCACCACCACCTCCTTCACGCGCTCGTGCACCGGATGGGGCAGGTATGCGTCCCGCGACTCCTCGCTGTCGAACGTCATCACAAAACCATGCGTGAACCCGTCGTTCAACCCCTCCGGGCTACTATAAGGCCCATACTCCATGTCCAGCAATCCGGGAATCTCCCCGACCATATCTTTCATCGCGCGGAAGCACTCCGCTATCCGCCGATCGTCCACTCCCTCCTTGAACTTGAAAACACCGAAATGTCGTACCATATCAGAATCTTTATATCATTATTAATTATTTCCCTTTGCTCCGTCCGATGCCCACCGTTCCAGGAACCGGAGGCCCTGTTCGGCGAACTTATCCTGACTCTCCGCCAGCGGTTTCCAGATGCATACCGCCTCAGCTAAGGTCCCACATCCCGGCGAGAAGCTCTCGATCGAAACCGCGCCGCGATACCTAACGGCCTCAAGGCCTCGCCGCAGACCGGCCCAATCGAACTGACCTGTGCCCGGAATGCCCCGGTGGCTCTCGGAAACCTGCACGTGCATCAGATGCTTCCCCGCCCTGCGGATTGCCGCTTCGATGTTTGCTTCCTCGATGTGCATATGGAAACCGTCTAGGGCGATGCCCACAGCCGGATGGTCCACCTCTCCGATGAACCGGACAACGTCTTCCGTATTGTTGACCATGTCGGACTCGAAGCGGTTAAGCGGCTCCAGTGCAAGCATAAGTCCATAATCCGCCGCCATGGCACCGGCCTCCCGCACACCGGCAACCGCACGGTCCCACTCCGCCTTCCTCGCCGCATCCGGCAGACTGCGGGCCTTCCCCACCGCTGAGTAGGCCGGACCCGCAAATACCCTTGCCCCCAGCGCCTCCCCGATGGCGAGGCATGACCGGATGTAGTCCATGCCGTTCCGGCGCACGGCCGCGTCGTCCGAAGACAAATCTCGGTCACGGCCGAAAGCACCGATGATGACCGGTTCAAGTCCGTACACCTCCAGCGCGGTGCGCACCTCCGCCGGTTTTATGAACCCGGGCTCCTCGACCGGGATTTCGACCACATGGAAACCCATGTCCCTTATCTTGCCGAATAACCCCAAGGCACCCGAATCGAACGGCGATGTCCAAAGCCAAGTGTTCACGCCGAATCGCATGTCTCTCATATCCCAAAAATTATCTAGTAAATACCCTTAAATTATTCCACTTTCAGGACTCCATGCATCAGCCGCCAGTGCCCCGGGAACGTGCACACGAACGGGTAGTCCCCAGGTTTATCAGGGGCGACGAACTCGATGCTCTCGCTTTCCCCAGCATTGAGTACCTTCGTATGGTACAGTATCTCCGGCATATCCGGGACATAGTGCTTCTCGGATGCCTTCGGATCGGAAAGCATCGCGTCCGCAGCGGCGCCGACTTTCTCTAGCGTCCCCGGCTTGAGGATTACCACATTGTGTGGCATGCCATCCAGATTTTCAAGCCTGAACACCGTACGCTGTCCGGCCGGAACCCTGATTTCCTTCTGGTCAAACTGCATCTTCTCCGGGAGTACTTTCAGATTGATACGCTTAACTTCCACCACAGATTCAACAGTCTTTTCTTCGGTATCTTTTTGAGCTGCTTTTGCTATCGGATGCGTGCGATGATGGTCATGGGAGCCTGTTTCATCGTCCTCTCCGTTAGGTCTCTTGAGCACCAGCCTTGTATCCTCCGCCGACCCGACAAGCGGAAACCCACTCGGGTAATTGCCAATCCGCATATCACCATAATCCTCTCCGGACCGGACCCCAGGTTCCGAGACATCACCCGAGCTGAATGACTTAAACCTGAACTTCCCAGAATTCAAGCTTAATGACGCTTCATCTCCAAATTCCTTCCCTGACCGTACCTCGGAAATAACCTGTGTTGAAAACAACCCTTTTACCTTCCCTTGGGCATTCAGTCTTCCATCGATGGAAATAGAGATATCACCCGGTTTCCTTAATTCCGCTGTGACTTCAAACCGCTCGGGCAGTTCGCCTGTCGTTGCTATTTCGACAATCTCTCCGTTTTGTTTGACGGCGAAAACAACTTTTTCGCTGCGCACGAAGAGCGCATACCCGTTCTCTATTCCACCCTGACCCACCACAAATCCCCTTAATTCCCCATGTTCCGAACGAGATAACGTGGTGTTAATGGAAATTTCTTTCCCAACGATGTCAGGAGAAAAGGGTAACACTGCTTGCTTAGCAATCCTATATTCCTCTATTTCCAAGGATTTAAGAATGGCTTCTGTCAACTCAGAGCCCTTTCTTGCTGTTGCTAAAGCACAGAATCCTAGACTATGCGCTGCCGCCGCCGCATGCAATGACCTATTGAGCCAGCGGTCTACCACATTCGCTGGCTCCAGGGCAGCATTCCAAATTGCCGATGCAACCGCAGGGGTTTCTGGAAACTCAACTAGGCGGTTAAAAGCAGCCAAGCGTGTGTTCAGATCACGATCGTTTAACACTCCCGATTGAAACAGGATATCAAAACCTTCTTTTGATGCAGGCAATACACTTGCTGCGGCCTTTCGCACACCAGCTGCGGGATGTTTCAGGGCGTTCTCAACAACTGCCATATTGTTAGCATCCTCACCGTCCAGCAATCCGAGACCGTGTAACGTCCACAGGGCATGGACTGCCGCCGTGTTCATGCCAATCTCGTCAACAGACCGGTCGCTGACTAATTCATGCAATTCCGAAGCTATCGAACGATCACCCAGTTCCACCAGCATACGCTGTGCGTGCATTCGCCACAGCATGTTGTCATTTTTCAAAGCCGATACGAGACCCCTAGGATCGGCCTTGGATAGGCGAGGATACTCGGCTTTCCTCCCATCTTTGTAGACCACCCGGTAGATGCGCCCGTGACTGTTGTTACGCAAGGGTGTGATTACCGCATTACCGACCCCAGTCTTCATCCAATCGGTGGGAAGCAGGTACTCCAAGTTGTTGGGATTGGGTATGTTGTGAAGCAGGATAAAGTTGTACCAATCGGCGACCCAAACGTGGCCATCAGGTCCAACGCTCGCCTGTACCGGGCCAAACCACTCGTCCGAACCTGCGACCAAATTCCAGCCGTCCACTTCCTTGAAGCCTGCTCCATCAGGCTCGATGATTCCACGATGCACCAACCGGACAGTGGGCTCGCAGATGAACGCCGCACGGTTCCAGTATTCCTTGGGGTAAGTCCTTGCGGTGTACAGGTTATGCCCTGCCGCCGAAGTGAACCCGCCTGCCACGTCCCATTGCCGGGTATTCGGCGTCAGCGTATGGGAATCGTAATGTGTCTCAATCTTCGCAACGGGATGTACTCCAGATATGCCAGCGGATATGAACCGCTGCACATTCTTCTGAGGCATCGAGTAATAAGCGCTGTGTGTGTTGTTAGCCGTCGAGACAAAAACATCGTTGTTTTCGCTGATGCCCAGACCCCAGGTGTTGTTCGTAGTGCCAGCAAGGTATTCCAATCCACTTCCGTCGACATTGAACCTGTATATGCCCATGGGAAAAGTCCGGTTTACACCGGCAACTTTTCCGTTGAAACCCGAATACCCCACAACACCCCATATCTTGTTGTCGAAACCGTACTGGAGATTATTAGGCCCGGCATGCGTATCGAACTTCCCCCATCCAGACATGATGACTTTCCGCACGTCCGCCACATCGTCCCCGTCCGTGTCCTGCAGATACAGGAAATCCGGCGCCATCGAGACGATAACCCCACCGTTGGCGAAGACTATGCCTGTGGGAATATTCAATCCATCGGCAAAAACCGTGAACTTGTCCGCTCGGCCGTCGCCGTCCGTGTCCTCGCAAATCTTTATCCGGTCGTTGGACGCACCATCCGTCTCCTTGAACGTATTCGGATAGTCGACCGACTCCACGATCCATAGGCGACCACGTTCGTCCCAAGACATGGCGATCGGATTGGTGATGTCCGGCTCGGAAGCAAACAACTGCAATTCGAATCCAGCGGGTACTTGGATGAGCTTGGAGGATACTTCCGCGGCAAGGGGGGGCTGTACCTTTGTAACCAGCTTCCGCGTGGTATAGTCTCCGATCGTATCAATACCATAAATGTCCACGTCCGGGATATCGAGCGCCGCTATAGATTGCTGCACTTCTTCACCGACAGCCCAGAGGACTGCGTTGCGTACCATGTCAAGGAAACCCACGTTCTTCCACGTCCGTTCGTCATGCCCGAAGGCCGTGTAGAACACACGCCCCCTACCTTGGTCGCGGACCCACGTGTAGGGCTCACGGCGGGTTCCTTCCACCCGCTCGCCCAACACCGATCTCTTAGCATTGTGCTCCGTGTGAACATAGGTCTCGTCCCATGTCGGGAACTCATCGATTCCCTGCATGATGGGATGGTCCCTGTCGACGATGGTTTGGTGGAAAATTCCCTCCCCGTGCGACAGGAACTGCCCCCCTACGGCGCGGACGTACCATTCGGAGTTACGGAAACAATAGGATGCGGAATGGAGCGCGACAAGCCCTTTGCCTCCTTCCACGAACTTGCGCAATGCTTTTTCCTGCGGCTTTGAGATCGAATCGTGGTTCGCATAGATTACCAACGCGTCGTACTTTGAAAGGTTCCGCTCGTTCAGGTCATCCAAGCTCGTCGTGTACGTCAGGTTCACGCCACTGCGGAACAATTTGATTGCCAGCCACGGAGCGTACTTACCTGAATCATGGTGCTTGCTTGTATGGCCCAGAAACAGTACTTCGCCACGCCTACCTCCCGGCTTCTCGACCGTAAAGGATGTTCGGGAAATAAAAGAAAAAGAAAAGCAAGCTATTAATCCCAAACTAATCCGTAACACTACAGTTAACTTTCTTCTTTGCATTACTCAAATATTTAAACAATATTGATTTGCTCCTTATCTCAATAAGGCTTCAAAAAAACGATGAATTGACCAAATAGGTGCTATTGATATGATGAGTGTTGCACCAAATTGGGATTTGTATTAACGGCAATCTGAGGGATTGGGAAACATATCCGATGTTCACCATTTGGTTTGTGAGACAACCAACTTTTCGTTGTAAAAATGCCAAAACGAATCATGTCCCGCCGACGATGGCCCTCCCAAGAAAACTCGAATCCCAGCTCGTCATACAATTTTCCAAATTGGATAGGGCTTTGGTCTCCATTTTCTACGATTTCGTAGTTTTCTACATATCCGTATTGATATGCACTATTTTTAAGCAAATCCTCTCCTGTTAACTCACCATTTGGATGATCTGATTGAAACGCGCGTCTCCTAACCTCATTAACTAAAACAGCGGCTTCATCCGATAAGCCTAACCTCAACAAGCACTCCGCTTTAATCATCAAAATCTGCGCATATCTAAAAAATGGGAAATCGTTATCCAACCCATTCATTGCACCGGATTTCACCTGGAATTTATTCATACGGTACCCCTCTGCTTCTCCCGTAAACACACCGTTCGGCAATTCTTTCGTGAAAACAATCTGTTTACCCGCCAAATCATAATTCCCCACCAACGGGGTTACCCCATCACTTGCGAATTGTGGCCCTATCATCCAAGAGCCTTGTAAGCGCTTATCGCCATCGACATAGGTATTTATGAACTGGGTAATGCCCTTACCCGACCCTGTAGCCCAAGGAATACCAATCATATTGAATTTTGCACGCAATGCGGCATGCCAAGACCATAGATGAACACAAAATCCGCCTGGGAAACCCGTAGCTCGTACTTCGTCAAACGGGATTGCAAAAATAATCTCGGGGGAATTCTCATTAAACGTACGGAACGGCTCACTGACATCGTTAGCAATGCTATAGTTTCCGGAATTGATAATATCATCGCATTCCCGAATAGCCTCTTGCCATTTCTCCTCACCCACATAAACTTTGGCATTCAAATAGATATTTGCTAACAATGCTTTGCCGGCCCATCGATTGAAACGACCATAGTACAACGGGTTATTCAGTTCACTCAACAATGGAATATTAGCTTCAAGTTCCTGAGTCACAAAATTATAGATTTCCCTTCTTGTAGATTTAGCTGGCAACTCATCAGAAAATGCCGTTAAAAGTGGAACCTCACCAAAGTTGTCCATCAATAACCAATAAAAAAATGCCCTTGCAGTTTTCATTTCTGCGACCAATGATTGGGTAGTCACCCGCTCAGGATCTGGCACAGCCCCTGCCTCAAGCTGTTCTATAATTCGATTAGTATTTATAACACCTGTATAGAGAGTATTCCACATTTGGGTCAGCTGAGGAGTTTCTGAGTTCCAAGTATGCAGGTGGAATTGCCGGTATATACCTCCGTCATCCCAACCCGCTGCATTGGCTGGCATTACGATGGCGTCTGCGGAAGTCTCCTGCAACATGTAATAATTTTGATGCCAAAACAGTGGCCTCATGTTGGCATATACTATCCCGATTACTTGGTAGGCATTTGTTATTGAATAGTTTTCGGTAGTTAACTCCGAATATACCACTTCATCCAAGTTGTTATTGCAGGACAAAAATATTGGCAAAATAAAGGACAAGTATATAGCCTGTCTTTTGTGAAAAATTTTCATGTTAGTAATATTAATGCTGTCTTTTGAAACCCGTTCGTTAAAAATTAAGATTTACACCTAGGGTATAGCTTGTAGTCGAGGGGTAGCGGTTATGCGGATCAACACCTGGTGCCAACCCGTTGATATTAACTTCAGGGTCAATTCCTTTATATCCGGTTATCGTATATAAATTATTTGCAGAACTATAGATTCTTGCACGTTTCAGATACTTACCTGCGTTCAAACTGAAATTATAGCCTATTGTTACGTTATCAATCTTCCAATAATCACCATCTTCCAAAAAATAACTTACATACTGTAACGACTGATCATCGGCCAGAGGCCTTTTACCATAAACGTCGTCGTAGGCATTTGAACGAAGATTCCCCCGTGTCAAAAATACCGGGACTCTCCAAAACATCTCGGTCATATTCAGAATCTGAAAACCAAATGCACCCCGCATGACGATGCTTAGGTCAAGATTTTTATATGTCAGCGTATTATTCCAATTCAAATAATGCTTTGGTATGCCATTTCCGATAATTTTCTTATCGGCAGGTGACTGATCGAGGTTTGATTTCGGATTACCCTCGCTGTCTTCGATAACCCAGTAACCATCATCGTCGACATCAATTGTCTTGTAACCGAAAAAGTTGCCTAAGGGCTGGCCAACTTGCACGCGGTGGGTGGTCTGCTGCATCGGCTCACCCGTATGCCCCGTGTCAAAATATCCACTTGCTATGGAAAATTTATCATTGGATAGCGCAAGCACTTTATTTGCGTTGATATAATAATTTACCGATGATTGCCACTCAAAATCGCCTTTACGAACAGGCACCACGTTCAGCTGTATTTCCAGTCCCTTGTTACGCATTGACGCAGCATTGGATGTGATGCTACTATACAAATAAGGCGGCGTCGGAACTGGAAAGTCCGCAATCAAGTCATTTGTTGTACGAATATAGTAATCAAATGAACCCGTAATCCGATTATCGAAAAACCCGTAGTCGAACCCTGCATTGAACTCTTTCTTGGTTTCCCATCGTAAATCCGGATTCGGATTATTTGATGGGTTGATTGCTTGTATCCATTCTCCATCGACCAACGCATTGGTATTGAAATTGATTCTACTAAGCGAAATATACGATCCATTGGGCTCGGTGCCCGTAATCCCATAACTTGCACGAAGCTTTAGTTGATTGATTGAAGGCTCATTGGTAAAGAATGGTTCATTATGCAGATTCCAACCCACGGAAATCGCCGGAAAACTTCCCCATTTATGGTTTTTTCCAAATCGAGAAGACCCTTCATAACGAATACTCGCCATAAGGAGGTATCTACTTTTGTAACTATAATTCATTCTAGCGAAATAACCTATCAATTTACTATCGCCTTGATAGGAGTACAAATTCGCCTGACCATCACGCAAGGCCAATCCAGCGCCCATATTGTTATATAGAAAATCATCAGAAGGGAAATTCCAGTTTTGCATCCAATAGTTTTCCGTATTAAGATACCGCCAAGTGTATCCCCCCAATACCGTTAACTCATGATCAGAAATGACCTTTCTATAATCGGCAGTAAGTTCAAACAAATTATCTTGGCTTCGGTAGCTGCCCCTAGATGCATAGCCTTCACGCGGTGTCCACCACAAATCCTTGGTTTCATAGTAACCAATAGAATGACTAAAAACTTGGCTGGAGTATACTCCCTTTAGCTGCAAATCTGTTGTAGGATTGAATACCAATGAACCGCTATTTTGCCAACTGCTATTTTTTGTCAACCCTACCGACTCGTCCAACCATGCAACGGGGTTTCTATAATCTGGCTTTTCCGGTTGCTCAAACCATCTTCCATCATCGGTTTTCAATGGTGATGTTGGGTTAAAAGAAATCGCATTACGATAAATCATTCCAGAATACTGATTTCCATCAAAAGCAAAGTTCTTTTGTTGGTAGCCAAGGATATTTACATTAAACTTGAGCTTGTTGTCAAACATGCTGTGATTTATCTCTAAGCGAGGGTAAGTCATCACGTTATTTGATTTGCGCATAATTCCGTTTAAGTTGCGGTACTCAAAACTGGCAATGTAATTGGTGTTACGCATCCCTCCCTTGAGACTGACGTTGTGCACTTGGGAAAAGGGTGTTTGAATAACCTCATCTAACCAATCCGTGGAAGCCCCAAAATCAAATGCCCCAGGTTTACCTTGGCTAACCAGTTGACGATATTCATCGGGGGAGAACATTTCTACCCGTGTACTCAGTCTTTGTGTTGTAATATATGAGTTCACATCAATGGACGGCTGCATTTCTCCATTTACTTTGCGTGTTGTGATTAAAACGACCCCGTTTGTTCCACGGGTACCATATATAGCGGCAGCAGCCCCATCCTTCAATACGTCAATTGATTCAATATCGTCCGGGGACACGGTAATCAAAGACCCCGGAATCCCATCAATGAGAATTAATGGAGAAGTGTTTCCATTAATGGTTGTATTCCCTCTTAGTTTTATTTGGGAAACATTCAGCGGATTTCCGTCTGGTGTTACGACTGCTAATCCTGCCACCTTTCCTCGAATCAGTTGTGCAGCGTCTTGATTTGCTCCTTTTGCAAAATCTTTCTCTTTCACACTAGAAATCGCCGTCGTAATATGTTCTCTTTTTTGAGTTCCGTATCCCACGACTACGACTTCATCCAAATCACTCACAACCGTCTTCAACGAAATATTAATAGTGGACTGGCTCACTGCAGACGCTTCCGTTGCTTTGTACCCTAGAATATTAAAGGTAAGGATATTCCCATCCTCCGGCATATTAATTTCGTACCGACCATCGATATTAGTAGTGGTTGCCACATTCGTTCCTTCCACCCGTACCGTCACGCCCTCCAGTGGATTCCCTTGCTCGTCCGTAACCCTGCCGGTAACCATACGTTGCTGTACTACTTCAATGATATGATTTCTGACAATTGGATAGTCTTTTCCTTCTTTTCTTTTAATAACGATTGCCCCATTTTCAACCCGAGCCTCCAGTGGCTGACTGACCAGTATGAGCTGTAAAAATTGATTTACCGGCATAGCCTTTACGTCCACCGTGACTGGCCGAGTGCCTTCAAATATCGACTGGAATCCGTATACGCCTAGTCCGGTTTGGTTCCGAACAGCGTTGAAGACCTCGGCTAACTCCAGCGATTTTCCCTTAAGCGTAACGGTTTGCGAATAGGTGGCAGCCGAGACATGGAACAAGCTGACCATCCAGAAAAGTACAAGCAATCTCATTACCTTGAAAAGTAATTTATTTTTCATTAATTTTGACCTGTTTGGTTAATAATCGTATTAGTAGGTGATGCGTGTGATATACAATGGCAGCGCCTTCACCTGATAAAATTACCAAGCTGTTTGAGGGAGGTGTTGGTAGCACTTCCCTTTTTTTTAAGACGCCAGCGATAACGTCTTAACCGACATAATTTAGTGCATAAGACTTAAAAGCCTATTTTACTTTTACCTCCTTTTATTGGTTTACAATGGTTAATACACGGTTATCCAACTTGAAACGAATCCCTCCTGATTCGAGTAATTGCAAAACAACCGATAAGTTTTCTGTACGTTTGGCCATACCGTAACCGACCTCGCGGGGAATGGTGCCGTCATAGCGGACATCAATATCGTACCAGCGCTCGACCTCGCTCATTATCTGTTCGAATGGCTTATCTTGAAAAGTAATCCAACCGCCTTTCCAAGCGATATATTGGTCGATATTCACCTGTTTGACATCGATATGCGTTTTATGTGTAGTGGCTTGTTCACCAGGTCGTATGATAATGGGCGACTGGTCGCTGCTTGCCAACGCTACGCGTACACTACCCTCTACCAATGTAGTGTTGATTGCTCCCTCATCCGGGTAAGCGGAAACATTGAATTCGGTACCCAACACCTCTACGGTTTGGCCCGAACTAACCACCTTGAACGGCGTGTTTGCATCTTCCGTCACATCGAAGTACGCCTCTCCCACCAGTTCTACCACACGTTCGTTCGTGGAAAACCGCGATGGGTATTTCAGCATAGACGCGGCGTTTAGCCACACGATTGAGCCGTCGGGAAGCCTAATTTGGTACGTACCTCCTTTTGGCGTAGACAACACCATCTCTTCGACGTCAGCCTCCTCACCAGCAACCAACGCGGATGCTACCGAGGTACCATCAAGGTAGGTGATTTCATCGCCGCCTACAACGATACCTGTCTGGGATTCATTCAGATGAATGGTACGTCCATCCGCTAACCGAAGCACTGCCCGATTGCCGCCGGCGGGGATATCGGCCGCTTGTGTTTGTGTGATTTCGGATGGCCCCGCCCCCTCTTCTTTGGCGATATACCAAACCACCGTTCCGATGGCCACAACCACTGCCGCAGCATAGGAAAGCCACCGCATCAGCTTACGTGTCTTACCTGAATGCGGCATGGATGATTCGGCTAACTGCGCCTGTATTCGCGCAAGCGCTGCATCCGTATCGGGCTGGGCAAATGTCGACAACTCATCAACCAACTCCGAACCGCTACCAAGCGAATCGAAAAGCGCCCGATGCCGTTCATCGGCAAGCAACCATTGCTTCAACTCGGAATGTTCGGCTTCATTGAGTTCACCCCCGCGTGTAAGGCGAGCCAAAATTCGGCTGATCCGGTCAGCATGTCGATCGTCGTTATATCGTTCTCTATCGTCCATCTACTACCAATACAACCACAAACGAAAAAGGTACCTATGGATAGGAATATTTTTTAAAACTAGGCAATGGAGGCTTAGGAAAAGGGGTAAGATAAAACCACAAGCAAGGCGATGAAATCTTCGGCCGACAGTTTTGTGCGGAGCCGCCGCAGGGCACGGCCTTTGCAGTTTTTTACCGTTTGCAGCGAGAGCCCCAATTCGTCGGCGATTTCCTGTAGTTTTTTACCCTCGCGGAGTGAGAGCAGCAACACGGCCCGTTCTTGGGTGGGCAGGATTTCTATTTGTTGGTAAATGCTGCGCAGTACTTCACTACGGATATACCGTTCCTGATGGCTTTCTTCCGTATCGGCATACACGTTGCCAGCATCCGCGTGCTTTTTGGCAGTTCGCTGCGCGGCTTTCAGGTAATTGATGGCCGCGTGGCGCACCGCCCGATACAGATAAAAGCGTGCATGGTCGTCATTGTCAAAAGACGCGCGCTCCTTCCAACATTTCATAAACACCTCCGAAACCAGGTCTTCAGCTGCCGTCTGATCGATCACCATGCGTTGCGCATAGTAGCTTAAAGACTTATGGTAATTTCGGAAAACCTGCTCAAAAGTCACCCGGTCGCCCATGACGATGGGGCGCGAAGCGGACAGGCTTTCTGACGGTATCTCGGGTATCATTTAATGTTATTGGGTATGCAAACATAGCGATACAACGGGAAATTACCAAAAGGATAACGTTACCGATTACTTCCAACCGGTGATCTACCATATCAAAAAGCACTACGCTGGGCGGTAACTTCACCGGCGAGGCGATGATTAGCCTGCACCCCCTACTTAATATCTCATTATCCAACTGGTTATCAGTCCATCATCCACAGCGAACAAAAAATCTGCCTTATTGGTATAACCGCGACTTGAATATTGCCCCTTAACCACAACTTGATTTTCATTGATCACTGTATATTGGGGGTTTGCATTACACTATTACGATAGAGCTAAGGATTAAAAATATACTGCACAACCGATTGAAATCGAAATTTAGTTTACTTAACCCGTTGTGCATTATGATTTAGGGTTTTAAAAAGCGAAAAAAGCTGCTCATTACACTGATAATCAGTAAATTTTTTTTACCACAAAACGATTTAGAATGAACAACTTTAGGGCAAATTAAGAAAGAATATTGGAAGTTTTAAGGGAAATATCGACGGATGGATATTGCGGAGCAAGCTGACCCCCAGCGACTGCCTACTAATT
>NZ_JAMXAY010000075.1 GCF_025460835.1 Parapedobacter soli | reverse complement strand
CATATTTTTATCGTCTGTTTTTTACAATGACTGCCAACGGTTTGGCGCTTGGCGAAGAAGCGGGTTTTAGCACTAACGCTCAATCGAAGAACCAAATTTCAAATATAGCACAAAAGTTTCAATCGAAGACTTTTGCCCGCTATCTTGCAAAACCGATGTTACAGGCTGGCGTTCTGTCATTCGTGTTGTCAAGTCGTTTTCTATCGTGAGTTTCGCTGTCATTTCCGTGTCGGTTGTGTGTCTGCGGTTTTAAAAAATTTTAGAAGGGAAGGAATTTTAAAAAATAATTTTCTGTTGGGTAAAGCGTAAGTTCTTTTGTAATTTTTGGTCTGTGCGTTGGCTCGTGTGAAACGAAGTTCACGAACACCAACTGTGAAAATCAATATTTGTGAGTAATTGCAAATGTACTTACGCTTATCTTTAAGGCTTACATATAAATTACCTTTACCTCAACCGTTTTGTCTGCATTTAATTCAAAACTTGCTTTGGAAAAATTGGGTCTGTTTCTTAAACCTATTGTCTGATAATTGGAAAATCCAATTCCCTCTTTGGGTAAAAGCAAACCTTTGTCAATCATACTGTTGCTGTTTTCATCGTGTAAAATGTTCACGGCATATTTTCCTTTGGGCAGGTTTTTAAAAGTAATTTCAGATTTGCCGTTTACAATTTTTGCTTTCTCTAATCGGTAATAATTTTTGTAATCTTCATCGGGTATTGAACCGTCTTTGTTGTAAAGTGCGAATTGTACAACGCCTTTTGAATTTTGTAATTTTTCCACTTTGACGGTTAATGAATAGGTTTTCGACTGACTTTCTGAAAATGAACAGAGAAAAAAACTTAACCCGACTGTAAGTAAAATAAAAATTGATGCTTTCATTTATTACTGTTTTTTGTTTGAACCAAATTTTTCTTTCAAGCTATCTACTACGTCATACACCATTGGCACTAAATAAACTGTTAATGCTAAAGATGAAAGTAATCCACCAATAATTACCCACGCCAAACCGTTCTTCCATTCGGCTGCTGTTCCGCTTGCTAATGCTATGGGTAACATTCCTATTGCCATTGATAAAGTGGTCATCAAAATTGGTCGCATACGCTCTTTTCCTGCGGTAATCAATGCTTCTTTGTAATGTTTGCCCTCAGCTTTCAGTTGGTTGGTAAAGTCCACAATTAAAATAGAGTTTTTTGTTACCAATCCCATTAGCATAATCAACCCAAGTAAAGCAAATAAGCTCAAATTGCTTAACGATAAATTCAAGGCTAAAAATGCTCCGATAGCCGCAACGGGTATGGCAAACAGGGCAACAAACGGATAAATGTAACTGTCGTATAATGCCACCATAATCAAATAAATCAGTAAGAATGAAATCAGCAATACCGACCCCAAAGCACCGAAGCTGTCGTTTTGCCTTTTGATGTCGCTTCCCCAAGTCATTTCTATACCATTGGGCAATGGATTTTTTTTGAGATATGCTACTACATCATCTGCCACTGTTCCCGAAGGTCTGCCGAGTGCATCGGACGTTAATGTAACCGCAGGTTGTCGGTCTTTTCGCTCCAATAAAGAGGGTGAATTATCCCGCTCAATATCGGCAAATTGTGAAACCTCAATCGGAACTCCCATTGGATTTATGATGTTGAGCTGTTTCACATCATCGTAATTTTTACGACTGAATTTATCCAACCAAATCCGTATAGGATATTCTGTTCCGTTTTCTGTTAAAGTAGCATCGTCATTTCCTGTAAAAGCGGTACGCAAATTCATTCCCACATAAGCCGTATTTAATCCCAAACGCTGCATTTTGTCTTTGTCGGGAATTACTTTTAATTCAGGACTTCCTGCTTCTACCGAAAGCCGTACATTATCTGCTCCGGGAATTTTTTCAATGACTGATTTTAAATCATTGCCTGTTTGCATTACTTGGTTTAGGTCGCTTCCGCTCAATGTAATTTCTATCGGTGCAGAACGTGGAATTAAGCCTAATGCTATCATAGAAAAATTAATACCTGAATACTCTTTTTGTAAATCCGCTCTTAATTTCCGCATAAAGGTTTCGGTAGAAAGATTATTGGTTTCTTTTTTGGATTTTAGCTGAATGGTAAACTCGGTTTTATTGGCAGAGCCAACTCCCAAACTACCAATGCCTGTACTTGGTCCGCCTACATTGCTGAAAATAGTTGCAACTTCGGGTTGTTTCAAAATGTAGCTTTCAATTTTCTCGGAAACCAAATTGTTTTGCTGAATGGAAGTACTTTTATCAAACTCTAATGCCAAACGGAATTTTCCTTGGTCGCCTGTTGAAATGAGTTCTTTTCCAATAATTTCCTGCTTCATCATTGCTGCCGTACCTACGAAAAGCAACAGAACAAATGCTGTAAAAATGAGTTTGTGGTTTAAAACCCAATTCAGTGTTTTACCATACCAACTGATAAATTGGTCTAACTGATGTTCGAACCAAAGCAAAAAACGGTTGAAGATATTAGTCGGTTGCAAATCTTCTTTTTTTCCGATGCGTGAAGCCAGCCAAGGCGTTAAAGTAAAACCTACCAATAAACTCGTCAATGTGGAAGTGATAACCACTACCGAAAACTGTTTGAGCATATCGGCAACAAAAACCTGCAAGAATAAAATCGGTAAGAACACCACCACATCAACTAATGTAATGGACAATGCCGAAAAACCGATTTCCATTCGTCCGTCCATAGCTGCCGTTCTTTTTTCTTTCCCCATATCCAAATGGCGTTGGATATTTTCTAAAACTACGGTAGCATCGTCCACCAAAATACCAATGATTAATGACATAGCAAGCAAAGTCATCAGGTTAAGTGTATAACCCAAAAGCCACATCACGGCAAAAGCGGTAATTAAAGAGGTAGGAATTGCAACCAAAACAATTAGCGAGTTTCTGAAACTTCGCAGGAACAGCAACATTACCAACGACACTAAAATCACGGCTAAAATCAAATCAAACACCACTGAATTAACGGCTGCAATGGTATTGTCGGTACTGTCGTCCGTAATTACAAACTTCACGTCTGCATTGGCGTTTTGTTTTTCAATGGACTGAAATTTTTCCCTAATCAGTTTTGATACATCAACAGCGTTGGCATCGCCTTGTTTTTTTATCATTAAGCCAATACCGTTTTTGCCGTTGTAACGACTGTAAGAAGTAATTTCTTTGATACCGTCCGTTACTTCTGCAATATCCTTAATGTAAACAGGGCTGTTTGGAAAAGGCATTGCAACCTGAACATTTTGAATATCCCTGATTGTGCTGAATTTTCCGACTAACCGCACCGAATTATTTTCTGTATCGGTCTGTAATTTTCCCGCAGGTAAATCAATCCCCGAACGATTAACGACTTCCACTACCTGATATAAAGAAATTTTATAGAGCTTCAATTTTTCCTTATCGACCTTGATTTGAATTTCCCGTTCTTCTCCACCTAAAATGGTTATCTCTGCCACTCCCTTTAGCTGTTGGATTTGTGGCAGATAATCGTCTTTCATTTTTTGATAAAACGCTGTCGGCTCTAAATTGCTTGTTGCACTTACCGACATAATCGGCAAATCATTAGGCGATACCTTGCTTATTACAGGACTTAAAATATCTTTCGGCAAATCTTTTCGAATATTGTCAATATAGCGTTGAGCGTCCTGCATTGTTTTGTCCAAATCCGTTCCGTATTTCAGATTGGCAATAATGATAGAAGCATTGGGCAATGATTTCGTTACCAAATAATCTACTCCTTCCAAATTGGAAAGTGCATCTTCAATTTTCCGGGAAACGGAAGTTTCTACCTCGTTGGGTTCTGCACCGGGATAAACCGTTCGGATTACCACAACAGGCTGATTAAAATCGGGCATTAGCTCATAACTCAAATTCTTGTAGCCAATAATTCCCAACAGGGCAAACACGCTGAAAAGTACGATAATCAGCGAGGGGCGTTTTATTGATATTTCTGTGATGTTCATTTTTGCTGATTTTATTTAGTCGTTATATTCGCTCCGTCAAACAGGTTGATAAAACCATTGATAACAATGGCATCGTTTTCATTTAATCCACCTGACACAAGCGTTTTATTGCCGATATTTTTTGATATGGTTATCGTTTGCAAAACAGCTTTTCCGTTTTTTATCAGATACACTTTTGCTTTTCCGTTTTCTTCCATAATGGCAGATGTCGGAATAAGAATACCTTGCTCTTGTTTGATGTCAGAAAGATTTACTTTGCCGAACATTCCCGATTTTATGGTTAAGTTTTTTGTATTAGCAACCTGAAACTGTACAGGAAAACTATTGCCCATATTGGCTTTGCTCCCTATCATTGTTACTTTACCCGAAAGGGAAATGTCGGGATAAGCATCAGCACTGATTTTGTAAGTTTTATTGTTTTGAAACTGCACCAAATCATTTTCGGGAACATTGACCGTAAAGCGTAAAGTGCTTATGTCCGTGATTTGAAGCAACGGAATGCCCGGTGCTGCAAAACCGCCCACCTCATTGAGTTTGGCAGTTACTACACCGTTGAAAGGTGCTTTTATGGTAGTTTTACTGATTTGCTCTAACAAAGTAGCTTTCTGAACTTTTGCAGTTTTCAATCCCAATTTTGCCTTTTCCAATTGCACACCCTGAACGGCATCAGCTTCCGTTAAAATCGTATAGCGTTTTACATCATCTTCAAAACCCTCAATCTGCACTTCAACCGTTTGCAGTTGTAATTTCAACAATGAATTATCCAACTGAATAAGTGTTTGTCCTTTGCTTACATTGCTTCCTACATCTACCAAAACTGCATTGATTTTCCCCTGTATATCCGCACTGATTTTGGTTTCTTTGTTCGGCTCAAATGTGCCCGTATAAGCATTTATATCATCAATAGTCTGCAAACGAATAGTGTCCGCACTTACGGAAATCGGTTGTTCTTTGTCGTACTGATATACCTTGCTTTCGGTGGTTTCTTTGTTGCTTTTCAGTTTAAAAAACACAAGTGCTATTACCGCAATCAAAGCAATTATCCCGATTATTTTTTTCCAATTCATCTTCTTGATTTTTTATTCGTTATTTTAATTCTTAAATGTTCCTGTCAGCTTTTTAAGTTCCAAATCTGCTTTCAGATAATCTACAACTGCCGATAAGTAATTTTGCTGTGCTTCACGAAGTGCATTATCAGCCAATAAAATATCTGTAAGCGTTGCCGTACCTTGTTTTTGTTGTAAAGTGGTTTGCTCATAAATGGATTGAGCCAAAGCGATTTGATTTTCGGTATTGATAACCGTTTGCTGTGCTGTATTCCGCTGTCGGGTTGCATTTTCAATTTCCATTTTGTTTTTATCGCCAATCAGTTGAGCCTGTAATTCGTTATTGCTGATTTCCAATTTCTTTTGATTGATTTTTCGCTGTGTAACCGTTCCGTTGAAAAGTGGGTACGTCAGTTGCAAACCTGCAAAGCCTATGGGATAAAATTTCAGAAAATCGTTTGGCGTTTTATCGTAGCCAAAACCTGTTGTTCCGTAGGAAGCAATCAAATTCAACGAGGGCAGAAACCGTGATTTGTTCAGCGTATTCAATTCACTATTCAATAGTTTATTTTGTGTCTGAATAATCTTCAAATCCAATATGTTTTCTACATTATTTTCAGTTAAGGCTTGTTGTTCGATTTCAGAAACAACGGTCATATTTTGCTCCAATGGAATACCGATATTCAGTTTCAGTGCATTCAGAATTGAAATGTATTTGTTGCGAACGTTTTCCTTTTGGGTATTTAACTGGTCGGCTTGTAATTTTACTTTGCTCACATCTGTTCCCTTTGCCAATAACTGTTCTTTCAACAGTTCCATATTCTTTAAGAGCTTTTGGGTATTTATCAGATTACTTTCCAAAAAATCCAATTGATGTTTTAGAATTTGAGCATTGTAATACAGCGTAGTTATGTCGTATAAAACCTGTTCTTCCGATTTTTGAAATTGAAGCTGTGTCAGTTCATTGGCAATTTTTGTATTCTCAATTATTCCATAAACCTGCGGATTATACAAAGGCATTGCCAACTGCACATTTGCATTAATGTTGTGCGGAACACCGAATTGCAAACCCCTGAATTGTCCCTCCGGTGCTTGCGGATTGAGTGCATTCATTGGCATTAATTGCGTAGGCAATTCCATAAAATATTTGTAATCGGCATTGGCTGTAACTTTCGGAATAAGATTGGCCTTTGCTTCTTTTTCCCTTTGTTCGCTAATGCTGATATGGTTTCTGTTGATTTGCAGGGTTTTGTTATAGACCTGTGCGGTTTCAATACATTGTTTCAGTGTCCAGACTTCCTGTGCCTGAACGGTATTCCACCCGATAAATATCAGAGGAATAATAAATAGTTTGCGAGCGTTCACTAACATAATTGAGCAAATTTTTTTGTTTCGTTTTTAATTATTTTAATTATTCCTGTAGTATCATCGTCAACAACATTTTAAAACGTTCGATAGCTTTCAAGGAATGTGGAATGTTTGCGGGCATAATGATAGACTGTCCTTTGCTCAAATAAAAGGATTTTCCATTGATGGTTATTTCTGCTTCACCGTCCAAAATTTGGACAATCGCATCATAAGAAGTTTTATGCTCCGAAAGACCTTGTTCTTTATCAAACGAGAAAAGCGTTAGATTTCCTGCTTTACTTTTTGTAAGCTGTTTGCTAATTACACCGCCATCTGTGTATTCAATCGCCTCTTCTAAAGAGAATACGGTTTCTTTTTCAAATGCTGCCATACCTTTTCATTTTTAAAACTTGTTAGTTAGTGTTCACTCGCAAAAGTATAAATATTTTCAGAGAGAACAATACCTTTCTCTGAAAAATCAATGATTTACTTTCTTCTTTTTATCCATTTGTACATCTCAAACCACAAAACTGAAGTTGCTGCGATTAAAAATGTCATTCCTAATTCTGGGATGTTCAATCCGGTTACGTGAAAGAAACCGGCAAATATCGGTATGTACAATATGGCGAAAAGTAATATCAATGTTGCTCCGATGATAACTGGAAACAAACGGTTTTTGTATTTGAAACTCTCAAACATACTGTAAACGAATGAGCGATTGACCAGGCTTAAAAACACATTGGCAAAAATCAAGGTAGTAAAAACCATTGCTCTTGTAGTTTCTTCGTTACTTCCTTTTTGAACGGAAAATTGATAAGAGAACAATACAGCTGCTGTAATTATCAAACCTTGAATAATGCTGATGCTTAATTCTTTCCAATTCAAGAAAGTTTCGGACATTTTCCGTGGTTTTCGTTGCATCGTGTCTTTTTCCATCGGTTCATTTTCATAGACAATGGAACAAGTCGGACCCATTATTAACTCCAGGAAAATAACGTGAACAGGCGTGAAAATATGCGGATAAATCCAACCCAGGAACAAAGGCAAAGAAACCGTTAGAATAATCGGTATGTGGATGGAAATAATGTATTGAATGGCTTTTTTGATATTGGTGTAAATTCTTCTCCCTGCTGCTATCCCGACTACCAATTTGTCTAAATCATCGTTGGTAATCACTAATGAGGCGGCCGCTTTGGCTATTTCCGTTCCCTTGCTACCCATCGCTACACCGATATGGGCTGCTTTGAGTGCAGGGGCGTCATTAACGCCATCGCCCAGCATCGCCACCACTTCGCCGTCTTTTTTGAACGCATTGACCATTGCCAATTTTGCTTCGGGAAACATTCGGGTAAACAAGGTCGTTTTTCTTGAAAGTTCAATCAATTCCGGTTCGGTGTGGTGGATAATTTCTGCTCCGTTTACGGCAGGAGTTTCATTGATTATTCCTGCTTGTCGGGCAATGGCATTGGTGGTATCGGCATTGTCACCCGTAATGACTTTTACTTTAATTCCGGCATCGTAAATTTTTTGGAAAACTTCCTGAATATTTTTCTTTGGTGGGTCGTAGAACACGGTAAATCCTAAAAATTCAAAGTTGAAATCCTGTTGTTTTTCGGGATAATCAGTTCCTTCATAATTTGACTTGGCTACACCCAATAATCGATAGCCCTGTTTGCCAAAATCGCTGATATGCCGGCGAAGTTTTTCTTTTTCAATTTCCGACAAATTTGATGACGCAAGAATGGCTTCGGGAGCACCTTTGGCGGCTATTATTCGCTCTCCCAATCCATTTTCAAAAAGATGGGTCATCATCGGTGGTTTACCGTCCAGCGGATATTCGTGTATCATTTGGAAGTTCTTCCGTTGGTCATCCGCCTGCGTTTGTTCATAAACCTGATGCAGCGTTTTCTCCATCGGATCAAACGGAACAGGTTCGCTGCTCCACATCGCAAACGCAATGAGTTCGGACAGTTCGGGTGCGTTAAAATCAGCTTCGTCAAAAACCTTGTTGGATTTATAATCAAAAAGGGCTTTCAAGTGCATCGAGTTTTCGGTAATGGTGCCTGTTTTATCGGCGCAAATCACCGTGGTACTACCCAATGTTTCTACCACACTGCTTCGTTTGATGATAATCCCTTCTCGCATTAATTTCCACGCCCCCAATGCCATAAATGTGGTAAAAGCCACAGGAATTTCTTCGGGTAAAATGGACATTGCCAAAGTCAGTCCGACCAACAAACTTTCAATAATATCTCTTGATTGCCAAAAACTGTATGCCCAAACTAATAAAAAAACAACAATGCCGATGATTGCCATCCATTTGACAAATTTTGTAATCTGGATTTGTAAGGGTGATTGCTCTCCTTTGATCTTCTGAATGGATTGTCCGATTTTTCCCAGCTTGGTTTCCGTGCCGATTTTTTCTACTTTAAAAACCGCCAGTCCAGAAACGGTCAACGAACCGCTATATACTTTCCGGTCTTCGGTTTCCTGACTTTTGAACACCGAAAAGCTTTCCCCTGTTAGCGATGCTTCATTGACCGAAAAATCATTGCTATGCACAATCTCACCATCGGCATTGATCATCTTTCCTTCTTCGGTAATGCACAAGTCGCCCACGGCAATTTCGTGTGTAGGGATTTGTATTACTTTTGAATTTCGGATAACGGTACTGAGTGGTTCGTTCAGTTTTTCCAACGCTTCCAATGCCTTTTTACTGCGATTGTCCTGATAGAACGAAATACCCGAAACGGCTATAATTGCTCCCAACATAAAAATTGCTTCGGAATAATTGCCCACAATCACATAAATAACCGCCACGGCAATGAGCAAAAGCAACATCGGCTCTTTCAGGATGTCCAATAGCATCGTGTACCAGGTACTTTTCTTTACGTTATCTGCCCGATTGAAGCCGAAATCGTTTCGAGAGGTTTTCAGCTCTTTTTCCGAAAGTCCGGTCAGGTTTTGAGGAATATTGTATTGCATTGTTTCTATAGTTTTTTTCTTAATCTCCACTAATCATTTTTGAGGTGACTCCTTTTTTACTGGATAATTCAGCAATGACAATTCCCACAAAATGCAATAGAATAAAAATCGGAAACCAATAAATACCCCATTTGTGGACAGTTTCAATATCTTCTTTCCATTGCGGAAAAAATCCTTTTTCAATACAAATACCCGTAACGGCAGAAATGAATACAAAAAGATAAAAATACACATAAGTAAAACCCTGTAACCGTTCTTTAAGCGGTATTTTGATTTGAAATGGATTTGGAAAGCGAATACCTTTTACCAACATATAAATTATTCTTGCAAGGAATGAAAATATCATAATGTGTGCAAATACTTCGTGCCATTGCCACATAGGCTCAAGAATGCTTTTAGCAATTTCTGTCATCTGCTCTTTGTGTATTGCCGATGTTTTACTTTCAATAATTCCTGTTATGTGATTTTTATTCATCCAATACATACGAAGAAAACCGGTGAGAAATAACACAGGCATTGCAAAAGCCATTATCCAATGCAAAATGCGATGGATAAGCGTAAAATGAATTTTAATATCTGTTTTCATATTTGAAAAATTTTAGTATTCTATTTGAAATAATTTATTCTTCACTTTCATTTTTCAGTGCCATTAAGAGTGTGTAAGCATTTTTGATGACGATATTTTCATTGCCAAACTGCTCGGCATTGATGATTTCGACAAGATTATTTTCAGCATTTCCGGTTTGCACTTCTTTCATTTCAAAAGTTTGTTTTCCTTTCTCCACAAAAACATAGTGTTTGTTTTCAAACCGAACAATCGCATCTTTGGGAAGTACGTCAGCGTTATGGGAAGAAACCTCAATTTCGGCATTCATAAACATTCCGGGAAGCAAGCCATTATCAAACTGTTCAAAATGGCAATGCACTTCAGCAGCATTCTGACCGGATATATTTTTGCTGATCAGTATGATTTCCAACGGATATTTTTTCTGTGGATTGACGTTACTATATGCCAACAATTTTTGCCCTACAGCCAGTTTATTGATGTCTTTTTCAAAAACGGTCAAGTTCAAATGAATGTCATTGGGGTTTACTAACTCAAAGAGTATATCACTTGGGGTTACATATTTCCCGATATTAACGTTTACTGCCGACACAAAACCCGATATAGGTGAATAAAGATTAATGCTTTTTGAAATGGTTCCGGCATTTATTCTTTGGGGATTTAAGCCTATCAATTTCAGTTTTTCTTCCAGCGATTTCAGTAAAACCAATTGCGTTTGATAGTTCGTTCTTGCTTGCTCAAATACCTTATCACTCGTGGCTTTGCTCTGGTTCAGCTCTTTCTGTCGGTTGTACTCGCTTTCCGTTTGAGTAAATTGTGCCTTTGCGGTTAAATAATCCTGTTGCAACTGTATATACTGTATGTCTTCCATTACTGCCAATGGTTCCCCTTTGCGGATGTGCATTCCGGGCAGTAATTTTGTTGATTTCAAATAACCGCCCAACGGAACACTCACCGAAACCAAACTTTGAGGCGGTACATCAATCTTTCCGTTTAATTTGAGTACGGAAGAAATATTGGACGTGAAAATCTTACCTATTTCAATTGCCGCATTTTTGTACTGTTCATCCGTAAGCGTAAGGGTGTTTTCCTGCGTTGGCTGCTCATTTTCTGCATCGCTCTGTTTGTTGTCATTTCCGCAGGAAGTGAGTAACAGTGCTATATTTATGATTAAAATTATATTTTTCATTTTTCCGGGATTTTATTGATTGTTGTAAAAATTAAGTTCGGCAAGAGCAGTATTCAGATTTTTTGCCGCTTCGATATAATCACTTTGAATGCCGATCGCCTGATTGATTAAAAGCACCCATTCCAAATAATTGATGTCACCGTTCAGAAATTGCTTTTCGGCTGTTTCAGTAATGGTTGCTGCGTTTTTCAAGGCTGTGCTTTCAAAATAACGAACCATTTCTTCAAACTTTTGATATTCCATAAAAGCAGAATGATACGCATTTTCAAAGTTTTTCAACTTCCATTCGTATTCATTGGCAGCGATATTTTCATTGATTTTTGCTGCATTGATTTTTGCTTTTTGACTACCCGTAAAAACTGGAATACCCAAGCCAATTTGTATCGAATGGAACTGCGGTGTACTATTGTATAATTTATCGTCCGGTCCCATTCCACGCATTCCCATCAGGTTGTATCCAAAAGAAAGGTCAGGCAATAATTTTGATTGCTCTGATTTGGTAACAGCATTGGCTATCTGTTGTTGCTGTTTCAAAAACTGTATTTCAGGATGCGAAGTCAATAAAGAACTGTCATTTTCTAAAAATGGAATACCTAAATAAGCATCTTCCATTGGAACAAAATCTTTTTCCGTATTCAGCAAAAGTTGAAACTGCAACTGCACAATCTCCCAGTCTTTTTCCAACTGCAACAGTTGTAATGCCATTTGTCCACGTTGGTTTTCGGCAGTTGTTTTTTCCAGAACATTACTTTCTCCGGCTTTAAAACGAAGGGTAGCTTTGTTCAAAAATTCTGCAAACAGCGTATCGGTTTTTTGCAACAGCTCTCTTTTGTGATGTAGGTAAACCAGCGTATAGAAAACCTGTGAAACCTGCTTTTTGAGTTGTGCTTCCTGGACGTCAGTGTTCAACAGGCTACTTTTCCACTCTTCGGTCAGCAATTCTTTTTGTCGTTTATAAACAGTTGGAAAGTTGATCGTTTGGGAAATCCCAAACCGGGTATCGTTATAAATACCATTGATTTGTCCGTATTCACCAAAAACATCCGTTACCGGAATTGCTGTTCCCGATTTTATCAGTTTTTGATGGTATTCATTTCTCAAACGTTCATTTTTGACCGAAAGATTATTGGCCAAAGCCGTGTCAATCGCTTGTTGTAGCGTGATGGGTGTTTGAGCGTTTATTTCCTGAAAAGAAAAAGCAAAAAGTACCACAAGCATCGCAACCAGTTTTTTATTGACAGCTATTTTTCTGTGCGTAAGCATATACAAAATGGGTAAAACAAATAAAGTTAAAAAAGTGGCAATCAATAAACCGCCAATCACTACAGTTGCTAATGGTCTTTGCACCTCGGCACCTTCGCCTGTGCTGAGTGCCATAGGCAAAAATCCAAGTGAAGCAACCGAGGCGGTCATTAATACGGGACGCAAACGGGTTTTGGTTCCCATAATCACGATGCGTTTCAGGTTTGTATAACCTTGTTTTGTCAACCGGTTAAACTCTGCCATCAATACAATTCCGTTGAGCACCGCCACACCAAACAAAGCGATAAAACCAATGCCGGCACTGACACTGAATGAAATATCCCTGATTGCTAATGCGAAAATTCCCCCAATGGCCGAAAGTGGAATTGTGCTGTATATGAGCAAGCCTTGTTTCACCGAACCAAAGGCAAAATACAGCAGTAGGAAAATAAGTGCCAAAGCAAGCGGAACGGCAACATATAGCC
The DNA here is from genome assembly GCF_025460835.1 of Parapedobacter soli. Lineage (GTDB taxonomy): Bacteria > Bacteroidota > Bacteroidia > Sphingobacteriales > Sphingobacteriaceae > Parapedobacter > Parapedobacter soli. The sequence goes on along the minus strand of NZ_JAMXAY010000075.1, from coordinate 4,592 downwards.
GGTCTTTTGCCGCTTCTAAATTCTCAAAAGCTCCGCCATAGGTGATGTAATACCCCGGAGGCAGTTTTATCTGTTCTTCCACCTTTTGCTGCAATTCACTTACTGTGCTTTGAATATCTCTGCCACGAACATTAAACCCTACAATAATTCTGCGTTGCGAATTATCCCGTTGGATTTGATTGGGTCCCTCCACAATATCCACGTTGGCAACAGTATTCAACGGAATTTGTGCTCCTTGTGGGGTAGTAATCAATAGTTGCCGGACATCTTCTAAGTTTTTCCGTTTTTCGCCAGCCAGACGCACCACCAAATCAAAGCGTCTTTCGCCTTCGTAAACCATTCCGCTGCTTTCTCCGGCAAAAGCGGCATTAACCACCCGGTTAATATCGCTGATGTTCAAACCGTATTGTGCAATAGTAGAACGATGGTAATCAATCACTATTTGGGGCATTCCAGTTACAGCTTCTACATAAACCGCCTCACTGCCTTCTACTGAACTACTCAATCTCCCCAATTGAGCTGCATAAGTTGCCAGTGTGTCCAGATCCTCACCAAAGATTTTCACCACTACATCCTGTCTCGCTCCGGACATCAGTTCGTTAAAACGCATATTCACAGGATATTGAAAACCGAAGGAAACGCCAGGCAAGGCTTCCAAGGCTGCGGACATTTTAGCTTCCAGTTCGGTATAGGTTTTAGCGGAAGTCCATTCTTTGCGTGGTTTCAGAATAATCATCATATCCGATGCGTCCACCGCCATCGGATCGGTTGGTACTTCACTACTCCCTGTTTTTCCGACTACTTTTTCCACTTCCGGGAATTTTTCGAGGATAATTTTAGATGCTTTTGAGACTGCTTCAACCGAAGTATTCAGATTACTACCCGGCAAAACCCGGGTGTCCACTGCAAAATCGCCCTCGGGCAATGCCGGTATAAATTCTCCTCCTAATCTTGTGAATATGAAAACGGCAACCGCAAACAATCCTAAAACAGTTGCCAAAACCATTTTTTGACGACGTAATATTTTGGTCAGGTATTTTTGATAAAAACGTTCCAAATGGTTCATCATCCTATCCGAAAATGTGGTTTTGTGCGAGATTTTTTTGCTCAAAATCAGGGAACTCATCATCGGAATATAAGTGAGTGAAAGCAGGAAAGCACCGAGCAAAGCAAAAACTACGGTCTGTGCCATCGGCATAAACATTTTTCCTTCAATGCCCCGCAGGGTAAAAATGGGCAGATAAACGATCAGGATGATAATCTGTCCAAAAACAGCTGCGTTCATCATTCCCGATGCAGAAGTTTTCACCTCTTCGTCCATTTCGGACTGTGTAAGTTTATTGACATTTTTAAATACTTTACTGTGGGATAGCTTGTGTAAAACCGCTTCCACGATAATCACAGCTCCATCCACAATCAATCCGAAATCCAAGGCTCCCAAGCTCATCAGGTTACCACTCACACCAAAGGTGTTCATCAGGATTATCGCAAACAACATAGACAACGGAATGACCGAAGCTACGAGCAATCCTGCCCGGAAATTGCCCAGAAACAGTACCAACACAAAAGCCACAATTAAAGCCCCCTCCAGCAGATTAGTGGTTACGGTACTGATGGAGTTGTTTACCATTTTGGTACGGTCCAGAAAAGCATCTATCATAACACCTTCGGGCAGTGTTTTCTCGATCTGGGTAATGCGTTCTTTGATGTTTTTGATGACTTCGTTGCTGTTTTCGCCTTTCAGCATCATCACCACCGCTCCAGATACTTCCTGTTCGCCATTATACGTCATTGCTCCGTATCGTGGAGCACTTCCCAAACGGACTTCACCTACATCACGAATTAATAATGGCATTCCGTTGGGCAGATTTTTAACGACGATATTCTGAATGTCTTCCATACCGCCGACTAATCCTTCGCTTCGGATAAATAAAATGGTAGGACCTTTTTCTATATAAGAGCCACCCGTATTTTGGTTGTTGGTTTCCAAAGCTGTGAATACATCGCCAATGGTAATATTATATGCCATTAGTTTTTCGGGAATGACCGCTACTTCGTATTGCTTGAGGTATCCGCCAAAACTGCTCACTTCGGCTACGCCTTTTACATCCAATAATTGCCTCCGGACAATCCAGTCCTGAATGGTTCGTAATTCCATCACATTGTATTGGTCTTCGTAACCTTTTTTCGGGCGAACGGTGTATTGATAAATTTCGCCCAATCCTGTGGTAACGGGTGCTAATACAGGTGTCCCAACACCTTTGGGGATCTGCTCCTGAGCCTGTTGCAATCGTTCAGAAACCTGTTGTCTTGCCCAGTAAATGTCGATATCATCTTCAAAAACAATCGTTACCACGGACAATCCAAAGCGTGAAAAACTGCGGAGTTCTATCAGTCCCGGAATGTTGTTGTTTACCTGTTCGATAGGGAAAGTAATGAGGCGTTCCACATCGGGAGCACCCAATGCAGGAGCTACCGTAATCACCTGCACTTGGTTGTTTGTTATATCGGGGACGGCATCAATTGGAAGCTTTCTTACTTCATAAATGCCATAACCGATAAGGGCAAGTACAAACAGCCCTATGATGAGTTTGTTCTTGATAGAAAACTCAATGATTTTATTCAGCATAATTCATTTAATTAATCGTTTTGAGAAATGTACAATTGCGACAGGCATAGTAAAAAGCCTATCGTTCATTCAAAAAATGATTAACTAAAGCGTGGCGGTTGCCAGATGCTGTTCAGATATGTGTTTGAATAGTTTTGTTGGCTGTAAGCAGGTAATTTTATAGCTGCCACAACTAAAGTGTTGTGAGAAATCACAATAGAAGGCGGAGCAACAGTGGAAACAACCGACGAGAAGTGACCATCAATAGCCTTAAACGGCAGTTGGTCGTGGTGGTTGTGGTTTTCGGGATGGTCGTGATTGATCCCTCCCGTATAATGCTGCACTAAAAAATTGAAGATAGTAACATCTTTCTCCTCACTGGTATGTTCCAGATAATGTTGTACAAGCATTGGCAATTTCAGTACCTCTCCGAATGCCGTATTTGCACTCAGAAAGGTAAAAAGAAAAAATATTGCCAATAATCTTTTCATACTACAAAGGTATGTATTTATTTAAACGTGTTGATTAGCAACCATTACGTTCTGTTTATTTTATACAAATAAATATTTAGACTAATTAAAATACTGATGATAGTGCTGATAAGAATATTGCAGTTGCAAAACAAATTCATTTACTTTTGTTACATCTGTTTCATTCTCTAACGCCTTAACTATTTCAAGGTGCGGGTGCAGCCATTTGTGCAGTTCATCGTGGCTTTTCCCGTCCATTGTACAACTTTTTATGAGTTGGCTGTTTTGGTTTTTTAGTTGTTCAGCAAGAGTTTTATAATCCGTCTTTCCGTGCTGAATATAGGCATTAACCAATTCTTCACCTTTCAATACAAAGGGTTTCATTTCTTCATTCACAAGCCATTTTTCTCCATTGTTGAGTTCAATAGATTCTGAATTTTCATCGTGATGATGTTCTGCGTGGTTTTCGGTTTCCTGATGTGCTGTTGATTTTTCAGTAGAATTATTACAACTCCACAAAAGCACAACACTCATTCCAAATACAATTACTTTTTTCATAATCTGATTATTTCTTTTCTATCATTTTTAAAATTCCCTCTAAAACTGCTGTGCCGTCTTTCATTAGGTTAGACTTATGCCCCGAAATTTTCCATTTCAAAACCGTCATTCTCATTCCTCCAAGTATAATGGTGGTAAGCGTAGATGCACCTATTAGTTTGTTGTATGTTCCGTTTCTTTGCCCTTTTTCAATGTTCGTTTTAACGTATTGGTGCATTAAGTCCATTATTTCGGAAACTTTATTGCTAAGGCTATTGTCAAAATGAAAAATACTTTCAGCAAAAATGACACTGACAATCGCAGGTTTATTGATAAAAGTTTGAAGTTGTGAATTGAAAATAGCTCTCAATTTATCGCCTTCGGTATAGTTTGGTTTGAATGGAAGAGACTGAATGCGGTTTTTCATTTCGCTATTGAAATACGCCAATAAGCTCAATAAAATTTCATTTTTACTTTTGAAATGTCGATATAATGCGGGTTCAGATAAACCAATGTCTTCGGCAAGTGTTTTAATGGTCAAATTCTGAATTCCAAATTTTGAAATCCTGTTTGTTGCCGCTTCCATTATCTCAATTTGTCTGTCTGTAAATTCTTGCATACTTCAAAAATTAAAAGTTAGTTAGTATTCACTCGCAAAAATAAGTAAACTTTTTAATTCAACAAGTTTTTTACAAAAAAAATGAATTTGTTTTGTTGGTAGGGTAGGTAAAATTGGCTCTTTTGCAAACTTTGGGTGGTGGGTGGGCTTGGTGCGGTGGGAAAATGTGCCAATTTGTGTCGACTGAAATTATTTTTTAAAATGTGCGGTGGGAAAATTTTTTAAAACCTTTCGGGTCTGCCTGTGTCAAGTTGTAGCGAAACTGTCTGTTTTGTCGTGAATGTTGATAGTAGTAGGGTCTTACGCTTGCCTGTAACGGTCTGGGGCTTGACGCTGGCGGGGATTTTTACCGCCAAAT
>NZ_JAMXAY010000074.1 GCF_025460835.1 Parapedobacter soli | reverse complement strand
GACTTCAAAAAAGAAATATTGGGCTTTTTAAGGGTTGACTAAATATCCCCAAACAGATATCGAGTATGGGTAAATTAACTTCATAACAACTTACGCTGTAAAGTTTGCATATCGTTGGCAATTCGCGTATCCAGCAGCTCTGCATAATGCTGGGTGGTCTTGATATTTGTATGGCCGAGCATCTTGGAAACGGTTTCAATAGGGACATCGTTGCTTAATGTTATCGTAGTAGCGAAGGTGTGCCGAGCCATGTGGAACGTCAGCGTCTTGGTAATGCCGGACAGGTCAGCTATCTCCTTGGGGTAGCTGTTCATCTTCTGATTGCTCAATACGGGAAGGGCTAAGTCCTTGGAAGCACAGGGAGGGTAGCCCGCATAGCGGTCGATGATTTCCTTTGCCTGCGGTAGCAAGGGGATATTGGTAATTGTCTCCGTTTTTTCCCGGCTGCTTAGTATCCACAGCTTGCCGTCCACACCCTTGGCAATGACGGAACTTCTCAATTTCTTCACATCGGCATACGACAGACCGGTGTAGCAACTGAAAATGAATATGTCGCGAACATGCGCCAACCGTGGTGTGACGTATTGCTTGGCCATTATCCGGTCAAGTTCGTCCTGTGTGAGAAATACCTTTTCCTTTGGCTTTGCGGTATTCTTGTAAAACACGAATGGGTCTGCGGTAATCCAGCGGTGGGCAAGGCACAATTTGACAATCTTGCGAAAATGCTTCATGTATTTGGCTGCGGATATGGGGGTGCAACTTTTTTCCGTGCGGAGGAAGAATTCGTAACCCTCAATGAACGCATGGTCGATGCACTGAATATCAATATCCATTTCCCCGTATCGCTTTAGCACGTAATCGGTAAGGTGTCCAACGGAAGTTTTGTAACCTTTCAGCGTGCCTGGCTTTTATCCTTTGCCGAGCAGGGCTTCCATCTTTCGATTATGGCAAGGTATATTTCAATCAGGTAATGTCTTTTGATGTCCTGTCCAAGAAACCGCATTTTGAGCAAATCGGCGGTGATAGTGGCATTTTCCTTGATAAGTATCGTATGGACGTCATCCATGTTCCGGACAAGGGTTTCAAGGTGGCTGTTTAATGTGCGGCTTTCTTCTTTGGTGCCTGCCGCCCGATTCGCTTTGGGCCTCCAGCGGGAGGGGTCGACCGACCTGCCGATTGAAACTTCTTTCGGGATTCCGTCAACGGTAATCCGCATGTAAATGGGAACGGGGCCGCTAACATAGTTTTTCGGTTTCTTCAAGTAGAAGAGCAAGGAATAATTTGTACTTATGATAATACATCATTTATGGTGGACAAAGTTAGCCTTGCAGCCGTACGTGGTCAAGATGTTCGGCTATTGAACAGGTTGTAGTTCAATAACTTAATACGCTTCCAGTGAGTAGTGGGTAGATTGGGGATTGACTCACTGAATCACTCACTGTTTTTATGAGAATAATTGAATGAATCAGGGTGCTGTAAACCAAAAAAGCCCGCAAATGGTCAATTCGCGGGCTTTTGTACGTTTTGATGGTAAGATTTGTGTTCCCGAAGGGATTGGCTGCGTCGCTCCGCCCCATACACCTTGTCCGCAGCGAGGCAGTTCGAACCCGGGCCATCGCTTCGGTTCTCATCCCTTGAAAACACAAAAGCGCCGAGAAAGGCGCTTTCTTGTGTTCCCGAAGGGAACATAACTATCGAAAAACATCAAAAAGCCAAACAAATAAAATTGCTTTAATACGCCTATAAACATCGTTTTCGAATAATCTTAGCAAAACAAAAACAAGGCAAAACAAAATAAACCGACAACGCTTTTATGATTTCGTTGTCGGTTTCGTTATATTTGTTGTCGGTTAGAATTTACAGTTATGGCTAATAAAATCGTTAACGGGAATTTCCCCGTGAATATCAATTTCAACCTGCGGGCAACCAAACCGGCCAACAAGGATATGCCGGTCAATGCGGTGGTTAGATTCAACAACCAACGTATAGTAATATCCAACATCACCAAAGCCCAGCCGAGGTACTGGAAGGACGGCAAACCCACACAGCACGTAGGGAACGTCAACGCAGCCGACATCAAGATAGCACTGAAAAAGGCTGACACTGCCATACTGGAGCGCTATAACGCATACATCGAGAAGCATAGGGCATTCCCGGTAGACTTGAAAGCATTTCAGGAAGAGTTGAGGCGGGCGGTATTCAATATCCCCGAAGAAACCGAAGGGCCTGACCTCAACGATAAAAGCCTGATAAATTACACCACGACTTTCCGGGATGAGATAAAGAAAGGCAAGCGCCTGCTCCAAAGCGGAAAGAATAAGGGTATGCCCTATTCGGCCGAAACCCATAAGTCATACGGCAACCTTGAATTTAAACTGAAGGAGTACCGGCAGCATATCGGATCAGATGATGTGCTTTTCGACGACATCGGTATGGATTTCTATTATCGGTTCAAAGATATGGTCGAATCGCAGGACCATACGCCGGGCTATTTTGGGACGCTGGTCAAATGCCTGAAAACCATCATGGAATCAGCTAGGCATGAGGGCTACCACAATAACACCGGGTATAAAGACCGGAAGTTCATCAAGCCACAACCGGAAACGGAGAACACCATTTACCTCAACAGCGCCCAACTGGATACGCTGGCAGGGCTCGACCTCAGCGACAAACCACATCTTGACCGGTCGCGCGATCTATTCCTTATAGGGGCTTATACGGGGCTGAGGTTCTCCGATTATTCCACCGTTGAGCCGAAACATATTGACGGCGATTTCATCCGTATAAAGACGCAAAAGACCGGGGAGCGTGTTGCCATCCCAATTATGGATAATCTGCGGGCTGTACTGGACAAGAACGGGGGACGGGCACCCGAATCCATATCTATACAGAAGCTCAACGAACATCTTAAAACATTGGGTGAATTGGCAGGGTTTACGCAGGAGGTTGATTTCGTTGATTACGTCAAAGGTAAGCGCGTGTTGAAGAAAGTGGCTTTCTATTCGCTAATAGGCACCCACACGGCACGCAGATCGTTTGCTACGAATATGTTTGAGCTGGGCATCCCAACACTGCTTATCATGGCTATAACGGGCCATAGAACCGAAAAAGCTTTTCTTACCTACATACGCAAGAATAACGAGGACAAGGCCCAGATGATGCTGAGGTTGCTACGTGACCGGCAGGCCGAACAGGAAAGGGCGAAACTTAAAGTTGTGGGAGGAGGTGAGTGATGATTGTTGTGACAGGCAAATTCGATCCAATTGACCAAACGACAGGGGGTGCATTAGAAAAGGCCCCGAGAGAGATATGGGCTGTGTTTATGTATGGGTATGGTTTCAATGATGAGCACAACCTAACAGGCAGGTTTGCTCGTATCGAGTGTAGTGATTTTTATTTATACGCCTATCAAGCCGACTTGAATAATTTTGTAGACGAATTGGAAGCGCAAAAAATTCATGGAGAATCCGGGGAACTCTTGGATAGGGGAAGTGTTGCCCCTTATTTAAAAAGTTATGCACAAGGTTTCTGGGATGGTTATAACAATTTTAAATCTATAGTGGAGGACGAAACCGGAGTCTTCGGAGCTGACATGAATATAGTAGCAGATCGTATTTTTAGAGAGGTAACTATAAGTCACCACGTCCTAAGCACGAGGGGTTACTTGAATAATAGGCAAAAAATTTTAAAGCACGATCTTTTTTTCGAGAATGCAAAAAAAGTCGGGGCTAGTTACAGAGCGTGGTTTTATATTGTAAATAACCCGAAGCTATTTGTTCAGATGTTCCTTGACAATTTTCGTCCCACTTTGTTAAAGGTTGAGGCACTTTTACGTGAATACAATGGTCATGATAAAGATGATAAAAGTTACTATATCATAAAAGACAGTGTTGTCGACGTGTCTGGTGCTTCCAACACCGAACTTTCTGAATTATCAGCATTCGAAATTGCTTTAAGGCACTGGTACTTAGTTGGATCTCGGGAAGAGGCTTATATCGTACCCAAGCAGGTTGGAGAAAAATATGGACATCTGAGGAATGCGAAAAATATAGAAAAAGCCTATGGCAGAATTGAAACCGGCACCTCAGGAAATATCAAGCAGCTGACCAACATTCAACAATCGTTATCCGAATATCCTCAAATACAAAGAGCAATAGAAAACGATATTGCCAAATTACAGTAAACTCATAGTACCTACTACGTAGCTACTATTCGTCTTTTCCCCATTTTTTCTTATATTCCTTTGTGTTGTAATTAACAGCAACACAATGGAAAATGTATTTTTAACCTCACTTACAACTCCTGAAATACGACAGCTATTTAGGGAGGAAATAGAAACATTCTTCAAAGGGTTGGAGAATAAGAGTGAGAAATCGGCCCGACCGCCCGCAACCCGAAAAGAAGCGGCTAATCATCTAGGTATTTCTTTACCAACTTTAGATACGTTGGTAAAAACCGGTCAATTAAAATCTTTCAATATTGGTAGGCAAGTCAGAATTGATTGGGGTGAACTAGAATCATTCATCAAAAAGAGAGGGGCGGCATAATGGAAGCTATACGAAAAAGCCCCGCCGGGCAAGCAGGGCAAATTCTTTTTATTCGTGATAGAGGCAAAGATAAACAATTTATTGTGGAAACCATACGCAATAAAGTTTGTCGAGCTGAACAGCTAACCTTTCTCGAACTGAAGCGCAAATATTCCGAAGATGTACTTTTCTATATCGGGCTACAACATGTAACTACCACAAAGAAAGCTTTCTGCGAGGCCATGGGTATACCCGTTGAAGCTGGATGTCGCTACAAGCGAAATCTTGAAAAAGAGGGTAAGCTGGTTCAATCGGACAAAGAGGTGGTGTGCCCGTATACGAGGCACATGGCACACCTCATCAGCACTAATCCAAAAGAGTTCGCGCGACTGCGGAAAATGAAGTCTAATCAAATGAAACTTTTCTAGGAGGGCAGGAAATGGAGACTAATAGACATCACTCATTTACTTCCGTCCAAGTGCCGATAGAAATTTGGTTCAACCGGGAACTGTCCCCGGCGGACAAAATATTGCTTACTGAAATTGTGAACCTGACCAAAGCAAATAAGACTTGTTTCAAAAGCAATCAAGGCTTTTCTGACATCCTGGGCGTAAGTAAGGATCGGGTCACTCGCATGCTTTCATCTTTAAAAGATAGGGGCTTTATAAATATTGCGATGGAATACAAGCCAAATAGTAAGCAGATTATCAGGCGAACTATTTCACTATCTGAAGCACTTCGAAAGTCGCTACTTGGCGGGTTGGCATTGCACACGGAAGTAGATGCCCACCCTACCAGTGAAAACGCCGATACCCTATCGGTGAAAACGCCTATAGGTATAGTTGAAAACGCCGATACCCCTATCGGTGAAAACACCGAGGATAATATAGTCAATAAGAATAAGTCAATTAATAAATCAATTAATAATACCCCCTTACCCCTAAAGGGGGATGATTGTGATTTTTCTTTTGATTGTTTTTGGAATTTGTATGATAAAAAAGTTGATAGGGAAAAGTGTAACCGTAAATGGAACAACCTAAAAGCAGAAGACAAAAAAGCCATACTGGCCTACCTGCCCGGCTACATTGCGGCAACACCGGACAAACAATTCCGCAAAAACCCCTCAACATTCCTAAACAACAGGGCATGGGAGAACGAACTGCCATCCCCCCAAGAGCATAGACAGCGGCAGAATCCCAAACGCATATCCAAGCTGGAGCATAACCTAACGGTTTTCGCAAGAGTTTGGGGTCTTTCGCCCACAACAGGGCCGACTAAAGGAGATGAGACTATAGACGTGGAAGAAAGCGATTACCAGGTTGAAGAATACCAGTGGGTAAAAGATTTCGAGAAAAAGTCTAATTATTTCATTGCGAGATTCAACGAGATTAAAGGTGGCTTATTCACCCCTACGACACACGTACTGACGGATGACGACCGTATCCAGCTTAACGAACTGATAAAATCGGGCGTGACTTACGAAAAGATGGAGCGCGCCATGGTAGCCATCTGCGAGGACAAATGGCACAAAGACCAGAACCTTGTCCTAATGACGCCGTCATACGTGCTTAAACCCGCCAACATGGACAAATACAGTAACGCATCGGTTTCCAGATATGATATTTTACGGCGATCGCGCGATCCGGAAAAAAGGAAACTGGCCGCGGAAATGCATTATGGCACTAACTAAATAGTAGACAATGGAAACAAGACAACGTACATTCCACACGGAACGAGATAGAGCGGTTTACCTCATCGCAAAGGAAACGGCGACGATAACCGACGCCGAGGAACGTATAGACTGCATAATGCAATATGTAAGGATGTGTGATTCTTTAGGAGAAGAATCTATCAAATTGAAAGCGGAGAATTTCATCTTGTCTGACCGGATTATCGAGCTAGAGGAACGTGGAGAACAGTAAACAAGTAACGGATATGGGAAAAATGAATGACATCGAGGCAGTAAGATTGCGGGCAACCATTGAGGGTGCTACGATTATCCACCAGTGCATGGAGACGGGCGACCTCTTTAACGACGACGGTAGGTACACAAATATGCCGGCATGCAAGTGCTTTATTATCGAGCATCCAAACAAGGCAACTATTTCGGAAGCAGTAGGCAAACCGCTCTGGGAATTACCCGAAGAATACCGAGGAAAGAAAAGGACGGTCAACGGGCATGAGTTGCAGCTCATCGGCGAGAAGTTCGGCAAGAAGTACATCCACAGTATTTACCTGTTGAATGGATTGGAGATAACGACGTTGCAGGATTGGGATACACGTAAGATGTACTTCGTCGTGGATGATAATTACGCCAAGGCGTTGGGTTTTGAAAATGCTGCATCGTACATGAACGGCCATACCATTGATTTCCTTATCGAGCAGAAAAGGGACACTGGGTACTGGCAAGCAATTTCTCAAAACGAGGCGCTGGCAGACCTCGAAAACGTAGCACCGGATTTTGAAAACAACAAAGAAATACAAAATGGCTAGAGGGCTTAAAAAGGGGATGACGAACAATCCAAACGGGCGGCCGAAGGGAATACCCAATAAGGTTACAAGCGATTTGCGTAAGGCCATCGCCGATTTGCTGGATGGCAATTGGCCTCGGGTACAAGACGACCTTGACGCATTGGATCCAAAAGATAGGCTTGCATTCATTGAGAAGCTTCTCTCTTATTCGCTACCAAAGCTCACCTCAACGACACTAGACGCAAAGGTTGAAACCCAGAACAGGTTAGGGCAGCTTAGCGATACGCAGCTCAACATATTGATAGACCAAATAATTGAACAAAATGAAGGCACTGAGGGAAACGGATAGTATAAATGCCCCACTGAACGGTAGTGGGGTGCCATACCCGGAAGGCATGGCAAGGCTGGGAAGTCAAAAAAGTGGCGGGCATTATGGTTACCAGTTGCTTAACGGCTCAAAAGCATACGTGAGTAGAAAAAAGGGACTTATTAAAGAACTTGATATGGAAGGGCTCAAAGTCCTAAGAGATAATCCGCATTCGGACTTCCATGCTGTTTTCGACGGCCATGCTTACGTAACGGATGAAGCGATACAAGGACTGACGAAACCTTACCCGATTGTTTTTATCCACCTGTATCCCTCTGACGGGGCGCTCGTGGCGACGAGGCTTGGCTTTCCAGTTATCAACTTAGCGGCAAACAGGGTAAAATGAGAACATTAAGAAAAGGAACGCCGGAGCACCGAGAATGCTTAGAGGCGCTGGTACTGGCAAACAATAAAGGCGCATTGTTGGCATTGAAAAAAAAGGGCAATGTGGATTTCTGTGTACTCAATGATGGAGTCGAAAGGTTGCCCCACGACGATAAAGCGTTGCTGCTGGTTCGGCAGGTAGCGACCGACGGGCATAATACATTCCAAGTTGTCGAAAAAGACGAGGTAGTCCCCGACCCGATTTACATAGCCGGCAAAAAGGTGGTGTTCATTCTTCCCGATAATCATCGGGATTAGGTAAGTGTAAAAAAGAATATGATATGGCAAAAGGATTGAAAAAAGGACAGACCAATAATCCTAATGGCAGACCCAAAGGTGTGCCCAACAAGGTAAGCAAAGATTTACGTGAAGCGGTTAATAGCTTTCTCGATGCGAACTGGGACAGCATACAGGTGGCGTTCGACCAGTTGGATCCTGTTAATAAGTTGGCTTTCATCGAAAGGTTGTTGAGGTTCTCGTTACCCGTACCAAAAGCTGCCAATACGGAAATGATGGTTGAGCAGCCGTTGTTCGGGGATGATGAGGACGACGAAATAATCATGATTCAATAGGCAGCTTTAGGGAGGTGACAAACGTAATAAACCTGATAAAAGTTGACAAAAGTTAACATTTGAGCAATGACAGACAGGCAAAAGAAATTCATCCGGGAGTATTGCAAGTATTTAAATGCGTCACGTGCTGCAAGGAATGCCGGTTATAGCATAAGATGTGCGGCCCAAATCGGCTATGAAAATATGAGGAAGCCGAAAGTAAGGGCACCTATCGATGAATACCTCGAAATACGTAGAAGGGAAATTGATAGGATTTTGCAGGAGCGGCACCGGCAGGGCTTAATCAGCTTTTATAAAACGTTGGAAAAGATGAGAACGATTAAGTGAACTGTCATGATAAACTCAAAAAGAATAAGTAACAATAGAAAAAAAGGGGGTAACGAAATGGATACTGAAATTAAAAACGAAGCACTTGCTTACAAAGCAACGATAATTAAAAAAGGAACATCGACACCTGCGGAAAAGGAATTCATAGAGAATAATTTCGAGACGATAAAAACAGGGTTCAGGGCGCTTAACACAGGCGGCAAAATGTCTTTCATCCGGGAGCTACTGGAACAAGAAACGGCAATCAAAAAAATCGATGTAATCGAAGATCGTTTTACTGTTAATCTGGGAGACCCAAGCGGGAAAGGTTACCATTTCGACCCGAAATGTAAATAAACAAGAAAGGAGAAAAATATCATGGCTAGACTAGAGGTGGGCATAGGTGCAACCAATAAGGAGCTTAAATCGGTTCTTGCCGATTCGCAAACCCTTGTCCGTAATTTCAGCAATAACTTACAGAAAATCAACCTAAAGGTAGGTGTAGACGACCGTATAACGAAGCGCATAGGCGATACAAGGCAATCGCTTAGGGCATTGGCTTCCACTGCAAAAGAAGTCAAAGGCTTAAAGATTGATTTCAACACAGCGGGAGCAGTAAATAACCTAAAAGCCCTCAATACGCAGCTAACCCAAACAAAGAAGCTGTACGGTGACCTGAAAACGGTCATAAGTTCAGTAAACTCTACGCGGGGATCATCGATAGGCGGTAGCGGCTCTAAAGCTGCCTTGGACGCAGAAAAGGTTGCCATGGCAGCCGCTAAGCGGGAAGCGCAGCTTCTTAAAAACGAATACAGCAAGCTTAACATTGAGCTTAAAAAGCTTGCGGTAGCGCGTGCCCAAGATAAGACTTCTACAACAGCCGCATCTGGCTCTTACCGTGAAGCCCAACAACGGCTTACGGCTCTAGGAAAGTCGATACGTGAAACCGCAGGCGGATTTAATACCAGTAATGCGGCCGTAAAGGCGCAAATAGCGGAATACCGGAAGCTAAACGGACAGCTCAAGGAATTTGATGCGCTTATGGGCAACAGACAGCGCAACGTAGGCAATTATCCATTAGGCGGAATTGGGGGGGAGCTTAAGAACCTGATAGGCATGTACGGCTCACTGTACTCTGTTATGCGCGGGGCGGGTGCGGTAGTATCCACTAACGTAAAGATTTCAGACAGTATTGCAGACGTACAACGGACCGCTGAATTGAGCGCTTCCGAAGTGAAGGAATTGGTCGGTCAATTGAAAGCGATACCTACCCGTACCGGGTTGGACGACCTATTGCAGGTTTCCGCAATTGGCGGCCAATTGGGTATTGCCAAAAAAGAACTTGCAGGATTCACGCAGGCACTTGATTTTCTCGGAGTAGCACTAGCGAACGAAATACCCGGCGGGGCACAGGTCGTTGCGGAAAGTCTGGGTAAAATCAATGGTGTTTTCAGGATTGCCGAAAAGGAGAATTTGACAGCTGGCGAAGCCATGCAGAAGACAGGTAGTGCCATCTTAGCTCTTGGGCAAGCCGGTTTGGCAACAGGCCAGTTCCTTGTAGATTTCACCCAACGTGTCGGCGGGGCCGCCCGTACCACAGGCATAGCGCTGCCAACCATACTTGCTTATGGCGCAGTATTGGAAGAAGCGGGTGTAAGTGCAGAGGTTGCGGGTACGGCCATTTCAAAGCTTATCGGTCAACTGGCTGCGAAGCGCGGTGACTTCCATGCGATTGCACAAATAGCTGATGCAGGGTTATCGTTGCAGGAATTCACAGACCTTATCAACACCGACGCTGATGCGGCCTTACGTAAGTTCTTTGCCGGGCTAGCGGCTGGCGGAAAGACGACAACCCAATTCTATGACATCCTTAACAGCGCTGGTATAAAAACCGAGCGCTACCGGAACGCAGTACTACTGCTATCGCAGGATCAGGAGAAACTTACGAAGCTGACCGAGCTTAGCACCAAGGAATACAATACAGGCGCAAAGGCGGCGGAACAGTTCGCTATGCGTAATCTCAACTTGGCTGGTGTATTGAAACAGTTGGGTCGTCGGTTTACGGAAGCATTCGTCAATTCGGATGCCCAGTCTGCAATTGCGCAATGGCTTGGACAGATAACGGGCCTGACGAGGGAAGGCGACGTGCTTGTAGCAAAACTAGGCGATGTGCGGACAGCATTCGACCAGCAATCAACAAAGATAAGCGACCTCATAAACCGGTACGGCGAATTGATTGCCAACAGCAACAAGACGCACCGTGAAAGTGAAGAACTGAAATCGGTAATCAACCAGATCGCGCAGGTACTTCCATCGGCGGTCACCGAGTGGGATAAATACGGCAATGCCCTTTCCATCAGTGTGGATAGGGTACATAATCTATCGCGCGCCCACCAGCAGCTTGTGAAGGATATGAATATATCCACTGCCAAGCAGTTGAATAAAGACTTCGATGCAGCCACTAAAGATGCGGAGCGTTACCAGCGAGCCATTAACAAGATGGCTGCGTCCAACGAAAAGAGTTTCATGGATTGGCGAACCGGCGCCAAAGGTACGCTGGATAATTTCAAACAATGGCTGGCGGAATCTAATCAAGAAGCGGTAAAGGCCGCACAGAATCTACAATCAATCGGCTTTGACCTAACACCCGAGCAGCGGAACCTTTTAGCCTACTATGGACTGGACGAAGCCGGACAGGCCATGCGGGATTATGATGCATCGTTGAGAAACGCAGCTGATGCGGCCAAGTCATTGGGTGACAACCTAAAAACAGCCGGGGAAGTTGGTGTGGAAACTTCAAAAAAGGAGAACGAAGCGGCAATCCTTACCACGGAAAAACTAATGCAGTTGAGGGAATCAGCGCACGTAGCGTCGTTGGACGGATGGGAAAAAGAGCTTCAGGCATCGAAATACAAGTGGGCTAAGGAATTAGAAGCCGCTAAAGACAGCATATCGCAGCAAATCGAATTGAGACGATTCCAAGCCGCGGAAACAGCCCGTATCCTGAAAGATGTTGGCATGGAAACAAAGGGAGGACGGGTTGTCTTGAAATCCGAGCCGATAGCGTTGAAGGGTACAGCTAATATTTTGAACCTGGGCATGGGTGAAGTCGTTCCGCAGGATTGGTCAAAGCGGATAGCTGAAAAATTCAAAGAAGCGAATGCACTTGAAATCGATACATCAATGATTGAGAAAGGGCTAAAGCGTGCATCTAGCCAATTCATCAATAGTATGTCAACTTCTTTGCAATGGCTTCATGATACCGAGACAAAGCGAGTGGGAGACTACATGTTTGCAATAGGGAGCTCATTGTTTTCGTCTTTCGATCGGGTTATCAATAATACGCTGGCTAACCAAATGGAGAGATCCATTACAAGCGTTTTTGGAAGCATAGGGAAAGAAGGTAAATCCCTCGGTAAATCGGATTGGGTTAATATTGGTGCTTTGGGCGTAGGGATAGGTGGGCAGCTTTTGCAAGGCGCGACCAAGAAAACTAGTGTCGGTAACCAAGCGATTGGGGGCTTATTAAATGGTGCAGCGGCCGGGGCTACCTTCGGGTCGGCCGTCCCTGGGCTTGGTACCGCAATAGGTGCAGCAGTTGGTGCCGTAATAGGTGGGATTTCCGGATGGCTCGGTGGAGAATCTGCGAAAAGGCAGGAAAAGCTAACCGAGCGTCAACTTGAAGAACAGAAGAAACAAACTGCATTAATGGAACGGAGAAACGCACTTGCTTATACGTCGCAAATCATGGGCCAGCAGACCGCACAAGGGATGGTGACCGGCGTCGAACGGAACGAATTTGGACAAATCGAATTCGTTATTAACGGACAGAACCTTGTCGCCTCTTTGTCAAGGACTAACAATAGCTTAGGGAGGGGCGTGTAATGGCTATAAAGTACACTATACCGATGCGTGACGATTTTGACCTGCTATGGCGCGCGGACATAGACATCCCCGGCTATTACGGCGAGGCCATCCAGCTTACGGGTGTGGGCCGTACCGCCATGGTTGCGGAATGGAATGGCGACATAGACGAACCGTACACCCCTATCATAAATTCAAAGGTTACGCTCCAATTCTACAACGAGGGTAATGTTGACATCGTGGAATTGCAGAATCTGCAGGACATGGAATCGCGCGTACATGTGTACCGTGACAACGTGCTGTGGTGGACGGGCTACGTCATTTCCGATGGCATACAGCGGAAATTCAGGGCTACCCCTTACCCCGTACAATTAGTGGCAACGGATGGACTGGCGTTGCTCAAAGATATACCTTTCGCATTGCCGAATAACTGGCCGATGCCTGCCGGGGTATCGAACCGCTGCCCCATTAACTTTTTGCGCTACATACTTTACGGCTCAAATCACCTTAACCAGCCACTGCCACTTCGGTGGGCTTCATTGGTTGAATCGGTGGAATACGAAGACGACCTATTATTTGGAACGACGCAATGGGGCGCGTTAGGTGAGGCGTGGAATAATCCGAATGGAGTTTCAGAAGGGCTTGATTCATCCCGGAGCTGTATGTACATATTAGAGAACATGGTCAAGTCCGTCGGGGCAAGATTTTTCCAGTTTGGCGGTAAATGGCACCTGCAACGCATCAATGACATTGCCGGAGGTGTCTATAACTGGAAGGAATTAACAACCGACACGGGTACTGCCCCTACCCTTACCACTGGAACCGAAGATTTGGTAGCCGGATTGAATAGCGTTTACTACCCATTTATCAGCGAAAACCATATTACGACGGTTAAACCGGCCTTAACCGATGTAGTGGTTACTTATGAAAGCTACCAAAAAGAGAATATTTTGCCCAACGGGGGCTTCGACATGGTAGATACATACTACCAGATACCGTTCTATTGGGGATTCAGCGACGATCCTGAATCAGCGGTAACATTTGAAGCCTACGATTCGTTAAGGCCTGACGGTGTCGGCCATTCGGTAAAGCTGGCATATCCGGTTACAGGAACGGCGGAAAACCGTGCAATATTCACGTTGCTTGGGGGTTTGCCCATCGATGCCAATATTTTGTTCAAGCGTATCACTTGGGGCTTTACGTTCTTTCCGCTAAACGGATTCCCTTACTTAAGCCCAGATGACCCCGAGGATCCCGAATCGGGAAAGATAGTTTGGGACAATAACCCATTGCGCGTAAGGATGTTGTACAAGGCTAAAGACAAGATGGGTAATGAGGTTGAACTGGTATTAAACAGGTGGGGGTTTTGGCAGGTACATGAACCTGCGGAAGGATGGTTGAAAGTAACACATTCTTACCCGGCTGGTTCGCCGCCACGGTCACTACTGACGTTTACGGGCAGGCCGTTGGTCGGCGATGTCATAAGCATAAAATCATACTACACGACCGTAGAGCGGAAACAGTACACGGAAACGGTAGAACCCGCTGAATACAATAACATATCTGCCGTCGTTGCAAAGGTGGCTAACATGCTGATTGCGGATTTCCCTTCATTGACATACGATTCAACAAGCATTACTATCCCCCACACAGCAGAGGTCAACGCGTTTGTCACGTCAACGACAACAGGCGGCAGCAATGTATTGCCGGGCGGATGGATTGATATAACGATTGACAGCCTGAAAATAGGCGACATTGCTTCCGTTGTATTCCAGGGGAAGGGCGGTAACAATGAAATACTGATGCCAGACCCCGGATTGCTGGATGGCAATCAGTCAGAAGACACGGGGGTACTGCAAATAGAATTCGCGTTGCTTGAAGGTCAGAAATACGTACTGGACGATGTGTTTATCCGGGTTGAGGACAACAACGACGCATACCAATCGCTGAATACATCAGCATCCAAGCGCAGCAACAGGCAGAACGTAGACTTGGGCATAAGCACCTCATTCAATGGGTTCTTCCTATCCAATTACATGACCTCTTACAACAAGAGTAACGTTGAATTCAGAGTTACGGACGGAAAATACCCTGCCAACAGTCCGGGAGCGATAGGTAGCCTGACTGGCTTATTAGCAAATGCCATGATGAGGTTCAGATACAAGCCCAGCCAGATATTCAACGGTAGCATCTATACCAACAATAGGGACTGGAAATTCCATCACATGTATTTGATACAAGGGCTGGGTAATAGCCTTTTCATGCCGATTTCATCGAAATACAATATTGAGACAGGGGTAATTGATGTTGTACTTATAGAAAGCAGGGATGATGACGCGCCGTTGGATGAATACCACTACGCAAGTAATGACGTTATTTTGGATTGATACAGTCGGAGTAAATTGAAAAAATCCTTGCAAAAGCCGTTTGTTTTTCCCATCTTTGAATTGCGAATCCGTCTGGAGAAATTCAGACAATTAATTTACTAACAATAAGGGCAGCGATCGGTTGCAAGTACCGAATTCCTCAATCTTTGGGCGGATTCGCAGCGACTGCCCTGTTATTAAATCTATTTCGACATGAAAAAATGTCATCTAACCAACGGGGCTGCGAATCCCACAACCAATCAACATCAGGGTATTGACCCTCAAATCAACAGGCAGCTTAACGGGATGGGATTCCGAACCTATCAGACAAACAAAGGGCTGGTCGTCTACGAATCGAAATTCGGGCAATCATTGAAAATCGTAGTGGTTTACCCCAGTTTCATGCAATTGATAGGCCCGGAAGGCACGGTCGTCCACCTAGCCCGACCAACCATTGGTTTGGTAAGAAATGCCGTAGGGATGTTCAAAGCATTGTCAAAGAGTGTAGTAAATGTTAACCAATCAAAAAACTGAAATCATGGAAGCAAAAAAAGTGATCATGCAACTGGAGGTCAAGCCGGAGGTTGCCCGTATTTTCGAGAACCTTGCCGGATTAATCAACGACTACACTGACCCTATGGATGTGGCCGGTGCCCTCGACGATGTCATGTGGATTTACGCACAGGCCATTGTAAAGTACCCCGAAGATTTCTTTGCGGAAAACGAGCATGTCCGCAACATCTGGACAGCCAAAGAACTTATCAGGATACTGCGTGGCGGTGAATTCCCGATACGAGATTCATCCGTATACAGCAACGGCGACTTTGCAGACGCGCTCGGAATAATGTACAAGTACTTGGCCGAAGGCGATAGGAGATTACAGGAAAAAAATTCATCAATCAATTCAAAATAAAGCTATGGCAACTTACACGAAACAAGGGAAGTATAGATACCTCATCGAGATGGACGAATCAGATGTGTATTACCTGCACGCACTGTTCAGCGAGCTATACATTCGGGGAAGCTCCGAACCGGAGGAAATAGACAACCTTAAAAGGATGTTTGACGCAGCCTGTAAAGAAAGCCCGCACATGACAAAGCAGTACGCTGATACGCTGGACAGCATACACCGGAACATGTACGTCGCAGCATTCAGCCGGGAAACAATCAGGGAAATGAATACCCTGTTTGATGATATTTTCGAAAAACATATCCGTTAACCCGTAAATCAACAAGATTATGAATTACCCAAATGATTTTATTAATGCAGACCACCTCAGCGAAAGCCAGAAAAGCAAGTTAATGGCGGTGTATAATACCATTCGCATTAAGGATATAATCTCACAAGCGATTGAATTCCTCGGTTTTCAGGAACGCGGTGCCGGGGCGCCTGGGGTGTATGAGTTTCTCCAAACTATTAGGTTATGTATGAGGCTTTGCGCCCGTGACGCTGCCAACGATGCCGAACTCAAAAACAGTTATGAGTTGTTGGAGCGGCTACATTGCTTTTTTGACACACTGAATAGCGATGACTTCAATGTTATTCTCGATATTGACAAAGCTTGCCAATATTCTGATGAAACAGGGGGATACGACAACGCAATAAATAAACTTTACATAGAAACTAAAGAACGGATAACAAAAAAATTGAAATCAATGGAGTTACAGATAGTGCATTGATAGTGTGACATCTCGCTTTATCGAAGCCTCGGTTTTTGCCGGGGCTTTTTTATTGATAATAATTGAGTACCCATACCCGTTTAGCAAGGAAAAACAATGGAACAACCACGATTTGAAGATTTACCTAGGCTGGTGATGGAGCTTGCTAACGAAATCCGGCTTTTGAGAATGGAATTAGGCGATAGCAAAGGCAAATTGCCCCAAACGCTAAGTATCAAACAGGCTGCGGAATTGGCAGGCCGAACACAGGCGGCAATACGTAACCACATTTACGCCGGGACACTGAACGCCTTCATGGTGGGAAACAGATACCGCATTGACAGAGACGTATTCGAACGATGGCTGAGGGGAGATTATAGCGCCAAGAATTATTTTCGATGAAAAAGTGGAATATTTTTTCTCGCTTTGGAAAATGGAACAAATAACTTTCAATGATGTGCCACGGGTGCTGCAATTGATTTATCAAGAAATAAAAGACCTACGGCAGGAACTTAACGAAGTAAGGGGTAAAAGCATCCTACCAAAGACGCTAAGCACCAAGCAAGCGGCTGAATTCTTAGGTAAATCACAGGAGGCAATACGAAGCTTAGTTCATAGGGGGAAGATAAAACCATGTCGTAACGAAGGCCGCCTTTATTTTGATCGTGAATACCTCGAAAGCTGGCTGCGCGGAGGCCTACCAAAAGAAGAAGAAATCGACGTCACAGATCACGTAATATTTAAGCGTCGGAAGTAGACCGATTTGAAGCCTAAGGAAGGCACACATTTTTTGCCGGAAATTATGCGCACAAATTAATGGATTTTATGCGCGGTGCATTTTTATTGCATAACTGGTTTAACCCGATAGAAATGACAAAAAAGTTGCAGTTATACAATTAGCGATTCAATATCATTGACACACAATTAGAAAAACATGGAAAGAATACCATTTGACGACCTGCCCAATGAGGTAGCATTACTGAGACAGGAGATAGCCGAACTAAAGGCCATCGTAAAAGACAAGCTCACCACGCCGGAGGGCTATGAACCGGATGTAACGATGAATGTAAAAGAAGTCGCAAGGCATCTTAAATGTTCTATTGAAAACATCTACAAGAAGGTAGAATCGGGATCGATACCACATCATCGGATTGGAAGGAATATTTTCTTCAAAAAGAAAGAAGTAGACGAGGCTACGAGGGTCAAGGCTCATAAGCGAAAATTCTTTAAGTGAGCCGCAGGCAGCACCTTAACAGATAGCAATTTCTATTGATAGGCAAGCAATACGCGCGCGCGAGGGAAAACGTTTCGGGACGATTCCGCTAATTACGAGTATAATCAAACAATCACGCTAAAAGTTACTTGAAAGATTTTTTACAAGTCACATCACGCGTGATACAAGGTGCATACGGGGAATTTTTAACTATCTGTTCGCGCGTAGATCGGCGACAAAGATTTTTCACAGGTCATTATACGTATTAGGAAATTACGGGCGGAGGTTTTCTTACACTAATAGTAAAAGGAAATTGCAATGAATTTTTGGAGTCCAAAAAAGGGGGCTGGGGCGGCTTGGCTCCAATGGGTTAGAAAGCTTTCAATAGCTTACGTTATTAGACGGAAAAAGCCGTATTAAAGAACGTGGGAGATTTTACTACGGTCAATTACGCGCGTGCGTAATTTTATTTTGACCAATTGTCATCAAAGTACTGGATACAAAATTATTCAGCGCCTAAAGCCCAAGCTATCAATAAAATTCTTTAATTTGTCTCACTAGTGTCCCATTAAAATTGGGACGTTTTAAAAATTAAATAAA
>NZ_JAMXAY010000073.1 GCF_025460835.1 Parapedobacter soli | reverse complement strand
GATTGATAAACAAATAAATGATTTAAACATATTCTGATGAAAAAAGTATTATTAGGATTGTTTTTCACAGTTTTTACGGTTTTGACTGGCTACGGCCAGCAGGGACGTATTAATATCAATGCCGGAGTAGACTTCGGTTTGCCGGTTGGCAGTTTCGGTGATGTGTATGGCTTCGGCTACGGGACCACCGTGAAAGGCCTGTACGGTATCAGTGAAGCAGGTCAAGTTGGCCTTACCCTAGGTTATCAGCGCTTCGGGCTAAAAGACAGTTACGACGAAAACATGAGCGGCTCGATGGGCATATCTCCGGTGTTCGCCGTGTATCGGCATAACTTCGGCGGCCTGTATGTAGAACCGCAAGCGGGCCTTTCAATTAATAGCGTTAGCCTCAAGGCAAGTGCCGGAGGGATGGATTTCGGCGGATCGGCTTCGAATACTTCCTTTGGGTATGCAGCAGGCTTAGGGTATCTGATCGGAAATATTGATATATCCGCCCGCTATCAAGGACTGACGCAATCGGGTGAAAATTTGAGTTTCATTGGCCTGCGCATCGGCTACAGTTTTGGAATTAAGTAACCTTCAGGCTGTGTGGCTCCCCCCTACGGTGGAAGCCCTGCGGCCTTTTTCTATCAACAAATGGTAAAACAATAAATTAAAAAAGTTATGACACCAAGATCTTACAAAAAGCAACAAGCTATTATAACGTTATTTGGCGCATTCGCCTTATTTTCATTCACATTGTCAAGCTGTAGTAAAGATGACGGCCCGGAGCCCGAAGAGGAATTGCTCCCCCCCATCGAACTGGCCTGTGACTATTTCAGCGAAAACCGGGTATTAACTAACGACCCACAACGACCCGTGGATTACCTGATCAGCTGCTGGGCAAATGTGCAAGGAAGCCTGAAAATAGAACCGGGCGTCGTGATTGAATTTGAAAACCACGCAGGGTTAAGGGTTAACCTCGATAACAACGTTTTTGAAATCAAAGGAACGGCATCAGAACCGGTGATTTTAACAGGTACTTCCAAGCAAAAGGGCTATTGGAGAGGAATTTTTCTGACAGAAGCCTACAACACGAACAATATCATAGCACATACGGTGATCGAATATGCAGGTTCGCAAAACTTAACAGGATCTTCCCCGATTTATGAAGGTAGTTTGGCACTAAGGGGAGTTTCTAGTACCACGCCACAGGCGCTCACATTAGACCATGTGGAAATTAGTAACGGCGGGAGTGTTGGTTTAGACTTTCACGGTATCCAAACCAACGCAACGGTTTCGGTATCCAATCTGGTTATTACAGGGAACGATGATGTCCCCGTCAAGGTATCCGCGGAGATGGTACATATTTTTGACAATACGTCTTCATATTCAGGCAATGCATCGGATTTTTTGAATATTACTACTTCAAATTATCAAATTAAAGATAAGACCGTAGCCTGGCAGAAATTGGATGTGCCTTACCTTGTCGATGGCCGGGTGGAAGTGGCTGAAGGAGGTCATTTAACAATAGAAGCAGGTGTGGAGATGGAGTTTAAGAGCGGTGGTCATATCATGGCCTCCGGCTTCCTTCCGCCTTATAACTTAAGCCTGAAGATTCAAGGCACAGCAGCAGAGCCTGTACATTTAAAAGCACATAACGGCACCAACTGGGGTGGTCTTTATTATAGTTTTACCCAAGAGAACAATATCATAGATTACGCTATCATCGAACAAGCCAAAGGAGACATTCCCAGCGGCAATATCCAAAATACGGGGGCTATTTATATGCATGCCGACCCCCGCCTAACGGTCAGCAACACCACGTTTAAGGATTTGCCAAACTATGCTTTTTTTGCCTACACGGGAGCCAGTTCGAACCAGCCGCCGCTTCCTAACCTGGTCCGGACGAGCAACTCCTATATCAATGTAGCCAAAGGCAACTCCGGCACGGGGCACTTGGGGTGGGGCAGTACGAATAACCAATACCCTTAATCCTTAATAAAGTAAACAGGATATAGAAAAAGCGTATGCTTCATATGTCGGCAATAGATGGAGCATACGCTTACATTACTTTAAAACGCGGTAAAATGAAAATTTGCACACAAACCTACCTTATGACGCTGTTGGTCATTGCGCCCGTCTGGCTACTTGCTTGTGGCAACAATGGCATTGGGAACAAAGCCGATGGCTCCGACATAGCGGCAACAATCGGGGAAAAGGAAGGGGATTTTTCGGGGGCGAAAGATATTGCGTATTCGGAAATAACGGATAACGAAACGGAAGCGCTTGCACAGGGCATCAATATTGGTATCAAGTCAATAACCATTCCCGAACACCCAAGGGGTGACTATGTCCCATTCTCCAATTGCCCGCAAGATCAGATCACAAAATTTGAATTTCGTGTGGAAAACAGGGGTGCTGATTTCGACAAAAAAGATAAAGCCATCTTCGGTGCCGTTCAGATCAAAAGACTGTCAGATGGAGCGGTTTTGCTCAACGAAGAAGCCGTGCTGGAGTTCAGAGCCTTTACACCGGGATGGGTGCGGTTTCGGTTCGACCCGATAGACCTGTCTCAACCCGGATTGTATGAAGTGACCGTTGAAGCGTATATGGTTGATTTACCGGCTTACTTGAAAAACAAATCAGTGAAACCAACGCCGTTGGATACAGATTTGTCCGACAACAAAGTGGTGTATGTCAACCGAGTAACCAACGACGAATTGTTGGCAGAAAATTCCTTGAACCGGTTCGATTTTGAAGGCATGCAAAGCACGAGGGATTTGGCCGACCAAGGCTGGAACTTTAGCCATTTGCCCGATTCTGTACAGATTTCCAACAAGGGAATTGGAGGTAGTAAAGCGATAGCCATACATCTTCATCAAGGCGACAAAAACAAGCGAAAACTATATACACCCACCATATCGATGGTTGAAAATCAGCAGGTGAATTTCCAATTTAAATTACTGGATGCGCAATCGGGGAAGGATGTTACCGAAGAATTAATGGCATCAGAAGGTTTTAGAGCGGAAGTTTCCGTTCAGAAAATCTGTCGTACGGGCGTAGAAGTAACCTTTAAACACAATGCCTCAGATGCCCAAGCTACGGAAGATGGATTTTTTAGCTTCCGGCCTATGCCCGTTTACCAGGAAGCCGGGAATTTCAGGGGACAGATTGCATTCATCAACCTATCTGCTTATCCCGAGATTCTGTTGGTCATCGATGAGGTAATCGTACAGGCATTGAACTAAAAAGTAGGGGCAATGCTTGTGTGCTTACCCAAATACGATAAAGACAAAAGAATAAGGACAAAGGAGAGTCTTTATTCCTTGCTCTTTTATCTTAAATCAAAAAGAGAATATGAACAAGACAATCGTACAAACCCTGATAGGCATGATGGTTTTATGCCTGTTAGGAGCCTGTTCGAAGGCAGGTGACAAAAAAGAGGATAAAGATACATCGTCCGATCAACATACCTATAAGGTCTCCATTGCCGGCGGTAAGACCTATAAGGGCGGCGTGCCGTGCTATGCGCCCGGGGTGGTTGAGCTATATAATGCTATTGCCTATGTCATCGATAATGAAGAAATAGGCAGAGGGGTATCCCTAATACTTCCTGATCGTGGAGTTTTTGAAATCAGACTCGGATTTCTGTTGGACGGTAACAACAATCCTATCCGTACCGAGAATCAGCTATTCGGCTTTCGCGAATGGAGTGTTGAAGATAGATATGACCCGGTAGGCCCCATCAGTATGACCTTGAAAAACTATCAGGAGCATGTCCATTCTTTTGCCGGCGAAGAGGGAACTGTAGCATCATTCACCCTAAGCTTTAGCGGGAAGTTTAAATTGGACGCTAGCGGTGAAGAAGTGGATGTGACTGGTGAAATCGTGGTTGCGGCCCCTTAAAATAGTTGATTGGAAAAAAAATTGAAATGACAACGAATAAGATAACTATACTACTCATGCTCTTGCTGGCAGGGTTGCCAAGCGTTTATCCAATGTCCGATCCGGCCGTTATCGATTTGGGATTCGTTCCCGATTATATCGACTTCTCGTATGACGATAGGTATATGGTGGCCGAAAACGATGTCCGCTACCAAGTATGGGACCTGAACACGCAAACCAAAATACTGGACAACAAACACCCTTTTAAACTCGGGCGGTTATTGAAAAGTACGGTAGTCCCCACCGGAAGCGGTTATTTCCTTTTCGGGAGTGAACAGGTGTTTATGACGGTAGATTACCAGAACAACAGCACCGAAGTCAAAGCATACGACCTGAAAAACGGACAACGGCTTTGGGAAACCGACCAACTCCACATGGCGATTTCACTGGCCGAAACCCTGATCCGCGTGCACGCCATGGATATAGTGAGCGTGGAAGCAGCAGACGGTACGCGTTTGAATCCCCAATATGCTGTCGGTAACTTTTTTACCCGCAACAAAATGCTGGACCGATTGATTAATTATGTGCCCGAAAAGCAGGCGTTATTTTTTAACGGAAAGCACGGACTGCAAGCCGTGGATATCCGTAGCGGAAAAATGCTTTGGACAGCAGAAGGCGTCAAAGGTGGTATCGGCGAATTGATTTACAACGCCACTACCCAACAGCTGCTGGCCATCAAAGTACCCACTTCCGAAGGTGCAATAGACCAACTCACCGCCAATACCGAGGTGCAAGCCATTGATGCTGACAACGGAACACTGCAATGGCGTGTGGATTATACCGGCGATTTCGTTCCCGGTTATGCTTCGGTGGTAGGTAATACGCTGGTGCTTCCTTACCTGGAACTGGCTTTTATTGACCTTGAAAACGGGGTGGAACGCAACGGTGATATTAAAAGCCGTATGGAAGGAGCCCGTAACGTTACCAAAGGCCTGGGAGGACTGATGGCCATTGACAACGCCCTGGGCGGGAACTTCGGTAAAGCGGAAACGACGACCAAATACGACCGTTTGGTTCCCCGCAGCCTTCATTTTGACGACAACGGCAAGCTGTGCTATTTTACCACGTTCAATAAAGACGGAAAAATAGGTAATGGCGGCAAGAAAGGTTTTCTGAAAATAGATATTCATCAAGACAAGGTTTTGCAGGAAACTTTTAATCTATTGGGCGACAGTTGGACCCCGATACAAGACGAGATGGTGGACGGTGTTTTCTACGTTAAAGCCTCGGGGAATATGAACCGAACGGTTATCAAGGCCATCGATGGCACGACTGGCGAAGAGCTTTTTGAAACCGAAAAAGCCAAAAACAGCGCCGATGTTTCCAAAATGTTCAGCCCGTTTTTGATTGCCAACGGTCGGATTATCGACATTGTTTCCAGGGGCATCTACACCCTCGATGCGAAAACCGGAAAAGAAATTTCCTATACCGCAACCAAAGATCTGGGCGTAGGCACGGTGGTGTTCAGTCATTTTTTTGAAAAAGGTGTACTCATTTTCGGTACCAAAGGCGTAGGCATTATGGATTATGAAGGAGAGGTTGTTCAATCGGTGGAGACGAAAAACCTAAAAGACTTTGCCGCCAACGCCAATGAAGTGTTGTTGTTAGAAAACAAAAAATTCACCCGGATTGATCTTCTAGGGAAAAAAGTAGCCGAAACCGTGCGTTTCAAAAACCGGGAAAGCATCGTGTTTAGCCCATCGGGAAAACATGTGATGAAGGTGAATGCCAATGGTGATAAAATAGAGCAATATAACTAAACCTGAAGCATATTTTTAGAATAGGCTGGCTTTGAATCATGACAAAAAGCCGAGTCTTCAAGGAACAGGTCTCGGCAACCGGATAAATGATTGGCGTATATTTAATAGGGCTGATTACTGTTAGTGCTATCCTATGGGCAGCTACTTACGTGAGAAACCAAAAATACCGTAAGGCCGACACTGGACAAGTAACTTTACACGTGAGCGGAGCGTTACAAAAAACATGGGACGGACATGCTAGCTTTGATTTACTTGAACTAGATAAGGATGTGCTAAGTGACGCAAGAATCTGGGTGATTAGCATGTACGATGAATGGTCGCAGAAGCGCAACTTTCAGCTCTCGTTATCGTCACTATGTGACGGCAGTTTAACCCAGCCGATTCCCGGAAGTTATGTGATAGCGCCGGGTTCATACGGTAGTACCTCGGCCTTTTCGGCATCGTATTCGCATATTGTAGATGGTGATAAATTGGATATTTATGAATACAGTACGCTGCATGAGGGCAGTGGCGTGCTGATTATCGAGACCGCTAACGACCGGGAAATCCATGGGAACTTCATCTTTACCGCGCACAGGTATGATAATCCTTTAACCAAATTGAATCGTATCGAAGTAACAGGTAAATTTACAGCACGAAGGGTGGTCTGACTGGTGAATGTTACTGTTATCTTTTGCCGGCGTTTGCCGTCTCCTCCCGCACTTCGTCAAACTCACGCCTAACATCGTCAGACACGGGTTTGGTCAGCAGTGAAACCACAATGGTGGTGAGAAAACTGAGCAGGAAGCCCGGAATGATTTCGTACACGTCTTTGTAAGCATGCGGTACATATACCCAAAGCAAGACGGTAGCGCCACCGACTACCATGCCAGCTAAGGCACCTGCTGCCGTGATGCGCTTCCATAGCAACGAGAGGATAACCAACGGGCCAAAGGCGGCGCCAAAGCCTGCCCACGCGTTTCCGACCAGCCCGAGAATACTTTCCTGCGGATTCAATGCCAGTAAAAAGGCGACCACTGCTACGGCAAGTACCGATACGCGACTCATGATGAGCATGTTTTTGGCAGTGGCATGCGTATTAAAAAACGTCCGGTAGATGTCTTCCGTCATTGAGCTTGAAGTGACAAGCAGTTGGGAGGATATCGTACTCATCACCGCAGCTAAAATGGCGGAAAGCAGGAAGCCACCGATTAGCGGATGAAACAGCGCTTTCGATAGGTAGATGAATATGGTTTCGGCGAGCTCACGGGAGCTGTCGAACTGCGACATGGTTTCTGCATCGAACCGTTGAAGGTATGCAATGCCGAAAAATCCAAGAAACAACGCTCCCAATACGGTGCCGATCATCCAGGTCATTCCGATATGTCGCGCTCTTTTGATATCGCGAACGCTATCAATCGCCATAAACCGGACCAAAATATGGGGCTGCCCGAAATAACCTAACCCCCAGGCCAATAGAGAAATGATGGATATGGTGGTCGTGCCCCGCCAAAGATCCATGTAACGGTTGTCTTTGGTACGAATGGTTTCCATGGCTTCATCTATACCTCCTACCTGGAAAGTAACAACAGTCGGAATCAACAGCAACGCAATGACCATGATGCTACCCTGCACGGCGTCCGTTAAACTGACGGCCATAAAGCCGCCAATAAACGTATAGAACACCACTACCAGCGAGGTGGCCCAAAGCCCAATGCTATAGTCCATACCAAAGGCTGATTCAAATAATCGACCACCCGATACCATACCGGCAGACGTATACAATGTGAAAAAGACCAAGATAAATACAGACGATACCAACTTCAGCAGTTGTGATTTATCGTGGAACCTATTTTCGAAGAAGACGGGCAGCGTAATGGCGTTTTTCGCCACCTCGGTATATACGCGTAGGCGTGGAGCCACGATGACATAGTTGAGGAAAGCTCCGATGGTGAGCCCGATGGCGAGCCATGCCCCCGATAAGCCCATCATATACATGGCGCCCGGCAGCCCCATCAGCAGCCAGCCACTCATGTCTGACGCTCCAGCTGACAAGGCCGTTACGAATGGACCCATTTTACGGCCACCGATCAAAAACTCTTCCGAATTGCTGGTTGATTTCCGGTATCCGTATATGCCAATCATAATCATGATGACGACGTATAGACCTATTGAAATTAATTCATAAATACTCATATTTTCCTTATCTAGTTAACATATCAGTAGCTTCCAACGTCCCCGTCCCGGGGCTTCTGAGTTGCTTCAAATATAGTCGCGCTAACAAAGTCCCGGAAGCGGCATGAGGATACAACACGCGGTGAATTTAAAAAAGAGACAACGCTTATGGTTGACTTCACAAGTTCGACGATAGCGAACATGCTTTGACAATGCTATCGTGTATGCTACCACCTGGCTGATGCACCTATCCAAAAATTCATACACAGTGCAATATTTTGTAAAGGTATAAAAAATAGGATAGTCCTATAATTGAGCTAGCCGCGTTTGGCGGTGTTGTAACGTAAAACAACTAAGCGAGCCAAAGGTATAGGTCTATCTTATGTGATTGCTAGCATAATGTCTTCTGGGGTTCGAAAGTCGTGAAGGATCTTTCCGTAAGCCTCTATATTTGACTCTTCATAGCGAATAGGCTTGCTAACCGATTCGGGAATCATAAGGGTCGTTCGCGTTTGTTTTATACCGTCATATTTTCAAATAGACCACCAGTGGAGAGGCTATCTGACTATCTTTGCGACGGTCAATATCGATTGACCATCACTATTGCTGTGGACAGAAAATGAAGAAAACACACCTACTGACTGCTTGCGTAATGGTTTTGTTAACGAGCGAGCTTGCGGCACAAACAGGAGCGATCAAAGGCGTTGCATTCGATAAGACGGCTGAAAGCCCATTAGCTTTTGTCAGCGTATCCCTGCATCTAGCAAAAGATTCTTCTCTGGTTAACGGGCAGCTTTCCGCTGCTGATGGCAGCTTTCTATTTGATAAGATGAAACGGGGCGATTATTTTGTTCGCCTGCAATTTTTAGGCTATGAGACGGTTGAGTTACCGCGGGTGGCGGTTGTGGATAAACAAGCAGTCGATTTGGGCTACATTGCACTCAATGTGAACCAGCAGTTCCTGAATGAGGTGCAGGTGACCGGCAGGCAGCTGCAAAGCGCGAACAAGATCGATAAGCAGGTTTACCGGGCGGAGCAATTCGAGGCCGCCAAAGGAGGTACGGCCATCGATGTGATTCGTAATATGCCGTCGGTTTCGGTAGACGGTCAGGGCCAGATCACCATGCGGGGTGCCCAGGGATTCCTTTTGCTGGTCAACGGGAAACCCGTACAGACCGATGCCGCCACATTCCTTAGCCAGCTTCCGGCAAATCAGGTTGAAAACATCGAATTGATTACCTCGCCCTCGGCCAAGTATGATCCGGACGGCAGGGGCGGAATCATCAACGTGACTACAAAAAAGGGGGCGGATGATGGGTTTGCGCTCATCACCAATATCCAGGGGGGGCTACCATCCACCAATGACTACGGCAATGCCGAAAGGCAGCAACGCTACGGCGCTGATGTAACGGCAAACTTCCGGAAAGGCAAATGGGATGTTTCGGCTGGGGCCAACTACCTCCGCAACGACAACGCCGGTCTCCGCGACGGGGATGTCTTTACCATCATCGGTAACCGGAAAACGTCGTTTCCCTCCTATGGTGAGCGCAGCTTTGATAAATACAACTACGGCGGCCGGTTCAACGTCATCTTCACGCCGAACACCCGCAACCAGCTATCAGCCGGCTTCTTCGCCGGCCATAAATTCCAGGATCGGGTTGCGGATATTGATTATGACAACGTCACGACCGAGGTCGGCACCGGTACTGTCATTGGACGGCACCGGTATTTCAACGCCAACCTGCAAAACAAACAGGGCGATTTCATCCTGGGAAATCTCGATTACAGCCATACCTTTTCAAGTGGTACCAAGCTTAGTTTTTCTGCGTTGTATGAACACGCCGGCCTGAATGGCTCGACGCTTAACCGGAACATCGTGGGCGCGGATACCATACAGAATACGGAGAGCACGTACCGGAATCCGCTGGATGGATTCCGCGGAAAGGTTGACCTTGCTATGCCTGTTGGACAGGGGACACTGGAAAGCGGCTACCAGTACCGGTTGGATATGCAGGATGGCCGATTCGTATATTCGGTAAAGGAAACCGGTGAAACGGATTTCACGACTGTACCGGAGTTTACGGGCGATGTGAAGGCAATCAATCAGATCCATTCGGTCTATACCCAGTATTCGGGCAAGTCCGATAGACTGGAGTATGTAGGCGGCTTACGTTATGAATATGCCAACCGCGATCTGGACGTCAGCTCCATCGATGATGATAATTACCTGCTGGCATTGCACAACTTGTTTCCATCTGCAAGCGCGCTGTATAATTTTGATGGCGGATGGAAGGCCAAAGCCGGTATCAGCCGGCGGGTGCAGCGGACCAGCAACTTCGAATTGAACCCCATTCCCGAACGGGAACATTCGGAAACGCTGGAACAAGGCGACGCGAACCTGTTGCCTGAGTTTATCTATCTGGCAGAGCTGGGGATTATCAACGAATTTAAGCAGGGTTCTTTTTTTGCAACCGCCTATTTCCAGGACATCAAAAACCCTATCCAGCGCGTTAACAGCGTATTCGCGGATACCATCCTGAACCGCGTTTTCACCAATGCCGATCGGGCGCGGCGCATCGGCTTTGAACTCGGCACCAATTATACCCCGGCTAAATGGGCGCAGCTGTACCTGGGTGCCAACATGTACCATAGCCGGACAACCGGGGTCGTTCTGGACTATGCCGAAGCCCGTGAAAACCAGGCCTGGGTATACTCCATCAACGGCAATGCCAATTTTCAGTTGACCAGGCAGTTCAGTATCCAGGGCAACGTAAATTACCTGTCTGCCCGGCCGACGGTACAGGGGGAAGATTCGCGTTTCCTTTCGCCCAACCTCTCGTTGAAGCATACCTTTATGGATGGCGCACTGACGGCACTTGTGCAATGGCAGAACATCGGGATGGGTATTTTGCCCAGCAACGAGCAGCGGATCACCACCTGGGCGCCTGACCTCTACACCACGACCAATTACATCTATGAAACCGATGTGATCATGCTCAACCTTTCGTTCAACCTGAATCGGCTAACCCGTCAAATCAAGTTGCCCGCAAGCGAATTCGGAGAGAAGGAGTTCTAAGTCAAATAGGAGCGGCTAAATCCATCCCGCCCCCAACGCAAGCGAAACGGCAATCAGCATAACCGCTACCAGTACCTGGATGGAATTCAGCGTTACTTTCTTCAGTAGCCGGTTTCCGACATACGCGCCAAGGATACCGGCGCCAATGGCACAACCCACCAGCACGAGGTTGTCATGAAGGTCCGATGCGGCAAACCGCGTGGCGTAGACTGATAACCGCGTAAGGTCCACAACCGCCGATACGACCACGGCCGTGCCCACGAACGCTTCTTTGGACAGCCCGGCCTTGATCAGGAAGGCGCTGCGCAGGGCTCCCTGGTTGCCGGAAAGGCCGCCAAAGAAGCCGCTCAACGCACCGCCGAGGGGTAGCTTATCACGGCCGAACGCCAAGCAGTTGAAATAGGGAAACAGCTCAATCAGGGCAAACACGATGAGCAGGATGGCGACGGTGAATTTAACGGGATAAACCTCGAAGACATTGCCACCCAGGCTATAGCAAAACAACAGGGGCAGATTGCTCATCCTTAGCATCAGCCATGCGCCGAAAAAAGCGGCAATAACCGCAGGTACCCCAAAGCGTATGGTCACCCACCGGTCAGCTTGCCTGCCTACCAGCGCCAGCTTGAACAGGTTATTGAAGAAATGGACCACGCCTGTGAGCGCTATGGCCAGGTCTACCGGAAAGAAGACCATGAATACCGGCGTGAGGATGGTGCCCAAGCCAAACCCCGAGAAAAAGGTGAGCACCGCTACAAGGAAAGCGGCCAATGACAGGATCAGGATTTCCATCAGCCACCGATTTTACGATCAACGGACCAGCGCCCGCCACCGCGGATAAGCAGGAAAAGGCTGCCTAACAACATGGCCCAATCAGTACGGCTGCCATGCATCATCGCCCAGAAACCCGCATTGGCAAAGGTATCTGCTTTAGTGGTAGCCATGGCCACCAGCATGATGCAAAGCAGCGAGATGGCGGCAAGTCTGGTAAGCAACCCCAACAGTACCAGCGTACCGCAGGTAATCTCAAAGCTCCCCACAAAAGGTCCCAGGAACTCCGGATTGGGCAGGCCTATTTCGGCGAACCGCCCGGCGCCGAGTGTTTCCCCAAACAGGAACTTCTGTATGCCCTCTGACAGGAATACAACCCCCACCATCAAACGGATAATGAGGGTTGTTGATGACCCGTCTGTTTTCAGTATATTTTTCATCTGTGTGTCTGCTTTTCATAACAAAATTAACACGCACCGACCGAGATCTATGGTGTATTTGAAAATATGATGGTATTAGCGGTATAGTGGCCAACCTATGCCGATTGCCGATATGCTTGGGGGGTGGATCCGATATGCCTCCTGAAGTATTTGATGAAATGCGAATCATCCTTGAAATTCAGGCAGCCCGCGATCTGGCCCACAGTGAGATCCGTGTAAAGCAGCAGGCGCTTAGCCTCGCCCAGTAGGTGCGCGGCCAGTACCGAAGCCGCTGGCTCACCGGTTACTCTGCGACAGACTGCATTCAGGTTCTGGGGGGTCGTATTCAACAAAAGCGCATAATGGGCCACGCTGTTATGAAGCGTGTCGGTATGCCCGAGCAACTCTTCAAAACGCTGATAGATATCCGTCTTGGCCCCGGACTGCTTTTTGGGATAGGGTGCTTGTTGCAACGAAATTCCTAAAAGAGCCTTGAGCAAGCCTTCCCTCACCTCGGCGTTTCCATGAGCCGGTTTTTGACATTCGGCCAGCAACAATCCGAACAGCGCTGCGACGGGGGTGGCGTCTTCCAGGTAAAGGCAGCTATGGCCGCTCATCCGCAACAAGAGCTCCTTCAATGCCTTGTCAACACTGTCGTCGATAAACTGTTTTTTGATAATCAGTACATACCCCTCTGGCTCATCATCAAGTTCCCAATGGTGCACCTGCTCCCTGCGGATAATGAACAATACTGGGGGATTCACAGCATACGACCTGCCGTCAATGGTATGCGAACCGCTGCCCCGTAGTAATAAGACGAATTCAAAATAACTGTTGTGCTTATGCGGATTCGTTTTGCGTACATTTTTCCGGAACTCCGCGATTTTGATGTGCTGGTGCGACTCAGTCTTATCCTTTACGGCAACGTGTCTATGTACAGCTTTCCTCATTGATCGTATTTCCAGTCTAAAATAGACTATTTTCTTGGAAACTTAATAAACCTACTCCTATCACTATGGTAAACAAGATGTTTCGCGAATGATCCGTAGGAATTTATGTGTAATATCGCTTTTTTAGCCACAGGCTTGCCCTCACCAACAGTATCAATATTGGTACTTCCACGAGTGGGCCGATAACGCCCACAAATGCCTGTGGCGAATGGATGCCGAATACCGCGATCGACACGGCTATCGCCAATTCAAAATTATTCCCTGTGGCTGTAAATGCAATGGAAGCGTTTTTGTCATAAGGAACCTTCAATGATTTGTTGACAAAGAAGCTTACGAAAAACATCAGCATGAAATAAATAATCAGCGGTACAGCCACCTTTACAACATCCATTGGTAACTCCAATATCTTGTCTCCCTTCAGGCTGAACATCAATACGATGGTAAATAATAACGCATACAAGGTAACGGGCGATATTTTTGGCACGAATTTCCGATTATACCACTCCATACCCTTTGACTTTACCAATGCATAACGGCTTATAAAGCCTGCGAAGAAAGGAATGCCCAAATATATGAGTACGCTTTCGGTTACCTCTTTCATGGATACGCTTACGTTGAAATCGGCTAACCCCAATTTGTTCGGCAATACGTTGATGAACAGCCAAACAAAGAAACTATAACTTATTATCTGAAAGATACTGTTCAATGCGACCAACAATGCCGTATATTCTCTGTTCCCTTTTGCCAGGTCACTCCAAACGATGACCATTGCGATACACCTTGCCAAACCAATCAGTATCAGACCCGTCATGTAATCGGGTTCGTTCCGTAAGAACAGAACGGCTAAACCGAACATCAATACCGTACCGATAACCCAATTCAGTAACAAAGATATGCCGATTACCTTGGTGTCTTTAAATGCCTTGGGCAACAAGGAATAATCCACTTTAGCCAAAGGAGGGAACATCATCAATATAAGCCCGATCGCTAATGGGATATTGGTCGTACCTGCGGTTAGGGCATCGATAGCATTGGAAATGTTCGGGAAGAAATGCCCCAACCCTATTCCAGCCGCCATCGCAAGGAATATCCATAAGGTAAGGTAACGGTCAAGGAACTTTAGTTTCGGCTGCATCGGCTAACGTTTAACCCTGGAAAAAACATGGAACATCTCCTGCGCTATCTGCTGACTCCTTGCTGTATATACTTGAGCTTGTTCGGACGTACCGTCTGAAATCTTGGGGTCTTCGAATGTGATGGGTATTCGCTTTTCCGCACCGGCAATGAACGGGCATCCGCTTTCTGCCTGCGAACAGGTCATAATGGCGGCAAATGCCGATGTAGGATTGAAAGGGCTATCGTATTTTTTGGAGAACCCAATGATGGGCAACGTATCATCGCTGTATTTTATGGCATATACCGGATTATCGGTCTCCGCAATCCTGAAAATAGAAAATCCTTGATCGGTCAATGTTTCCGCCACTTTCGGGAATAGCGCCGTTTCTTCCGTACCACCCGAATAACAATGTACATTCGGAATGGTGAAGTACGCACTTGCTACCTGCGCCCATACCTGTGCTAAATGGCTTCTACGTGAATTATGGGTACAGATGAAATTGATGTTTATATCCGCTCCGCTGTCTGCTTTTTGCTGTACAAAATCTATCAGCGGCTGCAAAATAGATTTGCGTTCCTCGTTTACGGCATGGATGTCAATAATCCTCTGTATGGTTTCAGCTAAATGCTTATACATGACGATTGGTCTTAGTGTTTAGCAACATCCCTAATTAGGTGTACAGCAAGTGCTGTTC
Organism: Parapedobacter soli; assembly: GCF_025460835.1. Lineage (GTDB taxonomy): Bacteria > Bacteroidota > Bacteroidia > Sphingobacteriales > Sphingobacteriaceae > Parapedobacter > Parapedobacter soli. The sequence goes on along the minus strand of NZ_JAMXAY010000073.1, from coordinate 3,730 downwards.
AACTCCGATAACTGTACTTTTTGTTTCTCCGCAGGAATACCGCAGGTATCGCTTGCCAAACAAGCCGTCTGTTTGTTTTTTAGGATGAAACGCTCGCCGTCAAAATCCAGGTCGAATTTTCCAATCGTTTTGTTTTGGTATTCTACCTCTATTTCGGCATCCTCAATGCATAATTTCTCTTCGGACAGCTTGATAATGTTCAATAGCTTGGTCGGCTTTAATCTGTGCTCGTAGTCGCCCGCATCCCACAATTGGAAGTTTACCGTTTTCTCTGTACGGATAACACCACCGCAATCAATAAAATGTTTGGTAATCTGTCCGATTTCCGTCACGTGGAAGTGTTCGGGAACACATGTTCCGTCCGCTAGCTGAAATTCAACATTGTTCAATGTTGGCAGGATTTCTTTGATTGTTGATAGTTTCATAAAAGTAAATTTATACTAAATGATATATTGTAATATTACGATGATAAGGGTTAAAAAAATATTACGGACAGCAACCGGTTACTTTTACCTCTTGGTTGAAGAACGCATTAAATTCCGATTGGATTTGTTTCCACAGTTTTTCATCGATGCAATAGCAAACAGATTTGCCCTCAATCGTTCCCTGGATAACACCTATGCGCTTTAGCTCTTTTAAGTGCTGTGAAATGGTGGCCTGCGCCAATCCCAATTCATCGACCAAATCATTACAGATACAGGCTTTCTGATTGATGATATACTGAAGAATGGCAACCCTTGCCGGATGCCCCAAGGCTTTAAACAAAGCAGCCAATTTGTTCTGGTCGTCCGTAAATATTTCTGTTTTAGTAAGTCCCATGTCCTTGTTTTTTCAATATCGCAATATTACGATAATAGTTTTAAATAAACAAAGAGTTTCTTTGGTTTATTGTTTTCTGTAGGTAAACGAGAGAAGGACGTTTGTTGTCGATGAAAGACAGTTTGATTGAAATATGGTGCTCTGCTTATTCTAGCAGATTCTTTGCATTTAATACTGCCTCGTAATCCTCCAGAAAGTTCGACATTTGTAAAGTTCCCCCTACCAGCAAGCCGGTCAATTTCTTGACCGGCTTTTTTTATTGAACCGAGGCCATGTTTACCAGAATATTTAATGTAACCCGTTGGGTGAAATTAAATGATCTGAATTTTAATGTTGTTAATGTTCCTTTTGAATATAAACTTGTTCATAAACTGGATCAGCGTCATGGCTGTAATTTTTGCCAATATCCTAGTTTTGAAACCGTCAAAGGTCTTGGCATAATTTCTCCTGATCATAAACTGGTCACATAGTTGAGAGAACAATGTCTCAATCCTTTTGCGTGATTTCCTGAAAATATAAGGCTGCTTTTTATATCCTTTTTGATTGGTTCTCATTGGGGTCTCCAATACAATATTCGCCGACTCAAAAAGATCCAGTTGCTGCTCAGCAGACAAATATCCTTTGTCTCCAAGCAGCACACATTCAGTCAGTTGATGTTTGACGTCTTGAAGATAATGGACATCATGTACGTTCGCTTTGGTAATATCGACCGAATGGAAAACTCCGGAAAGGGTGCATACCCCATGAAGTTTGTAGCCATAAAACCAGTTGTTCTGCGAAGCACAAAAACCTTTTTCCGGAGCAGTTTCATAATTTTCCTTACAGATCTTTACACGGCTTTGACGGGCGGTTTTACAAATCTCCAAAGGCATGCTGTCCACAATGAAATAATCTTCCAGTTCAGTAAATCTCGAGGCAAGGGCCATGCGGATGGCTTCAGAAAAAACGAACAGCTTTCTACGTCTCTTATTGAACTGGCTACGCTCAAGCAAGTTTGGGATCTGGGCATTGGTGATCTGTCTGAACAGGTCATTTTCGCTATCTATTGACATGAATTCGGCCGTCAAACTCAGTGCTACTACCTCTATATCAGCCATTTTTGGCTTTCTTCCAACACTGTTTGGAGAATAGGGATTGATGTTCAATGAGTTGATCACTTCTAAAATTTTTAAATAGTTATTTCGTATATTTGACATTGATATTGGGTTGTTTGGCGACATCAAGATACTGAATTTCAGTATCTTGACCAATATCTTAGCCACTTATTTTATCCTTTTTTTACTTAATTCATTTCACCCAACGGGTTTAATGTAAATTTGAGAGTTAGCTGCAACCATGAGAACCGACGGTACAACATAAAAGATAAATAAATGATACTGATAACTCAACTAATTTACATTATTGACGGACAAGAAAAAATTTTTGACGAGTTTGAAAATATTGCCATTCCGACAATTTTGAGATATAACGGACGACTTTTGCTACGAGTTAGACCAACGGACGACAACTTTATAGAAAGCCATTTAGATAAACCTTATGAGATTCATCTTGTAGAGTTTCAGACACAACAGGACTTTGACAACTTTTTAAAAGACGAAGAGCGTAAGAAATTTTTCTATTTGAAAGAACAATCTATCAAAGAAGCAATTTTAATTCAAGGAACAAAACTGTAACGGACAAAAAACCATAAACGAAATAACATTGACAAGACAAATGGAAACAGTATTTAAAGCGTGGGCGACAGGCCGAAAACTTTACTTGAATTTTTTTGACAATTATTCGTTAGACCAACTGAACAAAACGCCAAACGGTTTTAACAATAATCTCATTTGGAACATCGGACACATAATTGTCGCACAACAATCACTAATTTACAAAGGCTCAAACTTGCCAATGTATATTTCGGACGACTTAGTAAATTTATACAAACCCACGACTAAACCGACAGGAACGACAACACAGACTGAAGCCAATGAACTGAAAGAACTCTTAATTTCCCTAATCACAAAGACAGAAACGGACTTCCAGAAAGGTATTTTTACAACATACAACGAACGGATAACAGCAACAGGTTTTCATTTGACTTCAATAAAAGACGCTTTTGAATTTAACAACTACCACGAAGGACTGCATTTAGGTTATATGATGAGCATTAGAAAATTTGTTTAAAGGATAGACAAATGACGAACACAGATGGGATGCCATCGGCGGGCGTGATTACTTTGCCACCGCTTGGCGGAGGCCATCACCGATGCACCCTACGTATCCCGTTGTCGGAAAGAGGTAGAGGAACGGTTGAACCCCTTGCTCGCAGAACTGGAAGCGATGGAAGTAGAACAGGGCCTACGCAAGATAAAGGTACGCATCGAAGTGGGGAAGTTTGAACGGTACGGAAAGAAGCGATACCTATTTCATAAACGACCCCGAGCAAATCCGTTCCTACCTCATCCTCGGCTTAAGGTCGGTACTCGACCGTTACAAAATCTCCCCTCTACATGCGTCTTCCCCACGGTTAAAATATCGGGTTCTCATTCAGTGAAACGTCGGGGATTCGTTGCCCCACAGTCCATTGCTCACAGATCTTTTCGCCCTCGAAACGGAAGATATTGACTATGGAAAATCCCTTTTCCTTCGGGTCTAATATCCGGTGTCCGTGGACAAAAACGAGATCACGTTCCGCAACGGCCCTTTTTGTCTGCCAAGTCCCGTCGGGGAACGTGTTTATTACCGTTGTTAAACTATCTGACAACGGCTTCCGTCGGCCGCTTATCCACCATGGCCATTTCAAGAAATCCGATAGCTTTCGCTTTTCGGGCCGGAGTCAAATCGTCCAGTTCTTTACCTGTCCGCAGATTGATGTTGAATAATAAATAGTCATCCCTTAAATTCTGTACAACACACTAACAGTCAG
>NZ_JAMXAY010000072.1 GCF_025460835.1 Parapedobacter soli | reverse complement strand
CTGCAAATCCAATCCCCAAAATTCTTAAAAGCGAAATCCCTGCCCCTTTCAACTCATACGCTGCAATCTGGCCTGCCCGAATAGCGTAAGTACCGCCCCGGATGTAAACGGTATCACCCGGTACCACAGCCTCTTGAGCGCGCTGGATGGTTGCATACGGATGTGCCTTGGTACCGCTATTGGCATCGTCCCCATTCAGTGCTACATAATAAGTAGCTGCATTCAGTGATGTTACCAGACTACAGATGCCCAGCACCAATAACATTCGCTTTATTTCCATGGCTATCACAATTTGTTCAATCGATTGCACAACTCAGGCGCCCATTGCTTTCTTAATACAATATTGCCTTTTGCTTATACAATGTTATCCATTAAATCGGCTCACGCCATCCTGCCTCATCCTGTTACAGACAGCTTTCAGCAAACCACAACCAACTGTGTATCAGTTATGTAAACAACAGGTAAGTTATCCTTTAACAATCTGTGAAATCTACGCAAACGTTGCCGGAAGCTATTTCAATCTCAGCTGGACTGGCCCGCCTTTAGCTCACCTTCACCGGGAGCAGCGGTGTCCTAGCATACATGGCAGGGACCCCATCAGGAGGCGGCTACGCTGGGTATCGATTTTCTCAATACCCCGGGTTCTGTTGCCTTTGTTTTTCTTCCGGTGTTAAATTCGCGCCGTTCAGCTGGATACCATCCAAGTAGGTTTGCGGAATGGGCCGCAATTGGTGGTAATCCTGGATGAACGGTTCGGCCTGGGCATTGAACGCCTTTACGCGCTGAACGAGTGTTCCCGTCCGCGATAAGTCTTCCCAGCGGGTGTATTCGCCGGCCAGCTCGCGCGAGCGCTCGTTGAGCACGAGAGCCAACATCCGTGCGTAGTCGCCCGTTAGCCCGAGTTTGGAAATGATGTATTCATCGCCTGCGGGCAGCGAGCCAATGTCGGTGATGGCCAAGCTGCCGGAGGCGGCGGTGGTCACCACGATATCGTTCGACTCGTAATAGGAGTTCTCGGGGAAAAACGAATTATCGTCCGGATTCTGGCCCGACGCCGAAGCGCCCAGTGCACCGCCACCGTCGTAATACGCTTCGCGGTCTTCACCACTTTCGTATTCGGCGCGCGTACGGACGGCGTTGATATACGTCAATGCCTCAGCATATGCACCCTGCCGCACCTTCGCTTCGGCCGCCATCAGGTAGGTTTCGGCAGACCGTGCGAGGTTCATGTCGCGCAGACCCCGGGTCTCATTTACACCGACCCGGGAGCCATCCAAATATTTACTCAATGAAGGGAACCGCACATCGATTTCCATAGCGCCGTCGGTGGTGCTGCCGGCAGAATAAGCCACGTAAACGCTGGGGACGGTTTTGCCGGTTTTATCGTAAACCACCTCGTCGTTCAGCTTATAATTGGAAAAGCGTGAATCGCCGGGTTGGTTGATGATGTACATGATTCCCAAATCGCCGTTGGCATAATACCCACCGGAAGCATTATTCACCCGGTGTTTAGTGCGGAAACTCTTCCAGAACCTCGAGTCGTCTACCAAATCATATAGCCGAAACATGTAATACGTGGGGCGCAAGCGGCTGTACGGGCGGTCGCCCGTCACGTCGCGCTTCATCTGGGGCATATCATCGTACCGCGCCGTAAAATAAAGGTGCTGCGTGGTGCGCCCACTAGCAGAAACATCTGCTGTGAACTGGGCGGACAGGATCCACTCCGACAGCAGCTCGTTTGCACCATCCGGACTGATATAGTCCCACAGGTCAGCGAAATTACCCGCCAGCGGGTGGTTGGCGATTACTTCGTCGCACAACGTTACCACGGCAGCTAGGTCGGCGTCTTTGGTAGCGGAGTTCCAATCGTCGTTGATTTCGCTGGCGCGGAATAAATGGGCCTTCGCTAGGTAATGCGCTGCCGCATACTTGGTAATCCGTGCGGGAGCACCGGTGGTTGGCAACAAGTTATACGCCTGCGTGAAATCATCGATTACCAGCTGGTACACCTCAGCGGGCGTAGCCCGGGTAAATTCCAGTTCCACCGTCGTGCTCGACGTGGTTTTCAGCGGTACGCCGCCGTATTGTGAGACCAGGCGCAGGTAATTGTAGGCCCTGAGGAAATGTCCTTCGCCCAACGCCACCTTTTTGATGGCGTCTGAGGTGGATTCGCTGGCCGTAGCATTCTCAATCAGCAGGTTCGCATCGCCGATACCAATATACAGGTTATCCCACTGTGCGTTTGCAGACGCTGTATTGCTATTCGTAACCGTAACAATAGACTGCAACCCGCCATCGTAGTTGTTCCATACGCTGTTGGAGGCATCACCGCCCACGTTGAACTCATCTACTCCGTAGTTGGTGGCGCAGTACAACCACTCACCATCGAAGGGCGTTTTCAACACCTGATGATACGTGCCGGCAGCAAGCGCCAAGATGCCCTCATCGGTCTTATAATATTCCATACCCCGGTCTGTCTCGAGGGTTTCGTTCAGGAAGTCCGTGCTGCATGACGACATGAGGATCAAGCCTGAAAAAAGGAAAAGCGAAAAAATATGTTTTATCGTATCCATTTTATTTTCTTTTTATTGATAAATCCTAGCGACTAAAGTGTAGCGTTCAATCCGATGGTGAAGCCTCTATTGAATGTGGCGCTCCTAACATCCAAGTCTACCCAATCGATCTCGGAGAACAACATACCGGGGTTGGTTGCCTGCACATAGATTTTTAGGGTAGAAATACCGCTCTTTTCGAGCAGGTTATTACTCATGTTATAACCCAACGATATGTTGCGGATTTTAATAAACGAACCATTCCGGTATCCCAATGCCTGGTGAAACGGATCGCCGGTTCCTTCGGTGTAAATAGGTTTCTGGTATTCGGCGTCGGTGTTGTTCTCGGTATAATAGTCGATCCGCCGTTGCGTACCGCGTCCGGTTTGCGACTCCCCGCCGGTATCATAGAGGTATTTTAAGCGGCTGTAAAGGAACACCGACAGCTCTACGCCTTTGTAATTGAACCGGTTGGTCATACCCACCACCCAGCGGGGCCGGGTATTGCCGATGATCATCCGGTCGTTGTTGGCATCGATCTTATCGTCGCCGTTCACGTCCTCGGGCCTCACCAAACCCGGGGAGAAGGTCGCCCCATTGTCGTTGAACCGTTCATAGATATCGGCATCGGCCACGTGCCATAGCCCGAGGCTCCGGTAACCATAGATCACCCCGATGGGTTGATCGATGAACCAGTTGTTGTTGATGTCGTCGCTGCCAGTAGCTAGGCTAACGATGCGGTCTTTCTGCCAGGCCACACTGGCCGTGGTGGTCCATTTGAACGATGCTCCATCCACGTTCAATGAGGTCAAACTCAAATCCACCCCTTTGTTCGCGGTTTCGCCCACATTGGCAAACGTGGTGGTAAAGCCCGTTACCGTGGGGATAGACATCTCGAGCAACAGGTCGGTGGTTTTCGACTGGTAGAAATCCAAGCTACCGCTTATTCGCCTGTTCAGCACCGAGAAATCGAGCCCTACGTTATACTGGGTGGTTTTCTCCCAGCCCAACTCCTGGTTGGCCATGGTGGTGGAAGGGATAGCGCCGGGCGCTAATGAGCTGATGTATGGATAAAAGATGGATGAAATAGCACCTTGCGTTTCATACGGGTCGATGGCGGAGTTGCCGGTAACGCCCACGCCGAGGCGGAGTTTCAAATCGTTCAACCACGCCACGTTCACAAAATCCTCCTGGTCGATCCGCCAAGCCAGTGCCGCAGAAGGGAACCACGAATATTTGTGGCCCTCGGCCAGCTGCGATGCACCGTCACGCCGTATGGATGCCGTAAGGAGATACCGGTTATTAAACCCGTAATTTACCCGTGCCATGTACGAGTGCAGTTGGCTTTTCGTAAGGCCCGATGAATAATCGGTGAGGTTCTCGGCAGAGATATAAGTATCTGACAAGGCATTCCACTTCTGGCTTGGGAAAGCCACACCATTGGCAGCAATGTTACTGGTCTCCCTGTTGTATTCCGTTTGGCTATGCAGCAAGGTAAGGCCCAAGTCGTGCTTACCAAAGGTTTCATTGTAAAACAACAAATGATCGAGGGTATACGAGAAGGTCTGGTTTTTCCCGAGCGACGCCTCATTGGTGCCGTTGCTCCGCACCGACTGACTATCGATATACGAACCAGCACGGTAATTTGAAAAATCGGGACCGAAGTTCAACCGGTAGGTGAGGTTTTCCAATGCGGGGTGGATTTTCCCGAAGTCTACCTGACCGAATAAACTACCGAACGTGCGAAGGGTAGTGCGCTGGTCCTGGTTCAGGATCCATTCTTCGGCCACATTCTTGATACCGATATCGCCACCGGGCATTTCAATCCGGTTGCCCTCGGCATCATACGGTAGCGCGTAAGGAAACTGAGCCCTTGCGGCATCGTAAATCTGGCTGGTACCTCCCAGCGGGTTGCTGCCAGCAGTCGACTGCCCATATTCCTGCACGCCGTACGAAACCAGCAGGTTACCTCCCAGGGAGAACCACTTGGTGGCATTCACTTCGGCATTGAGGTTGGCGGTATACCGTTTAAAGCTTTGCCCTTTTTGCGTCCCTTTGTTATCGAGGTAGCCGAATGACGCATAGGTTTTTATCTTCTCGCTACCGCCGGTGGCGCTTACGTTCATGTTGTTCGTTACTCCCTGCTGCGTCACCATGCCGAACCAATCGGTCGTCGCTACTTTAGAACCATCCCAGGTGCCGCCAGCCCATCCTTTTTCGATGTTGGCCCATGCGGTGGGGTCGCCCGTAGCCAGGAAGATGGCCCGGTCGTTTTCAATCGTCGGCTCATCGCCCCGGGGGTACACTTCCGGATTCCGGTAGTAGTAAGCCCAGCGGCGGAACGTGATGTATTCCGGCGCATTGAACATATCCCGGTTATCGACCAGGTTTTCAAAAGTGGTGGCCAGGTTCAGGTCTAAGGTTACCCGACCTTCTTTACCCTTCTTGGTGGTTACGATGACTACGCCATTTGCCCCACGCGAGCCGTAGATTGCGGTTGCTGAGGCGTCTTTCAATACATCGATTGCTTCAATATCGTTCGGGTTAAGGTAATCGATCCCGCCGGTGAGCAAGGGTATACCGTCGACCACGAAAAGTGGTGAATTGGAGGCCGTCAACGAGCGTACCCCGCGGATGTTGACGTCGCCAACCGTTCCGGGGCGCTGGGCGGTTGAAATATCGACACCGGCTATTTTACCCTGCATGGCCTCCAACGCATTGGAAACCGGGCGCGATTGGATTTCCGCTTCGCCGATGCTGGTAACGGCTCCCGTTACGTCCGATTTACGCTGCGTACCGTAACCCACAACAACGACCTCGTTCAGTTCGCTTCGCTCCTCGACCATCGTCACATTGATGGTAGAATGGCCTTGCAAGGCAACTTCCTGGTTGGCATAGCCAATAAAGGTGAAAACGAGCGTGGCATCCGTATTGGGCACGTTTATGGAAAACCGGCCACTGCCATCCGTAACGGCGGTGGCTTGACCATCTTTAACTTTCACGGAAACGCCTTCCAACGGCTGGCTGGCGCTGTCGGTAACCTGTCCGCTAATTTGTTGCTGCAGGGCGGTCTCTGTTTTTGCAAGATCGGATGCACCTGCCGCATCCGGCCGGCTAGCGGCAACGCTTACCTGCAGAAAAGCGAGTAGGAAGAGCGACGGGATGCATCCCATGATGACGCGTCGACCTTTGGTAAAATTCACGTACATTTTAATGTGGTTTTAAAAAATTGGTTAACACAATATGTTTGTCTAGAAGCCGCAAACGGCATTTATATACTACTGACTACGCTTATCTCATTGCTTTAGAACACCTCCTTTCGTTGGTTTTTGCCTCGCTGTGTTACCGAGTGCACTGCACAACTCTGTCAATCACACAATTAATTAATGGTACGGTTTATTATTGAAACTGCTTGTCTGTTATCTGGTAATACAAATAGAATAGATTTCTCGCTGCAAACCAACCTGTACTATCCTGTCGTCGGCTTTTTCGACACCAACACAACAAATTTGTTATCAATAACTTAAAGGTAATTCAACAGCAAAAGAAAATCTACGCAAACGTTGCCGGTAACGTTTGCGTAGTGTAACGCCTAGGGAGCTTCCGCCACGTCTACACGTACCTTAGCGGCCAACTGCTCTGCCAAACCGACAATGTAGTTTTCGAAATAATCGCGGCTGCGGAAACCTTCATCTGATAATTCCCAGCCGGCAACGGCGTAATAGCTGATGGGTTCATTGTCGCGAATGCGCAACTTCGCCAAGCAACTGTTGGTCAGCGGACCCGAGTTGGGTGCCTCCCTGTAACCTTGGTAGCTGTCATAAGGCAGGATCAGCCCGAGTCCCAGCCACCACTCTTGTTCATAGGTCTGTTGATCGTGCGTATACAGCACCACCCATTTATCATCGATATTGATTTCGCGGGGCGGTTGGCTGGCAAATATATTCACCAGCCCTATCAACAACGTATCTTGTGCTTGGAGTCCTTCCACGCTAACCGTATTCCGGTAGCCATACATGCCCGGCCATATGGCCGGTTGTTCAACTAGGTTGTACCGGTGCTCGCCGGCCGTCCAATTGCAGTACTGGAAATCCAGTTTCGACCGCAGCGGGCCTTCGCGTACTACATTGAAAATGGTGGTATCCACATTATTGATGGCATCGTCTACGGTAACGCCCAGCCGGTACACGTCTTCGCCATGGGCCAGTGCTATCCCGCCAAGCCCCACCGAATTACCTACCGGCAGAATATCGCGCCCCCAGTCCAACATCACGTGGTAGTTGTCTTCTACGGCGCCTTGTGCATTGATGCCGACATCGTCAGGACTCATATACGACACCTTTTTCCCAAAAACGTCTTTCGAGTTGCGGCCGTCGAGGTAATGGCGGAAGCCGACCTTATCATTCTCCCAAGACGGCCCATCGGTTTGATATGGCTGATAGCCGATGCTGAGCGGCAGTTGATCGGCGTAAAGTGTGTCTCCCTGCCTTGGCTCCACGGGGTTTGTTGCACTACTGCGCTTACCGAAACGGACGGCCGTTTGCGGCGCGTAATCCATGCTGCCTTCGCTGGGTTTCACGGTCAACACGGCTTCGCCCGATGCCGGTAAATCGACCAAGAAAAACAATTCGTCCCATTCGCCATCGCCGGTGAGGTCATCAACCTGCGACGGAATGGTATCGCCCTGCGCATCAAGCAGCAGCGGATAAAAATCCTGCTGATTGCTAAAGTCCGCGCGTTTGATCGTGACGGCTTTTTGCGTTAAGTCGGTTTGTGTGGGGTTGGTGAGCGTGACCGTCCACCCTTTTTGCTCTCCTTGTCCACAAGAGCATGCCAAACCACTCAGGGCTACTACTGCTGTGAGCTGAATTGTTTTCATGGTATTTTGCCTGTTGTTAATCTAAAAACATCACTGCACTATCATTGATTTCGTATTTCGTCTGTTGGAGTAGCCGATACATTTCTGCACCAGCAAGAATGACAGGGCCATAGCCGTGGGCCGCAAACTTATTGACCGGCCGATGGTAGTAAAATGCAGGGTCGAAACCCATGCCTGTTCCCACGCACGTACCTTCCACCTGGCCCTCTTCGTTTACTTTCGTCGTTACCGCATTCCAAGCCAGCAGCGCCATCGGGCCATAGGCCTGGGCGTCCAGCCAGCCATTATTAATGCCATGGGCTATGCAGTAGGCGTAGATGGCGGTTGCGGAGGTTTCCAGGTACGTATCGTTGTGGTCTAGCAATTGGTGCCAGAAACCTGTACCGTCTTGCAATCGGGCCAGCCCCTGCACGTGTGCACGGAATTGGGCAAGCAGTTTTCCGCGGGCGGGGTGCGCTTCGGGCAGGGCGGCCAACAACTCGAGTTTGGTAAGCAGTGCCCAGCCGTTGGCCCGCGCCCAATGGAAATGCGGGTGGGGCTCCATACCCTGCACCCAACCGTGCATATACAGCCCCTTCTCGGGCACGAACATGCGGTCGGCGAACAGCCAGAATTGGCGGACGGCCTCGTCGAAGTAGCGGGCCTCTCCGGTGAGCTTGCCCATCTGCGCAAGTGCCGGTAGGCTCATGTACAGATCGTCCAGCCACAGCGTATTGGGCAGGGGCCTGTTGCGGGCCAGCGTGCCGTCTGCCAGGCGGAACTCATCTTCCATGATGTATTGGATGTAATTATCGACCATTGGCCGGACGTCTTCGGTTAATACGCCCGTCTGCGAAGCTTTGATCATCGCCGCGCACATGGCGCCGGCATCATCCAACGCGCCGGGATCGGTAACCGAATGTACCGGCGATCGCCTTGCACCAGCCACTTCGGGCGATGCCTGGAATGCCGCCACCACTTGGGCGATGAAGTCCAGGCGGTCTTTGGTGTATTGCACATAGCGGTTATCGCCCGTGGCTTCGGTGGCCAGCAACATCGCGCCATAGGTGACGCCCCATTCGTAGCTGATGAGCCGGAAATCACCTTGCTTGAAAATGGTGTTGGTGTCGATCGCCGACAAGTCATCCACCGGTTGCTGGCTGCTTTTATCCGCCAATGCGGCGGGTGTGGCCCCATCCAAATAGGCATGTACGCGGTCTACCACCTCCTTTACCTCTTCCAGCGTTGTCTCGCCGTAGCGCACCGGATAATCGGGCTGCAGCAGGTGCAGCGGCGTGTTCACATCATTGGTGACCTCCTCCCCGCCCCCACCTTCGGGGTTCGTACACGAGAACAACAGGGCCGCCGAAGATAACGCGGCAACGGATACGTTGAAAAAATAGGATTTATTCATGATTTAAGATTCTACAATGCTGTGGGAGTTTGCTTGTGAGCAAAAAGAAAGATATTCTCCCGTATTTCAAACTTAACAAATGGATTAAATTACGCAATCGTTACCGGACGTCCTTATGGCCGATCACCTCGCCTGCATAGGCCATGCACTGCATGGCAGCAAGGCTCCACTGTGCCACGGCGTTGGTAGACACGGGCGCTTCGTCCCGCTCACTGAGCACCTCTGGCGGCGTAAGGTGGGTTACCGGTGGTATACCCAGCTTCATCCCCGCAGCGCCACCGTAAAATTCTTCCCACGCCCGTTCCTGCAGCGCCCGGTCTTTCAAAAACCAACCGGCATAGGCGGTGAGCCTGCTGTGGCCCTGCCCCAGGTTCGGCTTGCGGAACGTTTGGCCCAGGTGTTTTTCCTGCCATGCGGAGTCCGAGTTAAACGCCTCGCAATACTGCAACCATGCTTTCGTAAATACCGGAACGTCCAGTGAGCCGATGAGCTCGGCACAGATTTCTGCCAAGCCGAATGCTGCACTGAGGTGAGACACCCGGATGTTATCATGCTCCACCCGCTCAAAGGTGCCCGTCTCTAGGTCCATATTGGCCGAGCTGGTCAAAAACCCGCGGGGCTGGCTGCCGATGCTTTCCATACTGTTTACCAAGCGTTGCTTCATTTGTTCGTCGCCGGTTCGCTCCCACTCTGTGAACCACGCGGATGCCAAGGCCCCCCAGTCGGTACCGAACGACATGCTCACCTTATCATCGTCTTTGGCGGCGATTTGGCCTACTTTACGGCCGGGCACAATCTCCTTTAGGGTATGGGCCGCTTCGATCTGCTCGCGCATGAGGTCGCCGATGCGTTCATCGGCGGTGAGGTAGTAGAGGAAACGCCGGTTGATGACAGTACTGATGCGCAATTGCTTGGCGCTGCACCCCCAGTGCATCACGTTGTGGCGCGAGCCCAATGGGGCAAAGCGGCCAACATGGTGTACGTCTACTTCGCCGGTATGGCGTGTCATGGCTTCGGCCATGCGGAACACATCGTGGCGCCCCGAGCGCAGGAAATAGTACCACAGCCATAGATCGGTGGACAGCTCGGAATTGTCCCACGCAAAGCCGCCGACATCATACCGCCACGTATGGCGGTCGCCGTCATAAGCGTGCATCACATCGCCATAGTTCCAGAATCCGTACCACCGGTGTTGTTCGATCTGCTTCTTGTAGTGGTCGATATAAAATGCCAGCTGCGCTTCGATGGCTTGCTCGGCCGCGTTTCGCGGGGCACCTACCGTAAACGCCCCACCAAATACACCCGTTTCCTGGTAGTGTGTGGGATCGCACACCAGCAACGGCGGGTCTTGGATCTGGGCGGCCATGGTGGCCAATTCGCCGTGCGTGGGTGTGCTATCTACCGCCCAGATTTCGAGCTCGCTGGTGCGGGCTACCCCGTGGGGGGTACCGAATCCGGGTTCATAATCCTCGTAGGTGATATCCAGACCATCCAATTGCTTTTCATAGGTATCCTGTCCCATGCCATCGTGGTAGAACCGGAGGTCCATGGCGGGGGCATCGGGTGCCCACAGCCAGAGGGTAAGTTTAGCCGCTTCGGTATGGGCATCCCGGATATCGATCTGGGCTGGGAAACTTTGCCAGAAATTCCGGATACCGAAGACGAGCCCACCGCTGGCACCGCCTATATACCCCGCGCCGGCTGCGCGCCGGCCATGCGCCGAAGCGAGCCACCCATGGCCGGGAGCTGTGCGCTTACGGACTTCAAAGCCATCGGGTGTGGATTGGGTGAGCGTATAGTCTCCAAAGGCCGGGATATAGGGCAGTCCCTTGGCGACAGCCGGGCTGAATACCGACAGGGGCGGCGCAGCTGCTCCAGCAACCTGCGCATCGCGCACGTCCTTCCCCGCGTCGCGCCGCAGGCCGGTCAAACCTTTTATGGCCTCGCCGAAGACGCCGCCGTTATCGCCACAAAACCGGATGTGCCGGTTGTATAGTGCGTCCGTCATCGGTACGGTGAACTGCACACCTATCCCACGGATAAAGTCGCGGTACTCGTCGGCATCATAAACCAACGTGTGGACCATGCGGGTGGATGCTGTGTGGAGGTAACAATAAAACCGTATGGTGAAGGGGAGAAGCTCGCGGCCGGTAGCCGAGCGGTGTACGCCCGATGTTTTGATGACTACACGTATGGGACCGCCATGTTCCACAACCGTTTCGCGGATTTCACTTTGGAGGCTATCGGTCAATAGCGGCTCTCCAGCAACGGGTTCGGGCAGGTTTTGCCATTGGAGCACCAATTGGCCGTCGGTGGCCGTGGTGCGGGCACCCTGGCGGATAGATTTGACAAGCGAGCTTCCGCTTTTGGAGAACACGACCTGCATGGCACCCGTGTTGACCCGGATGGTTTCATCATCCGCAGCCACGGCTATCGATCCGTCCGTTGCACGGGGAGTGGGTCCTTGCCGGCGCAGCGTGAGGATTGCCTGGGGGTCTTCCCCATCCAATGTAGCCGCATGTGCCGACCATTTCACCGATCCGTCGGGCCACCGTGCGGTTACCCATTGCTGGGTGTTTACAGCGACACTGCCTGAGGTGGTCAGGGCAAGTGCTTCGGGGTCCTTCAGTGCTCCCTTCGCCCATGGGACGCCCCAAGTGATGCCCCTTTTTGTTCTGGGGGCCTGCGTGCCCAGCCAATGCAGATTGACATGAGGTTCGTGTTGATCGACCGGGCTAAATCCAGTAAACGGTACCGAACCGGTCAGCGGCATGGCCGATGCCAGTACTGCCGATTGTTTTAGAAATTGTCTTCTCGATTGCTGGTTGAGTGCGCTTTTTCGATGATTCATTATGGTTTCCGTGTTTGTTTGTTACTTTCGTATCATGAATGTGATGAATGTCTTTTTTATGCTGGCTTTGGCTAGCGCCACGTTGAACGCGTGCCGGCCCCGCCCCGCGGATTCGACAAGTGCGGAATTACTGGTCGAAGAGACTTTTGACAATGCATTGGATAGCCTTGTGTGGGTTGCGGAGATTGCTCCCGAACCCAACTCGACGGTGTATGTGGCGGATGGTAAACTTTGGTTGGATACGTATGGCGGGGTGACCGTATGGCTAAACCACCTGTTGGAGGGGAATATTGCCATTGAATACGAGCGGACGGTGGTGGTAGACACCGGTGTAAACGACCGGCTGTCCGACCTGAACCAGTTCTGGATGGCCACCGATCCATCAGCCGACAACCTGTTTTCCCGATCGGGTGTATTTGAAAGTTATAATCCATTATCGTTATACTACGTGGGTATGGGCGGCAACACCAATACCACCACCCGTTTCCGAAAATACGAAGGCGACGGGACGAAACCGTTGCTCTACGAACACGCTCGACGACTGAAAGCCAACCACACCTATTTTATCCGTACCGAAGTCGTCGATGGGGTCACCACGTTTTCGGTGGACGGCGAAGTGCTTTTTACACACACCGACCCGAACCCATTGACCAAGGGTTATTTCGGGTTCCGTTCTACGTACTCGCGTCAGGCGATTGACAACGTACGTATCTACCAGCTCCCCGAATAGCCCTAGCAAAGGTATCCGTGATGGGAATACGCAATTCGGTAAAATTGGTTCAATTTTCCAGTAGAAATGTCCCTACCTACCGCCGTTCGATGACAATACGGTAGCTTCCGCCATTGAGTGATGGGAATTTCAACATCCCATCCTTGGCTTCAATGCGCGCTGACTCACCATTGATGGTTACGAGGGGCCGTCTTTTGCTTGCATAGGGCAGCTCCACTTGGGCCACTGTATTCCCCGGCACGGTTAGCTCCACTACATATTCCGAACCTTCTTGTCGACATGAAACCTCTACAGCACCTTTTATGGTTGGCACCGTCACCGAAGCCCATTCCAATGAGCTGGTCTGCGGACGCACCCGAAACACGTCCCAACCCGGTTCCAACGGCTCCACGCCCATAAGCTTACGTGGTATGACATTAGCAGGGACGGCACCCCATGCGTGGTTCCAATCCTGATTAGGTTTGTATTTATTATCCCATGCTTCCATGGTTATGGTGCTTCCTGCCCGGATCATGTTGTACCAGCTGCGGTCGTCTTGCGACGCGAGGAGCGACAGCCCGTAGTCGGCATCACCCGCCTCATAGATGGCGTCCATGAGGAACTGGCTGCCATATACACTGCAAGCCATCCCACGCGAGCGGATGAACGCGGCAACCCGGTCGGCATGCTGTTTGGGGACAAGGCCGAATGCCAGGGCCATCATATTGGTATGCAGAGCGGGATGGTCTGTGTCCAACCCATCGCGATACGCCCCTGCGCGGTCATCCCACAACAGCAACTGGAAAGCTTGATAGGTTTCCGCTGCTTTTTTTGAAAATAGGGTGGCATCCGCGTCGTACCCTAGGGTTGCCGCCAACTTGGCCATATCCTGCAGGGCCTTGTAATGGAACGCATTCACAACAGCATTGTAATCGGTGAAGACAAACCCATCCGTTTCACCGTTACCCACCATCCCGAAACCACCGGTATGGGGCCAATCGACAATATCCCGCAAGGAGTCGCCCCGATAATGGACTGCGCTCATCAGCTCTTTGGTTTGCTTTCCTTTCCGGGTACTGATAAGGCCATTAGCTTCCCGTAACGGGAGCAGCAACTTGGCTTTCAGATCATCGTAATGGTGTTTGGCCGAGCGGATGTCACCGGTGTACAAGTAATCGTTGTATGCCATCAATACCGACTGCAAAATCCATTCCGTAGGCCACGTGGCATTATGCAGCAGGTATTCGTGCGACCGGCGTGCCATGGTATATTCCTTATCCACGTTGTAGTGGCATAGTTGATTAATGTACGCGTCTGCCTCATAAGGGATGCGCTCGCGGTCGCCATCTACATAGATACCCGCAAACGATGTGGCCTTGATGCTGTATTTACATAGCTCCCATACGGCATTCAACACCGAATCCGAACTTTCGAAATGAGCGGCAAAATCATCAAACGGATAATGCACTGTCGCGCGAATGAGGTCGCCAGGCTCCAAGGTGCCGGTAAAACCTTCAAGCTCAACATACCTGAACGGAAGCACCTCCCCGATATAATCGGGCATCTTGACAGCTTGTGGACCTGTATTCCGTCTGTCTGGCTTAAACTGCAATTGATAGGTATGCCGTCCGCGCTGCAGTGGAAGCCGATACTCCGCATAGCGGATGGTGCCACCGGGCTTACGGTTGATGGTGCCATCGGCATTGATTGCTTCCCCGAGCCTGACGGTAAGGGTATCAACCGCTTTGAGGGAGGTCAACGTGAGCCGCAGTTGACCAAAGGAAGCTCTGCCAAAATCGGCCCGCACCTCATTTCCGGCTACCGATACCCGCTGTGGCATCTCGTCGGTTTTTTGTAACGGGTAAAAAGCTGTCTGATAATCATGCAGCGTGCTCGCTGTACGGAATCGACTTATAGGCGACCATTCCGTTGGCGTTCCATCTTGCTTCCACACCCTTACTTGCCAGGCATAATCGCTATTAGGTGTCAACGGTGCTCCCCCATAAAGAATATTGGTCGATTCAGCAGACTTCACTTCACCGGAATCCCACACATCGGCAATGCCTTTCTCGAGGCTATCGGGATGGGTGGCCACCATAATACGGTAGGCGGATTGCATGGCGCCGTGGCCGGTGCTAGACAACTCCCACCCTAGGAGGGGCTGATGATTGCAAACCAACGTCTGTTCACCCATCGCCGTTTCGCCCCCAACCACTGGGTAACCATTGACCACTTGCAGCATGGGATTTTGTAAAAGGTCTACCTTAAGGTTGAGCACTTGAACCTCTTGGGCATAGGCCGGCATCACACACGTCACCATCCATAAGCAGCTCATTAAGAGCCTGTCTAAACGAAATTTACACATCAATAATCCAGTTTAAATTCATAGCTACCTGCACCGATATTTTCCAGTAACACGTGGTCTCCATCTCTCACTATCCGTTCTGCTACCACTCCGTTCTGCAGCAGGGTAAAATTATCAACTTCGGCCGGAATCGGCAAAATACACATCGGCTTTCATATTGGCAGGTAAGGTTAGGGCCAGCGTAAAGCTGCGCTGTTGGCAGTCGAAGCTTGCTTCAATGGGGCCGCGTATGGTCGGCAGCTTTGCTTTCGCCCACTATCCTTGCCATGTATTCCATGAGTCTTAAGGTATGGTAGTAGAACGCATTCACCACCGTGTTATAATCTGTGAAGACATAACCATCTGTTGCTGAAGACAACAAATTTAACAGTTACTGAAATCGGCTACCACACCGGCTTCGATTCGCCGTTTTACTTTTCGCGTCTGTTCAAGAAGAAGTTTGGCGTCTCGCCCAAGTCGCTGCGGGCATCGCATATATGACCCGTAAAGCTAATCTGCCGCATCCGGAAGCTATCAACACGCTGTTCTGCTGCTCCGCCGTGTCGCTGGCCTGTTTGCTTCGGACTAGTTACTTCCTGGGAATTCCCGGCAGTACAGCTTGTCTGTGAAGGCTTTATATCTACTGATTTCGTCTGCGAGCTTGGAAACCGCATACGCAACGATGGTCGCATCATCCACCCATCCCATCAAAGGGACAATATCGGGTATCGCATCAAGTGGAAAGATAACATAGGCAATCGTTGCCGCGATGATGGATAGGTTCCACCTGTTCATCCTGTACCGGCCCGCAAATACGTCCCTGACCATCGAAATCAACAGCCGGAATTCATCAACTTTCTCATCCAGGTATACGGATTTGCTTTCTGCCTTAGCCAGGTCTTCCGCACTGATCTGATGCTTACGGAATACCTCAAATAGGAGGATCGCTTTATTGAAATAGCCTTTTTTCATGTTTTTCTCCACAATGAATCCACAAAAATAACTAATTTAACGGTTGCACGGCCAACCGTTATATTTTATTATCCGTAAATTAGCTGTTTATTAGAATCAAAAAAAGGATTATGGCAAAGAAAGTTTTGTTATTGGTAGGAGACTACGTGGAAGATTACGAAGCAATGGTTCCATTCCAGGCAATGGGTTCCGTTGGCATAGCAGTGGATGCCATTGCGCCGGACCGGAAAAAGGGCGACGTGGTGCCCACAGCGGTACACGATTTTACGGGCGACCAAACGTACAAAGAGCTACGGGGTCATAATTTCGCCATCAATAAGAGTTTTGATGAAGTTGACCCCAAAGAATATGACGGATTGTATATAGCGGGCGGCAGATCGGCAGAGTACATCAGGCTTAATAAACGGGTACTCGAAATTACCAAGCACTTTTTCGATGCGGATAAGCCCGTGGCGGCAATCTGCCACGGCATACAGGTACTCACGGCGGCAAGGGTATTGGAAGGACGTACATTAACGGCATATGTAGCGGTGGGGCCCGATATTGAACTGGCCGGTGGAATATGGAAAAACATCCCAGCCGACCAAGCAGTCGTAGATGGCAAATTGGTAACATCGCCTGCATGGCCCGGACACCAGGCTATTCTGAAAGAATTTTATCAGCTCCTAGGCATTTCGATATCGGCGTAATATCGGCGTAATGTCGGCGTAACATCCACGCTGCATAAAGCCGGACAATTATAATACATTCGTGTATTAATCATTTGATTAAAAAATTTGGTTAACCCAACGTAAGCAATTATATTTGCGGGGTAGCGAAGAACGGCATGGCAAAAGCGAAGATAAAAGCTGACATCAGCACCGAGGAGAAAATCAAAGAAGCTGCCCGGAAGGTATTTACCCAAAAAGGGTATGCCGCTACACGCACGCGTGATATCGCAGAAGAAGCAGGCATCAATCTTGCCTTGCTCAACTACTATTTCCGCAGCAAGGAGAAGCTGTTCGAAATCATCATCTTGGAAAAGATGCAGATCCTATTTGGCAAAATAGGTCCGACAATCATGAATGAAGGCACCTCTATCGAAGAGAAAGTAGAACTGGTTGCCGAGCACTACATCGATACGCTCGTGTCCAACCCGGACATCCCGCTGTTTGTATTGGGCGAAATCAAAAACAATCCGGATAAATTTGCCAAATTAATTAAGACAAAAACAAACATTACCAACTCAGCATTATTTAGGCAACTCGCTGAAAGGCGGCCGGATATAGACCCGCTTCACTTCATTTTCAATATGCTGGGTCTTGTTATTTTCCCTTTTATCGGCAAGCCGCTCATCCAGTTGATTACCGGTTTAGAGCAACAAAAGGCGGCTGCGCTAATGAACGAACGTAAAAGACTTATTAAAACGTGGTTTGTAGCGATGTTGGAAGCCCCTTGATTTTTTTTACACACATATTAATCAAATGATTAATTCAAAACAATAAACAAGATGATTAATCCGTATTTGATCCTACTGCTCGCCTGCTTACTGGCAATCCCGATTGGGAGGGCAGACGCGCAGGCCACGGCACTGACGCTCCGTGAAAGCCAGACATTGGCCGCAGAGAACTACCCGATGGTGAAACAGCGTGACCTCATCTCAAAAAGTGCATCATACGCGATTGACCAGGTCGACAAACGGTATCTGCCCCAGATAACCATCAACGGACAAGCCACGTATCAATCGGCCGTAACTGAGATACCTATACCGGTTCCGGGGATGGATATCTCTACTGTCGACAAGGATCAATACAAATTTTATGGTGAGGTAAGCCAAAACCTCTATGATGGTGGCTTAACCCGGATGAATAAGCTCGCCATCGCAACCGATAGTGACGTGGATCAGCAAGCCCTGGAAGTGGAATTATACAAAATCAAAGAACGTGTTAACGAGTTGTACTTCGGCATCTTGCTGCTGGATGCCCAATTGGCACAGAACGACTTGCTCCAAAAAGATATCCAATCGGGTCTGGATAAGATAACGGCGGCAATAGCAAATGGAGCCGCGTTGAAGAGCGAAGGAAGCCTGTTGGAAGCCGAACGTCTCAAAGTCAGGCAGCAGGCAACGGAATTAGCAGCTACCCGCAGGGCCTACCTGTATATGCTGGGTTTATTTATCGGCCGTTCACTGGGCGAACATACATCATTGGAGACGCCTGCACACCCGGACGCGTCGGAAACAATCGGCCGGCCCGAATTAGGGTGGTATGCGCTACAAAAACAGCGCATCGATGTGGAGCGCAAACTACTCGATGCAAAAAACCGCCCCCGGTTGGGCCTGTTCTTACAGGCAGGCGTAGGCAGACCCGCATTGAACCTGCTAAGCAACAACCTTGAAGCCTATTATTACGGTGGTGTCCGCCTATCCATCCCGATAAGCGGCTTCTACACGTTGAAAAAGGAACGGGCACTACTGGACATGAAAGACGCAACCGTCGATGTGCAAAAGGAGACATTCGTATTCAACACGAACCTTTCACTCCACCAACAACGCACGGAAGCAGCCAAATACGAACAGCTGCTGGCTACCGATAATGAAATCATCGCGCTACGGAAATCGGTGAAGGACGCCGCACTTAGCCAGCTAGAAAATGGCGTGATCAATACAGCTGATTACGTGAGGGAGGCCCTCGCGGTGAGCAATGCGCGGCTTTCTAAAATATACCACGAGCTTCAATTATTAAAAGCGCAACACGACATCAGCTATACCAGCGGCAATTGACAACCCTACAAGTAAACACGGACAACCCTCAACATGAATAACATGAAAAACTTAACGATACTGGCATTGGTCGCTCTGGTAACGGCGGCATGCATGGACAACCGGCCAACGTACGACGCTTCGGGGACTTTTGAAGCGGTGGAAACCATCATCTCTGCTGAAGCTGGCGGCGTAATCCGCGCACTGGACGTAGCAGAGGGCCAGTCACTAAGCGTAGGCCAAATCATGGGTTACATCGACAGCACGCAACTCACTCTAAAAAAAGAGCAACTGCAGGCGCAGATCGATGCAGTGCTGAGCAAAAAGCCCGAGATAGCGGTCCAGGTGGCGGCCTTGCAGGAACAACTTGACCAAGCAGTACGGGAAGAGCAACGGATTGCCAACATGGCGAAAGCGGATGCGGCAACACCCAAGCAACTGGACGATGCCAATGCGCGGGTGGAGGTAATCAAAAAGCAGATAGCCGCCCAACGGTCGGTCCTAAGTACCACCTCGGCCAGCCTCACATCGGAAATATATCCCTTGGAGATCCAGATTGCACAAGTGGAAGACCTGCTCTCCAAATGCCGCATAGTGAACCCAATGGAAGGCACCGTATTGGTTAAATAGTCAACCCTTAAAAAGCCCAATATTTCTTTTTTGAAGTC
>NZ_JAMXAY010000071.1 GCF_025460835.1 Parapedobacter soli | reverse complement strand
AACTGCACGCTTTTTTGATGACTTTGCCATAAATCCTTGCACTTAACTGATTTCGATTTCAATGACCGGGATAGTATGTTTGAGGAGGCGGCGAGGTTAGTAGTTTTGCATCAGCAGGGATCTACCTCATTGATACAACGCAAACTCAAAGTAGGCATGAATCGTTCCGGGCGTATTATTGACCAATTGGAGGCGGCGGGAATAGTCGGGCCGTTTGAAGGTAGCAAGGCGAGGGAAGTGCTGTTTCCGGATGAGTACTCATTAGAGCAGTTTTTGGACGGACTTAATAATGGTGATACCGCAGAAAATATTACCCCTAAAACGGACAGTGTGAAAACGAATGGAGGGGAACCAGTTAAACCCAAGCAAGGTGATAACAAGACTACTTCGTTTAGGACTACAAAATCTAAGCCGGTGACCGCGGCCAAATTCTCCAAAAAAGTTGCCCCGGGCAAAGAAGACAAAAAGATAGCGAAGGTGATCGTTTGGGTCATCATAGTTTTTGTCGGGTTTTTGATTTACTTAACCGGTGGTTGGGATGGGCTATTAAATTGGTTGAAATGACAAATACCCCTTTAGTGCTGCACGAATATCCTCCGTCGGAGGTTTTTCCATGGGCTAGAATAAAAGCAAAGCCCCGAAACGGGGAGAATCGGGGCTTACTAACTAACCAATTATAAACCTAAATTATGAAAAGACGATATAAATTTTTCTAACTGCCTATATAACGCTTGCTGCCCCCGTTTTGTTACAGCGAATTTGTTAAGAGATGTTAAATGTGGGCAATGTGCCGCCAATAAAAGAAACCCGTCTCGTTTAAAACTGCTAATGGCAATACGCTTATTCAGATATGTTGGAGTCGGGCACTGAAGAAATCATGAATCGGTGTTATGGTAAACCACAATAGGATACCTTTACCCCTAGATAATTCATTTTGAGGTTACAACTGCGACCTTATCATTTCACCGACAGGGAAAACAAGGAATATAGCGAACCAACTATATATTAATACCATTGCGATATTTAGTATTGAAACAAAAACCTAATGAAAAGTAATGAAGTTGAATTGACGACACAAGCATCGACCATATTAGACCGTGTGAAGGCGCTCGTCGAAGCTGCGCGCACGCGCGTCGCGTTGTATGTCAACACTGAAACTTCCGTACGCTACTGGAGTATAGGCGAGTACCTGAGCCGGGAGCTTGTCGGTGAAGGGAGGACGGAATATGGCCGTCAAATCCTTGCGACACTGTCGCAAGGATTGACAATGGCATATGGCAAGGGACCAAGGATATTGATTTTGCGGTAATGGTTTCAAGTTTGAAAGAATATGATAAAATCAGCGATGTACTAAATATCAGAGGTTTTAAAAAAGTTGCTGCCCCATGGACATTTTATTCCGAGCAATTTAAAGTAGCCATTGACTTACTTCCCTTCGGTGAAATTGGACTAACACATGAGATATAAAGGCAAAGTATGTGAAATAGTAAGTGAAAAAGAAGTGGAGTGTAACGTGAACTGTGTCACCAATTAAATTATGGACAGATTATGCCAGTCGTGCCAATCAAAGTTCATTTTAAAGAAAATCTTTTATACCGCTTATCCAGTACCTGTCTCATCCAACAATTAATTTCATATTGGTCTCCAATTGGCGTTGTTGTATCCGGAATGTAAGGCATATAAGGATACGGACCAAATTCAGGTGTCATTGTTAACCGTTCCATTCCTGCTGCTTTGTGGTAGCTCACCCACTTATCCCACCAATTAAGGTGATGGTTCAACGCTACTTGATTCTCAGCTGCACGCGGATCCGTTACCTGCGCACCCTGCGTGTGCCCCACCCGGGCATGGATGTGTTTGGCATGCTTTATAGCGAGTTCGACAGCCTCCTGTTGATCCTCCAGGAAACTCTCCGACACACATACCCAATGAGATATATCAAGCGCGAGTTCCAACTGGGGGAAAGCCAATAGGTAGTCTCTTACTACATGCGCAGCATAAGACCATTTATTCCGATGCGTTTCGTGGATGATGGGTATGCCCGACTCGTCGGCGATCCGCTCGCACAATGCGAAACACATTTCCATCTGGCTAGGCGTATAATACTCCCTCCCGGTTTGCGAAACAATGAATTGCGGCTTGGTACTAGCGCTTTGGTATGACAGCAGCGTATAAAGATTACGCTCCAATGCGTCCAAGTAGCTATCGAAATGAGGGCCTTCCTGCAATTCGGCATGAAGCAAGATATACGAAAGGTCGTTATCTTCTAATATCGTAACCATTTCGTCATTATTTGCGATATCACCCAAAGGGAACACCTCTATGCCTACAAAGCCATCGGACTTGACCTGCTTGGCAAAGGGAAGCCAATTGATGTTTTCTGCGCCCCAGCGAGGGCAAAAAAAATCAATCGTCATCGTCTCGTGTAAATCAGAGGATTCTGCTCATCGTTATCAAGCAAGTCTCCCACTTTCAATGTTTTTACGTATTCATCCGGAAGGATATTTGGTGTACCGTTGTAGGTGCTTCCGTCAGGCATATATGCACATGTCATGGCGCGACGAAAACCAGGAGTCATATTGGCGTGTGCCCCATGTATGGTGAGCCCATTGTGAAAAGAACAACTACCTGCTTTCATCACCGCTGCTTTCGAGCGGGTTGCTTTGAATTGGGGGTAAACCTCAAATATACCACCCATATTTTTACCGATCCCCGTATTCTCGAAGGTTGTACGCTTATGCGATCCCGGAATAAAAAACAAACAACCATTCTCCAATGTGGCGTCGTCGAGTGCGACCCAAATTGACAGCGCACGCCGATCGGAAAATGACCAAAAAGGCGTATCTAAATGCCATGACGTCGGATTTGCCCAAGGCCTTTTAATCAACGCTTGATCATGCCAGATCCGGATACCATCCACACCGGCCAATTCGCCCGCCATTTTGCCTATACGCTCATCAATCATCAGCTCGCTTACCGCGTCACTCGTTTGCCAAAGATTCAATAACTGATCGAATACGTTGTTGAAATATGCCGTATCTTCGTTGATACCGTCGTCATTTCCTATTTTAACGTTCTTACCAGGTATTTTTAACCCGTTTCGCTCTTTCATAGCTTGGGTGACAGAGGTGCGCCATTGCTCCAACTCCGCCGTGTTCAAAAAATCATCGATGATTACAAAACCGTTATCTTGGTAAAATCTGATTTGCTCGTTACTTAATGTACTGTTCATATCTAAAATTTGCTTTCGTTATATCATCATAAGATTAAGATCCTTCTGAATCTATACAGTTATTTCTTTTCAATGGCAAATCTGTATCTTCCAAATCCTATCCGATTCTAATAAGGTTAGATATTGCCAGGGCAACACAACGGTAGCCCGCGTATTTGTCGGTATGTTCGTAAGCGAGGGTGCTTCATCTCTTTCGTGATTTTTCACCCAAGCTTTCATTCATGTTGGTTTACCCCATTCACTGGCCATATCCGGGATTCTGTACCAATTTTTGATTCTTGTTCATCTCGTCGCGAGCAATGGGCATGAAATAGCCTTTGTCTTCCCATTTACCGGTAGTAATCTGCACCGGTGTAATCGTTGGGATCGTCGCGGTTGTTCGATCGGGATTAAGCTTATAAACCACATCCACTCCGTGCATAGGCTTGTATGCTTCTTCGGCAATCATCCATCGCCGTACGTCAAAAAAACGATGGTCCTCATAAACAAGCTCAATACGCCTTTCATTTTGATAACGCTTTTTCAGCGCTTCTCCCGATTCGGTGACGTCGGGCATCCCCGCCCTTTTCCTGATCATGTTGATAAATGTACGTGCTTCTGCGTCCTGCCCCAGCCCAATGCAAGCTTCAGCATAGTTGAGAATGACTTCGCCATAGCGGATGTAACGCCACGTCAAGTCGTCGTACTGGTTCACATACATGTCTGTTCTACGGTTTATGTATTTCAACATCGATGTTCCGGTGTTATTATAACCACCAGCATATACCGCACTGTTTCTGCTATCCAGGCCATATTCATACACGATTTTATTCGCTTCTGCATCCCATCTTTCCCAAGTACCTACCTGCAATACGCCTATCGGATCGATATCTGCCAGGTTCGCCTGCCTCGGTCTGAACTTTGCCCCTTCAAACAACAAGGTCGCATACAAACGCGGGTCTCGGTCTTTATAGGGTTCAAGTCGATGTTGGGGATTATCCCATGAAAACTTAGTTCCATCAGCCATCTCGTATGCATCAACGAGTTCGGTGGGCGCACCGTTCAATTCCACACCTCCATACCCATTGGGAAATACGATCCAAAAGTGGGCTCCTTGATTGACCTCCACACTGAAAAAACGAACGAAAATGTCTTCGTCGCTTTCCGCGGAAATAAACAATTCTTCATAATTCTGAGAAGCTTCTTCCGCTGATGCCGGGGCGGGCTTATGCAAATTATATATCCCAAGGTCAATAACCGCTTTTGCCGCATCCTTTGCCGCTTGCCAACGCTCATTCCTATCACCGTGTATATAACCTAAAAGCTCAGGTTGAGAAAAATTCGAAAAGGTTGTGTTGTGTAAATCGCTTGCGGCACGCAAGAGCATTCTTGACTTCAACGCGAGCGCAGCGCCTTTTGTAACGCGGCCATTGTTATTTCCGGTATGTACGAGCGGCAATAGCTCCGCTGCCTGGTCGCAGTCAGCTACTATGAAATCGATACACTCCGCATAGGTATTACGCGCTATTGAAAAATCATCCTCCAGTTTGTAACTATGGCTGATCAAGGGTACCCCTCCGAAATAGCTTACCAACAAATGGTAATACCATGCACGGAAAAATAGCGCTTCGCCCCTTAACCTATCTTTTAATTTGACACCATCGATCAACGCGTTATCATCGGGCAATTTATCCAGGTTTTCTAGAAATTCGTTACAATTCCTTATAGCAGCGTACATACCGTTCCAATCGCCCCACCAGGCATTATCCGGCGTCATCAGCATATTCATCATGTTAAAGTCGTTACCCGCATCGTAGCTTCGCGCTTCATCTACGCGAAGTGAGGTAAGACTAAAATACCATGGATTTTGGCTGTAAATGCGGTTCATGGTCAACTGGATAAGGTTAGGATCCGACCACACGTCAGCTTCTGAAAATTCCGTAGACGGTTTTGTAACCAAAAATCCCTTATCGCAGGAAGATGAAAAAATAAGAGCACATCCTAAGGCAATACTTTTTATATGATTTATTTTCATGATGATTAAATTCTAAAATGTAACTACAAGACCGATGTTTACTGTTTTGTTCAAGGGATACACCTGGCTATTCACCCATAGCGATCCCGGTGCCTCATCCGGTGATTCGGGGTCGAAATCTTCCATTTTCGTAATGGTTAGAATATTCAACCCACTCAGGTAAACGCGCGCCGACTGTAAGCCAAGTTTGTTGGCAATTCCGGGAGAAAAGCTATAACCAAGTTCGATATTCTTCAACCGTATATAATCACTGCTCCTTACGAAATAGGTGTTATTAGGCTCTCCGTCGGTCATCCAATACGCCCCGCCACGCTCCCAAACCCTTGGGTGTTCTGAGCTCGGGTTTTCTGGTGTCCAGCGATCTTTTACAAGGTTATACATGAAGTTCCCTACGCCAGGTCCGCCGGAAAAGGTCCGATAGGCACGTTCGGCGCCAGCCGCACCCTGAAGAAAAATAGTGGCATAAAAGTTTTTGTAATCTAAGTCTAGCGTAAATCCGCCGGTAAACGTGGGAACAGAAGTTTTGTCACTCCGTACGCGATCCAACCCATCTATTTTGCCGTCGTCATTCACATCTTTAAAAATGATATCGCCCGGTCGGGCCCCGCCCAAATGAGGATAATTGTCAACCGCTTGTTGATCCTTGAATACGCCAATCGCCTGATAATACAATTTAGCATTCATCTGCCGACCGGTAGATTGCTGGTAGGCGGGCGCACCGGGAGTTTCATCCCAAAACTGAATACGGTTTTTCGAATAAGCACCATTCATCGAGGTTTGGAAATTCAGCGCACCGATGTGGTTTCGGTATCCCAATTGAATTTCGAATCCTTTATTTACAACCTCTCCAATATTTTCGCGTGGCAAACTTAATCCGGACGATCTCGGTACGGAAGCGTTCCTATAGGCTAAAATATTGGTGCGCAGGTTATAGAAATAGTCGCCACTAACAAAGAATTTAGCCTCCGCAAACTGAGCGTCGAATCCAATATTGGATTGATTGGCCACTTCCCAAGTTACCCCCTGATTGGGGATGCGTAGCGCCCTAAGCGCAGCTTGCGAGACGTTTCCGTTAAACACATAACTGCCATCATAGCCGTATGTAGTTAAATACTGGTATGGGTCAATGCGATCGTTTCCGGTACGACCCCATGAACCCCGCAGCTTGAATTCATTGATGTAAGCTAAATGTTCTTTCCAGAAGTTCTCAGCAGAAATTCGATAACCCAGTGAAATTCCGGGGAAAAAGCCGTATTGTTTCCCTGCCGGATCGAATATATACGAACCATCATACCGCCAAACAAATTCTGCCAAATATTTTTCATCAAAGGCATAGTTAATCCTTCCGAAATAATTTAACCTTCTCACGCCTTTAGATGAGCCACCGTTATCTTTCAACAAATCGCTTCCTAAATCGAGTTCTTGTAATAGGTCACTCGCAAAATTCCTCCTGAACGCCCAAAATCTCATATCATCCCCGCTGATTCTTTCCGCGCCCAGCAACACATTCAGATTATGTAGGTTGAAGTTCTGTTCGTATTTGAGCAGTGCATTGAGTGTAACCGTACCGTTATCATCCATTTCATGCCGAAGGCTAGGATCGGTGTTACCACGTTTAGCGGCAAGCAGAAGTGGTTCGCCGTTGTCGTCGTACGAAGAACGATCCCATGTGTAGAGATACCAGGGTTTTCTGAATTGTTTATAGTTGATAATATTTTTATCGACAGCTGCATTTCCAGTTACAGACAGCCCTTGTATCCAAGGAATATCCACCACCAGTTTCAAGTTGCTCTGCAGCACGTAGGTTTTTGACTTCGTATAGCCCGTTTCATCTGTGACCAGTATCACCGGATTTGCTCCGTATTCAATATCCGGCCCCGGTAGACCGTTAGGCCATCTTGCGGGCAAGGTAGGAAAAGAGCGATTCAATGCCCAAAATATATTCTGTGCCTCGTCTGTGCTCCCCCCGTTAGCCCCACCGCCCGGGTAGTTTCTGTTTTCCTGCCGGCCAACCAAATCAAAACTTAACCGTATGTGATTATTAATCTTGGCATCGAGATTACTTTGAAAGCTAGTTTGCGAATAGTTAAGCGCCCCATCACGATAAATGCCATCGGTAAAATTTGAGCCCAATGCAACGAAATAGCGTATACCTTCCGTACCGCCCGACACCGACAAATTGCCATGACGCTGCGGCGAAAACTCCTTTATAGTTTCTTTAAACCAGTCTGTATTGGGGTATTTCCACGGATCCGAACCATCTCGGTACTTTTGTATATCTTCCTCCGAATAGGGTAATGGGCTATTGGGCCGATACGTAGCGGCGATTTCATTTTGCAATTGGGCATATAGAGGTGCGTCCGCCATCTTGGGTAAAACCGTTGGGGTATTCCATCCTTGGTTTAATGAGAGGTTGACTGTCGGCTTTCCCGTTATGCCTCGTTTGGTAGTCACAAGGATTACCCCGTTTGCAGCCTGTGCACCATATATTGCGGCGGAAGCGTCTTTTAAAACAGAAACGGATTCTATGGTGGCCGGGTCCAACCGTTCGAGGCTACGGCCGGCAATACCGTCGATAACTACGAGCGGAGAGTTATCGCCAAGCGTATTAGCGCCACGGATACGGAGTGTAGAGCCGTCGTTACCTGGTTCCCCGGTGCGTGTAATGGCTACCAATCCCGGCAGCCTGCCTGCCAGAGAATTGGAAACATTGGCTGCCGGACTCTTCACAATCTCTCTCCCCTGGACCGTCGCAACAGAACCTGTTAACGTGGCCTTTTTTTGTGTGCCGTAGCCCACAACCACCACCTCTTGCAATGATAATAGATCTTCTTCCATCGTAATAACTAGATGTTCCTGTTTACCTACCTCGACATCCTGTTTGACGTAGCCGGTGAAAGACAGTTGAAGCAAGGCCCCGATCGGCACTTCGATCGAAAACTGGCCTTGGGCATCAGTTTTCGTCGCATTGCTGGTGCCTATTTCCAAGACACTAGCGCCAGCAATCGGTTGCCCCTTCCCATCCGTTACCACGCCGGAAATCATGTGTTGGTTAAGAAGCTTATATTCGCTGCTTACATCGTTATCACTATACATATCCTTTGCAGAAAGTGAGGTGAGTTCTACTGCAAAAAATGCAGCGATAAAAAGACATAAATACTTGTTCATTCTTGTTTAGTTTTTAATTTGGTCAATACGGTAATTGGTGTTAGTTCACTTGTTTAATGTGCGCTAAAAAGCATGTTGAATTCGGCTCATAAATCTCGAATCTTTATTGTTCGTTACGTTTCAGTTTCTAAATCGATGAGCAAAGTTACATAGGCTGCATGAGCAAAAAAATAACTAAACCAATCATTTATTTGCACTTTTTGATATTTACAATCTTTATTTGGAACATCACTTTGATTAATAATTCATGGGTAATTACCATAAATGCTTACCTGTAAGTAAAATAGACAAAGAGTTGGGTTTTATATCAATATGGTTGGTTACTATAGAGCGCTTAAAAACATACACTATCCGTCAACAAAACATCCGGCCGATCATGTCGCAATTCTTCACCCCCAAAAATCCGATAAAGCCATTTGTGCGAATACCTGCTGCTTAGCCAACGTGCTAATCGCGTCGTAAGCAAACTCAGGTTAATTGAATAACAAATTCGAAAATCACATTCGGTCACGATATTTTTAAAATCAATGCAGCTATCATAAATCTGTTTTGAGCGGTGTTGCCATATCTAATTGGATACGGTTATGGTGTGGCGAGATACGCAATGCATCTTTCCCTTCGCCAGCAGTGAAGGTGCCCCGAAGTGCCCGAAGTTCGTAACGGTGGTTCTCGAATAGTGCACGAACCACGTTGCCATGCACTTCTGTAAACGGTACTTTACTATACTGGGGCACTTCCATGTCGAAGTACCAATCGAGTTGGCTATTTCCCTTCACGCTGACAGTAAGCTGGTCTTCGACAAAGTTTATTTCTAACCGACCCGATACGTTTGTCAACGGCCAAGAAACATCCAGTCTGCCACGTTTCCGGCTTGTGATTTTGGGAACGCCACCTTCCAACAGGACCTCCTTGCCGTCTACTATTGCTTTCAAACGCATCCCAGCTAACCACTCGTCATCGCTCCATAAGTAGCCGTCAATCACGGGCAGTGTGTAGAAATGGCATTCATTGGTCTTTGTTACCCCCGTGGTATAAACGGAAGGGAAATGTTCGTTGAAGAGGTGGATGTCGCGGATGCGCAGCGTACCGTCTTCTTCCCACAGCAGGTTCGTACGATAAAATCGGCTGTTGAACCAAACGGTTTTAAGCTTACTTTCGCCTAGATCGTCATTAACCGTCATCGACGTTGCCGGTGTCACCTCGTAGGTGTCCTTAAACCACTGGCCCGATTCAGCAAGCGTTTGCACTTCCAGCTTCCCTTCGTCGCGCAATTTCGCAATAAGCGGGAACTGGTATTCGAGCCCCTTTGCCATTCCGGCCCACGTAAACGAGTTTTCCTGACCGGCTTGTGTATACGCAAACTCCATGGATTCCCCCTCAATCAATTCGCGGAAAAACCAATCGACCCATGCATCATCGCCGCCACCAAAACTATTAACAGGTTCCAGCGTAATCACACCCTGCCAGTTGTGTCCCACACCCGTATCGTATTGCCGCACGGGGTCGCTGCCCAACATTCTGAAAATGGGCACCGGGGTCTGGTTGGCAACGGTTTGGGCCGGCATGTATGAATTGATTTTGCTGGGGTAGTACGCCTGGTTCCAATACCCACCCCACAAGGTATAACCATCGGTGCCATATTGGTCTTTGCAGTTGGCTGAGGCTACAATGCCATACTTTTCGTAAAAATAGTTAAGTGTATGCGCATCGATAAACCAGGAAGCCACCGATTTAGGATAATAGCCAAACACCGTCTTGAAGTCGGCCATGTACACATCCACCAGCTTTTCCCGTTCTTTTGGCGTATATCCCGTAGAAAAGCCGACATCGGCATGCCAATCCCACGGATAACGACCGCGCCACTCCAAACCGGCTTTTTCTACCAGCGGTTGTGGCAATTCCCACCATGCACCGATTTCGTACCGCTCGGCCGGGAGGCCGCCAAGCAGCTTTTGGTATCGGCTATCCATAAGCGCATCGTATTGCAACAAGAACGTGCCTTTCAGCCCATGCTGATCCATTAACGCCACTTGGCTCTTTACGGTTTCATACAACACTTGTTCGGTGATCCGCGCATCCCGAGGCTCCAAAAGTCGGATGAAATTAACGATGTTCACCATCTTCGGCTTTGGCCGCTCGGTGCTTTGGGTTGGCAAAGATACCAGTCCCAAATA
This sequence comes from Parapedobacter soli, assembly GCF_025460835.1. Lineage (GTDB taxonomy): Bacteria > Bacteroidota > Bacteroidia > Sphingobacteriales > Sphingobacteriaceae > Parapedobacter > Parapedobacter soli. The sequence continues at coordinate 8,693 of NZ_JAMXAY010000071.1, read as the reverse complement.
ACACCACGCAAGTAACAAAACACCCCACTTAACTGGTACACCCATTTTTTTTAATACAAAATTATTAAACGACATACACGCTACTTTTTTATTCATACCTATAAATCATTAGTGTCTACTAAAGCCTTAGCCAACTGCGATTGGCACAACCTGCGGAATGTATAAGATCCGAAAGCAATCAAAGCATCACCAGCTTGCCTGTTCTTACCGACTCATCGCAGGCAATGGCTATCCGCAAACTGTCGATGGCATGTCGGGTTATTTCTGCCAGGTCTGTATCCTCCCGAACCGCTTTCAGGAAAAACCGTTGCTCACGGTTGCAAAGTGCCTGATGGTCGGGCTCATCTTGCAAGTCGATCCATTCGTCGGGTTTGGTGAATTCATTGTTTCCGTCGATATCGGCATGGTGCAGCCGTAGCGATTCCGTCTTGGTGTGGGCCGATACATTATCGGAGTGGCCGCTCGCGGCGGCTTCCTTCGCCACGATGGAGACCGAGCCTTTGGGACCGATCACATCCTTGATAAAAAAGGCAGTTTCGCTGATCATCGGGCCCCAACCTGCTTCGTACCAGCCCACCGAACCGTCTTCGAATCGGATCTGCAATTGCCCGTAGTTATAGTTGCTCTCGGGGATGTCATCCGTGAGCCGTGCACCGATAGCATTGACCTGCGTGGGCTTGCTACCCGTCATCTGGCACATCACATCGACGTAATGCACCCCGCAGTCCACGATCGGGCTGAGGCTTCCCATCAGGTTGCGGTGCACGTCCCACATCCGCCCCTGGCTCTGCTGGTTCAGGTTCATCCGCATCACCAACGGCTTTCCCAGTCCACCGCTCAGCTCAATGAATTTCTGCCACGACGGATGGTAACGAAGGATGTAGCCCACTACCAGTTTCCGGTCCGCTTGCCTGGCCGCCGCCGCTACACGCTCCGCACCCGCCACCGTCTCGGCCAGCGGCTTCTCGATGAATACATGGCAACCCTTCTCAAACGCGCGTATCGCGTAGCTTTCATGGGTATCGGGGTAGGTAGAGATGCATACCGCATCCGGCTTGGTGGCCTCCAGCGCTTCTTCATATTCATCGAACAGCGCATAACCGCCGCCCAGCCAGTCGTTGAGCCGCTCCTTGCTGGATCCCCGGGAAACCAACCCACAGATTTCAAAACCCTCCATGCCGTGGTAGGCCATGGCGTGCGAAGCACCCATATTGCCGCAACCTACTACAAGAACCCTTACTTTCATGTTATCTTTTTTTTCCGTTGTCATCTTTTTAACGTTCCTCTCCGCTCCCTTTATCCCTGAAGTAGATGCAGAACAGCAGCAGTGCCAATGCTGCGATAGCCGCTGGCACCAGCCATACTCCCCGCCAATCGAACTGGGTAGCGCTTCCTGGTAACACGGCATACTGCGCAGTAATCACTCCAGACAGGTAAGAACCGATAAGCATCCCCAATCCGTACGTCGCAAACGTAATCAATCCCTGCGCAGCATTGCGGATCCGTCCGCTGGCCACCCGATCCACGTAGATCTGGCCGGTGACGAAAAAGAAATCATAGCATACGCCATGGAGCAGGATGCCCGCGTAAATGAAAAGCATCCCACCGCTGCTGTGCGCATCGCCGAAAGCGAACAGCACGTACCGTGCAATCCAGGCTACCATGCCCACGGCCATCATCGCCTTGATCCCGAAACGCCTGAACGCAAACGGGATTACCAATAAAAAAAGGAATTCGGAAAGCTGCCCAAGGGTCATCTTACCGGCAGCGTTTTCGATACCGATATCGTTCAGGAATGGATTTGCAAAACTATAGTAGAATGAAAGGGGGACGCAGATCGCCAAGGCGGAAAGGAAAAAGACCACAAACGGCCGCGCCCGGAACAGCACCAGCGCTTCCAGGCCCAACGCAGCGGCCAATCCGGCCTTTCCGCCCCGAGTGGGCGGCGTATCGGGAAGCGAGAAACCCAGCAACCCCAGGCATGTTGCCGACCCGGAGGCCAGGTAAAACATCACCGGGCTGCTTTCAAACCCACAGAACCCGATCAGCAGGCCCACCGCGATCCAACCCGCTGTGCCAAATACCCGGATCAACGGGAACTCTTTCCCGGCGTCCGCCAATTGTTTGAAGGTAATCGAATTTGACAATGCCATGGTGGGCATATACAGCAATGTATACAGCAGGAGCAACCACCAGAACGAGCCGTATTCCACGGTATTGCCCAATATAAGCAAAACAGCCGCACCCAGCAGGTGCAATACGCCCAGTACGCGCTGCGCGGAGAAATAGCGATCGGCTACCATACCCACAAAAAGTGGTGAAACCACGGCTGCGATGGAAAGGTTCGCATAGGCGGATCCCACCTCAACGGCCCCCACCTTGAAATTCGCTATCAGGTAGGTACCCAGCGTAACATACCACGCCCCCCAGGTGAAATACTGGAGGAACATTACCAACGAAAGCTTAACCTTGGTTATCAGCGGCATACCAAAACCTATCGCTTGTTTGAAAAATAAAACCGGTCCACGTTAAAGAGAGGGTTACCGCGATCGGCGTCATTCCGGAACACCACATACAGACGATCGCGCCTGTATTTCCCGTCAAGCTCAACCGGATAGGCTTTCCAGCCTTCGGATGCACCGGAAAACGAACCCGGAGGGATAGTTACCGAACCGATCAACGGGCCGGTTTCATTCCCTTGGCGTACTTCAATCCGACCGCCCACACCGCTTGCCTGCACGTATACATCGATCCTTGCCACGCCGTTCAGGTCCATATCGTCGAACGCCAGGAAGCTGCCGTCTTTTATCCCCGTGGCATACGACATGAATGCTGTAGTGACCGTAGCGATACTTACGTTGCCATGGTCAAAATCTTCCGCCTGCATTTCGGGATGCCGGAGGACAATGTAATCACGGCCGGTCAATGCCGATATACCATTGGCCCCTCCGTCCAGATAGGTGGCATTCAATAAATATACGCCCTGTTTGCCCCCACCGCTATGGTCAGTGAGCGTTAACGCGCCTGATAGCGGCAGCTTTCCGCTTTCCTTGGCAAGGGAGAGGATATAGCGCACCATTTCTGCTGCATCCTCCCGGGGCAGGTCGGGGTGTGGCGACATCGCCCGCTCGCCCCAATTGCCACTTCCGCCATGGATGATTTTTTCCGTCAGCAACCCCTCGGCCCCGGACTGGCCGGCGTAGCGTTGGGCAATGGCCTGGTAGGTGGGCCCCACGGATTCCTTGTCCAACGCGTGGCACGACCGGCAATCCAGACTGGATAACAGCGCATTGCCGCGCAGGTAACGGTAGCTGGATGCATCACCTCCGCTTGTCAGCACAATGGCCGCATCTTTCCCGTTCGGGATGTAACCGAACGTCAACGAGATGCGATCCGGGTTTACCGGCTCCTCAGCGTCGCTGATTTCCACTTCATAATCGAAATCCACACCGTCCCAATAAAATGTTTGGTTGCTCCCTGTGGTTATACGCACATCCGGTGGCGTGTTGCCAACATAAACATTCCGCGTGGTGCTCCCCCGCCCGCCTTCCGCATCGGTAACTCTCAGCGTGACCTCGTAGGAACCGTTGGACGAAAAGGTATGTGACACTTCTTCCCCGTCGTAGTGTTCACCCTCGATCGTCCACTGGTAGGCCAGCCCTTCATTGCCGTCATGATCCAGCGTGCCTGCGGCCGAAAATCCTACCGTGAACGGTGCGGCGCCGTACTGTCCATCCATGGTGATGGAAGGGATGGGGTTCCGGTTGCCCTCAGCATATTCGATGCGGACCAGCCGCGCGTTGCTATTCTTCGAAAACCAGTTGGTACCGTATTCCAGGAGGTAGATAGCCCCGTCCGGAGCGAATTGCATGTCTACAGGCGCATCGAATTTCCAGTGCGCCAAAAACGGCTCCATCCCCGCGTAATTGCCTGCTTCATCGAAACTCACCGCCATGATCCAGCCCCGTATCCATTCGTAGATAAACAGCTTGCCATCGTAATAATCCGACAGCTTATAGGGCGCCTTTTTAAAGTGTTTGCTATGAAAAACCGGACCCGCCATAGCGGATGCCCCGCCATTCCCCACCAAGGGGAAATACCTGGAGTTGCTTTTACCGTACCAGATCATCGCCGGCTGCGTTGGAGGCAATTCCCTCTGTCCCGTATTGTTCGGCGATTCGTTCAATGGCTTTGCCGGGTCCTTCCCCGGACCCTCCTGTTTCGTTGCGTAGTCGTACTTCGGGAATACATCGTTATTGCCCAGGAAATAGGGCCATCCGAAAAAGCCGGGTTCACGTACCTGGTTGATCTCATCGTAGCTCATCAACTCCCCGTCGGCACCCGTCACCTTCGTATCCGGTCCCACGTCCCCGAAGTAAAGGTAACCCGTTTCGTCATCGATACTGAAACGGTACGGGTTCCGCATACCCATTGCATAGATCTCCGGACGGGCTTTCGGTGTCCCCGGCGGGAAAAGGTTGCCCTCGGGTATGGTATACCCTCCCTGGGGCAGCGGCTTTATGCGTAAGATTTTTCCACGGAGGTCGTTCGTATTGGCCGCCGTGGCCTGGTCATCCGCCAGTTCGCGGCCCGGCCTCTCGTCCACCGGCGTATACCCTTCGGTCTCCTCGGCATTGGTGTTGTCGCCCGTGGATAGGTACAGGTTCTCCTTTGCGTCAAACTTCAGGTAACCCGCCGAATGGCAGCAGTAGATACGCTGGGTGGGTATCTCCAGGATCACCGTTTCCGTTGAACGGTAAAGGCTATCGTTGCGGAACTCGAAACGCGAAAGCCGGTTGACCGCACTGTCGCCCGCTACCGCGTAGTAGAAATACAACCAATGGTTATCTTCATAACCGGGGTCGGCAACCACCCCCAGCACGCCGTCCTCGATACCGCTGAATACTTCGAAGTTGGCAACCGTAAGCAATTCCTTCGAGGCATCTTTGTATAACCTTACTCCGCCCTTGCGCTCTACGAACAGCACGTCATTACCAGGCAAAATAATCATCTCCATCGGCTCATCCAAACCCTCCGCAAGTACGGTACGGGTGTAACGGGTGCTGTCGGGGGTGACTTTGGGCTTGCTTTTTCCGTTGTTTGAGCACGAACATGCAATTGTCAAAACGAATGCAGCTAAGGAGAGGATAGCAGGAGCTTTAAACTCGAACAACGTCATTTTTGTTCACTTAGCGTCAGTGCAGTTACTTCATTTTTACAAGGTGAGTTAGCATACCGACGAAAATCTTTGGAAGGATGCTTTTCATGCCCGATCACTGCGGGTGGGATGCTGATCATACATTTTCATCAATTATTTTCCCATCAAATACAGCTAGTAGAGTAAGGAAATTATCTACCAGAAAGCCTTCATATCCCCAGCACTCCCCATTCCATGATTTCCAATCCTTGGTCTTATCACTGCCCGGGCAATGTCCCTGGAAATCGCCGTTTTTGTAACTTTCCAGCATAGGCATCAAAATCATTTCTGCTTCCCTATTCATACCCAGCTTATAAAGTGCATGAACCGTAAAATAGGCGTAGCAACCTGTTGCACCGCCATTTTCGTAAACCTGAAAGGCTCCATACCCATACCGCTCCTCGATATCTGTGTAATCCTCCTTTGGAATGGGTAATAAATTCCCAGGTAGCCCTAACCTGAAATCCGTAAACCCGACGGTTTTCATTTTATCTAGTATCCGTCTCATGATTGCTGCCGCTTTCTTTTCTTCAATAAGCCCGTAACTGATTGCTACACTGTTTACAAAAACAAAATAGTAGTCATGCAAACGGCCGTCCTCACTTCGCCATCCTGCCAGCACACCGGTTTCCGCGTTATAGAAGTTGTTAAAATAATTCGCTTTAAGATTAGCCGCAAAAGCGCGGAAATACTGATCGTCCGCTGTCTTTTCTAAAAGCTGCGCAAGCTTTGCCAACAATAAACAGGAACGATATGCCAGTGCATTTGAATACGCATCATCGTGTCCGAAACCAATGGTATCCCACCAGTTTGCAGGCCGCTTTACACCATCCCAACTGCCCGAATTGCCGGATAGCCCATACTCTATGATTCCATCCTTATTTCTATCGGTAGCGATCATTTTGGCTGCCCACCCTCGGATATGCTTATAATTTGCCCGACCCCAATCCAAGTCTTTTGTATGTAGCACATAATTGCAGGCGGCCATGATGACAGAAGGCGCAGTATCACAGGAATCATACTCACTTTGCCATCCTCCTGCCGGATTTATATATCCCACCTCACCATAACCTTTCATTCCGCCGAAATATCGGTCTAAGGTATTACGCACCAGATCCATCGCCGACAGCCCTTTCGCCAGTTCCGGGGTATACTGTGCCATTTCTGCATATAAATAGAGCGTAAAGGTACAGGCATCACTGGCAGAATTATTTGCCAGGGAATATATCCGCGGATTCATTTGGAAAATATTAATGAAGTTACGCCTGAATCCATCGAACCGCTTGTCATCACTGATATAATCAAGTTCGGGGTAGATCGCAACCGATTCGAAAAAGTAGGTAAGTTTTTTATGGCGTTCGTCCGCAGCAGGAAAAGAGAGCTTTACAAAAGGATTGCCGGTGTTTCTGTCTGCATCATATGATAGCGTGACGGAAGGATCGTCACAGTATACCCGGAAACTTCCCATGCCCGGAAAATGCAATACGCAGGGAAATTTCATTACATTTTTTTCTTCCATTACCCCTAGAACCGTACAATGGTTTATCTTCTGTGCAAAGGTAATGGTAAACGGCAAAGCATATTCGTTGTTTTCGTTCCAGTGTGTCTGCAACGAAAACGACCGGGGCGATACACTACACTTCCATAAGGGAATATCCGACCGTTTAGTTTTTGAGAAATAGGCGATGTTATCCCGCTCAATACGAGCTTCATAGACGTTATCCTCAGGCGAATCCGTTTCCAGAATGGTGTTGACCGATAGCATACCCTCGCCCAAACTGTCTGTCGAGAAAAAATTAAATATGGGGTAATCCTTTCTTAATTGGATTTTGAAGTACCGAGATTGGAAAACAAAAGTGTCATCCTTTGTAAAAGCAGCTAAGGAGTTCGGTAGTCCAATGGCGATGCCCGCCATTGCCGATTGCTGAATGAAATTTCGTCTGGTTATCATAATTGAATTATTTATCTGAAAATTAATATAAAACTGACCGAACCTGATCGTTACCCAACAGATAGCGCTTCAACATTTCCTTGTTAAAAGCATCATCCACTCAACGTTTATTCGGAGTCAAATTCCGGCAGCCTGCCCGCCAGAGAATTGGAAACATTGGTTACCGGACTCTTCACAATCTCTCTCCCCTGGACAGAATACTTGTTCATTCTTGTTTAGTTTTTAATTTGGTCAATACGTAATTGATGTTAGCTCACTTGTTTAATATGCGCTAAAAAACATGTTGAATCCGGCTCATAAATCCCGACACTTTATTGCTCGTTACGTTTCAATATGCAAATCGATGAACAAAGCTACACAGGTTGCGTGAGCAAAAAAATAACTAAACCAAATATTTATTTGCACTTTTTGATATTTACAGTCTATATTTGGAGAACCAATTTGATTAATAATCCATGGATAATTACCATAAATACCTTCATATAAGTAAAATAGATAAAGAGTGGGGGTTTTATGTCAATACGGTGGGCTATTGCAGAACACCGAAAAACATACACTATCCGTCAGCAACTGAACATCCGGCCGACCATGTCTTTTCCTGGAACAAGGGTCGCATATTAGACGGATATTACGTTGTTTTCATCTCTAGTGGTAGCGGCGTGTTCGAGTCGGCAGAAACAACACCTCAGATCATCGAAGCGGGTACTTGCTTCCTCCTTTACCCGGGTGTGTGGCACCGATACAAGCCTAATCGGAACATTGGTTGGGAAGAATACTGGGTGGGATTCCAGGGTTCATATCCAGCACAAATCATGGAGCAATTCTTTACCCCCAAAAATCCGATTGTAAAAACAGGACTCAACAAAGACCTTTTAGTTGCTTTTACCAATTTATTAGCTGCGGTTTCACAAGCGGAAATGGGGTACAGTCAAATCGTATCCGGCATTACATTGTCTATTTTGGGGTTATTGAACCGAATCAACCTAACCTCCAGCCCAAAAGATGATTCCGAATCGGTCTGGGTTTCACAGGCTGCCTTCATACTGCAAAACAGGTTGTCAGAAAACATCAATATCGAAGCGCTTGTTCAAAAATTCCCGATCAGTTATTCCAAATTCCGGAAGTCGTTCAAGCGGCTTATGGGGAAGTCGCCGAATCAATACCACCTTGATCTACGTCTCGATAAAGCATCGGAATTATTGGGAAACACCCATTTAACCATCAAGGAAATCGGGTATCACACCGGTTTTGAATCGCCGTATTATTTTTCCAGGGTGTTCTCGGCAAAATTCGGCATGTCACCGAAAGCATTCAGAAAAAACGCTATATGAGCTTACCACGGCTCGCAATTTCTTCACAATCTACACGGTTGCAATCGGTTCTCTTAAGCGGGTTGCCTCTGTCCAACTGGATACGGTTAATATCGGTATTTTACATTACCACTTAGCCATGGGAAAAACGGAAACTTTTACTGTAGTTGTAATCTCCCCGAAAATTAGCTAGGGTCTGCTGATAAATTATAACATTTTGATTATTAAATAAATG